>NZ_RQVF01000003.1:0-194700 GCF_003992235.1 Veillonella sp. 3913 | reverse complement strand
AGAAGGTTTACGTTTCGCGATTCGCGAAGGTGGCCATACAGTAGGCGCTGGTGTTGTTACAGCTATCGAAGCATAATTGAATCGTAGATTCTAAATAGGAAAAGCGACCGCAAGGTCGCTTTTTTGTGTTCTAATACTTCTTGTATGGTTGTACAGATTTTGTTGCTATAGATACAGTATAAACACGTATTGTATTGTATAATTAAAATATATGAATTGATAATTTTTATCATATATAATTTGCTGTATATCGTATATAATGTATAGTAGTAATATTGGTGTAAACGATATCTATCCTATTAAATATAAAGTGATAAGGAGGTTTCTATGAGTACAATCACAACAATGCCTGTTTCCATGGAGGGTTGGCAAGAGGAACAACAATCTTGGAATCAAACATCCAAGTTCTTTGTCAATATGCACAAACGTGAGGATCGTGTAGCGCAAGTAGTGGACTTTGTAGCACGATTACAAGAATTAGGGATTCATCCAACAGAAGGAGAAACAGCACTTGATGTAGGCTGTGGTACTGGGGACTATGCCATGGGACTAGCTCGTAATGGGGTAAAACTAACTGGTGTAGACTTATCTACAGGAATGCTAGAAGGGGCAAAACAAATTAGTGAAAAGGAAGGCCTTTCTTTAGATTTATGGCTTGGGCCGTGGTCAGAGGAAGCTCGGCAAGCCTTAGGCTGGGACAAACGATTTGACTTGGTATACAGCATTTTCTGCCCCATCATGTCGGATACGGCTAATCTTCACGCCTTGCACAAAGCTAGTCGCAAACATTGTTTGTGCATCATGTTCGCCGATCGAAAAGATGAATACTTAGATGCCATCTATTCTGAGCGATATGGTGTAAGTGGAAGCCCATGGGAATCCATGTTACAAGATTGCTTGGGCACAGTTAACGAAATCGGAAAGAATGTAAATATTACTTATAAAACGGTAGAAGAAGTAGAAACTTTAACCGTTGATGAAGCAGTCGATTATTTCTGCTTACGTGTGCATCGAAAAGTAGGTGGCGACTTAGAAATGATCAAAGAAGAAATACGTGAATTTTTATCGGAGAAAGCTGTAGATGGTAAATTAGAAAATCACACAACAGATACCATTGCGTGGATTTCATGGCGAGTTTAATCTTCTGCACTTATAATATATAGACTATACTGGGCTACAATAGTATATGCATAATCTATAGGGATATACGTACTTTATTAAAAGTAATATAGTGTATCAAGTATGCTAGCTCTAACGGTATAGATAGGGCATATAAGCATAGACTATTTATATAACGATAAAAGACTGTAAACAATTGGAAATATAATCCTGTGTTTACAGTCTTTTTATGTTGTAAGATACAGTAAGTTGGTAATCGTTGAAATCAGCTTTGTATTATGCTAAGTTGTTGTATACTAAATTTTTTAAGAATCTTGAGATAGAGCGTGGCTACTTTCTACAAATTCACGCAAAACGCCATACCCTTCTGTTTCTAAGTCTTCTAAAGGAATAAAGCGTAAGGCCGCGCCGTTGATACAATACCGGAGACCTCCCATGGACTGAGGGCCATCTTCAAAGACATGCCCTAAATGAGCATCTCCAATGCGACTGCGTACTTCGATGCGACGATGTCCTAAACTATCGTCTTCATAGTAACGAATGACATCGCTGTTGATCGGTTGTGCAAAACTAGGCCAACCACAACCAGAGTCGAATTTCTGAGCGGAGATAAAAAGAGGCTCTCCAGAGGTGATATCTACATAAATGCCGGGGCGAAATTCGTCTGTATAGGCATGAGAGAAAGGTCGCTCCGTAGCACTATGTTGTGTTACAGCGTATTCTAATTCACTAAGTTCTTTTTGTAATACATCATCTGCTTTGCGTTGGTATTCCTTTTCATCGATTAAAGGCTCGTAAGCCTTGGATACATTAATATGGCAATAGCCATTAGGGTTTTTATCTAAATAGTCTTGATGATATTCTTCAGCTGGATAAAATGACTGTAAGGGTAACACTTCGATGGCAAAAGGCTTTTGGTAATGGCTATTAGCACGTTCTAACGTGGACTCGATGATTGCTTTGTCCTCAGAATGTTCGTAATACACACCAGTGCGATATTGAATGCCCACGTCGTTACCTTGTTTGTTGATACTAAAAGGATCAATAATGCGCAAAAAATATTGTAGTACCTTAGAGAGGGAAATCACAGAGGTGTCATAAGTAACCTTGACAGTTTCCACGTGACCGCTGCCACGGCAAACCTTTTCATAACTAGGATTCGGATGAGTGCCATTGCTGTAGCCTACTTCAGTATCTACAATGCCGGGGATGCGTTGAAAGTAGCTTTCCACACCCCAAAAACAACCGCCTCCTAAATAGATGGTATGATTCATAGTATCCTCCTTTTAATGGAATATAATGTATATTGCTGATAATTCATGATATGCTTTATATGTATGTTGCTAGCAAAGATATTATTATTATATCGAGTATATATCATCAAATTGTTATGATATAGCTAGTCTTAATTATAGCATGTATTCGTATTAGAAATATTGCACGAGTATTGGTAGATTGATGATACGCCGCATATAAGATACATGGTATTATCACAAGTTTTAGTAAGCATAATATTATAAGACATGCCTATAAAGGTGAAAGCCACCTAACTCGTATGGGGACGAGCAGGTGGCTTCTTTGTGATAACTGTAGGTGTGTATGGGAAGTCACCGTTATCACATATGTAAGTAGTTTGAAAGGCTGGAACATATGAGGTTCATAGTTCCTGTCGAGTATCACATCGACACATATAATATATCAAAAAAATAGGAATAAGTAAAATAATAATAAAATGTTACCACTTATAGGACGTACCTATTAGGTGCACCGCTAATTATCAAGAAGTGATATGAAGATATATGATAGTTATATAGTATACTATATATAAAGTATTTATAGAGAATGACTATTATTAAATAGCTTTTAGCTATTGAAAAGGTTATAGTTTTTTTCATGAAAGCTTATGAAGAATGCATTTGACATCTATAAGTGAGAACAGTATAATTGAGGCAACAGATAAGATGCCATAGTGAAATTATATGAATTATAGTGCAACTGAGTAACAGGTTGTGAAAAAAATTTTCATTTAAATTTGGCACCTATCAAGGGTATTTTGTTCACGCATATGTCATCTTAATCGTGTAGTATAGTAAGTCAATATGGGTTTCAAACTTTAAGGAAAAGGAGAATCATGAAAAAACGTAATGAAATTGTTCGAACAAATGCAGCACATGCACAAAGTCAACAAAAAGTAAATCGTTTAGCTGCTATGGCTGCTATTTTAGGCGTGACGGCATTTAGCGTAGCTGGTATGACCACTACATTTGCTGTAGATAATGTGGCAGGTACAGGTGAAGGTACTGCATTTGGCACCAATAGTAAGGCTGTACAAGAAGGGTCTATTGCTGTAGGTAATTTAGCAGTGACTAATGCCAAAGCTGGTGTGGCGATTGGTAAATCTAGCTTAGCCGGTGTTAGTGAATCAGTTATTCCAGAAGCAGATCAAGAAAAGCATACAGCAAATACAGTGGCTATTGGTAGGAATGCCTATGCTTCCTATACTGATACGGTTGTTATTGGTACAAATGCATCCTCGTTACGTGACCATGGTGGCGTGACATTCCAATCGGGTACTGGTGCGATTGCTATCGGTAGAAATGCAAAAAGTGATTATAAAGAATCTGTAGCCATTGGTCCAGAAGCTCGTACGAATTTCACTCAATCCGTAGCGGTAGGTTACCAAGCGGAAACAACAGGTCAACAAGGTGCGGCAACAGCGGTAGGTCCAATTGCAAAGGCCTATGAAATAGGTGCAGCTGCCATTGGTAATATTTCTAGAGCAAGTGGGGCTTACTCTACGGCAGTAGGTACTACATCAGCTACTTATAATCCATTTGCTACAGCAGTAGGTAATCATGCAGTTACACGAGCAGCAAGCGATACGATTGTAGGTACAGAGTCTGGTACTGGGACTAGTGCTGGTCGTGCAGTAGCGGTAGGTTTTGGATCTCATGTAGCAGAAACATCTGGCGTTGCTGTAGGTGACCGGGCTCGTGCGTTTACAGCAGGTGGAATGGCTATCGGTCGTGCTGCTACGTCTTATGGAGCACAAGCCATTGCAATCGGTAATGGCGGTAAAGCGGATGGCAAAGCTGGGGAAAATGCCTTTGCTACAGGACAAGGAGCGATTGCCTTAGGTACAACAGCTCGCGCTATGGGTACACATGGTTTTGCCTTTGGTAATGACTCTGTAGCAGGTGGTAATGCAGACTTAGCAACCACTGTATCTACAGCGTTGGATACGTATAATACAGCGTATAAGACTTTCACTGATGCTCAAGATGCTAAGTTAACAGCAGAAAGCGATAGTAAAGCGACACAAAAACGTTTGGCTAGTGATGCTCGTGACTTTGGGATTTCTTTATATACATTAACTAATGAAGAGAAGCAATTGCTTCAAACATTAGGTGTAGATAATGCAGCTCTACAAGATGAGTTTTTTGGAAACATACAGTCCAATAATAACTATGATAGTGCTAAACCAGTTGTAACAGCTCAATTGGCTGCGTTGAAAAAAATAGCGGCACTTGATGAAAATGCAGCTAGTACAACTACAGCGGATGTAACACGTTTGATTAAACGTGCTCAAGATTTGATTGCAGAAAATACAGATGATGAAGCTTTAAAACAAAAAGTAACAGATACAACAGCTGCTGCAACAGCAGAAGCAGATAAGTTAAAGACAGCTAAGGCAACATTAGAAGCGGCTTATAAAAGTGCGAAGGAATCTGCGTTAGCTATTGGTACACGTGCTGTGGCAGAAGGTAAAACATCTATTGCTATCGGTACTGATGCAAATGCAACAAATGAAAACTCTGTAGCCATCGGTACACAAGCTAAATCTACTGCTGACCATGCAGTAGCTATCGGTGTAAAAGCACAAGCTACAGTGGATAATGGTGTTGGTTTAGGTTCCTACTCCGTAGCAGATACAGAAGCGCGTAAAGGCTATGATCTTAACGAAAACCGTATGAATACATATGCTGGTTTACGAGGTAATGCATTAACTGCATCTACAGCAGCTGTGGCTGTAGGTACGCCTCGCATGACTCGTCAAATTAATTATGTAGCAGCAGGTACAGATGATACTGATGCAGTAAACGTAGCGCAACTTCGCTCTGTGAATTTAAAAATCGCTGGTGATACAGTAGATCAAGCTGCACCGACAACTGATGGTACATCTAAAGCTGACGTATTATTAGATAGCCAAACATTAAAAGTGGTATCTGCTAACAAAGCTGTATTGACAACAGATGCTACCAATAACACAATTACAATCACTCCTGTTACAGCTGAACTTGAAAAAGACCCAGCTACAGGTCAAGTAAAACCTAAAGATGAAACGAAAGGCAATGCCTTAACAACAGCTCAAAACGTAGCTGATATGATCAACAATGCATCTCCAAAAATTGGCAACGGTTTGACTAATAGTGATGGTAAAATCGTAGTACAACCTGCAGATAAATCCATTAGTGTAACAGCAAATGGTGTAAAAGTTAAAACTGACGGCACTACAATTACTGTAGGAGACAAGGGTTTACAAGTTAATACTGGTAATATTACTAATGTAACAGAAGGCGACAAAGCTGGTACTGTGTCTGTTCCTGAGGCAGATAAAGGCAAAGTTGCTACCATCGGTAATGTAGCAGATGCTATCAACAATGCAGCTTGGAAAGCAACAAGTGATAAAGAAGACTCTGGCGAAGTAGAAGGCACGACAGAAGAAAAAGTTAAAGCTGGTGACAAAGTTACGTTAAAAGCTGGTAAAAACTTAAAACTTAAACAAGCTGGCAAAGAGTTCACATATTCCTTACAACCTGAGTTAAAAGGTATCAAATCTATCACTGGTGAAGGTGAAGGTGCTGGTAAAGTATCCTTTGGACCAAATGGTGTTGTTACTGTAGGTGGAGATAACCCTGTAGCAATCGATGGTAAAGATGGTAAAGTAACTGCAGGTGATGTAGTTCTTTCCAAAGATGGCTTAGACAATGGCAATAAAACAATCACTAATGTTAAAGCTGGTGAAAAAGATACTGATGCAGTTAACGTAAAACAATTAAAAGATGAACTCGGTAAATCCACTGTTAAAACAAGCGATGGATTGGAAAAAGATACAGATGGTAACATTAAGGTAAAACCAGCTGATAAATCTATCGAAGTAACAGCTGAAGGCGTGAAAGTTAAACCAGCTGATAAATCCTTAGAAACTACTGAGGAAGGCTTAAAAGTAAAAGCTGATGGCACTACAATCACTGTAGGAGATAAAGGCTTACAAGTTAACACTGGTTCTATTACTAATGTAACAGAAGGCGACAAAGCTGGTACTGTATCTGTTCCTGAAGCAGATAAAGGCAAAATTGCTACTATCGGTAATGTAGCAGATGCTATCAACAATGCAGCTTGGAAAGCAACAAGTGATAAAGAAGACTCTGGCGAAGTAGAAGGCACAACAGAAGAAAAAGTTAAAGCTGGTGACAAAGTTACTTTAAAAGCTGGAAACAACTTAAAACTTAAACAAGCTGGTAAAGATTTCACATATTCTTTAAATCCAGAATTGAAAGATTTAACAAGTGCATCTTTCAAAAATGATGCAGGTGATACAACTGTAATCAATGCAGATGGTATGACTATCACTCCTAAAGCAGCGGGTAAAAAACCAGTTTCCTTGACAAAAGATGGCTTGGACAATGGTGGTAATCAAATTAAAAACGTTAAAGAAGGTACAGATGGTACAGATGGTGTTAACGTAAATCAATTAACTGGCGTTAAAAATGATGTACAAGATCTTAAAGATGAATTAGAGAAACATATTAATTCTTCTGGATTCTCCATTACATCTGATGTTGAAGGTACTGGTAAAAAAGCAAAAGGTAATACTACATCTACTGAAGAAGTTAAAGATGGCAACAAAATAACGCTTAAAGCTGGTAATAATCTTGAAATTAAACAAGATGGTACAAACTTCACATATTCCTTGAATCCAGAGTTGACAGGTATTACTTCTATCGCTGGTAAAGGTGCTGCACCTACTGTTATTACCTTAAAAGAGAGCGGAGATGTAACAATCGGTAAAACAGGTGAAGAAAAACCTGTTACTGTTACTGCTGATAAACATATTACTAATGTTGCAAGCAACTTACCTGAAACTAAAAATAAAGATGATAAAGATGAAGCTACTAAATCTCAAGCAGCTCCAACAATGGGTACTGGTGAAAATGAGGTTAACCCAAATAACGCAGCTACTGTAGGTGACGTACTAAATGCAGGTTGGAACTTACAAGGTAATGGTACAGCTGTAGATCTTGTAAAACCATATGATACAGTAAACTTCGTAAATGGTGCTGGTACAACAGCTACTGTGGAAAGTGCAGATGGAAAAACATCTACTGTGAAATACAGTGTAAACATTGGTAATGGCTTAGAAGTAGGTAAGGACAACAAAATCACTGTTAAAGCAGATGGAGATACGATCACTGTAAGTGATAAGGGTATTAAAGTAAATCCTACATTTGTAAAACAAATAAAAGATGAAATCGCTAACTCTGCTGTAAAACCTGGTAAAGGTTTAGAAAAAGATAAGGCAGGCAACATCGATGTAAAACCAGCTGATAAATCTATCGAAGTAACAACTGCAGGTGTGAAAGTTAAAGCAGCTGACAAATCTTTAGAAACTACTGATAAAGGTTTAAAAGTAAAAGTTGATGGCACAACAATCACTGTAGGAGATAAAGGTTTACAAGTTAACACTGGCACAATTACTGTCAACGCTAAAGACGGCAAAGATGGAAAAGCAGGTACTGTATCTGTTCCTAAAGCTGATCAAGGCAAAATTGCCACTGTTGGTGATGTAGCGAATGCTATTAATAATGCAGCATGGCAAGCAAAAGGCGGTCAAACTGGAACTGGCGTTGTCACTGGAAATGATGCAGCACAACCTGTTAAAGCTGGTGATGTTGTTACTTTCAATGCTGGAAATAACTTGAAACTTACTCAAGCTGGCTCTTCCTTCACATATGAACTTAACCCTACATTAACTGGTTTAACTAGTGCTGAATTCAAAGCTGGTGACAATACAACTAAGATTGATGGTAATGGAATTACCTTAACTCCAGCAGGAGCAGGCAAAGGAGCAGTTTCCTTAACAAATGCTGGCTTGAACAATGGTGGTAACAAAATCACTAATGTGGCAGCAGGTACTGATCCTACTGATGCAGTTAATGTAAGCCAATTACGTGATGCAGCAGGCAATATGCAAGCAATTACTAATCAATTACAAGGTCAAGTGAACCGTGTTGGTTCTCAAGCGGCTGCGTTATCCGCATTGAAACCTATCCAATACGATCCATTAGAACCAACTCAAATCATGGCTGGTGTAGGTCACTACCAAGGTCAAAACTCCTTAGCATTAGGTGTGGCACATTATAAAAATGAATCTTTGATGTTCCATGCAGGTGCTGCTATTGGTGGTAACCGTAGCCAAGTGATGGCAAATGCTGGTATTACTTGGAAAGTAGGAGCTAAAGCAGACGAAACAGCTGTAGCAGATGTATACAGACAAGGTCCAATTAGTTCCACATACGTATTGCAAGATAAAATGGGTGCATTAGAAGCGCAAAACCTTGAACAAAAAGGTGAAATTAACGCATTACGTGAAGAAAACAAATCTCAACGTGCAGAACTTGATGCTGTAAAAGCTCAATTAGCAACAGTATTAAGCCGTTTACAAGGTTAATATAGAATTGTGAACGTAATCTAAGCGTTATATAGAAAAGACTGTAATCGAATGAAAATTATCATTCTGATTACAGTCTTTTTTTGTTTACTCCGATAAGATTATGAATTTGGTTGACAAGTCTTCTTTTTTTGAATGTATCTAAGTGTAAGCACTTGGTACTAGGAAAGGAGAAAATTATGGCAGCAAGTACAGTAGTGAAAAAAGAATTACATTTGGTCTTTACAGACACATCTAAGGAAGATGTCAATATTGTGGTAGCATTCCCCAAAGAAGGTGTTACAAAAACTGAAATTGACACAGTAGGTCAACTGATGGTGGAGAAAGATGTACTTCGTGGTCGTAAAGATCAACGATTGAGTAACTTTCAACATGGTGCATTAGTGACAACAGAGTCCACGGTGGTAGAATAAGGAGGATTAGACTATGACAACAACAATGGTAACCAAATTACAATTACAATTTAAAAAAGGTGAAGGTGCACATAATCTAAAAGTGGCTAATTTTGCCTATGTCAATGAAAGTGCTACAGATGAGGATGTAAAAGCTGTAGGCGATGCATTGGGTAAGCTATATGCCTATCCTTTGGTAGGGGTTGTGCGAAATAATGCCATCGCTTTAGAGGCGTAATATGGAAAAGCTTGAAAAAGCATTAAAAATTATTAGAATTACCCTTTGGGTATTAAAGTGGTTAAAACGATAAGGTAGGATAGGACCTTTAGACAGCTGAGAATCACACCAAGAAGGGTATATGTAAATGATAGTGATAGGACTTAGTACCAAGGATTACCGTAGCCATCCTGCTGATACATAGCAGGATGGCTATTGTTATATATTAGTGTACTACACAATAAGAAAACCTGAATCTCTTTGAGAGATTCAGGTTTTACTTATTTTCAATATTAAGTTATTGAACTGTTTCTAAAGTCTCTTTTAGCAAGGCGAGGGCTCGTTTGTATTTCTTATGCATAGCCTGTCGACTCATGCCATAGGTATTAGCGATTTCGCTGATGGATTTGCCTTGTAGCAAGACTTGCCGTAATAGGTTTGCATGCACCGGCTCCATTTCTGATAGAGCTGTGTGCAATGCTAATAGTTCTAAATGATGAATGGCTTCCTCTGCAGTATCATGGCTGGATGGGATTGATACTAAGGGATCTGTTTCATCTTCTTGTGGGACTAACACCGTTTCATGAGTCCATTGTCGTAGACTCTTTCGATATAGATTCCACTGGGTGAAGCGTATGCGAGATTTTACAAAGCCAGCAAAAGGGATGTTGCTAGTTATATCATAGGTCTTAATAGCCTGCAAGAAACATTCCCATAAGGCAGATTCTAAATCACTGTCTATAGAACGAAGTTGGCGCACATGCGCGTATTTTGTAATGAGAGGTACGTACCGTTGACATAAGATAACAGTCATATGACAATAACCAGATTGGATGAAGGCTACCAGTTCTTCGTCAGTGTAGGAATCATCTTGGATGTCAGAGGCTGTCATCAATAATGAGTGTTTAATATATGAGTTACTCATGGTTTACCTCCTTGTATATAAAACTACATAATATGATTGTCATGGATGATGTATAAGGGGCGTACTTACATCATAGTTTCTATAGTATCACAGGCCTGTTGATATATAGCTTATTTACTGTAAATTGCTATTACATGTAATGAAAAATGACATCTATATATATTGATGAAATTATATATCAAAATCCACTCAATAGCAAGTTATTTTTTCTGAAAGTGTGTAAAAGTAACATATTGATATAATGGGATGGATTTCAAGGGTATGTATGACATGTAAGCAATATTGGGAAAATATGTATTTATAACTTTCCTTATAGTTTTTTGCTATATATAATAATATGTATCCTGTATAAGGATAAATGTACGTATATTGTTGACATATGATGGACATCCTAGTATACTTAATTCATCGTTAATCGATAGGTTTTACTGGAAAGAGAGGTGGATTGAATGCCTATACGAGTAGTGAAAGGATTACCAGCCATAGGGAAACTTTCAGAAGAGAATATATTCGTCATGGATTCGGAACGGGCAGAGTCACAAGATATTCGACCACTCCACATTGTGGTTGTGAACTTGATGCCACGGAAAGAGACTACGGAAATTCAACTGCTTCGTGCTTTGAGTAATACACCGTTACAAACAAAGGTGACTTTTCTGTACACGGCGTCCTATACAGCAAGTCATACAAGTCAAGAATATTTGGAAACCTTTTATAGAACTTTCGAGGAAATCAAAGATCAATACTTTGATGGTTTGATTATAACAGGCGCTCCGGTAGAGCAAATGCCTTTTGAGGAAGTGAATTACTGGGATGAGCTTTCAGGAATTATGGAATGGAGTAAAACCCATGTGTGTTCTACTCTCTACATTTGTTGGGGAGCCCAAGCCGGGATTTATAAGCACTTCGGTATCCACAAGGAAGATTTGCCTACCAAGTTATTCGGTGTATATGAACAAGAAGTGCAGAACAGTAAGCCCATGCTTATGCGTGGCCTAGATGAACTCTTCTATATGCCTCATTCACGGCATACGACGGTGAGTGAAAGCGAAATCAACGCTCACCCTCAGTTAGAAGTGCTAGCCCGCGCGGATAAGACAGGTGTTGGTATCGCTCGGTCCTATGATAATAAACATGTGTTTATCTTTGGACATCCAGAATATGATCGAGATACTTTATACCAAGAGTATGATAGGGATAGAAAGTTAGGATTAGAGATTGAAATTCCAGAAAATTATTTCCCTGATGATGATCCGACGAAAGAGCCCATCATTCGATGGCGATCCGCATCGACCATACTCTATTCAAACTGGTTAAACTATTATGTGTACCAAGAAACACCGTATGAGGTCAGTGAATTACAATCGAGACCGATTGAAGAAGCATATATACAAGACTGGGTCATTTAATCCTAGTCAATACATAGTAAAGATTTAAGAATGATGAGGAGTTTAACATGAGCAATTACAAATTTGAAACATTACAATTACATGCAGGTCATACAGTAGACGCAACAGGTTCCCGTGCGGTGCCAATTTATCAAACAACATCGTATGTATTTAAAGATGCAGAACAAGCAGCAGGACGTTTTGCCTTAACGGATGCAGGTCCTATCTACACTCGTTTAGGTAACCCGACACAAGACGTATTGGAAGGCCGTGTAGCCGCTTTAGAAGGTGGTGCTGGTGCCATCGCCGTAGCCTCTGGTTCTGCAGCGATTGCCTATGCTATCCAAAACGTAGCATCTGCTGGGGACAATATTGTGGCAGCGTCCACATTATACGGTGGTACGTATAACTTATTCAGCGCTACATTGCCACGTTTCGGTATTACTACAAAATTCGTAAATCCAGATAATTTAGATGAGTTCAAAGCAGCTATCGACGACAACACAAAAGCTGTGTATGTAGAATCCGTTGGTAACCCAGGAGCTAACTTGGTAGATTTAGAAGCGATTGCTGAGATCGCTCACGCTCATGGTATCATCGTAATCGTGGACAATACATTCGGTACTCCATACTTGTTCCGTCCATTTGAACACGGTGCAGACGTAGTGGTTCACTCCGCAACTAAATACTTAGGCGGTCATGGTACAACTATCGCTGGTGTGATCGTGGAAAGTGGGAAGTTCGACTACAAAGCAAGCGGCCGTTATCCTGGATTTGTAGAAGGCGACGTACATTACAATGGTTTAGTATATGGCGATCTTCCAATTCCTTTCACTGTGAAAGTACGTGCTCAATTATTGCGTGACACTGGGGCAGCCATTACTCCTCTAGCAGCATGGTTGATTATTCAAGGTATTGAAACATTGTCCTTGCGTGTAGAACGCCATGTAGAAAACACTCGTAAAGTTGTAGATTTCTTGGTAAACCATCCAAAAATTGCTTATGTAAATTATCCTGAATTGCCAAACAGCCCATATAAAGCGTTGGCTGATAAATACTTCCCGAAAGGGGTTGGCGCAGTGTTCACATTCGGTGTGAAAGGTGGTAAAGAGGAAGGTATCAAATTCGTTGATGCTCTTGAAATCTTCTCTAACCTTGCCAATGTGGCGGATGCTAAATCCTTGGTTATCCACCCAGCAAGTACAACACATGCCCAATTGAGCCCTGAGGAACAATTGACAGCAGGTGTAAAACCAGAACAATTACGTGTATCTATCGGTATTGAAAATGTTGAGGATATCATTGCTGACTTAGCACAAGCATTGGACAAACTGTAAGATATAGCAACTGTATAGTAGTATATAAGGGAACTCACAATAGTGGGTTCTCTTTTTAGCTATGGTATACTAGATATGTAGTTGTACTAAGTAACATTTAATGATACAGCAAGAACTATTGAATCCAAGATAGATATTGAGATGAGGTCAACGTTAGATGAGTATAAAACTTGACATAGGATGTATAGAGGCGCAGATAAGAAAGGAAATCAACGAATGAAAAGCAAACTAGTTGGAAATATATGGTGGAAAGTTGTGGTATGTGGCGTGGCGATGGCCACTTTCACAGGTGCTGTAGGTATGGCAGAAGATATAGAGGCAAAACCTAAAATTACATTCATAGGACAGCAAGGAATGCCAGTAGGTATGCCCGTTCCTGTAGGGGAACACTATACAGATAGTAGTCTACGTGCAAAAGGTGAGGGAATAGAAAATATACCGAACCATACGTATATTAGTAGTCGGGCAGGGCATTTTCGTTTTACCATTCCTTGGGCAGTACAAAGTCTTACTTGGATTGATAAGGTAGTACCTACAGATAGTGGGCATGTAGTAGGGGTTCTGTTGCAATTAGACAAAGATGTGAATGTGATGGTTACACGTAGAGATAATGTACCGCCGAAAGGAGTATCTCAAGAACAGTGGAATACTACCTGGTATGACCAGCCTATCCAAGGTATGACAGATGCGAAGTACATGGAGATTTGGCGTCGAAACAATCCACATACTTTTAAAAAGCACACAATATCTGAAGGAGGCCTTCTATCTCGAGAAGATATGACAGCGGTTCGCTGGGATAGATTTGAACAGCCTACACAGGATGGACCCTATGTAAGGTTCACCATTGATATGATTATGAAAGAGGATCCTACACATCGATACTTGATGGAGGTAGAATATGATGATATTCATAGATATGATTTGCAGACCTTGTTGCACTTATTAGATGATTTTGTGTATATGGAAAATGATGAAAGTAAAGAAATAACACCTTCTCATCGATTAAGTGAAGATCCATCTAGCATGCATGATCAACTTCCTAAAGAACTTGTTTCAGGGAATTCTATGTCAGCTTTAGATGTAACTACCCTTGAAGGCCTATACCATGAAGAATTAGTACAAGGCAAGCCATCGAAGCGTATACAGAAAGAAATACGAATTACCGATGAAGGGATTACCTCTGAATCCACTTGGGATGATAACATTATAACTGAGGCTAGGATTCTCCGGTCTGGACAGATAGGGCTAGAGAGAAAGTAATGAAATGTATAGGCTATATATTGGTATAGATATATGCTGCTAGAACAAGAACAGATGGTGCATTTAGAGCTTTTAGATAGGCATCTTTGAAAAGAATCTTATACGATACACTCTTGATTTATGAATTTTGCCTATATATAATGTGAGTAGAGCAGTTCAGTTATATACTTTTGAAATGAGGTGTATAGAGATGGGGACGCATTTACAATCAATGGAATCTATGCCAGAGTATGAAGAGTTTTGTATTTGTTTAGGCAGAAAAATTGCTTGGGTTAGACGTTGTCAGGGACTTTCACAAAAAGAGTTATCTAAACGATGTGGTATTAGTCCAAGTTATTTAGCAAAAATTGAAGGTGCTAAAGGTTCCTTAGGGACATCTGTGCAGGTGTTGTATTTGATCGCCAAGACTTTGCAGGTTGATGTGGCAACTTTGGTGTGTCATGATGAAATCGATTACCAGCGGGTACGGATGTACAAGATTAAGCGACGAGTCATGGGATATGAATCGAATCAGTTGCACTAACTGGATGGAAATTAGTTTGTGTTCTTAGATATCTAATTGATAATATAATTATTATCAAAAACTATATTGAGAAGTAATAATTGAGAATATCGGCACCTATAGTTATTTTTTGTATATATAGTTGAATACAAATGATAAAATCTATCAAATAGCGCAATATATAGGTTCAGCGATACAAAAAATGCAACATCAATTGTAAAAATTGGATACAAAAAGTATAGACAAGTATTTGACAAGACTAAAAAAACGTGCAATAATGAGAATATAAAAAAGGTAAGTACCTTAGTTAAATGATAATCATAAAGTTAGCGAATTCTATTTTTTTATGGAGGTGTCTCATGCGCGTTATTGGTGATGCATGCATTAAATGTGGTTCTTGTGCTTCTGTTTGTCCAGTAGGAGCAATTTCTGAAGGCGAAGTTAAATACGAAATTAACGATACTTGTATCGATTGCGGTTCTTGCGAATCCGTTTGCCCAGTAGCAACAATCACAGCTGAATAATTCAAGCAAATAACAAACCCCGTAAACATACGTGTTTACGGGGTTTTCTCATTTTTGATTTGCTCTATTACTTGTTTTGCTTGTGTATGATTCTGTCAAAATCAGAGAATACTTTCTGCGTACGATTAAATTCTTTATACTCAGTAACTGCTTTCTTATCAGCTTGTAGTTTTGAAATATGCCCTTTATTAGTGAGCACTTCGTATTCGTTGAAAGATAGGAATTTATCTACGCTTTCAGCAAAGGCTTTCATGGTGAAAGTATGTTTTCGTTCGATGATGCCTTCGATATAGTCAAAAAAGGAGGATACAGTTCGTTCTAGTTTACGTATTTCGTCTGCGGTTAAATAATTTTTTGCGATGGTTACATCGGATTTATGAATGCGCCCATGAGGGGAGCTTTTCCAAGTTTGTAATCCCATGTGTGGTTTATCTCTATCAACGGCATTATAAATAATTTCAGCTGCAGTTTTGCCTGTGATAGCATAATGGAATTTGTTTTGCACCATAGCGTAAAATTGGCGGGTGAAAGGATCCTGTACATCGTAATCAATGGAGCATTCTGCAAATATATCTGTAATTTGTTGATAGATTTGACGTTCGCTGGCTCGAATGGATTGAACTCTACGTAAAAGCTCTTTGAAATAGTTTTGACCGAAGGGAGTTCCGTTCTTTAACATATCGTCATTAAGGGCAAAACCTTTCACAATATATTCACGCAATACCTTGGTAGCCCAAATACGGAATTGTGTAGCTTCTTTTGAGTTTACACGGTAGCCAACAGCTATGATGGCGTCTAGGTTGTACAATTTTACTGTTGAGATTTGAGTTTTATTGGCTAAAGCTCCGTGTTGAGTGGTTATTGCAATTTCTGCAATAACCACTGATTCATCTAATTCATTAGATTCAAAGATATTTTTTAAATGGCGACTGATAGAAGATAAAGATACTCCGAACAACGTCGCCATATCTTTTTGTGTCATCCAAAATGTTTCGTCTTTAAATAAAACGTTAGTTGAAATATTTTCTTGTCCTGATTGGTAGATAATCACATCTCCATGTAAAGCAGAATCGATAGGAATCATGATAGGCCTCCTTAGTGTTATGTACTGCTCTTTCTCTTACTTATATTACATCTTATAAGAGGGGCAAAGTCAAGAAGAAATGGGATAACATTTATATAGAGGCAGAGATATCTAAAGTATTAGGGGTAAAGTGATATTGAAAATCTATTAAATCTATGGGATAATAGAACAAATAAAAAATCGCTGTTGGTCTACTGGCACGACGATAACATATAAACAAACACTTAAGTGTTAAAGCAGTGTTAAAACAAACTTTAAAACAAGTAGTAAGGTTACATATTATAATTTCATAAGGAGATACGATGGAACGCATTTTTAAATTACAAAATTTGAATTGTGCTAATTGCGCTAGCGTGATTGAAGCAAAATTAAATCAACTAGAATCTGTGTCAGCAGCAACTTTCACGCTTGGCACCCAGCAATTGCGCATTACCTCTAGTATAGAAGATACAGATATGTTACGAGATCAAATCCAAGCGGTGTGCGATGCTACGGAAGATGGCGTAGTAGTGGTACCATTTGTGCGTGCACCTAAAAAAGCACAACAAGTAGATGATGACCATGAGCATAATTCTAGTTTAGTGGGGATTATTATAGGCGCTATTGTGATAGTGGTAGCAGAGTTTACAAATTGGGTGCCAGAGCAATACCTTACTCCATTATTAATTGTAACCTTTGTTATATTAGGTTGGCGCATTGCATGGGCAGCAATTAAAAATATTATGAAAGGTAAATTATTCGATGAAAACTTCTTGATGTCTGTTGCTACTATTGGTGCGTTAATCATTGGTGAATATGTAGAGGCTGTTTGGGTTATGTTGTTCTTCCAAATAGGTATTTATTTTGAGGAACGTGCTACAGAACGCAGTCGTAATGCGGTTATGGATGCAGTGGATCTTCGTCCAGAAGAAGTGCGTTTAATCGTTTGTGATGGTAGCGTGCAGGTGGTGAATCCAGAAGATGTACAAGTAGGGTCTCATATCGAAATTCGTCCTGGTGATCGTATTCCATTGGATGGCCGTATAGTAGAAGGTACTACGCGTATCGATACAGCAGCGGTAACTGGTGAACCAGTTCCAGTGAGCGCTACCGTAGGTACAGAAGTGATGTCTGGGTGCATCAATGTGGATGGGCGTATTGTCTTAGAAGTAACGCATGAATTAAAAGATTCCATGGTTATGCGCATTCTTGATGCTGTAGAACATGCAGCGGCATCGAAACCAAAGATTGATCGTTTCATTACTCGTTTCTCTCGCGTATATACTCCAATCGTAGTGGCATTGGCGATTATCGTTGCCGTAGTACCTCCTCTATTCACAGGAGAATGGCAATATTGGATTTATACAGCGTTAACATTCTTAGTTGTATCTTGCCCATGTGCTCTTGTATTGTCTGTGCCTTTGGCATTCTTCTCTGGTATCGGTGCTGGTTCTAAACAAGGTATCTTGTTCAAAGGTGGTAAAGCGATCGAGGCTATGAGTCGTGTGAAAGCGATTGCCTTCGATAAAACAGGTACTATCACAACAGGTACTTTCAACGTACAAACAGTAGAAGTAGCTGGTACTTATACAGATAATGAAGTGTTGCAATATGCAGCGGCTCTAGAAGCTGGTTCTACACACCCGATTGCTATGTCCATTGTAGAAGAAGTACAGCGTAGAGGAGTAGAGTTTAATACGGCTAAGGATGTAAAAGAAATCTCTGGTCATGGTATGGTAGGCATTGTAGAAGGGCATAGCGTATTGGTTGGTAATGGTCGTTTATTAGAAACAGAACATGTAATGGTACCAACCATTGAACATGTATATGGTAGTGAAGTACTCGTAGCTATTGATGGTCAATATGTAGGTCGTATCGTCATTGCCGATGCTGTGAAAGCAGATTCTAAAGAGGCTATCCGTCGCATGAATGGCAAAGGATATCATACAGTGATGCTCACAGGTGATGTGGCAGCGAGTGCTAATCATATTGCTCAAGAAGTAGGTATCCAAGGTGTGCGTGCCGAGTTATTACCACAAGATAAACTGGAGGTTGTCCAATCTCTTCGTAATGACTATGGCTCTGTCATGTTCGTAGGTGATGGTATCAATGATGCACCTGTATTGACAGGTGCTGATGTAGGTGGTGCTATGGGTAGTGGTGCAGACTCTGCCATCGAAGCAGCAGACGTGGTATATATGAACTCCAACCTAGATTCTGTATGGCGTTCCTTAAGTATTGCAGAACGTACCTTGTCCATTGCGTGGCAAAATATTTTCTTCGCCATTGCTGTAAAAATTATCGTTATGGTGGCTGGTGTATTTGGCTTTGCAAATATGTGGGTGGCAGTTTTTGCAGATACAGGGGTATCCATTCTTTGTATCTTTAACTCTGTCCGTATTTTCTACAGTAAATAGTATAAGTCCTCCTGCTAGCATGTATGCCCAACTATGTAGCAGGAGGCATTGTGATATCTTCCCCTCCTTGCAGTTATGCAAGACATATATCACTACATAATAACTATACAGTGAAGAGGACTTGGTCATTAGGCTAAGTCCTCTTTATCGTGTAGGGACATAGTCTACCAACTCATTTTGTCCTATAACCCTGAAATAGAAAGGTTACTACATAATGTAATTTTGTCTACATTTTCGTTGAGCTCATCAAAGCTAAGTTGCCCTTGGTAGGCATGTAATTCATCTAGTATTTTCATTTGGTACTCTACCGTTCCTTTAGTTTATGGTCGGTCAGACATGCATGGTTGGAAGCGAAACCCCATATTCTTACTAAACTGTTCAGCTTTAGGTTGCGGTTGACCCTGGGTACCATGACTTCTTGCTGTCAGCATTACACTTTTTATATTGTCTGTAAGAATACATTGTGGAATACCACGAAGATAACATATTGTTATAAAGATGCGGTTTGAATCCGGATACAGCGATTTTTAGCACTCTAAGTAATAGGGTGCCTTTTTATTATAGAGATAATATGAAAATAGGATAAAAAAATATAAATGAATATACAATCATATGTTGACAAAATAGAAATTTATAGATATAATAAAAATATGAACAAACACTCAAGTGTTAAAACAGTGTTAAAACAAACTTTAAAACAAGTAGTAAGGTTACATATTATAATTCATAAAGGAGATACGATGGAACGCATTTTTAAACTACAAAATTTGAATTGTGCCAATTGTGCTAGCGTGATTGAAGCAAAATTAAATCAACTAGAATCTGTGTCAGCAGCAACATTTACACTTGGTACGCAGCAATTACGTATTACATCTACTGTAGAAGATATGGATGCTTTGCAAGAACAAATCCAAGCGGTATGTGATGCTACGGAAGATGGTGTAGTAGTGGTACCATTTGTGCGTGCATCTAAAAAAGCACAACAAGCAGAGGATGACCATGAGCATAATTCTAGTTTAGTGGGGATTATTATAGGCGCTATCGTGATGGTAGTAGCAGAGTTTACCAATTGGGTGTCTGAGCAATATATGATTCCATTGATGGTGGTGACTTTTGTTATACTAGGATGGCGCATTGTATGGGCAGCAATTAAGAATGGTATGAAAGGTAAACTGTTCGATGAAAATTTCTTGATGTCCATTGCTACTATTGGTGCGTTAATCATTGGTGAATATGCAGAGGCAGTTGGGGTTATGTTGTTCTTCCAAGTGGGCATTTATTTTGAGGAACGTGCTACAGAACGCAGTCGTAATGCCGTAATGGATGCAGTGGATCTTCGCCCAGAAGAAGTGCGTTTAATCGCTTGTGATGGCAGCGTGCAGGTGGTGAACCCAGAAGATGTACAAGTCGGATCTCATATCGAAATTCGTCCTGGTGATCGTATTCCATTGGATGGTCGTGTTGTAGAAGGGACTACACGTATCGACACAGCAGCGGTAACTGGTGAACCAGTTCCTGTGAGTGCTACGGTAGGCACTGAAGTGATGTCTGGTTGCATCAATGTAGATGGTCGCATTGTCTTAGAAGTAACGCATGAATTAAAAGATTCCATGGTTATGCGTATTCTAGATGCTGTGGAAAATGCAGCAGCATCGAAACCAAAGATTGATCGTTTTATTACTCGTTTTTCTCGTGTATATACGCCAATCGTAGTGGCATTGGCAATTATCGTTGCCGTGGTACCACCTTTATTCACAGGAGAATGGCAATATTGGATTTATACAGCTTTAACATTCTTAGTAGTATCTTGCCCATGCGCTTTAGTATTATCTGTGCCATTGGCATTCTTCTCTGGTATTGGTGCTGGTTCTCGACAAGGTATCTTATTTAAAGGTGGTAAAGCAATCGAGGCTATGAGCCGTGTGAAAGCGATTGCATTTGATAAAACTGGTACTATCACAACAGGTACTTTCAACGTACAAACAGTAGAAGTAGCTAGTGGCTATACAGAAAACGAAGTGTTGCAATATGCAGCAGCCTTAGAAACCGTATCTACACACCCAATTGCGATGTCTATCGTAGAAGAAGTACAACGTAGAGGGGTAGAGTTTACTACGGCCAAGGATGTAAAAGAAATTTCCGGTCACGGCATGGTAGGCACCGTAGAAGGTCATACTGTATTAGTCGGCAATGGTCGTTTGTTGGCGAAAGAAAATATTGCAACGCCATTGATTGATTATGTGTATGGTAGTGAAGTATTCGTAGCTGTTGATGGTCAATACGTAGGCCGTATCATCATCGCTGACGCTTTAAAAGCTGATTCTAAGGAAGCCATTCGTCGCATGAACGGCAAAGGATATCAAACAGTGATGCTTACAGGTGATGTGGCAGCTAGTGCAAAGTATATTGCTCAACAAGTAGGTATCCAAGGAGTACGTGCTGAGTTATTACCACAAGATAAATTAGAAGTGGTACAGTCTCTACGTAATGATCATGGTTCTGTTATGTTCGTAGGTGATGGCATCAACGATGCGCCTGTATTGACAGGTGCTGATGTAGGTGGTGCTATGGGTAGTGGTGCAGATTCTGCCATCGAAGCAGCAGACGTGGTGTACATGAACTCTAACCTAGATTCTGTATGGCGTTCCTTAAGTATTGCGGATCGTACTTTGTCTATTGCATGGCAAAATATTTTCTTCGCTATTGCTGTAAAAATCATCGTTATGGTAGCAGGTGTATTTGGTTTTGCTAATATGTGGGTAGCTATCTTTGCAGATACAGGGGTATCCATTCTTTGTATCTTGAACTCTATCCGTATATTCTACAGCAAATAACATAACGCCTCCTGCTAGCATGTACGCCCAACTATGTAGCAGGAGGTATTGTGATATCTTCCCTACTTGTAGTCATACAAGGCATATATCACTACATAACAACTATACAGCAAAAAGGACTTGGTATTAGGCCAGGTCTTTTTTGTTGTACATGGGTATCGTATTTACTCCTATACATTGATTGAGTGGAAATAGTGAAAGGTTGTTAGTAACTTTCACAAGAAATCATAAAAAAATTGACGAATCGGCCTCGATTGATTAAGATAAAGGGTAGGGTTATTAAGACGTTAAGGAGGTGTCACATGTTAACGGTACACAAACACGTAGAGGGGGAATTATTTACAGATTCCACTGTACAAGATGCTACAAAAGGTTCATGGATAAATTTGGTGAACCCAGACCCCGATGAGTTGGCTATCGTCAATATGATGACACAGATTCCAACGGACGTACTGAAAGCAGCTTTGGATACGGAAGAACGGTCTCACGTAGAAATTGAAGATGAATACATTTTCGTCGTTATTAACATTCCAGTACTGCGTGGTTCTGATGTATATGATGCAGTTCCACTAGGTGTCTTTGTGACAGAAGATTTCTTTATTACCATCTGTTTAGAAGAAGCAGAGGTGCTATATCCGTTCTTGAGCAATCAAATGCCAACCTTCTATACTTTTAAAAAGACAAGATTTCTGTTCCAAATCATGTATCGCACAGCGGTACTATATTTGCGATACTTACAACAAATCGACCGCCGTACGGATGACATTGAAAAAACATTACGACATACGACACGGAATAAAGATTTGTTCCAATTATTGGAATTACAAAAATCCATGACCTATTTTACCTCTGCACTGCGTGGTAATGGTACGGTAATGGAACGGATTTTACGTATTCGTCGTCATGATGATGTGCGATATTTGTTGAAAATCTATGAAGAAGATGAAGATCTATTAGAAGATGTGATCATTGAGAACAAGCAGGCTGTGGAAATGGTTGAAATGTATTCTAATATTTTGATGAATATGATGAATGCCTTTACATCCATTATTTCTAACAATTTAAACTTAGTTATGAAATTATTGGCAGCCATGACAATTATGTTAGCTGTACCAACGGCCATCTTTAGCTTGTGGGGTATCAATGTACCGGTGCCATTTGCTGATATGGAATATGGCTTTGAGTATGTGATTGGTATTGGTATAAGCTTTGCAGCCCTGGCAGGCTATTGGCTTTGGAAAAATGATTTCTTTTAATTGCATAGTAAAATGGAACACACCTAAGGGGGCTCCCTGGGGTGTGTTTTCTTATGTCACGATTCAGGTTAATTATGAAAGTTTCTTATATCTATCTTTAAAAGTCATGAATATTATACAAAATGAATAAAATTACTATATAGATATTTTTCAATTTGTGTAAACGCAATGATTTAAAATGATATAAATCACAGATAAATACCTAGAAATGTACACTTTCAAACAAGCATGCATTCCATGTCTTGCAATATTCACATTAGTCATTTGACTTTTTTGATAAAAGAAATTAACATATTTATGTAATATCTATAATATAGTTGGGCGTAGATATTGACTATGAATACCTTAAATAAGGGAAGAATATTTTGGGGGAGATATTGCTAAAAGTTGTATAGGGTTATGGGCAAGATGGAGCAAGATTGTCTAAACTATAGCCCTTGCTAACTTAATGTAGATCCACCCAAAGGGTGGCTTTTCTTTTTTTGGTATGTATTAATTACATCAATGTATGCTCACTAATTTTAAGGGAAGGATGTGGATGATTGAAAACTATACTAAGTAAGGTGTCACAATTGCTAGTCACCTTAATAGGGGTTACATTTCTGACATTTTGCTTGACATACATTGCTCCTGGGGATCCAGCTTTGATGGTGTTGGAGGCAGGGGACACCATTGTGTCACAGGAAATGATTGATGCTACACGAAAAGAAATGGGCTTAGATCGTCCATTCATGGAACAGTATGTGCGCTGGGTAGCAGGCGCTGTACAAGGTGATTTAGGAACCTCCTATTCAGGGAAAAAACCAGTGACCGACAAATTATTAGAAGGCTTGGGCGGAACAGCCTTATTAGCAGTGTCTGCCTTTACGCTAAATGTTCTTATTTCTATACCCATGGGGATTTATTCGGCGGTAAAAGCGAATAAACTGCCAGACTTTATCATTCGATTCTTTTCTTTTGTGAATGTATCGATGCCAAGTTTCTGGTTGGGTATGATTCTGCTGTACATCTTCGGATTGAAATTGCACTGGGTGCCAATTGCTACATCGGTGATCAGTTTTAAATCTTTGATTTTACCAGCTATCACATTAGCTTTCGTCATGGCTGCAAAATTTACGCGCCAAGTGCGGACTGTGATTATCGAAGAATTGCATCAAGACTATGTGATGGGTGCTAGAGCCCGTGGCATGAGTGAATCTCAAATTTTATGGAAACATGTCTTACCAAATGCTTTATTACCATTGATTACGGTTATGGGTATAGGTATTGGTTGGCTCTTGGCAGGGGCTGCAGTGATTGAAATCGTATTTTCTTGGCCAGGGATGGGGAAAATGGCGGTCTATGCCATTGCCATGCGCGATTATCCACTCATTGAGGGCTTTGTATTGTGGGTGGCCCTTATCTATACAGCTATCAACTTCTTGGTAGACCTGTCCTACTCTATTTTGGATCCACGATTGAAAGCGAGGGGATAAGATGAAAGAATTTATTTTGCAACACAAGCGCTTTTCTTTCTACTCCCTCTTAGTGGCTATTGTAGTTGGAATTGCTATATTTGCTCCCTATATCACACCACATGATGCCTTTCATGCAGATATGTCAAAAGCTTTCTTAAAGCCCTCTGCAGATCATCTGATGGGCACTGATAAATTGGGGCGTGACACGTTCTCCCGTATCATTTACGGTACACAAACTTCCTTGTCCATGACTATCATCCTTGTTATCTTAACAGCCACTGTTGGTACAGTAGTAGGGATTTTGTCTGGTTTCTTTGGAGGTAAAGTAGAACTTGTATTGATGCGCTTTACGGACATTATGTTATCCTTCCCAGGGGTGGTATTGGCCATTGCCATTGCCGGTATCTTGGGTGGTAGTGCTATCAATGCGATCTTAGCTCTTGTTGTGGTGAGCTGGGCGAAATACGCACGATTGATTCGATCTGCGGTAATCAAACTTCGTCATAATGACTTTATTGCGGCAGCTAGAGTGAATGGTACGAAACAATTGACCATTTTATGGCGCCACATTTTACCGAATGTATTGCCTTTGGTTATCATTACAGGGGCAATGGATATCGGGTCTATGATGATGGAAATTGCGGGACTTTCATTCTTGGGATTTGGGGCACAGCCTCCGACGCCAGAATGGGGCTTAATGCTCAATGAGAACCGTCAATATATTTTATCGTCACCAGAATTGATGTTATATCCAGGGATGGCCATTTTCATTGTGGTTACCATCTTCAATTTATGGGGCGATTCGCTACGGGATATCTTAGACCCACGTAGTACAGATTCACATTAATGTGTTAGTTGTAAGTTTTGTAGAAAGGGACTTAACATGAAACAAAGTTGGAAAAAATGGCTTCGTAATGCTACATTTGGTGTTATGGCAGTAGCGGCATTAGGTGTGATTGCAGGTTGCGGTAGCGACAATGCGGCACCAGCTGACAAAAGTGTAGTAAAATTTGGTGTTACAAACTTCGCAGATACATTGGAGCCAACACAAAATTACTTCGGTTGGGTAGTTATGCGTTACGGTATTGGCGAAACATTAGCTAAATTCGACGAAAAAATGAATGCGCAACCTTGGTTGGCGGAAAGCTGGTCTGTATCTAATGATAAATTGACTTGGACTTTCAAAATTAGCGACAAAGCGAAATTCTCCAATGGCAATAAAGTAACTGCTGAAGCGGTAAAAGAATCCATTGAGCGTGCTTTCGAGAAAAATAAACGTGCTGCTACATTCTTCAAATACACAGATATCAAAGCAGAAGGTCAGAATTTGATCATCACCACAGATAAACCGTATCCAAATGTGCCTGGTTTCTTGGCTGACCCATTATTCATTATCGTAGATGTGTCTGCTGAAAAAGCTGGTCGTGACTTTGCAAAAGAAGGTCCTATCGGTACTGGCCCGTACAAAGTGAAATCTTTTACTAAAGAAAAAGCAGTTGTAGAAGCAAATGAAAATTACTGGGATGGCGAAGTTCCATTCAAAACAGTAGAAATTCCATCTATCGATGATCCTACAACTCGTGCGTTGGCATTACAAAATGGTGACGTAGACTTAGCAGTTAATATCGGCGCTGGTGACCTTGAAACATTGCGTAATGACAGCAAATTCAAAGTAGATGAAATCGCTTCTTTGCGTACTGTATTAGCTCGTATTAACCAAAAAGGTGTATTAGGTGACGAAAAAGTTCGTGCTGCCTTCATCAGCGGTACGGATCGTAAATCCTACAACGAAGTATTGTTAAAAGGTACTTTCATTCCTGGTAAAGCACCAATTCCACCAAGCTTGGATTATGGTTTTGATAGTTTGAAAGACCCTAATGCATACAATCCTGATCGTTCCAAACAATTGTTGGCAGAAGCTGGCTGGAAAGATACTGATGGAGACGGTTACGTAGATAAAGACGGTAAAAACTTAGAAGTGCGCTTCGTAGTATACAACAGCCGTCAAGAGCTTCCAATCTATGCAGAAGCTGTTCAATCTGACATGAAAAAAATCGGTATTAAAGTAAACATCGAAACTGTTGACTATAACTTAATGGATAAAATGGGTATTGATGGCGATTATGACTTATTGATCTCCAACATCGTAACAGCGAACACTGGTGACCCAGAAATCTTCTTGAAATGGTACTGGAAAACTAACTTGAATGGTGATAACCCACAAAATGGTTCTGGTTACAGCAATCCTAAATTCGATGCAATCATGGATCAATTAGCTGTTGAATTCGATAAATCTAAACGTCAAAGCTTAATTATCGAAGCACAACAAATCTTATTGAATGATGGTGCAGCATTGTTCTTAGGTTACCCTAAAACAAATCTTGTTAATAACAAATGGTTAACAAATGTAGTGATGTATCCAACAGACTACTACTGGTTGACTAAAGATATTAAACCAGCAAAATAATCCTTTGCAGATGTCCGCAACAATTGGGAGGCAGGTTTGCCTCCCCTTGTTGTATGTAGCAGTCGCTTTCAGTAGCATTGGTAAGAAATATACAGAAGGGATATATATGTTACTTAGTATTAAAAATTTAGCAGTTACCTATGGAAATAATCCGAATCCTACGATTGCAGGAGTTAACCTAGACCTAGCAGAAGGGGAGATTGTTTCCATTGTAGGGGAGTCCGGCAGTGGTAAGACTACGGTCATCCGTGCACTGTTAGGTGTATTGCCAAATACAGGTCGTGTGTCTGAAGGAAGCATCACCTTTGATGGACAAGACTTATTAGGGTTTTCCACAAAGGATTGGTTGGATTTGCGAGGCAATCATATTGCTATGATTTTCCAAGATAGTGGCAATATGATGAATCCAATTCAAACAATCGGGAAGCAATTTGTAGAGTTCATTCAATTACATAGCACTATGTCTAAACAAGAGGCAGAGGCAAAAGCTATCGAAATGTTGGCGCTCACCAATTTGCCACATCCTGAAGCAATTATGAAGTCTTATCCCTTTGAACTCAGTGGCGGTATGCGTCAACGGGTAGGTATTGCCATGGCAATTACATTCTCTCCTAAACTATTGCTAGGTGATGAACCGACATCGGCCCTAGATGTAACGACGCAAGCACAAATTGTAGAAGAATTATTACGTATTAATCGTGAGAATAAAACATCGATGATTATTGTAACTCATAATATCGGTGTGGCGGCTCATATGTCTGATAAAATTGTGGTTATGAAGCAAGGGGCTGTGGTGGAATATGGAACAGCTGAGGAAGTGATTCGTAATCCACAAGCGGAGTATACGAAACAATTACTCAATGCAGTGCCAGAAATCGGAGGGAAACGCTATGTCTGATATTATTATGCAAATTCAAGATATTGTGAAAGAATTCCCTTTAGCTGACGGTTCTACTTTGCGTGCTTGTAATGGAATCTCCATCGATGTAGAACGGGGAGAAACCTTAGCCATTGTAGGTGAGTCTGGGTGCGGTAAGTCTACCTTGGTGAAGACTATTATGAATATGCATGCGCCTACATCTGGCTCTGTTATTTTCCGAGGTAAAGATATTACGAAATTAACAGGTGAAGAAAAACGCCAAAATTATCGTCATATTCAAATGGTATTCCAAGATCCAACAGCCGCTTTCAATCCGAAGATGAAAGTGCGTGACATCATTTGTGAACCATTGCGTAACTTTGATCTTATTAGCAAAGCAGATGTAGATGCGAAAGCTAGAGAATTGTTAAAAATGGTAGATTTACCAGAAGATTTTGCAGACCGATATCCGAATAATATGAGTGGCGGGCAACGGCAACGTGTGGCTATTGCTAGAGCCTTAGCATTAGAACCAGAAATTATCGTTTGCGATGAAGCCACGAGTGCTCTAGATGTATCTGTACAAGATACAATCATCGAGCTATTGGTACGGTTACAAAAAGAAAAAGGCATTACCTACCTATTTATTTGCCATGATTTGGCATTAGTCCATTTATTCTGCCACAAAGTTGTGGTCATGTATAAAGGGGAAGTGGTAGAACGCCTGAATGGAGATGCCTTAGCAGAGGCGCAGCATCCGTATACAAAACAATTATTAAGTGCGGTTTATAATTTAGAGCGCTAATCTATGGCTAACATTATTTTTCATTAGATGAATAGATTGTTTTGTAATATAACATAAATTGTATGAATAAGATATATTTGTGTTATATGAACATACTTTGATATAATAAACGTATCAAATGGTGTATGAAAATGTTTCAAGAGGAACACCTAGGTGTTCCTCTTTTTTTGTGAGGGTAAGATGGAAGAACGATTGACCTACAAAGAGTATTTAAAAGTGACAGTTCCATTTATGATTTCTACGGTGACACAACCTTTATTAGGGGCCGTGAATACGGCTATTATGGGGCATATGGATAATGCTATGTACATCGCTGCAGTAGCATTAGGAGTTATCTTATTTAATAATATGTATTGGCTCTTTGGATTTTTGCGGGTGGCCACAACAGTTTTTTCTGCACAGGCTTTGGGAGAACAATCGAAGGAAAGTGCATCCTTAAGTTTTTTTCGGCCTCTCATCATTGCTTTACTTATCAGTGCCGCTTTTATCGTGGGATATCCTTGGATATTTGATTACTATGCAAGTTTTATGCATCCCGACCCAGAGGTAATCGCTTTGATGTCGGAATATACAGATATTTTAATCTGGGGAACTCCTTTCGTATTGGTCAATTATGTTACGTTAGGCTGGCTTATG
This sequence comes from Veillonella sp. 3913, assembly GCF_003992235.1. Classification (NCBI taxonomy): domain Bacteria; kingdom Bacillati; phylum Bacillota; class Negativicutes; order Veillonellales; family Veillonellaceae; genus Veillonella; species Veillonella sp. 3913. The sequence goes on along the minus strand of NZ_RQVF01000003.1, from coordinate 165,510 downwards.
GGACAGATGATGATTCGCGCCACTATGATTATGCAAATCTCCATGAATGTGTTGAATATTGGTTTGTCCTTCCTTTTCGTATTTGGCTTTGACTTTGGAGTAAAGGGGGTGGCTTGGGCATCTTTGATTTCCCAAATCTATGCGTTCTTAGTAGGCCTAGGTGCTATGTACTTAGTTCGTGAACGGTTAGACCTAACGTCCCATATATGGAATACCTTAAAACGGGTGAAACCATTCCTATCTATCATGAAAGTAAACACAGACCTTATGCTTCGTACATTTTGTTTGTTGACCATCAACAATTTGTTTGCCAAAGCAGGCAGTGCTATGGGCAGTGATGTATTAGCGACGAATGCGGTGATTTTGGAGATTATCTTTATCATGGCATACTTCACAGATGGACAGGCGAACGGAGTCAGCGTATTTACTGGAAAAGCATTTGGAAAACGTGACTTGGTGCTTTGGAAAGATACGTTGAAGATTTCCCTGCAATGCTTAGCGGTATATGTGGTTATTGTAGAAATCGTGCTGGGATTATTCCGTAATGATGTCATTATGGTTATGACCTCAGTACCAGAGATTTACACGATGGCCTTGGAATATTCCCATTATCTATTGCTCTATCCTATCTGTGCGGCAGTAGGATTATTATTATATGGTATGTACAATGGCATCGGTCAGACTGCATCTATCCGGAATATGATGTTCATTGCAGTGGTCTTCTTTGTAGGCATGCAAGAATTGCTTATCCCTCCATTCGGTAATGACGGCATATGGATGACCTATGTGCTCACGTACCTATTAGAATCTATCATTTTAGTGCTGTTCCTGCCATTGGCAAAAAAACGGTTTTCCTTGGCGGTCTAATATGTTTCTAATGAAAATTGTTGTTTTACAAAATAGCGTAATCGATAGTAGATGGATGTTTTACATTCTAGTCGGCACAACAATATGCCATAAAGAATATCTTAATGACAATTAAAAACATATACAGTTGATATTACTACAAAAAGGCGTTACCGATGAGCGAATTTGCTTAAGGTAGCGCCTTGTTGCGTTTGTTTATGGTATTAATGTTGATGTTCCAAAATCAATGGTTCTGTAATATGATAAAAGTATCGTGACATGTCTTCAATGGAATACTCTCGACCAGTTTCCAGCCACCAAAGAACCATTTCTACAAAAGATCCTGCAATGTGATTAGAGATAAAATCATGAGGGATATTGTTGTGTGGACAAGTTTGATTGTTTAAGAAATGACTTTGGATAAGTTCTTTCAGACTGCTCTTGAAATGACGTAGGAAGAGTTCGTTACTTTCACAGGAAAGAAGACCCAAAATATTATTATCGTTGTCCTCTAAATGCTGCAAGATATGGAGGAAGATAGCTTCCTTGATGTGGCTGTTTTTATATAAGCCATGAGCATGGGAGAAGTCTGATGCGGTGTCGATAATATGAGAGAATAATTCGTGACAGAGCGCTTCTAATAGATCTTCTTTTGTTTCAAAGTGTGCGTAAAATGTGCTACGGCCAATGAGGGCTTCATCGATAATGTCTTGCACGATGATAGCATTATAATTTTTATGTTCTAAAAGCCTAACAAAGGCGTCGAAAATAGCTTTTCTAGTTTTCATTTGTCGTTTATCCATAATTCCTCCTTACATATATGAATCAAACAAAATGAGATACTTGTTCAATATAGGATACTTTTCTATATATGTTTCGTAAATAACAAAATAGAAAAAGTGATTCTTATCAAATCTTTTAATTCCACTATACTAATAGTATATCATAAGTGACAAAGTGTTTCATATCTTTGTTATTATGAAAGATAGTTTAGATTTTAACTGAGAGCATCTACTACAAAGACTGGGTATAGTGATGACTTTCAGCCGTATAAAGTAAGAGATTAGAGAGGATGTGTTCTTATGTTAGAACGAATTGATGCGATTATGAGCAGTACTGCTGCCACCGTAATTACAGGAGCCATGTTTTTAGCCGTTGCACTACATACAACGGTTGATGTGTCTAGTTGGATTCATACATCTTGGACTGCAATTTTGACATACCACGCTGGCTTATAGTTGTAACATGAATTTTCTTGTGGTATACTAATCTTATAATTGAATAAATTCGATATAATATATCGATTCGATGAAAGGAGTATACTATGAAAGAAATTTTAGGTTTCCATTTACATCATTGTCCATATTGCGCTAACGCATTCCGCGCTATCGAAGAATTGCAAGCAGAAAACCCTGCTTTCAAAGAAATCAAAATTAACTGGGTAGAAGATCAAGATGCTGTAGAATTGTTCAAAACACATCCATACGAATACTATCCAAATTTGTGGTTTGATTTGGACAAACAATATGAGGCACAACCTGGTGAAAGTTACGAACAAACAAAATCTTTAATCAAAGCAGTGTTTGAGAAAGCGATTCAATAATCGATTTTACTTTCATTAAAAATACTATATAATAAAAGCAGATGCTATGATGCATCTGCTTTTTCTTGATGTAATCGCAGATTTCAAAATCTTGCGTGAGGAGGATATATGTTAAATTTTGTGGCCTTAGACTTTGAAACGGCTAATGAAAGTAAGAATAGTGCTATTTCCTTAGCTGTGGTGACTGTGGAAGATGGACGGATCACAAAACGTGGCTATAGTTTAATCAAGCCCCCAGTGATGCAGTTCAACCAAGAGTTCATTGGTATCCATGGTATCCAACCGGAAGAAGTGTTGAATAAGCCTACCTTTGATCAGTTGTGGCCGGCGATTTATAATAACCATTTAAAAGGTAAACTGTTAGTAGCACACAATGCGAAGTTCGACATCGACGTGTTACGTGCCACCTTGGACCACTACAATATTGAATGGCCTGATTTAGAATATACTTGCACCGTCCGCATAACACGAAAAGTATGGCCTGATTTGGTGAATCATAAATTAAATACATTGGGTGGATTTTTAGGAATTACATTTAATCATCACAATGCCTTGGACGACTCTGAAGTATGTGCTAAAGTAGCCATTGCAGCAGCGAAAGAAAAAGGTGTAGATTCTATGCGAGGCTTGTTGCATGTCATTAACATGAAAACAGACTCCTTTATCACCGATGAACGACGGGCCCAAATGGAAGTCAAACAAAGCGGCACACAAGATACCTTCTTCTAGTGAGCGATAATATCTACTAGGGCTTTTATAGGTAAGATGGATTTTATGTAGCTATTAATAGATACCTGTGTTTAATAGACCTATACATGGGCAAGAGTACTCCACATAGTTATTACATTTAGTCATACTACTAGTAAATTGTATTTGTATATATAAAAGTAAGAAACATATTTAAAAAATATTTTGTATGATATGGATAGGAGTCCTACAGATATCGAAACGATACATGCCTATGATATAAGAAAAATAGAGGGGAGTTAACTACTAATCATCTTTGGAAGAAAAGATAATAGTAAATATACTACATTATCCCATTCCCCCTCCGAATAAGCCCTCCTATGATTTACTCATAATCTATGGAGTACTATAATTTTATATAAATCGACGCCGTAGTAATAAGAAACCGGTGCCATATTCCCCTGAACGAACATTCAGAATGCAGTGAGAGAAGGGGGATGTGGCGCCGGTTTTGTATCTAATAAGAGAAAAATTGTGATAAAAATCATGCTGCTCATCAGACTATGAGTAAATCATATAACTTATTATTTAATTAAGTATTGAAAAAAATGTTAAAATATGAAAGAATAGGTATGTATAAAAATTATCTTTCATTTTTTTGAAGCATATAACTATAGATTGGAGGTATTCCATGTCGGAATTACGATGGAATCCTTTATTGCGGACTTGGACAATGGTCGCTTCAAACCGTAAAGCACGCCCAACGATGCCAAAGGATTGGTGCCCATTCTGCCCAGGTATTAATAAAAAAGTCCCTGCAGATTATGATGTGTTGAAATATGATAATGACTTTCCAGCCTTAACGCAAACGCCAGAGGCTCCTTATGAAGATGGTAATGACTTTTACAAAAGTCAAGAAAACTATGGGAAATGTGAAGTTATCTTATATTCTCCGGAGCATACTGCTAAATTTTACGAATTATCGGAAGATCATATTGTTAAATTACTAAACCTTATTAAAGAGCGTCATAGTGAATTAGCAAAAGATGAAAAAATTAAATATATCTATCCTTTTGAAAATAAAGGGGAAGCTGTAGGTGTGACAATGCCACATCCACATGGTCAATTATATGGCTATTCCTTTGTACCACAGAAGCTACAAGTGGAACTGGATAGTGCGAAAGATCATCATCATGAACATGGTGAATGCTTATTCTGTAAAATGAATCAAGTTGAGAAAGAAAAAGATGCTCGCATTGTGGGAGAAAATGACTCTTTCTTAGCCTATATTCCGTTCTTTACAGATTATCCATATGGTGTATTTGTTGTGCCAAAACGTCACATGAACTACATCACAGATTGTACTGAAAAAGAAACGAAAGATTTGGCGCATATGTTAAAAACATTAACGGAAGCTTTCGATCGTTTATTTAATATGCCATTCCCATACATGATGGTATATCATCAAAATCCTGTAAATAGCCCTGAATATGCAGGACATGAAGAATATTATCACTTTAATATTCAATTCTATCCTCCTTTCAGAGAAGCCAATAAAATTAAATACTATGCATCCTCTGAAATGGGAGCATGGGCAGCAGCGAATACAAGTGCCGTAGAAGAAACAGCACCGGAATTGCGCAAACTATATAGTGAGGTTGAACAAGCAAATGAATAAAGAAAAATTACAACAGCGTTTTCTGTCCTTCTTTGGCGAAGGTTCAGGAGAGGTGCATTGTTATTTTGCTCCAGGTCGCGTGAATGTTATTGGTGAGCATCAAGACTATAATGGTGGTCATGTATTCCCTGCGGCACTTAAAGTAGGTATTTATGGAGCCATCCGTTTACGTGAAGATAGCAAGGTACGTTTACACTCTGATAATATGGAAAAGACAGTAGTGGTTGATGTAAATGAACCTTTCCAATATAATATTGAACACGATTGGGCTAATTATCCATTAGGTGTGATTCAATTCTTAAAAGATAAGGGTCACAAGGTACCAGGTATGGACATTTATTTTAATGGTAATTTGCCAGCTGGTGCAGGTTTATCCTCTTCTGCATGTATGCTAGATTTAACTGGTTATATGTTGCTTTCAGAGTTGGGTCTAACTCCAATTGATCGCACGGAACTGGCAAAAATGGCCATGCATGTAGAATACCATTTCGTAGGTGTAAAAGTAGGCATTATGGATATGTATGCTATTGCACACGGTAAAGAAGGCCATGGTGTCTTGTTAGATTGCACGCATATGGAACGAAAACTAGTTCCTTTGAACTGGCATGGACATACTCTTGTCATCATGAATACAAATAAACAAAGAGGTCTTGTGGACTCCAAATTTAATGAGCGCAAAGGTGAGTGCGATGCAGCTCTTGAAATTATCCGCAAGCATAAAGATATCTCTGGCTTGGCATTGGCTACATTGGATGATTTAGAATCTATTTCTGATGATGTGTTGATGCGTAGAGCTCGTCACGTCATCACTGAAAATTTACGTGTATTAGATTTCATGAAAGCTTTGGAAGCCGCTGATTTAACAGGGATTGCACATTGCTTGAATGAATCTCATAGATCTTTACAAGTTGACTTTGAAGTGACAGGTAAAGAATTGGATACGATTGTTGATTTAGCACGATCTCAAGAAGGCTGTATTGCATCTCGTATGACAGGTGCAGGTTTCGGTGGTTGTGCCATTGCCCTTGTAAAAGATGAGCATATTGAGGCTTTTATGAGAGCTATTCCAGAAGAGTACGAGAAACAAATAGGTGTTACCCCTAGTCTATATATTGCTGAAATTGGTGATGGGGTGTATTCACTGTAAAGGAGATAGAATCATGATAAAGCCACAAATAAGCAATGATGAAATTATTTTGAATTACATCAGGCGTCATGGCCCCGTATCAAAGGCCTTGATTGCAAGACAGACCAAAATAACGCCTCCCACAGTGACTAATATTTGTACGAATTTAATTCGGAAAGGATTGGTCTATGAAGATCGTCAAGAGCGGTCTGCATTGGGACGCCCATCAATGTTGTTAGACTTTAATCATGATATTGAAACCTATTTGATTGTTCATATAAGAACACATACGATTGTTTTTTATGTGGCTACAGTAGGACGTCAAATTTTACAGCAATTAGAAACATCTATTATTGGTTGTAGTGCTGATGAAATCATGCAACATATGTATCGTGGCATACAGGATATCTTTAAAGAAGACTATAAAATTAAAAGTATAGGCCTCGTTTTGCGTGGACCTGTAGACTCAGGAAAAGGGATTTCTATTTACTCTCCTAATGGAAAATGGAATAATATTCCTTTCAAGTATATCTTAGAAGAGCGATTCCATGTGCCGGTATATGTAGAAAATGATGTTCGTTGTTTATCAACGGGTGAATATTACTATGGCAGTGGTAAAGAAATGGATAATCTCATTGTCCTTAAATTTAGTTATGGACTCGGTATATCCTTGATTTATCATGGTGAACTCTACCGCGGTTTTAACGATAGTGCTGGGGAAATTGGATATGGTGTGATTCGATTAGATGAAGAGGGCAATGAAGTGCGCTTGGAAGATATCGCATCGGAAACATCGATTCATTCCTATGTAGTGGAACAAATGGAAAAAGGCCGATATACGTCGGTACAAGATAATCCATTGGTTGTGAGCAAAGCATTTCGTGTAGAGCCTATTTATGAGGCCGCAGTAGAAGGTGATGAAGTGTGTTTAGAGGCCCTTTCACGAGTAGGTCATTATTTAGGAATTGCTTTGGCCAATATAGCGAACTTATTTAATCCAGAGCGGATTATTTTGAGCAGTGCTATGGGTAATGCGGTAGGAGTAATGGATCCTATTTTACGAGGTGTATTAGAACGCAATTCATACAAAGCACATACGATTAATCTAGAATATTCCGGCAATGGCTCTTATTATACATTGTTAGGTATGATTGATATTGTCAGTGCGAAACGAGCTGAAGAAGCTTGGTTACGGTAGGTACCACGACTAGATCACTAGTCTTATAGGTATATAGGATATCTAAAAGGAGGATATTATTATGAAACGATCTTGGAAAGCAGCGATGCTTGCATCTGCAGCAGTAGGTGCACTTGTGTTAGGTGGTTGCGGAAGCGATCAAGGAGCAAGTGGTGACAAACCTCAAATTGGGGTTGCTATTTACAAATTTGATGACACTTTCATGAGTGGCGTTCGTGCAGAAATTGATAAAGCTGCTAAAGACAAAGCTAAAGTGGATATCGTAGATAGCCAAAACTCTCAACCAACACAAAACGAAAAGATTGACTTATTCATCAATAAGAAGTACAAAGCAATCGGCGTTAACGTGGTAGACCGCACAGCAGCAGGCGTTATCATTGATAAAGCGAAAGCAGCTAACATTCCATTGGTATTCTTAAACCGTGAACCATTGAAAGAAGATATGGCTAAATGGGATAAAGTATACTATGTAGGTGCGAAAGCTGAACAAAGCGGTGAAATGCAAGGTAAAATCTTAGCAGATTACTTCAAAAAACACCCTGAAGCATACCATAGCAATGATGGTGTTATCCACTATGTTATGATTACTGGTGAACCAGGTCACCAAGACGCAGTACTTCGTACAGAACACTCCGTTAAAGCTCTTAAAGCAGAAGGCATGAAAGTAGAAGAATTGGCTAGCGATACAGGTATGTGGGACCGCGTTAAAGGTCAAGAAAAAATGGCAGCGTTCTTGAGCCGTTACGGCGATAAAATTGATGCTGTTATCTGTAACAATGACGACATGGCATTAGGTGCTATTGAAGCGTTGAAAGCAGCAGGCTACTTCACAAATGGCAAATACATTCCAGTAGTAGGCGTTGACGCTACAACTCCAGCAGTACAAGCGTTGAAAGATGGCACATTATTGGGTACAGTATTAAACAATGCTAAAAAACAAGGTCAAGCTGTATTTAATCTTTCCTATGTGTTAGCTAAAGGCGAAACACCAAATAAAGACAATACAGGTTTTGATATTGTTGATGGTAAATATATTTGGGTACCTTACGAAATCGTAACAAAAGAAAATGCGGATAAGATTTTAGGTGACAAATAAGAAAATGCAGTAAGGGGGCATTTTGCCCCCTTTATTATCTGATTAGTAGGAGGAAAATGTATGGGCGAGTACATATTAGAAATGCGCCAAATTACGAAGGAATTTCCTGGCGTAAAGGCCTTGGATAATGTCACTTTCAAAGTCCGACCAGGCACCGTACATGCTCTAATGGGAGAGAATGGCGCGGGAAAGTCTACTCTTATGAAATGCCTGTTCGGTATTTATAAGCCTGATCAAGGGGACGTGGTCATTGACGGCGAAGTAGTAGAAATGACAGATTCCCGAAAAGCTCTTGGAATGGGAATTTCCATGATCCACCAAGAGTTATACCCTGTATTACAGCGTAATGTTATGGAAAATCTATGGTTAGGTCGATTCCCAACCAAAAAAATTGGTCCTTTTACATTTGTAGACCATAAAAAAATGAAAGAAGACACACTAGCCTTGTTTAATGAAATCGATGTAGATATCGATCCAGAACAATTAGCTGGTGATTTATCTGTTTCTAAGCTACAAAATATTGAGATTGCAAAAGCAGTTTCCCACCAATCTAGAATTATTGTTATGGATGAACCTACCTCTTCCCTAACGAGTGATGAAGTAGAACATCTTTTCAAAATCATTAACTCCTTACGTAAAAAAGGAGTTGCAATTATATATATTTCTCATAAAATGGAAGAAATCCTACGCATATCTGATGAAGTAACGATCATGCGTGATGGTCAATATATAGGTACTTGGCATGCTGATGAATTAACGACAGATCTTATCATTCAACGAATGGTAGGTCGTGAAATGACTCAGTTATTCCCTGAAAAAACAAATACTCCAAGTGAAGAAGTATTACGTGTAGAAAAATTAACATCTATTCATCCACATTCTTTTAAAGATGTAAGCTTCTCTCTTCGTAAAGGTGAAGTTCTTGGTGTAGGTGGTCTAGTAGGAGCGCAACGAACAGAGGTTATCGAAGCCTTATTTGGTCTTCGTGGCATTGAATCTGGAAAGATTTATTTACACGACAAAGAAGTGCGTATTCGTCACCCTCGAGATGCGAAAAAACTGGGTATGGCATTGCTTACAGAAGAACGCCGTACTACAGGGATTTTCCCAATGCTCACCATTGTAGATAATACAACGATGGCAGCGCTACCGAAATATGAAAATAAGTTCAAACTATTGAATGATGAAAAACGACTAGACGATACAAAAGAAGGTGTGACTTCCTTGCGAGTGAAAACACCATCTACAGAAACGAAAATTCAAAGTCTTTCTGGTGGTAACCAACAAAAGGTACTCATTGCCCGTTGGTTAAATACGAATCCAGAAATCCTACTCTTGGATGAACCGACACGGGGCATCGATGTAGGAGCGAAATATGAAATTTATTCCATTATTAACGAACTAGCTAGTGCTGGTAAAAGTATCATTATGATTTCCTCAGAAATGCCTGAGTTATTGGGTATGAGTGATCGCATTATGGTTATGAGTAATGGATATATGAGTGGCATCTTGGATGCACATGAAGCGACAGAAGAAAAAATAATGGAACTAGCGACAGCTGGTTTAGTCTAGGAGGTATCGTATGAGCCAAGGTAAATTAGGAAAGTTTCTTTCCCAGAATATTATCTATTTGGTACTAGTAGTACTAGTAGCGGCTATTTCTATGTATAGCCCGAACTTTTTATCCGTCACAAGTTTTCGTGATATTTTAATTCAGTCTTCCCCACGTATTATTATTGCATTAGGTTCTGCTATGATCTTGATCACTGCAGGGTGTGACTTATCTGCAGGTCGTGTGGTTGGTTTGACGGCAGTGGTATCGGCATCCTTAACTCAGTTGCCAGATTATCCACGTCCGTTCTTTGAACATTTACCAGAATTGCCTTTGATTCTACCAATCGTGATTGCTATCGTGGTGGGTGCTATCATCGGTTTAGTTTCTGGTGTAATCGTAGCGTATTTAAAAATCGTACCATTTATTTCCACACTAGGTACTATGGTTATTACTTACGGTATTTGTTCCTTGTATTTTGATATGGAACCAAATAACTCCCAACCAATCGGTGGTTTGCGTCCAGAGTTTACGCAAATTGGTACAGGTTCTTTAGACCTAGGATTTATGACGATTCCATACATTGTTATTATCGCTGCCGTGATTTCTTTAATCATGTATGTGGTATATAACAAAACAATTCTTGGTAAAAACATGTTTGCTATTGGTGGTAATCCACAAGCAGCTGTAGTATCTGGTATCAACGTAGCAGTAACACTAGTGATTATCTACGTTATTGCTGGTGCTTTGTATGGCGTAGGTGGTATCTTGGAAGCAGCTCGTACTGGTGGTGCTACTAACAACTATGGCAATATGTACGAGTTAGATGCTATCGCAGCATCTGTTGTAGGTGGTGTATCCATCACTGGTGGTATCGGTACTGTACCTGGTATCATCGCTGGTGTGTTGATCTTTACAGTTATTAACTATGGTTTAACATTCGTTGGAATGGGACCATACTGGCAGTTGATTATTAAAGGTTTGATCATTGTCGTAGCAGTTGCTTTCGACGTACGTAAATCTATGGCTCGTAAATAATTTAGAGCAGTAAGGTATTAGTCTCTGGCTTTTGCATACTTGTAAAAGTCAGAGGCTTTTTATATGTCAAAATTCATCGATAATGTTTAAAAAATTCGATTTGAATAGTATACAAAAGTGGTATATAATCAATATTAATAAGAAATGTTTCAACTTAATTCATAGCGATTTGTTAGCATGAATTAAGGATTTTATCAAACTATAAGGGGTGTAGTATGAGAAAAAATAATGCCGCAGTATATGCAGCAAGTGTATTAATCTTGGGAGGCCATATAGCAGGCTATGCAGCTAGTACAGAGTATACTGTAACTGGTGGTCAGGTCGATGGTGCGAATGCCATTGCTGTAGGTGCTAGTTCTAATGTGAATGCAGTGGATGGATTAGCCATAGGATATGAGGCAACTACTAGTGCAGCAAGTGGTGTAGCATTAGGTAGTGGTTCTATTGCAGATCGTGTTGGTAAAAGTGATGCTTACATTGGATATAATCCAATGAGTAACACACATTATAAAGTGGGCGAAGCAGGAGCAGATAATCCAGCCCTAGAAGCTTTATATGAAAATATTCGTCAAGCGAATTATAAAGTTTTAATAGCTGAAGAAGAAATTGAACGAGCTGAGAGTAAAAAAGAAAAAAAAGAGAGTGATGCAGATGCTGCAATAGCAGCGGCAAATGCCCAAAAGGCAAAAGCAGATCAAGATTTGGTAGATGCAGAAAAGGCCTATGCAGATGCTATAAAAAAAGCGAATGAAGCTGGTAATGCGTCCATTAGTAGCGCTTGGAATGCTACAGATGGGGCTGTATCTGTAGGTGGTACTAAAGCTGGTGTACAACATACTCGTCAGATTACCAATGTAGCAGCAGGCTATGAAGATACAGATGCTGCCACAGTAGGGCAATTAAAAGTATTGCGCAATCGTGTAGAACGTGAAAAGCCACGTTACATTTCTATAAAAAGTCGAGACCTTGGGGTAGATAGCAATGAGAAAAATAATGGAGCTACCAAAGAGGGGGCTATTGCCATTGGTCCAAGGGCACAATCTAAGAGTGAGAATGCCATTGCCATTGGACGTAATGTACAAATTGGTGAGAATTCAAAAAATACAGTAGCTATTGGTTACAGTATTCGAACAACAGGTGCATTTAGTGTTAATATAGGATATGGCGCTTCTACTGATAAAAATTATAGTACTGCTGTAGGGTATGGTGCTACTGCCTTAGAAGACTCTGTTGCTGTTGGGGGATCTTCTAAGACGACAGGCAAAAATAGTGTAGCCGTTGGTCGAGGATCTACTAGTACCATGGAAAGTGTAGCAATAGGCGATTCTTCAACAACTATTTACAAACAAAGTATAGCTGTAGGGTATAGTGCAGAAGCGAGGGATACATCGGCCATTGCTTTAGGTGCAATGAGTATGGCTAATGGAACTTCTACCATTGCTATTGGTGCTGGTACAAAAGTGGGAGATAAAGAAACGGGAATCACAGCAACCGCGGGTATCAGTATTGGGGAAAGAGCCTATACAGATGTAAGAACTGGTGTGGCATTAGGATCAGAAACATATGCTAATCGGGGAACGGACTCTCCATCTAACCAAGGCTATGACCCTTCTTTACATGGACCTCACTTTGTTAATGAAGAGGCAGAGAATACAGAGGTTGAAAAAAATCCTGATGTGATATCTGCGAAAGCAAGAGTAACAGAATTAGAAAATGAATATGCTAATGCTCCAGTAGAGAATCGGCATGTGGTAAAAGAACGATTAGATAAAGCGAAGGTTCTATATGGACAAGCAAAAGATATGGTAGCCACAACGTGGAAGGCAAATCGTTCAGCAGTATCTGTAGGTAATAGTCGCCTAGGTTATCGTGTCACTCGCCAGATCATTAATGTAGCAGCCGGTGGAGAAGATACTGATGCTGTCAATGTAGCGCAATTAAAAGCCTTAGAAAAACGTAATACTATTTTGGCAGGTAATGATGTGCCATTCAATGCAGATGGAACTGTAGCTACTACAACACCTGATACACGTGTGTACACACCAGGTGATAAAGAAATTAAGATCCAAGGTAAGGCAAATACTGTGTATGGAGTTGCTCCACAAGCTGGTGCAAAAGCTCCAGATGGTAAAAGCGAGTATGCGGCACCAACATTATATAGCTCTGATAATCTAATTACTTATAAAGACCCAACAGACTCTATTTTGCGCATTGGTATGCTTAACACGCCAACGTTTACAGGGGTTAACTTTGCTCATCCTACAATGAATATTACCTTGGGTGGAAACGATAAAGGTCAATTAACTTTGACTACAGGCGGTAAAGATGGTTCTTCCTCTACTACAAGTCCTGTATTGACTGTAGATTCCTTGAAAGAAGTATTAAAACCAGGTAAAGGTATCTCGATTACTACGAATGACGGTGGAGAATATGGTAAAACATATACTTTTAGCTTAGATAAAGATCAACTAAAAGGTGACCCAGACTTTAAAGGTGACAAAGGTGATAAAGGCGATCCAGGTGCTAAAGGTGACCAAGGTATTCAAGGTGAAAAAGGCGAAACTGGAGCCAAAGGTGATACTGGGGCTGACGGAAAGTCTGCTTTTGAAGTGTGGAAAGAAATGCCAGGCAACGAAGATAAAACGAAAGATGACTTTATCAAAGCTATTACTGGTCCGCAAGGTGAAGTCGGTGCAGTAGGCCCACAAGGTCCTCAAGGCCCACAAGGACCACAGGGGCCAGGTGGTGCTGGTGGTGGTACTGGTGGAGTAGGTCCACAAGGCCCACAAGGTGTTCAGGGTCCTAAAGGTGATAAGGGTGATACAGGTGCCGTAGGTCCTAAAGGTGAAACCGGAGCAACAGGTGCAGTAGGGCCTAAAGGTAAATCTGCTTTCGAAGTGTGGAAAGATATGCCAGGTAACGGAAGCAAGACAGAAGATGACTTTATCAAGGCCATTACAGGTGCAAAAGGTGACACTGGTGCAGCAGGCCCACAAGGTGAGAAAGGCGAAAAAGGTGACGCCGGAGCAGCTGGTGTAGCAGGACCTAAAGGCGACAAAGGTGATGTTGGCACAGCTGGTAAAGATGGAGCTGAAGGTAAGTCTGCTTTCGAAGTGTGGAAAGGATTACCAGGTAACGAAAGCAAGACAAAAGACGACTTTATCAAGGCCATTACAGGTGAAAAAGGTAAAGATGGTGCAGTAGGTCCTAAAGGTGAAAAAGGTGAAGCCGGCGCAACAGGTGCAGTAGGACCTAAAGGCGATAAAGGTGAAACTGGCGTAGTAGGTCCTAAAGGCGACAAAGGCGATGCTGGGAAAGCCGGTAAAGATGGTGCTAAAGGCAAATCTGCTTATGAATATTGGAAAGAAATTAAAGGCAATGAAAATAAAACAGAAGATGATTTCCGTAAATCTTTAGAAGGCGGTTCTAAAGGAGATAATCATAACTATGAAAAATTAGAGCGCCAAATTGGTGAACTTGGTAGTGATTTACAAGAATTACGCAAGGAAAGCCGTAGAGGCGATGCCCTAGGCGCTGCATTATCTGCATTAAAACCAATTCAATATGATCCATTAGAACCAACACAAATTATGGCTGGCGTAGGACATTATAAAAATATGAATGCCGTAGCATTAGGTGTGGCTCATTATACTAAAGAATCTACTATGTTCCATGCTGGTGTATCTATGGTACGTGGTGGTACTATGGTTAATGGTGGTGCAACTTTCAAATTTGGTAATAGTCCAGAGAAAAAAGCTATACCAGAACGTTATCGTAATGGCCCAATTTCTTCTGTGCTAGTATTGCATGATGAAATGGTAGCTATGAAAGAAGCCTATGGTCGTGAACTTACAGTTCTGACAGCGGAAAATGATAACTTACGTCAAGATATTGTGACATTGCAACAAGAAATGCAAGAATTACGAGCTATGGTTCGTAAATAATAAAAGGGGTCCTTCGGGACCCTTTTTTGTATACTAGAAATGAGTATGATAGTTTGTGACATTGTATAGAAGGACAGGAGTATAGGCAAAAACAACAGAGGCAAGTTGAGCGAATCAACTTGCCTCTGTTGTTGTATAGTTAAGTATGTATGATAGTTGTTAGTGTTTTTTATTTGGAGGAGTCTATTCTAAGCGATTCCATTAGAATGCTGGAAGAATAGCACCTTTGTATTTATCTTCGATGAATTTTTTGATTTCAGGGCTTTGTAAAGCTTTGATCAATTTTTGAATATCTTCACGTTTTTCATCGCCTTCACGAACGGATACGATGTTTACATATGGGGAATCTTTAGATTCTAAGAACAATGCATCTTTTGTTGGGTTCAAGTTAGCACCTAATGCAAAGTTTGTGTTGATTACAGAAATTGTGGAATCATCTAATGTACGAGGTAATTGAGCCGCCTCTAATTCAACGAATTTTAAGTTTTTAGGGTTATCTTTGATATCTTGTACTGTAGCAGAAATGCTGTTAGGATCGTTCAAAGTGATTAAACCAGCTTTGGAAAGCAATAGTAATGCACGACCACCATTTGTCGCATCAGATGGGATAGCTACTTGAGCGCCATCTTGTACTTCTTTCAAATCTTTTACTTTTTTAGAGTAAATGCCCATTGGCTCGATGTGTACGGCACCTGCTGTTGCAATGTGAGTACCTTTTTCTTTGTTGAAGTTTTCTTGGTAAGGAATGTGAGCGAAGAAGTTTGCATCAATTTCTTTGTCATTCAAGGATACATTTGGTTGTACATAGTCGCTGAACTCGATGATTTCTAATTTAATGCCTTCTTTAGCAAGGATTGGTTTTACTTGCTCTAGGATTTCAGCGTGAGGTACTGGGGAAGCACCAATTTTCAATGTTTTACCTGCATCGGAACCAGTAGAGCTAGTGCCAGTGGAACCACAGCCACCTAACAATAAGGCAGCGCCTAATACAGCCGTAGCGGCTAAACTAAATAATTTCTTCATATTTTATCTCCTTTTCTTTGTGTACTTACATAGTGAATTTCTACTTGCTTAGTATAACAAGAGTTTTGTTATAAGTAAAATATGTTATATATCTAAGGTGTTATAGTTATTGGCTATGAATTAGATGGCTACTACTGTGAAAGTAATAAAGACTCCCCTCATAAAGAATGCTAGTTTTATATGATTGTATTACATAGGAGTCCTATAGCCCACAAGAAGTGATACAGTGTACAAGATATAGAAGTAAACTTCATAGCTTCGTTTAATCGTATTGGATCTGCATAGGTGTTGAAGATATGGATGACTTTCATAGCAGGCAGTAAGGAAAGTAAAGCTACTAAGGAAGGCCATGGGATAACTCCGCAGATAGTCCATATTAGTATCCATAGAGAGCTAATGAGGAAGAGCCCTTGTAACAGTTGGAGGCCTCTTTCACGGCCAAGAAGAATGACTAAGGTACGACGACCGTGGTTCGCATCGTTCGTAAAGTCACGTAAATTGTTAGTCATCATAATAGCACCGATTAAGATGGTGGATGGTACGGCAGGAATTAGATAGGTCCAGTGCAAGGTGTGAGTCCAAGCAAAGAGGGTAATACCTACGATGGCAAAACCCATGGCAAGACCAGAGGCGAGTTCACCAAAAGGGGTACGAGAAATGGGTTTAGGTCCACCAGAGTATAAGATGCTAGTCAGTATGCAAAGCGTGCCTACAGGAATATACCACCATGTGACGGCCTTAGCGAGGGCAATGCCTAAGATGAGTGGAAGTATAGTCGTCATATATCCCCAACGTTTGATAATCGCTGGAGAGATTCCATCGCGGACGATAGAGCCACTATTTCCAGCCGCTTGTGTGAGGTCAAGGCCAGATTTAAAATCGAAATATTCATTCCAAATATTGGCTGCGATTTGCGCGCTTAACACACATATTAGAATGCCTACGGTATACACCAAGGATAGCCAAATAGGTTGTACGGTTTCAAACTGCGTAGCCCCCATTGCGGCCCCTAAGACAACGGGACTGAAAGCAGCCGTTAAGGTACGAGGGCGAATTAATGCAAAAAATTGTGACAGATTCATAGTCATCCTTTCATCATTAGAAGTTATATAATATATGGTATCATTCTAACCTAAATAGGAGATTATGACAAACAATAAGGGGAAAAACAATTATACATGAAATGTAATAGTAGAGTATAATAGAGAGAAGTAGACGATAGGCATAGTATTTAAATTGTCATAGAAAAGTGCTTAGTATGCTATAGGGTAGACCTATAAGAATAGGAGTTATTTATGATTACACATGCTCTATTAACAGATATGTATCAATTTACCATGATGCAAGGTTTATTTACGCAAAACAAACATCGTACTCGTTGTGTGTTCGATCGCTTTTACCGGACCAATCCATTTCAAGGCGCCTATACTGTGGTCGCTGGATTGGAACAAGTTATCGAGTATGTGAAAGGCTTGCGTTTCTCTGAGGATGATATTATCTATTTACGACAAACGGGTGTGTTTACAGAGGAATTTTTGGATTATTTAACAACATTCCGCTTTACTGGCACCATCTATGCGGCGCCAGAAGGATCTGTGGTATTCCCGGGGGAAGTGTTACTTCGAGTAGAATCTGCCAAGGATGAGGCCATTTTATTGGAAACAGCATTATCTATGTTTTTAAATCATGAGTCCTTGATTGCGACCAAAGCACGTCGTATCCGATCTGTCATTGGCAAGGATGGAGTAGCAGAGTTTGGTATGCGAAGAGCCCAAGGGGTGAGCGCAGCTGTACAAGGGGCTAGAGCAGCTTTCATAGGAGGCTTTGATAGCACTAGTGATGTGTACAGTGCTGCTTTGTATGGCATGCGACCTGTAGGGACTATGGCACACAGTTGGGTCATGAGTTTTCCTACTGAAATTGATGCATTCCGTGCGTATGCAGACCAATACGAAAATAATTTGGTGTTTTTAGTGGACACCTATAATACACTACATAAAGGTGTGCCTGCGGCCATCCAAGTGTTCCAAGAGATTCGTGAACGTCGAGGAGGCACGATGCCATCCATCTATGGCATTCGCTTGGATAGTGGCGATTTAGCGTATTTATCCATCGAGGCTCGTAAGATGCTAGATGAGGCAGGATTTAAAGAGGCATTAATTTTTGCCACCAATGATCTAGATGAATATAAAATTGCAGACTTGAAACAGCAAGGAGCAGAGATCACAGCGTGGGGTGTAGGTACAAAACTGATTACTGCCGATGAAACACCAGCCTTAGGTGGGGTGTATAAACTAGCCGGTCAATGGGAAGGGGACACCTTTATGCCAGCTATGAAATTTTCAGATAATATTGAAAAGGTAACAAATCCTGGTAAGAAAAAGGTATTGCGCCTCATCAATGTACGAAATCATAAGCTCATTGGTGATTTAATTTGCTTAGACCACGAAACAGTGGACACCACACAGGATTATGTGTTTAAAAATCCATTGTATCCATGGAAACAAACTGTGTTAAAGGCAAATGCTTTCAGAGTACAAGAACTATTAGTACCTATCTTCGTAGATGGAGAATTGGTGTACAATGTACCTTCCTTGGCGCAGGTGAAAGCCTACGGAGAAGAGCAAATTCAATTACTATGGCCAGAATTTTTACGACTTCGTAGAGCCCCGGAGGTGAAAGTCAACATTAGCGAAGAATTGCATCAGTTGAAATCTAAATTATTATTGGAAAAAGTAGGGGACCCTAGTTAGGAAGGAGTTATTATGAATTGGAAATGTGTGATGGCTAGTGTGGCATTAGCAGGGACGATGATTTCAGGATATGCAGCATCGATTACATTGGATGGGCAAGGTAGTGTAGAGTTACCTAGTTATGTTTCGATAGTTAACCATGATGATCTCATTGATGGTGGTTTAAAAAAAGAAGATACGGTTCGTAAGGTAGGTTCTAATCATTGGCATATAGATGAAACAGAGGCTAAGGTGCTAGATAAAATTGTCAAAGATGTGGTGCAACGGGGGCAACGGTATCAGTTACAAGGTCGTGATGAACGAGGGTTACACACGGCAGAACTAGTACACTTTCACATGACAGGTGCGGAAGCGGCCGAAGTATGGAAAATTAAATATAAAGGAAATACTATTGTACCACAATCTGTGGGAGAAACATTATATAATAAAACGGTGAAAGAAATACAAAACATAGATCTCTACAATGTAAATGTTATGGGAGGAAAACGTATAGAAAAGAATGGCGCAGCCTTAGCTCCCTTCGTTACGAGCACTAATCCAGAGTTCAGTAGCACTGAGATTCTGAGAGCCGTATTACCCCTTGTGAACGTAAGATTTCTTGATGGAGAGATGATGAAACCTGTACGCCTACAAGGCGATACAGGATTGTATACGCATGGTAGAGTGCAATTGGATGTGGATGGATTTGTGTTACCTGCGTATATTAGTTTTATAGGACGGTATGGTCAAGATGGGGTATCTATCACTCTAATAACGACGGCTGATACATCGAGATCCTATTGGCAACCTGTTATCAAGAGTCTGTTAGGTGTGAAGGGAGAATAAGTAGATGAAATTATGGAAGCAAATGGGACTGGCTGTCATAGTGACCAGCCTTATGATGGGCTATGGACAAGTGTCAGCACAAGTACATGATACTACCTATGAGGTGGTAGGTAGTAGTGCATCAATGCCATATGGTATAGCAGGTAGTAGTGCGTCGATCTCCGATGAGATAGCAGGTACTAGTGACCTAATGTCAGATGAGGAAGTAGGAGTTCCTTCGAGTACTATCTTAGATGCCGAGAAAAAACGTCAAACTGGTGACGAAATCATAGCAGAGTTCGATGCGATGCTAGAACAGAATCCATTGACTGATTTGCGTCAAACCGTAGGATCAAAGATTACCGTTAAGCAATTGTCTTCTTCAAAGTTAGCAGAGGTAGGAAAAGGGTATGTGTATGCCAACCTAGGTAAAGTGAGCACTACAGTTGGTGTGGTAAAGGACTATACGGGACTGAAGAACATGAAAGAGGGACTTAAGCTAGGACATTATATGGATGTTTATGAATTACAAGGGGCTGATCAATATGGTTTAAATACAGCTTGGGTTCTTGTATTTCCACTACCTAAAGAGTTGTTAATGAATGCGCAATCATCGCTATCATACGGAAAAGAGGGGCTTTCATCAGCAGAAATGGATAGAATTACTCGTGATGCAAACGACTTATTAAACCATTTTAATATTCATATTGCAGAAGACAGAGATATTGATTATTCTCAGAATAAACGTCCAGCAAAGATACGATTACGGAATGTAGAACCATTACATACCTTAACAGATACTAAATATGGTACGATGACAACAGCGGGAAATATGACCTATGATATAACAGGGATTCAATATCCTGGATATCTGCGTTTAGCCCTAGTGGGAACACCAGAGTATTTAACAACGATTGTCATGGGTACTACCGAAGTGGAAGGAACATTCTTTAAGCCGTACTTCTTGCAAATGTTACAGCATATAAAGTAATTTTACTTGTCCACGAAAGATATATTTTCGATGGATAGTAAGGCTCGCTTAATGGATAGCCCTCCTGTGTAACCAGTGAGGGCATTTCCTTTGCCTAACACACGATGACAAGGGATGATGAGAGAAATAGGGTTAGCACCAACGGCAGATCCTATGGCTTGGGCTCCTTTAGGAATAGGGGAGTTAAATACACGTTGGCTTAGCTCTCCATAGGTAAGGGATGTGCCGTAGGGAATATGCTGTAATTGAGACCATACTTTTTGTTGGAACGTTGTGCCTTGAGGAGCTAAGGGAATCATCATCGTTGGGACTTGTCCGACGAAGTATTGATCTAGCCATTGGATAGTTTGTTGCAAAATGGGGGAAGAAATAGTCTTGTCTATGACCACTGGTTCTTGGAAATTTACAGATTGAGTTGGAAATGTGAGCCCTATTAAGGCGGAGGCTGTGGCATATAGTGTAAGAGTGCCCAAAGGGCTTTCATAAGTAGTATAAATAATAGACATATAGGTACTCCTTATAGAGGTATGCAAATAAAGTACAATAGAAGTATGAAAAATAGCTACACTTCGATACCATTACATGCTATACTAGTGATATATTATAAATGTCTTATGGTAATGAAAGGGGACAACTATGAAACAAGTGTATACAGAGCAAGCACCAGCAGCATTAGGACCATATTCTCAAGCTTACAAAGCAAATGGTTTTGTGTTTATCTCTGGTCAAGGCGGTATTGATCCAGCACAAGGCGCTTTAGTAGAAGGTGGCGTGGAAGCACAAACATTGCAAGCGATGAAAAACATCGAAGCTATCTTAAAAGAAGCAGGCACTGATTTTTCTAAAGTTGTAAAAACAACATGCTTTTTAGCAGATATGGGTGACTTTGCCAAATTTAATGCTATTTATGCTGAGTATTTTACATCTAAACCAGCTCGTAGTTGTGTGGCAGTCAAAACATTACCAGCTAACTTCTTAGTAGAAGTAGAAGTGATTGCCCTAGCAGAATAGTATATTGTATTATACCATAAGCGGTTTAATGAGTACTAAAAAGCTGTTACATTATGATTGACTCTTAATGTGGCAGCTTTTTGCTTATGGTCAGATGATGGAAGTAGTGATAGAACAGGTGAAATTATGTTAAGTAAACCAAAATATTTAAGTACGGTGAAAGCCATAATACATATTATTATTGGATCGACGGTGTTTGCAGTAGGGGTACAGGGATTTATTGTACCACATAAACTTTTAAGTGGTGGCATTAGTGGTTTAAGCTTGATTATTTATTATGTGACACAAGGTATATTAAGTTTAGGTTCTATTAACTTTCTTTTGAATATACCAGTGCTGTACGCGGCATGGAGATGGTTAGGACGTTGGCACCTAGGGATTACCATATTAGGCACTATCATCATGTCTATTTTGATTAACCTATTGTCTCCATTAGAAGCCTTGGAATTAACAAAGAATCCAATTATTGGAGGTATCTTAGGGGGTCTATTCTCTGGATTGGGTCTTGGTATCGTATACCGTGGTGGCGGTAATACGGGTGGTATGGATCCTATTGCTATGATTATTCGGAATCGTTTTGGATTACAAATAGGCAGTATCTTATTTGGTATTAATATGATGATTCTTATCGTTGGTGCTATTGTTATCAATATAGAGGCAGCGGCTACCACTTTGATTAGTACCTATTTAGCGGCGATGGTAACCAATAAGGTAATTACTGGTTTTAACCAACGGAAGGCGATGTTTATCATTTCCTATAAACCAGTGACGATTTGTAATTTAATCATTGATAAAATTGGTCGTGGTGCTACGATTTTGAATGGAGAAGGCGCCTATACACATCAGCCTAAACAGGTTATTATGGTAGTAGTAAGTTTGTTGCAAGTGGCTCGCTTGAAAGCTGCCGTAGAAGCGGAAGATCCAACAGCATTTATGGTGATTACGGATGCAGCAGAGGTTATCGGCACAGGTTTCTCGGCAAGGTCTACGAATGGTGCTGTAGAACGGGTATTGCAAACCTGTGATCCAGTGAAAGCGGCTGAAGCAGAGCAAATGATTCATGAAGTGCAAATGGCAAGAAATGAAATCCCTTCCCAAGAGCATAAGGAGGAACACTAATATGGTACATCCATTGGCAGGACAACCTGTAAAAAAAGAAGATTTGATTCATGTAGATACAGTTGTGAAAGACTTTTTTCGCATTGTTCCTAATCATGAGACTTTAGAAGAACGAGTAAGCTTTGGTACGTCTGGACATCGAGGGATTGCATCCAAAGGGACCTTTAATGAACTCCATGTGGCAGCCATTGTACAAGCAATTTGTGATGTGCGTCAAGAATTTGGTGCTACAGGACCTTGCTATATTGGACAAGATACACATGCCTTATCACAACCAGCTTTGCAAGTAGCCATTGAAGTCTTGTTGGGAAATCGTGTGAAAACACGTGTGGATGCACATCGTGAATTTGTGCCTACTCCAAGTGTGTCTCGGGCTATTTTGCGACACAATGCAGATACAACGGCGGAGAATGTAGCAGATGGTATTATTATTACGCCTTCTCATAATCCGCCAGAACATGGTGGTATTAAATACAATCCACCTCATGGGGGCCCTGCAGATACAGCTGTAACCAAACGAATTGAAGCATTAGCTAACGAATATTTGCAAAAAGGATTTGATAGCATTCAACGATTTTCCTTTCATCATCTAGTGGGGGCTCATGAAAGTGCTCATTGTGGTTGCTGTCATCATGAAGAAGAGAAAGCAGTAGCACCTGCTGCGATTTCTATAGACGAAGCGGGACAATATTTAGAACCATATGATTTTAAAATGGCCTATGTAAAAGAATTGCCTCAGATTATCAATATGAAAGCAATCCAAGAAGCCAATCCAAAGGTGTTAATTAATGCGTTAGGAGGCAGTGGAGGGGCCTATTGGCATGCCATTGCTGAGGAGTATAACCTAAACTTTACTATCATTAATAGTGACTATGATCCAACATTTAGCTTCATGTCCTATGACCATGATGGTGCTATTCGTATGGACTGTTCTTCCCCATATGCTATGGCAGAGGTAGCAAAAAATTTAGGTGATCATGAACTAGCTATTGGCAATGACCCAGACTATGATCGTCATGGCATCGTCACAGAAGAAGGTTTGTTAGCACCCAATCAATATTTAGTAGTAGTTGCTAAGTATTTGAATGAAACTCGCCCTTGGGAAGGAAAAGGTGTTGGTAAAACAGCTGTTGTGACAAGTTTGATGGATGCCTATTGCAAAGATTCCAATCATCCAGTCTATGAAGTGCCAGTAGGTTTTAAATATTTTGCTCCATTATTATTTGATGGACGCATTGGCCTAGGGGCAGAGGAGAGTGCAGGAGCGTCCTTCTTGCAACAGGATGGAACCGTATGGACTACTGATAAAGATGGCATCATTTTAGGACTTTTAGCGGTGGAAATGGTAGCCACTACAGGGAAAACTCCGGCACAACACTATGTAGATATTACGGAACAATGGGGAACACCGGTGTTCCAACGTGTGGATATGCCTTGCACAGCGGAAATAAAAAGTGCTTTAAAAGGTATGAAACCTAGTGATGTGACTATGACAAAATTAGGAGGCAGTCCGATTCTAGATATTCGTACGACCTCTTTGTTTGAAGAACAACCTATCGATGGTGTTAAAATTGTGACAGATACAGGTTGGTTTGTAGCACGACCATCAGGTACAGAAAACTTATATAAAATGTATGCAGAGTCCTATTTAGGCGAAGAAGGGCTGGCGCAGCTGATGGAAGATGGTAAATACATTATTGAAGGGTTAGTAACAAAATCTGTTTAGTTGGTAACCGTCTTTAACATGTCCATGAAGAGAAGGGAGTCCATGTACTTACTGAGTCTGTTCTTGTATGTCCTGTGTTTAACTGATATAATTAATAAATATGGTCTATATACAATGAACTAAGTATTCGAATAACAGACTATTGACAATCATTTGTTATAATCATGAAATACCACGTATGGAGGTGGTGGAATGACAGTATATTTATGGGCCTTTGTCATTGCTCTCGTAGTAACGTATATTTGCACGCCTTTGGTGAAACAATTTGCTGTTAAGGTAGGTGCTATTGATAAACCAGATGCACGTAAGGTGCATCAAGTGTCAATTCCACGATTAGGTGGATTGGCCATCTATATTGGCTATATGGTATCTTTGCTATATAGTGTGAAAGATGTGTCTTCTGTCAAAGGATTAATTGTGGGTTCAATTATCCTAGTAGCAGTAGGGATTTGGGACGATATTAAGCAAATTGGTCCAAAAACAAAATTAATGGGACAAATTTTGGCGGCTCTTATGTTGCCACTATTTGGCAATGCGGTGCATTTTATTAGCATTGGTGACCATCTATTGTATTTAGAATATTTTACTATACCGTTGACGGTATTTTGGATTGTAGGATTTACGAATATTGTGAATCTCATTGATGGATTAGATGGATTGGCAGCAGGGATTTCTCTCATTGCGTGTATTACGATTTGTATCGTGACGTTGCAAATGGGGCAAATCGAATTGGCTTGCATTACTTTGGCATTAGCTGGGGCGGCTTGCGGATTCTTGCGCTACAACTTTAATCCTGCCAAAATATTTATGGGTGATACAGGCAGTATGCTATTGGGTTATACCATGGCAGCTATCTCTGTCATGGGTAGTGTAAAAACGGCAGCGACTGTGGCATTGGTGGTACCTGTGATTGTGTTAGGATTACCAATTTTAGATACTTTATTTGCCATTGTACGTCGACGTATTAATGGACGCCCTGTATTCCAACCAGATAAAGGACATTTGCATCATCGTCTACTGGCGATGGGGCTCACACAAAAACAAGCTGTGTTGCTCATGTATGCCATCACCGCACTTTTAGGCTGTGTGTCTATCGTGGCGGCAAAAGCAAACTTTGTCATAGGAGTCTTGCTAGTGCTTGTTATACTTTGTGCATGCGTGTGGACAGCAACAAAAATTGGGATTATATCCAAAGACAACGACGTTCGTAAATAGCTATGCAAAACGCCAGGAGCTCATGCTTCATGGCGTTTTTTTTAGGCAAAGGGAAAGCGTGGCACATTCCTTCACAAACGGTATTTCATAATGTTTGTTCAGGAACATGCCACGCTTTCTAGTGTTTGTAGAATTAAGTATATTACGCCATGTTGCTTACGCTTATGGCGTTTTGTCTAGTGTTTGCTCACTCTGTGAGGGGAGGGTTGTGACCTTTTATTTTGATGTACTTCTTTACAGTTTCTACTAGTATGGAAGGCTTGTACATGATACAATAGAGATAATTGAAAAAGCTTAATAAAGTGATTTAGGAAAGTTTGTATATGACGGCTTTCATGGTAAAGGAAGTAAACGAAATATGTGGGAGGTACTATGTTAAAAGTCATGACCATATTTGGGACACGTCCTGAGGCAATAAAGATGGCACCAGTTGTTAAGGCTTTGGAAGCAGCGCCTGATATGGAGTCCATCGTTACGGTAACGGCACAGCATAGAGAAATGTTAGATCAGGTGTTGCATTTGTTTTCCATAACACCTAATTATGATTTAAATATTATGAGTCAAGGGCAGACCTTGTATGATGTAACTTGCCGTGCCTTAATGGGACTGCAAGAGGTATTGAAAGAAGCAAAACCTGATGTGGTGCTTGTTCATGGCGATACGACCACTACTTTTGTGGGGGCGCTAGCGGCATTTTATGAAGGGATTCCTGTTGGGCATGTGGAGGCAGGTCTTCGGACGGGTAATATTTACTCTCCCTTCCCTGAGGAGATGAATCGCAAGTTGACGGGGGCCATTGGGACGTACCATTTTGCACCCACCACTACATCGGAAGCGAATTTATTGAAAGAAAATATAAATCCAGATCACTTGTATGTAACAGGGAATACGGTTATCGATGCGCTGCAAACTACAGTAAAGGAAGACTACACATTTACTGAAGAGTTGCTGAACAAGATTGATTACGTGAACCAAAAGGTTATTTTGGTGACCACTCATCGTCGTGAGAATTTAGGCGATCCAATGCGCAATGTGTATGAGGCAATTCGTGATATTATTGGAGAACATGAAGAGGTTGAAGTTATATTCCCTATGCACCGAAATCCAAAGGTACGCAGTATTGTACAAGAGGTACTAGGTGATATGCCACGTGTACATTTGATTGAGCCATTAGAATATGAACCATTTGCAAACTTAATGGATCGGACCTATCTTATTATGACAGACTCTGGTGGTATTCAAGAGGAAGCACCATCCTTAGGTAAGCCCGTATTGGTACTTCGTGATACTACGGAGCGCCCTGAAGCGGTCCAAGCAGGTACGGTAAAATTGGTAGGTACTAATAAAGCAGCTGTATACGCCACAGCAAAAGAGTTAATTACGAATGTAGAGGCATATCATGCTATGTCAAACGCAGTAAATCCTTATGGAGATGGGTTAGCCTCTGAACGAATTGTTCAGGCGTTACGTCATGAGTTTTTTGAACATCAAGAAAAACCATCATCCTTTGGGAAATAATCATCGATGCATGCGTTCTAGTTATAATTGAGTTGATACCTACTTTCATTGATAGTGTAAGTGAGGAATGTACACGGTTTTGAATCAAATCGCATAGAAAGTTTTGATAGATATAAAATTTATATATTGTTAAAACGGTTCGTATCGGTGGTATAATCTACCATGTTAGAGGTATGGGAGGTGTATCTATGGGGAAAGAAAAATCAGAACTATGGATGGCTATCTCCAGAGCATCTACCACAGGGTTTACTATACTTTGTTCTATCGGTATCTGTATGGGGATTGGTTATGCTATTGATCACTATGTAGGAACGCACCCATGGGGTGTGCTTCTAGGTGGATTAATTGGCGGTTTTCTAGGCCTATATGGTGTCATACGTCAGTGTATGTAAGGAGATTATATGAAAGAATATATCACCTATATCAAAAGTCATTGCCGATGGATACTTTCAGTGGCTATACTAGGTGTAGTTGTGTTATGGTTCCTAGATTGGTCTAGTCATATTACTGGTTGGCTGTGGGGGATGATGACCTATGTTATCTATTTCCTGTATTTAGCATTACAAACCTATAAGATGAAAGATGCCACCTTAGAAGATGTAAAACGACGAGTTTGGATTGGTGTTATGAGTCGATTTAGCTTAATTGTATTGTTGGTGGGCATAAGTACGCAAATACCTTCGATTTCCATGAAAGGTGTTTTAGGTGGCATTTGTGTGTTTGTTCCCATGCAGTATATTGAGTATAGTATGTATGTACGCCAACGTATTAGGTAATCATCTATGTGAAAGGGGGTGGGAATATGGAGTTGCATGCAGGGCATCATCATGTTGTTCAATGGATGGGAATCTCTTTTAATATGGATACGTTGTATATGACGTGGCTAGTGATGGCGATTATTATTGTAGTCACACTATTAGCTACGCGCTCACGCGCCATGGTACCACAAGGGATTCAAAATGTGATGGAAAGCGTGTTAGAAGGATTGACTGGTCAGTTTAAAACAAACTTAGGCAATCAATGGAAGTTTTTAAGCTCCATACTATTTACGTATTTTCTATTTATTTTGGTAAGTAATGAGTTAGGGTTGATTCCGAGTCCGCATATCTTGGCATCGCCAACAAATGATATTAACACGACTTTGGGACTAGCCATTTCAAGCTCAATTCTTGTATGGATTGTGGGTTTGAAAGTAAAAGGAATTGGCTATTTTAAGCACTTTGTACAGCCATTTAAATTATTTATCATCATCAATTTAATGGAAGAAATAGCGAAACCTGTCACATTAGCCTTCCGTTTGTTTGGTAACATACTAGCGGGGGAAATTCTTTTAGAATTATTATATGCCTTGGTACCCTATGTACTTCCTATCGTATGGTTAGCTTTTAGTCTAGCAATCGGTATTATTCAAGCGTTTATTTTTGCCATGCTCGTTACATCCTATTTGGGGATGACAATTGGAGATGGACATTAATAGTTTAGGAGGAAATCATAATGGAATTATTATTAGCAAAAGCGTATGTATTGGTTGGTTCTGCCATTGGCGCTGGTTTAGCAATTGGTTTAGCTGCGATTGGCGCAGGTATTGGTGACGGTCTTGTATCTGGTAAAGCTTTAGAAGGTATGACTCGTCAACCAGAACAATCTGGTAAATTGTTCACAAATATGTTAATTTCTGTAGGCTTGATCGAAGCGGTGCCTATTATCGCAGCAGTTATCGCGATTGTATTAGTGTTCGCAAACCCATTGGTAGACTTACTTAAATAATAGACATTAGCTAAGAGGAGGTATGACCGTTGGTAGATTTAAACGGCACACTCGTACTTCAGATTTTAAACTTTATCGTGCTAGTGTTGATTTTAGCAAAGTATGCGTATAAACCGTTATTGCAAACCATGGAAGAACGGAAACGTCGCATTGAGAGTGATCTTACCAGTGCAGAACAAGCTAGAGAAGAAGCGGCTGCGTTGAAAGCTGAATATACAGCGCAATTGCAAGAAGCTCGTAAAGAAGCACAAGGCATTATCGAGACTGCAAAACAACAAGCAGAAGCTGAATCACAAGCACAAATCAAAGAGTTACGAGCTCAACTAGTGAAAGAAAAAGAAATTGCCCGTCAAGAAATTGAACGGGAACGGGAAAAAGCAATGCAACAAATTCGTGTAGAAGTAGTGAATTTATCTGTACAGGTAGCTGGCAAATTAATCGGAAAAGATTTTTCCAGTGCTGATAATGTGGCTCTTGTAGAGGATACCATTGCAAAACTAGATAGTACAACTATAAGGTCGTGATACGATGAGTGTAGAAAGAATTGCAGAAACATATAGCTCCGCTATATTTGAATTAGGACAGGAATCAGGTTTGTTACCGCAATTTGATACAGATCTTTCCTATGTGCAAGATTTATTTTCCACCCATGAGGAATTACGCCAAATTTTAATCAATCCTATGTTAGAAGTAGCTGGAAAAAAGAAGATTTTAGAACAAATTTTTGGTGGCGAAGTGCACCCTTTGATTATGAATTTTCTCTATGTTATGGTGGACCGCCGTCGTAGTCCATACATCATGGAAACAGCTCGTGCTTACGTAAAACGATCCCGTGAAAGCCGTGGTATTTTGGAAGCGAAAGTGACGGTTATTGAACCACTTTCAGAAACAATGCGTGAAAAAGTATTGAAAAAACTGCAAGATATCACTGGCAAAGAATGTGTCATCGAAGAACATGTGGATCCATCCATCTTAGGTGGTATGGTCATTCAAGTGGGAGACACTCGGATTGATGGAAGTATGGCTAGACGATTGGAAGAATTGAAAAAATCATTGCTTAATGCAAGTACCAATAAGATTGGGGTGAATGGTTAATTATGAAAATGACGCCTGAAGAAATTACTGCCATTATTAAACAGCAGATTCAGGACTATAATGTTGAATTAAACGTAGATGACGTAGGAACTGTTCTAGAAGTAGGGGACGGTATTGCGCATATCTACGGTCTTGAAAAAGCCATGGCTGGCGAATTGTTAGAGTTACCTCATGGCGTATATGGCATGGTACTCAACTTAGAACAAGATAATGTAGGCGCCGTTCTCCTAGGTAATGACTTCTTGATTAAAGAAGGTGATGAAGTGCGCCGTACAGGCCGCATCATGCAAGTACCTGTAGGAGATGGCTTAATTGGTCGTGTTGTGAATGCTCTTGGTCAACCTATCGATGGTAAAGGCGAAATCGTGGCAGAAACACATCGTCCTGTAGAATATCCAGCACCTGGTATTGCAGATCGTAAATCTGTATTTGAGCCAATGCAAACTGGTTTGAAAGCCATTGATGCGATGGTGCCAATCGGCCGTGGTCAACGGGAGTTGATCATTGGTGACCGTGGTACCGGTAAAACAGCCATTGCTATCGATACAATCTTGAACCAAAAAGGACAAGATGTGATTTGTATCTATGTAGCGATTGGTCAAAAAGAATCTACTGTAGCTCGTGTGGTTCAAAAATTAGAAGAAGCAGGAGCTATGGAATATACTATCGTCGTATCTGCAGGTGCATCTGAAGGGGCTCCTATGCAGTACTTAGCACCATATTCTGGGGTTGCTATGGGCGAACATTTCATGTACCAAGGTAAACATGTACTTTGCGTATATGATGATTTAACAAAACAAGCTGCTGCATACCGTGCGATGAGTTTGTTATTACGTCGTCCTCCAGGACGTGAAGCGTACCCTGGTGACGTGTTCTACTTACATTCTCGTTTATTGGAACGTTCTGCTAAAGTATCTGATGAATTGGGTGGCGGTTCTATTACGGCTTTACCAATTATCGAAACACAAGCAGGTGACGTATCTGCCTACATTCCAACGAACGTAATCTCCATTACAGATGGACAAATTTTCTTGGGTACAGATATGTTCTACTCTGGCGTTCGTCCAGCAGTTGATGTAGGTTTATCTGTATCTCGTGTAGGTGGTAGTGCACAAATTAAAGCGATGAAACAAGTAGCTGGTAAATTGCGCTTGGAATTGGCACAGTATCGTGAATTAGCAGCCTTTGCACAGTTTGGTTCCGATTTAGATGCGTCTACAAAAGCACAATTGGATCGTGGGGAACGCTTAACAGAAATGTTAAAACAACCACAATATTCTCCATTAAAAGTAGAAGAACAAGTGGTATGTTTATATGCGGGCATTAATGGCTATTTCAAACGATTAGCTGTGCATGATGTACCAGCTTTCCAAGATGCGTTATTACAATATGTACATGGAAATTATGCCAATATATTAGCATCAATTAGAGATACTAAGAAATTAGAAGAAGATACAGAAAAAACATTGCAAACTGCGATTTTAGAATGTATTGATGTCTTTGGTGCTACTCACGAATTATTACCAGAGGAGGCGTAATCTATGAGTAGTGCACAAGACTTACGCAAGCGTATAAAAAGTGTCACTAATACGCAGCAAATTACAAAAGCTATGAAAATGGTAGCATCTGCTCGTCTACGTCGTGCACAACAAAAAGCGAAAGGTACTGAACCTTATACAGAACGTCTCCGCCACATGCTGCATCAAAGCATGTCCTCTCTAGATGGAGGTGCGGATTTACCACTACTTACAGTTCGTCCTGTGAAGAAGGTAGCCTATGTGGTGATAGGTGCTGATAAAGGTTTGGCCGGTGCCTATACTAGTAATATCATTAAATACGTGCAAGCTTTATTGCAAGATAAGCCAGCTGAGGACTATAGTCTATTCACAGTGGGTCGCAAGCCAACGGAATATTTCACTGGTCATGGCTATTCTGTAGTGTCTGATTTGCAAGGATTTTCTGATAAACCAGGCTTTCATCATGCTCAAGATATTGTGGAACAAGTGAAAACAATGTTTTTATCTGGTGAGGTAGATGAAGTGGTATTGGTATACACCAAGTTTGTGAACTCCTTATTGCAAGAAGTGACTCATGAGCGCTTATTACCTCTTTCATTAGAAACGGATACAGAAGCAACTGGTGAAAGTTTATTCTATCCAGATCAAGGCTCTGTATTGGAACAATTGTTGCCAGCCTATGTGGAAAGCACTGTATATAATGCATTGCTACATGGGGCGGCTAGTGAATTAGGTGCCCGTATGACGGCCATGACATCCGCTACAGATAATGCAGGCGAATTGATTGGTACCTTGCACTTAGAATACAATAAGTTGCGCCAAGCAGGTATTACTAACGAAATTTCTGAAATCGTAGGCGGTGCAAACGCATTGCAATAATAGATAAAGGAGTATCTCGTATATGAGTACAAATATAGGTAAAGTAGTTCAGGTTATCGGACCTGTGGTAGACGTAGTCTTCCCAAAAGGTGAATTGCCTGCTATTTACAATGCAATTACTATTACAAAAGGCGGCGAACAAGAAACATCTAAGATTGTTGTAGAAGTTATGCAACATTTAGGTGATGACACAGTTCGTTGTGTAGCCATGAGCTCCACCGATGGATTGACTCGTGGCATGGAAGCAGTGGACACAGGTGCCGCTATTTCCGTTCCTGTTGGTGATGGTGTACTAGGTCGTATTTTCAACGTATTAGGCGAAACAGTAGACCACGATCCAGCAGAAGTGAAAGTGAATGAACATTGGCCGATTCACCGGGCCGCTCCAAAATTTGATGAATTAGCACCAGAAACTAATATTTTAGAAACTGGTATTAAAGTCGTAGACTTAATTGCGCCATATGTTAAAGGTGGTAAAATCGGTCTATTTGGCGGTGCCGGTGTAGGTAAAACAGTTCTAATCATGGAATTGATTCATAACATCGCTACAGAACATGGTGGTTACTCCGTATTCGCAGGCGTTGGTGAACGTACCCGTGAAGGGAATGACCTTTGGAATGAAATGAAAGAGTCTGGCGTATTGTCTAAAACAGCGCTTGTTTATGGACAGATGAATGAGCCTCCTGGAGCTCGTATGCGTGTAGCTTTAACAGGTTTGACGATGGCGGAATATTTCCGTGATGTGCAACAACAAGACGTGTTGTTATTCGTAGATAACATTTTCCGTTTCATCCAAGCTGGTTCCGAAGTATCTGCCTTGCTAGGTCGTATGCCATCTGCCGTTGGTTACCAACCAACATTGGCCAATGACGTAGGGGCCTTACAAGAACGTATTACATCGACAAAAGAAGGTTCCATTACGTCTGTACAAGCCGTCTATGTACCTGCCGATGACTTGACTGACCCAGCGCCAGCAGCGACATTTGCTCACTTGGATGCTACTACAGTATTGTCTCGTTCCATTGCAGAACTTGGTATTTACCCAGCTGTGGATCCATTGGATTCCACTAGCCGTATCTTGGATCCATTAGTATTAGGGGAAGAACATTACTCCGTAGCTCGTGGCGTACAAGAAGTACTTCAAAAATACAAAGATTTACAAGATATCATTGCTATCTTAGGTATGGAAGAATTGTCTGAAGCGGATAAATTGACCGTAGCTCGTGCTCGTAAAATTCAACGTTTCTTGAGTCAACCATTCTTCGTAGCTGAAGTATTTACAGGCAGTCCTGGTAAATATGTGCCATTGAAAGAAACATTGCGTGGTTTCCGTGAAATCCTAGAAGGTAAACATGATGACTTACCGGAAAGTGCTTTCTACATGGTGGGAACTATCGATGAAGCTGTTGCCAAAGGAAGGGACATGTTAGGGAAAGGAGAATAATCTATGAGTACCATGCATGTAACAATTATTACTCCTGATGAAACAGTGTTTTCTGGAGACGCAACGATGGTGGTAGGAAAAGCTCTCGATGGAGAGTTTGGTATTCAACCGCATCATATGCCTTTAGTGAGCGCTTTGGCGCCAGGGGCGATTCGCATTGACCATGAGGGCAAGCGTGAAGAGTTTATCCTTCCAGGGGGATTCCTAGAAGTGGAAAATAATTCTGTGTATATCACGACGGCCTCTTGTGAACGTGCTTAATTACATATCGAAGAGATAGAAAAAGGGTTGTACCGAACTACTGTAGTAGTTTTGGTACAACCCTTTTGTGGTTACTTCTGTAATGTTGTTAAGAAAATTTGTATTCTTCGTAACGCCTCTTGGATGGTTTCTTTGGAAGATGCATAGGAACAACGGATGCGGTTAGTACCGCAGGTACCGAAGGCAGATCCTGGTACAACGGCTACATGCTGTTGCTCTAGCAATTGTTCACAGAAATCTTCGTCGGACAGACCAGTTTGAGAGATGTCAGGGAACACATAGAAAGCTCCTTCTGGAACGGCAATCGGTAAGCCCATATCTTGGAATCCTTTTACGATCATGTCACGGCGTTCTAGGTAATCTTGACGCATAGCGATAACGGAGTCATCGCATTCGTTTAGAGCTACGATGGCAGCGTGTTGCACTGGTGTAGCAGGTGCAACGATGCTGTACTGGTGCAATTTAATGCAAGCTGTAATGAACTCAGAAGGTGCACAAAGGAAGCCGATGCGAAGACCTGTCATGGCATAGGACTTGGAGAAACCGTTTAAGATGATAGTGCGCTCTTTCATGCCCGGTAAGGATGCCATAGATATATGGTCCTTGTGGTAGGTGAGTTCCGAGTAAATTTCGTCAGAGATGACGATCAGGTCATGGGCTTTAGCGAACTCCGCAATAGGCAATAGATCTTCGTAGTCCATGATGGCTCCTGTAGGATTGCTTGGATAACACATCAAAATAGCTTTTGTTTTTTCTGTCACAAGCTTTTCTAATTCTTCTACACGAAGTTTGAAGCCATCTTCTAAATGCGTCGGTACAGGTACAGCTTTACCACCACATATGTGAACTTCTGCTTGGTGAGCTACGTAGGATGGATTTGGGATAAGTACTTCATCCCCTTCGTTTAGTAACGCCCGCAAAGATAAGTCGATGGCTTCACTAGCACCGATGGTGAGCATCATTTCATCTGTACCGTAGTGTACGTGGTAACGGCGGTCATACCAATTGCTGATAGCCTCGCGTAGTGGCAAGATACCTGCATTGGGAGAGTAGTTTGTTTCCCCGCGTTCCACACTGGCTACCAGTGCATCTAGCACAGGTTGAGGAGGTATGTAATCGGGTTCCCCAACGCAAAGAGAAATCACATCGTCCATAGCCATGGCTTTTTCCCAAAATTTACGAATCCCAGAAGGGGGCAATGTTTGTGTCATAGTTGAAAGATAATTGTTCCAGTTCATAGATTGTCCTTTCTGATACATGATGCATGTATCTCTATGTCAAATGTCAGGATGTTGTGCCGACTGATATGGATAGTTGCTCTTAAGAGTGTATACAGGCGATCACAACACCTAGTAGAATGATAGAATAAATAATAGTAACAGTGTACCACATTCTTAGAAAAGAACCTAGTGGATTAGAGGTTCTTTTTTATTGCATATAGTGTATAATTGTAGGTATGACATAGCATTTCATAAGAACTTATGTCATACTATAAAGATAGAGAAATCAGATAACGGATTCTCAAACACTGTTGCCGTGGTAGTATAGTAACAGACTTTTAGATTGATTATAAAAAGATAAAAATAGAGTATATTGTAATGATGGGAAAGGAGTTACCGATGGAAACATTTTCCGTTACCTATGCATTGCATGTTCCAACCTATGAAGAGGCGAAGCAAGTGGCTTGGTCCATACAGGTGGAGCAAACCATTGAATTTCCTTATGAATTATTAGGGGAAAGCGACCCACGTCGTCAAATGGTGGGACAATTGCTTTCCTTGGAAGAAAAAGAAGATTGTTTTTTGGCAAAGATTGCCTACCCGGTGGAGACATCAGGATTGGAAGTGACACAGTTTTTAAATGTAGTCTTTGGCAACTCTTCCCTACAACCACACATTTGGGTAGTGGATATTGAGTTTAGTCCTAGTTTGCTAGATGTGTTTACAGGGCCTAAGTTCGGCTTAGCTGGCATTCGAGAATTATGCCAGACCCCAACTCGCCCCATGATTCAAGCCGTAATTAAACCTATGGGGACACCCAATGAAGAGTTGGCTCGCATGTGTCATGCCTATACTATGGGCGGTGCCGATGTGATTAAGGATGACCATGGATTGACGAATCAATCGTTTTCTCCCTTCAAAGATCGTGTGTCACGATGTGCCCATGCAGTACAGGAGGCGAATGCTAAAAGTGGTCATCACACCCTCTATGCAGCCAATGTATCTGGGGATGGTACAGATGTGCTAGAGCGGGCCCATTATGCGAAAGAAGCGGGTGCTACAGCTCTGATGGTAGCCCCTTCCTTAATCGGATTTGGCTGGCTACATCGATTGGCTACCGATGATTCTTTGAACTTGCCGCTCATCGTGCATCCTGCTATGATGGGTGGATTCACATTACCCGGTACATCAGGAATTGCCGCTACGATTTGGATGGGCTTATTGCCACGTATTTTCGGCGGGGATATGAATATTTTCGTGTCTTATGGTGGACGATTTACATTTAAACCAGACTTGTGTCGTCAAATTTGTGATAGTAATCGTGGACCATTGGCGTCGATTAAATCGTCTTGTCCATCTCCAGGTGGTGGCGTGACCGAGGCACGTTTGCCAGAGTTGGTGAGCATTTACGGTACAGATACGATGTTCCTTGTAGGGGGCGATATGTTCCGACGAGGACCAGATTTAACAGAGAATATGAAAGCTTTCATAGATGTATTAGAAAGAAGCTAGGAACAATGACAACAAAAGAGAAAGAGTTAGAAGTTCATGTCGTGGCTAGCGGTAGTAAAGGGAATTGCACCATTATTCGCAGTTCTCACAGTGCAGTGATTGTTGATGCAGGTATTAGTTGCCGAAGGATTACTAATGCTTTGCAGGATTTAGAGATACCCAAACATATGGTAGAAGGGATTGTTATTACCCATGAACATTCTGACCATATTGCAGGGGTACCACAAATGATTAAGCAAATGGGTTTACCTATTATCACAAGACCTAATACAGCACGGCGTCTTATGGATAAATTTGGCGTATCTGCGGAGTGCTTTCAAACGTTAGGAACGAAAGAAGTAACCATAGGAGATATGGTGTTGCAACCATTTTCTACGAGTCATGATGCGGTAGATCCCATTGGTATCACTTGTTATAAAGGGCAGACAAAAGCAGCTTTATTAACGGATACAGGCATGGTATCAAAGGAGATGCTAGAGCATCTACATGATACAGATTTGTTGGTATTGGAAGCCAACTATGATGAGCATATGTTGTTATATGGACCATACTCACCAGATTTAAAACGACGAGTGAAGAGTCAGGCAGGTCATCTATGTAATATGACGGCTATGAAAGTATTATCAGCCTTGAGACGACCTAAGAATATGGAAGTTATTTTTGCCCATCGTTCAGAGCAGAATAATTCTCTCCACTTAGTAGAACAATTATCAGAGCGTTTGTTAAAGTGGTGCAAAACACAAGGGCAAATGGGATTTACTGCATATCATGGGGATCCCAAAGAGTATACTTCGATTGGTATATCTAATCATACATAAAACGCCTTAGTTTGAAATATAGTAAACGTCTTAGGAGATATGATAGTATGAAATTTTCTATCTATTGTATAGGAAAGTTAAAAGAGCCTTATTTGCGAGAAGGAGTAGCGGAATTTGTTAAACGATTGCAACCCTATGGGGGTGTAACGATTACAGAACTGCCGGAAAGTAAATTAGGAGATAAACCTAGCCCATCAGATAAGCAAAAAGCACTCTATGATGAAGGGCAACGGTTATTGAAATATTGCAATCCCCAAGCCTTTGTTGTGTTGCTAGATGTGTACGGTAAACAAATGAGCTCAGAGGAGTTGGCAAAGCGGATTAGTGAACTAGAAGTACAAGGGCATAGTGAGATGATCTTTTTCATTGGAGGAGCCTTTGGTGTATCGGAAGAATTACGACAGCGGGCACAG
The DNA here is from genome assembly GCF_003992235.1 of Veillonella sp. 3913. Taxonomy (NCBI): domain Bacteria; kingdom Bacillati; phylum Bacillota; class Negativicutes; order Veillonellales; family Veillonellaceae; genus Veillonella; species Veillonella sp. 3913. The sequence goes on along the minus strand of NZ_RQVF01000003.1, from coordinate 127,656 downwards.
TGGAAATTATCCATTAGTCCCATGACTTTCACCCATCAAATGGTGCGACTTGTGCTAGTAGAACAATTATATAGAGCTTGTAAGATTAATCGAAATGAACCATATCATTGGTAGGAAAGGAGATATGCATGGCAAGTGCAATTGAAAAAGGAATTACTTATGTGTCAGCGGATATACAGGAATTACCCTTGGAGGATCCTGAATTTATTGGGCATTATAAAACAGAATTAACCGAAGGGAAGGAAGATATTCTTGCCATTGAAGGTGAAATCCAAAATTTGGTACAAGGATATGAGGCGTTCTTTGTCGAATTAAAAGAAATAGGGCAATCTGAGACATTAGACGAACATCATGGTATGGTTAGCGATAATATACGTGAGTATAAAAATGTAACAGCTACGATTTGTACCGTTTTAGATACCTATATAGATATGGCTAATATGATTCATCAAATGGAAACTTCTGGTGGTAATCCTGCCTATTTATTGCATCGTAAACAAGAATTATTAGAGCAGAATGTAGAATTGAATAAAATTTTTGACCGTGTAGATTATTATATTTCTACAGTGGTGGATATGCTTGCAAAGGAAACAGATGTGGTAAAAGCCATGCTAGAGAGCAAGCACACTGTATCTGAAGAGGAGACAGTGCACATTTTATTCCTACATCAGACAGCATTGAGTACTTGTGTAGATATCAATAAATTGTTAGTGGAACGATTACAATTAATGGTACCTCGTCTCGAAGGGTTACGAGAAGATGTGATGAAAGTACAGGTGCATTCTGTAACAAATGATGTAGAAGAACGTAGAAAGCGATTGCAAGAATTACGTCAACAAGCGAAAATAGAAGATGTAACAGATTACGCGGATTTAGAAGGGCAATATCGTCATGCTTATGATGAGGAAGGAAACCACATCGGAACTCAAGAAGGGGGCGATGGTGGTAACCGTAAAAGTTTGACTGCCATTTTGGTTGTAACAGCGATAGTGATTGCTATCTTTGCTGCATATGTATATATGAAATAGGAGGATGTAACCATGACATTACAAGAGATTATGAACAAATATCCAATTACTGTTGGTAAAGATGAACAAATTACAAATGTAGCTAAATTGATGGTAAAACACAATTTAACAGCCATTGCTGTCGTAGATGAAGAGAATAAATTAATCGGTATTGTGTCGGAAGGGGATTTGTTGTATAAAAAAGTTCGTCCTCATGCGCCACATTATATCAATATCTTAGGTGCTAATATTTATTATGGTGGCATCGGTGAATACGATGGACAATTTAAAAAATTAATGGCTACTCATGTTGAAGAAATCATGACTACAGAAGTGATTACTGCTTATGCAGATGCAGAAGTAGAAGTGACTGTAGGAGCTATGGTAGAAAAGCATTTAAAAAACTTACCAGTTGTTGATGATGCATATCATCTAGTTGGTATGGTAAGCCGTCATGATATTATGAAACTTATTGCTGAAGAACAAGGTAAATAGGGAAATAATTGCACTATTGACAACTTTATGATAATATTAAGAATGCAATATTAAAACTTATAATTTGGGTGTACTATACCCTAAGGAGGAAATAGTTTCATGAAAGCAACTGTAACTGCTGTTGATCAGCACAAGGTATCTATTACAATCGAAATTCCAGCGGAAGATGTGAAAAAAGGTTTTGCACAAGCTGTAAAACGCATCGCTGGTCAAGTTAATATTCCAGGCTTCCGTAAAGGTAAAGCACCTCGTAAAATTTTGGAAATGAACTATGGTAAAGAAGCTATCGCTGAAGAAGCGTTTGAATTATTAGCAGGTCGTGCTTATACAGAAGCACTTCGTGAAAATGAAATTATTCCTGTTAGTGGGCCAGAAATCGATCGTGAACAATTCGAAGAAGGTAAAGATTTGATTTTCAAAGCTACAGTAGTTAAACAACCAGAAGTTACATTAGGCGACTACAAAGGCTTAGAAGTAGAAAAACAAGATGCTACTGTTACTGACGAGCAAGTAGAAGAACAATTAAACAATATCCGTAGCCAACAAGCTAAAATGGTAGCAGCTCCAGCAGATGCAACTGTACAAAAGGATGATTTTGCGACAATTGATTTTAAAGGTTTCATCGATGGCGAAGCATTTGATGGTGGTGAAGGTAAATCCTACCCATTACAAATCGGATCTGGCAGCTTCATCCCAGGCTTTGAAGATCAATTAATCGGTCACAAAGCTGGTGAAGATGTGACTGTCACTGTTTCTTTCCCAGAAGACTATTTCGTAGCAGAATTAGCTGGTAAAGAAGCAAAATTTGAATGTCATATCCATGATATTAAACGTAAAGAATTGCCTGAAATCACTGATGAATTCGTACGTTCCGTATCTGTAGGTCAAGGTAAAACTGAACCAGCATACAATACAGCAGAAGAATTCAAAGCAGATCTTCGCAAACGTATGGAAGATGATGCTGCACGTCGCGCTATTGACGCATACAATGCAAGTTTAGTGGAACTAGCTGTTAAAAATGCAACAGTAGATATTCCTGAAATCATGATTGAAGACCGTGCTGAGCAAATGGTTCAAGAATTAGCAATGAATCTTGAAGGCCGTGGTTTGAAATTGGAAGACTACTTAAAATTCTCTAACAAAACTATAGAAGCATTACGTGAAGAAAATAAAGCTGCAGCAGCTGAAAACGTTCGCGCTGATTTAGTATTAGATGAAATTGCAAAAGCAGAAAACGTTCAAGTTACTCCAGAAGATATGAACTATGAAATCTTTGCTATGTCCCAACAATTTGGTGCTGACCCTAAAGAAGTATACGATATCATTGTAAAAGAAGGTCGTGTATCTATGTTAGCAAGTTCTGTAGCACGTAAAAAAGCAGCTCGTTTCATCATAGAGAATGCTAAAGGTGCTGAAAAAGCTGAATAATTGCTAATGCAGGTACATGTATAAGAGGTGTTAGATGTCTATGTATGTGCCAATCGTAGTAGAGCAAACTGGTCGTGGTGAGCGATCCTACGATATTTATTCTCGTCTATTGAAAGATCGAATTATTCTATTAAGTGGCCCCATTGACGATACGGTAGCAAATAGTATCGTAGCGCAATTGCTATTCTTAGAATCTGAAGATCCAGATAAAGATATTCACTTATATATCAATAGCCCAGGTGGTGTGGTAACAGCAGGTATGGCGATTTACGATACTATGCAGTACATTAAACCTGATGTGTCTACAATCTGTGTAGGCTCAGCGGCTAGTATGGGTTCATTGTTGCTCACAGCGGGAGCACCTGGTAAACGCTATGCATTGCCTCACTCTCGTATTATGATTCACCAACCATTGGGCGGTGTCCAAGGGCAAGCTTCTGAAATTGAAATTCATGCTCGTGAGATATTGCGTTTGCGAGAAGAATTGAATGGCGTGTTAGCACATCATACAGGTCAGCCTATTGAGGTGATTGCACAAGATACAGATCGTGATAATTTCATGTCTGCAGAAGATGCAAAACGATATGGCTTAATTGATGAAGTGTTAACTCGTCCATCTTCAACAGAAAAATAAGGAGACAGGGGTTTGAATAAAGACGATAAAGAAAGACGTTGTAATTTTTGTGGTAGAGCAGAAACAGAAGTCGAACGATTAATAGCGGGCCCTAATGTATTCATTTGTAATGAATGCATTGATGTATGCCAACATATTATTGAGGAAGACAAAATTGAAGAACTACCGGAGACGTTTGATTTAAACGATATCCCGACTCCAAAAGAGATTAAAGCTCATCTTGATCAATACGTAATTGGTCAAGATGACGCTAAAGTTTCCTTGGCTGTAGCCGTATATAATCATTACAAACGTTTGCAACATGATAATGTCATCGATGATGTGGAACTACAAAAGTCCAATGTACTATTTATTGGACCTACTGGTAGTGGTAAAACATTATTGGCTCAAACATTAGCAAAAATGTTACAAGTACCATTTGCCATGGCAGATGCTACTAGTTTGACAGAGGCAGGCTATGTAGGGGAAGATGTAGAAAATATTCTACTCAAATTGATCCAAGCTGCCGACCATGATATAGAGCTAGCTGAACGCGGTATCATCTACATTGATGAAATCGATAAAATTGCTCGCAAATCAGAAAATCCGTCTATTACTCGTGATGTATCTGGTGAAGGGGTACAACAAGCATTACTGAAAATCCTAGAAGGAACAGTAGCCTCTGTGCCACCACAAGGGGGACGGAAACATCCAAATCAAGAGATGTTACACTTAGATACAACAAATATCTTGTTTATTTGCGGTGGTGCTTTCGATGGCATGGAAAAAGTGATCACGAAACGAACTGCGAAAAAAACATTAGGTTTTGGTGCAGACATTCAAAAGAAAGAGGAACAAGATGTAGCCTCTATTTTAAAAGAAGTCGTACCAGAAGATTTACAAAAATTCGGATTAATCCCTGAATTTATCGGACGATTGCCAGTGATGGTTACGCTCAGCCCACTTGATGAAGAGGCATTAATTAAAATTTTGACAGAGCCTAAAAATGCATTGACTAAGCAATACGAAAAAATGCTGTCTTTAGATGATGTAAAATTAGTCTTTGAATCAGATGCACTCCGTGAGATTGCGAAAGAAGCCTTAGAACGCAATACGGGAGCACGCGGATTACGGGCCATTATCGAAAAAGTTATGAAACGTGTGATGTATGAAGTACCATCTATGAAAGATGTAAAAGAATGCATCGTAACAGATAAAGCGGTTCGTGGCGAAGAAGAGCCAATACTCAATAAATGAGTCCACGCTGAAGAAATCAGATAGTAAAGGCAAAGAAACTCATTTCATAGGCGGAATGGGTTTCTTTTTATCATATAGTACTGGGGGTTCAATGGAAACTAAACCTATGACATTACCGATGGTTCCCTTACGTGGAATGGTCGTATTTCCCAAAGTAGTAACACAATTAGATATTGGTCGTACTACATCTGTACAAGCTGTTAAGGCAGCTATGGATAAAGATCAATATTTAGTGGTATCTACTCAAAAAGATGAAAGTATCGAAAGTCCTACATTAGAAGAGTTAGGTCGTGTAGGGACAATTGTTAAAATAAATCAAATGCTTCGTTTGCCAGGTGGTGTAGTTCGTATTTTAGTAGAAGGTGTGACACGTGTTAACATTGATACTATTCTAAGTACTGAACCTTTTTACGAAGCCGTTGTAACGCCATTAGAGGTTATTCATGAAGACCCTATGGAAGAAGAAGCATATCGTCGCATTTTGCAATCTAAGTTTGCTCAATGGGTAGAGGTTATTAAACCAACAACAGATGAAGGATTGGACCAAGTATTAGGCAGTGCTGATGCTAGTGAATGGGCAGATCAGGTAGCATTTCTTGTACCTATCCAAACAAAGGTGCGTCAAAGCATTTTAGAAGAGTTATCTGTTAGCCGTAGATTGAATATGGTAGTTGGTGTATTAAATACAGAACTGCAAATCAATGATATGGAAAACTCTATCAATAACCAAGTTCGTCAATCTATGGAAAAAGCACAAAAAGAATATTTCTTGCGTGAAAAGATTCGTATTATCCATGATGAATTAGGTGACAAAATGGATCCTGATCAAGAGGCAGAAGAGTTACGAGAAGAGCTAGCGAAACTAGAGTTGCCAGAGGATATCCATAATCGTATCGACAAAGAGATTACGCGATATAGTCGTATGCCACAAATGATGCCAGAATCCAATATTTTGCGTAATTATATTGATTGGTTATTGCAGCTCCCTTGGAATACACTGTCTGATGATCGCTTAGAATTGAAAGAAGCCAGCGAGGTGCTTGATGGTGACCATTATGGTTTAGAAAAAATCAAGAAACGGATTCTAGAATTTTTGGCAGTGCGCAAGTTATCTGGTAAACAAGGCGGTTCTATTTTATGTTTAGTAGGGCCTCCAGGGGTGGGTAAAACATCCTTGGCTAGTTCCATTGCAAAAGCAATGAATCGTAAGTTTATCCGTGCTTCCTTAGGTGGTGTTCGAGATGAAGCTGAAATTCGTGGCCATCGTCGTACCTATGTAGGCGCCTTGCCTGGTCGTATGATTCAAGGACTAAAGAACGCTGGTACTCGAAACCCTGTATTCTTGCTTGATGAAATTGATAAGTTAGCGTCTGATTATAAAGGGGATCCATCCTCTGCCTTATTAGAGGTGTTGGACCCTGAACAAAACAGTACATTCAGTGACCATTACATTGAAATTCCATTTGACTTCTCTGATGTATTTTGGATTACTACTGCTAATGTAGCAGGGAATATTCCTAGACCATTATTGGATCGTATGGAAATCATCGAGCTCAGCAGCTATACAGAGGAAGAAAAACTAGAAATTGCTAAACGCTACTTAGTGCCAAAACAAATTGAAAAACATGGTTTACAAGAGCAAGGAGTGAAACTATCCGATGCCGTGTTAAAACGTGTGATTTCAGAATACACTCGTGAAGCTGGTGTACGTACCCTAGAAAAAACAATTGCTAAAATTTGCCGTAAATTGGCATTTGCTGTGGTTACAGAAGATGAAAAAGCACCAAAAGTAACGGTAAAGAATTTGGAAGATTATTTAGGTACCCCTAAATTTGTAGAAGAGTCTCGTGAAAAACAAGCTCAAGCAGGTCTTGTGTATGGTCTTGCTTGGACCTCTGTAGGTGGCGTGGTATTGCCATGTGAAGCGACAACTATGCAAGGCACAGGGAAATTAAACTTAACCGGTAGTTTAGGCAAAGTGATGCAAGAATCTGGTCAAGCGGCTATGTCCTACATTCGTCATCGTCAAATAGAATTGAAATTGCCAGAAAAATTCCATAAGGAACTGGATATTCATGTGCACTTACCAGAGGGAGCTACGCCTAAAGATGGCCCATCTGCAGGGATTACGATGACCTTGGCTATTGTATCTGCGTTAACCGGTAAAAAAGTACGATCTGATATTGCCATGACAGGTGAAATTACTTTACGTGGTAGAGTGTTGCCAATCGGTGGTTTGAAAGAAAAATTATTAGCTGCACTTCGCTATGGAGTGAAAGAAGTGCTTATTCCTGAAGGCAATAAAAAGGATATCCAAGACTTACCAGATATCGTAAAAGAAGGATTGCTTATTACTCCTGTAAAAACGATGGAACAAGTATTAGAAAAGGCATTACTATGAAGAAAAAACCAGCAGTAAAACGCCATCCAAAACCAGTGTATACAAGAAAAGAGATAACAGGTCCACGTATCATCGCAGCAAAATATATAGCATCTGCGGTGAAGGCGGATCAATACCCAGAAGGTGATACCATTGAAATCGCCTTTTTGGGACGATCCAATGTGGGAAAATCTTCTTTGATTAACTCTTTATGTAATTATAGAGGATTAGCACTGGTCAGTGGTACGCCGGGTAAAACGAAAACGATCAACTTCTTTAGTATAGAATCAAAAGAAGATTTACCAGATGATATGGAACGTCGTTTTGATTGGTTCTTAGTGGATTTACCAGGGTATGGATATGCTAAAACAGGAGGCTCCAATACCAATATTTGGTCTTCTTTCATTGCTAATTACATTTTACAAAGCGAACGGATGATGCTACTTTGTTTACTCATTGATGGGCGTCATCCAGAGTTGCCCATTGATCAGGAGGCCTTTGATTGGTTGCAATCACACGGAGTACCTTTGCAAATTGTGGTAACAAAAGCGGATAAGTTAAAAATGAATGAGCGACAAAAACAGTTAAAAACTATTGAAGAGCGATACCCAACAGGGTATCCACCAATTTTGTACAGCTCTTTAAAGCATACAGGTCGTGATCGTTTATTAGCACGTATTAATGCAGTCTTATTGGGGGAAGAGGAATGAGTATTCTTACAGATGCACAAATGAAACTGCGCGTATCTAAAGATTTAGAGCGTGTAGAAACATATTTGCAACAATCTCTACAAACTGGTGCAGAAGATTTTAATGCACTCATTCGTCCTCTTTCCGCAGGGGGCGGCAAGCGATTACGGGCGCAATTGTGTTTGTTGATTGCTTTGAGTGGAGATTCTAATCAAGAAGATAGAGTGCGTATGGCGGCGGCTATTGAGATGCTGCACTTGGCTACACTCATTCATGATGATGTGTTAGACCAAGCAGAAGTACGCCGAGGAGTCACGTCCATTCATTGCACAAAAGGCAATAAAGTGGCGATTCTTAGTGGAGACTATTTGTTTGCTAAAGCATTTGGTATTGTAGCTGAAATCGGGTCCATTCCATGTTTAACCATTTTTTCTGAAATTATTTCTGCCTTGGTAGAAGGCGAATTTATGCAAATGGAAGATGTGTACCGATTAGATCAAGGTACAGAACGATACCTACTAAAAACACAAAAGAAAACAGCAGATTTCATTGAAGGTTGCTTAGCATTAGGTGGCATTCTTGGTGGATGGTCAGAGGAGCATATTTCATTATTGCGCACCTATGGTCATGGTTTAGGCATGGCTTTCCAAATTACTGATGATGTGATGGACTATCGTGAGCAAACAGTCACTACAGGTAAGCCCGTCGGCAAAGATGTGAAAGAAGGTATTTTGACCTATCCTTTATTATCTGTCGTAACTCCTGACAACACAACGCATGTAACGAATATGATTGAAGACATTCGCAATGGAAAAGATACAAAGGAATTGATGGAGTATGTGATGGCTAAAGGTGGTATCGATCAAGCCTTAGCTCTTGAGGCAACATATCGTAAACAAGCGGAGACAGCTTTACAACAACTACCATCTTTCAAAGGGAAAGATATTTTGGAAACTGTTCTTGAGAAATTGTCGAACCGTAAGGTGTAGTATGAAAGAATTTCAAGTAAAAAACTTTGAAATGAGTGCCAAACGTCCATCCTTGAATAGTGTCATAGAACAAAGAAAGCGTCTTGCTCAACAACAGGTAGAGCAAGACGCCTTGTTGCAACAGGATACCTATACGGAAACAGAAGCGAAACTTATGCAAGAGGCGTCCTCCATGTCTGTGGTGGACCACTTAAGTGAACTTCGCACACGTTTAGTAATCGCTATAGTGGCAATTATTATAGGTACCTTGGGGGCGTACTATTATGTGGAAGATATTCTGCAAATTTTAGTGGCACCAGCAGGAAAATTATATTATACAAAACCAACAGAAGCCTTTTTTACATATATGAAGATTTCCTTAGTAGCAGGTTGTATTGTATCTAGTCCTGTATGGTTTTATCAGATTTGGGCTTTCATTGTACCGGCCTTGTCGAAAGGCGAGAAGAAGGTCACTTTTATGGTGGTGCCTACAGCGGTGGTCTTATTTGTGGTAGGTGTACTATTTTCATATTACTTAGTATTGCCTATGGCTATTCAGTTTTTTATTGGCTTTGGTACAGATGAATTACAACCATTATTTTCTATAGGGCAATATATCGATTTTGTGATTGCCTTTATTTTACCCTTCGGAATTACGTTTGAACTGCCGCTTATTTTGATTGCTTTGGGTATACTGGGTATTCTTTCATCTGATCGATTACGGGAATATAGGAAAATGTTTATTCTCTTGGCTTTTATTATCGGTGCAGCTATTTCTCCGACCCCAGATATGTTATCACAAACTATGATTGCGGGACCTATGATTTTACTCTATGAAATTAGTTATGGTGTATTACGATATATTGTAAAAGTATGAGCATTTGGTTCATATTATGTTCATAATTATAGTGTATACTGATTCAGAGACTAATTAGTGTATATAAAGGATGTAATATGAGACGAAAAATAATCATAGGTATCCTGAGTATTTGTGCTATTATATCTGCTGCAGTAGGCACATGGTATTGGTATAATGCCAAGCAAAATAGTATATCTATGGAGTCCACATCGATGGATGCGGACACTGTTAAGCTAAAAAAGGTGGCTTTACCAGAAACAAAAGTTGTGCCCACAACAGATAAGGTAGAAGCTAATGATGGACCTGACCCTATTATGGTAGATGCCAAAGGGGCAGTTAATCTGTATAAAAAACAATATCCAACGGCGCAAATTAAAGGGATAACCTTTGCAGAACAAGATGGACGCAAAAGCTACGAAGTAGCAGGTGTTTCTTCGGAGGCTGGTCATAGTGTGATGATTGATGCAACCACTGGCCAAGTTCTAAGTGCAGAAGTAGATACAGCACCAGAAAATTTAAAAGAATCTACAGCTATCGACTTAGGAAATGTAATTAATCCTGATGAGGCAAAGCAAGTGGCTATTACTATTTTAGGTAGTAGTGCTCGTCTAATACGATGGGAACTTGAAACAAAAGAATATGTGGCTAGATACCATATGGTATTAGATGTGAACGGTGACATTATGCATGTTGTTATTGATGCTAATTCCAGTCAGGTAATCGAAGTGACTAAAGAAGGATAAAAGCTATTCAATCCAAAAAGGTTGAATAGCTTTTTTGTGTTATTTCTATTGTAATAATGGATCTACCATACCATTATCAGTGAAAGCTTGTTCTCTATCACGGCATGTGCCACATGTATGGCATGGGGTAGAGCCGCCTTCATAACAAGACCAGGTAAGGTGGTGGAATCTACCCCGCCACTGGATAATACTAATGCTTTCATAGGAAACCTTTCATGGAAATAAAAAAATTATAAGTGAGTACTGACATAGAACAGATGATGTACTATAATAGTAAGGATAAGATTGTTATAAAAGGAGATAGTATGCGTTTACGTAGAAAACCATGGATTGATGAAGCAATCCTAGAATATAATACATATACTGTACTAGAGAATCACGAAGTTTTCAAGGGAAAATGGCGTGAAAGTTTTGCAGATCCATCTAAACCTTTATATATGGAATTAGGGACGGGAAAAGGCAAGTTCATTGCTGGTATGTGTGAAGCCCATCCAGAAGCAAACTTTGTGGGCTTTGAAGTGCAAATTGGAGTGCTATACTATGCCGCTCAAAAGTTATTTGAACAACAAGCTGAGAATGGTAAAGTGAGCTTATTTGATATTGCGGGGATTGAAGAAGTAGTAGCACCAGGAGAGGTAGACCGGTTCTATATTAACTTCTGCGACCCATGGCCAAAAGCTAAGCATGCGAAACGTCGATTGACCTATCACACCTTCCTAGATCGATATGCACGATTATTGAAGGAAAATGGAGAAATCCACTTTAAAACAGATAATGAAGGCTTGTTTATGTTCTCTTTGGAGGAGTTTACAAACTCTGGTTGGACATTAAAAAATGTAAGTTATGATTTACATAGTACGGATATGCCTAATGTGCGCACAGAATATGAGGAAAAATTTAGTGCCAAAGGGCAGCCAATTTTCCGCTTAGAGGCTATTAAGCCAGCTAAAGGAAGTGATACGACAGATGCAGGAAAATAGTCATACTTCATCTAAGCCATCATCTAGTGTATGGCAAAATATTCGATCTTTTTATCGTAGTATTATTAAGCATGATGGACAAGGTATATTAGTGCCTCTTTTTGGGATTATTTTAATAGGATTTTTTAATGGTTACAGTGCTACCTATACTACGACCCTACAAGGGGGAGATAATTGGAAACCATTTTGGTTCTTATTAGGTAAACAACTAGTCTTTCTAGGGGCTGGTATTCTTGTAGCCTGGAGATTCTATTTGTTTGATTACCGTAAATGGGCAGACTCAAAGGTACAACTAAAGATGTTTTTGTTTTTACTCTTTTTGTTGCTCATTGTATTTTTACCCTTCTTAGGGCATGGCGCTAATGGTGCGCGACGTTGGATTGGATTGCCTTATGGAATGACATTACAGCCATCTGAATTTGCTAAACTAGCAGCTATTATTTGGGCGGCCTATAGTATTGATAGACATGTGAAAAAGCATGGGAGAATGTACTTGTATGAATATTATGATTGGGGTGGGAATACACGGTTACATGGACTTTGGAGTTGGTGGAATCGTGTCATAGGAAAACTAAATGCCCTGTGGAAGGCCCTGCGAGGCACACCGGGGATATTTCACCCTAACTTATTAGTGCCAGCTGTATTTACAGTTCCTTTTGTGTATGCTTTCATTACTATGTTTCAACCAGATATGGGCACAGCTGTATTAATTTTCAGTTTTCCCGTGATCATGACCTTTTGCGTAGGTTATTACAGAGGGCATAGGAAATATTTAGGTATAGCATTTGGCGTTGTACTAGCTATTGCGTATCCCTTAATTGCTTTTGTGTCCTATCGACTGGAGCGGGTTCGTGCCTATTATGATCCATGGTCAGATACTACGGCTAATGGATATCAAGTGACGCAGAGTATACTGAGTGTATCGATTGGTGGTTTTTGGGGCGAAGGCTTTACAAAGGGAATTTCCAAATATAATTATTTGCCAGAGGCTCATACAGACTTTGCTTTTTCTATTTTCTCACAAGAGTTTGGCTTATTAGGTGTGTGCTTGGTTATCTTTTTATTTCTTTGGTTTACAAAATATGGACTTTCCATTGCTCGTCAATCTAGAGATTTATTAGGTCAAGTGTTAGCGGTAGGTCTTACATTTTTTATTACTATTCAAGCATTTTTTAATATTGCTATGGTGGTGGGAATGCTACCAGTAACGGGGGTACCCTTACCCTTTATTAGTTATGGGGGATCCTCTTTGGTGACAAATTTTGCTGTCATAGGTATATTATTAAATATTGCGCGCCGTAATGAATATGCACGCAAACAAATAGGAACGACACGTCATTTGCCGTCCATTGGCGAAGAAACGCGCCATCGTTTTCAACCTAAGTCTTAATGTTTTAAGTGTGATTCACACAGAAAGAGATGCACCATGAAAGATTTTATTGATGTTCACGAACGCCCGTCTTTCGCTAAGTTATTGCCACTTAGTTTTCAGCATTTATTTGCTATGTTTGGGGCTACTGTATTAGTACCATTCTTATTGAAAGTTGACCCAGCGACGTCCCTGTTCATGAACGGTATTGGAACTATTTTATACGTATTAATTTGTCAAGGAAAGATTCCTTCCTATTTAGGTTCTAGCTTTGCTTTCATTGGACCAGTAGGTGCTGTGGTAGCCTCTGGCATGACCTATGGAGCAGCACAAGGTGGTTTTATTGCCTTTGGTGTGTCTTTTATGCTATTGGCTTTGTTAGTTAAATTCATTGGTATTAAATGGATTGATGTATTATTCCCTCCTGCCGCAATGGGCGCGATTGTTGCGGTTATCGGTTTAGAAGTTGCCCCTATAGCTATGGGTATGGCAGGTATCATTGGAGATCAATGGCAAAGCTTTGGCATGACTCATGAGCAAGCGTTATTTTTATCCTTATTTTCCTTATCTGTGACAATCTTGGGTACCGTATTATTCCGTGGATTCTTTGCAGTGATTCCAGTATTAATTGGTGTGGTATCTGGCTATGTGGCTGCTGCAATCATGGGAGTAGTAGACTTCGCAAGCGTAGCCAATGCTCCTTGGTTTGCATTCCCTCAATTCTATGAGCCAGAATTTAATATCAATGCTATCCTAATGATTATGCCAGCTTTATTCGTAGTATTTGCGGAACATGTGGGTCATATTGTAGTAACAAGTAATATCATTGGTCGTGATTTAATGAAAGATCCAGGATTGAGCCGTTCTTTATTTGCAGATGGTTTATCCAATGTGTTATCCGGTTTATTTGGTGCTACACCGAATACAACATATGGAGAAAATATCGGTGTTATGGCGATTACACGTGTATTCAGTACCTTCGTTATCGCTGGTGCAGCAGTGCTTGCTATCTTGTTCTCTTTCATTGGCAAAGTAGCAGCTTTAATTCATGCTATTCCAGTTCCAGTAATGGGTGGTGTAAGTATTTTATTATTCGGTATCATCGCTGCCTCTGGTTTACGTATGTTGGTAGAACGTAAAGTGGATTATACAAAATCTTCTAATCTAATTTTAACCTCTGTAGTACTAGTTATCGGCTTGAGCGGTGCTAAATTAGCAATCGGCCCAGTGGTACTGCAAGGTATGGGATTGGCAACAGTAACAGCCATCTTATTGAGCATTATCTTTGCCATCTTCCGTAAAACAGGAATTGGAAATGCGGAACTAAAAGACTAGCACTAAGAAAGAACGGCACAGGCTACGGAGAAGTGATATTTTTCTGGAAGTATGTGGCAGTTATACCTGATATAAGACAATGAAAGAACACGATATATTCCTCCACAAACTGATACAGTGGTTAGGTTTGCTCCGGAATATATCGTGTTCTTTTGCATATGTGTTATTTTGATATAATAATGGACTGCCACATACTTTCGATGTATACCGTGGGGCCTATAGCCTGTAGCGCTCTTTCGGGTGGGTGCTAAAAGGGGAGAGCACACCGTGCTCTTCTTGTGGTTGTGTAATGTAGAGAGTACGGAACGCCACATGGCTACTACGCATAACTGCGATTCTACGAAAAAAAGCTGTTATCATGTTGATAACAGCTTATTGTGGCGGAGAGGGTGGGATTCGAACCCACGGCCCCTTGCGGAGTCACTGGTTTTCAAGACCAGCTCCTTAAACCACTCGGACACCTCTCCATATATAAAAACTAGATATAGTCTATCATTGAACTAGACCTTTTGTCAATTAGAATGTGATGTATATTTGCAATACTTATTTTAGAGGAGTGTTTATTCAAATACTCTGAAGAATAGGTGTTATGAGATACGCATGAATTATTGTAGTATGCTGTCATGCTAGCTTTACACCATAGAATCAGTCAAAGTATAATTAAAGAATAAAGATGTGAATTTAAGGTGCATATGTTATAATTTTATGCAGATTAGATCTGTATAAATAGGTTTGTGGTATTCCATAGGAGGTATTACATGAAAAAAGGGTTTACTCTTACACAAACAGGTATACTGCTGACTTTGTGGTTAACTTTTTTGTTAAGTTTTGTGATGCGCTTATCATGGTCATCGTTGATGCCAATTGTAAATGAGGCCTTACATTTTACAGCGCAACAAGGAACGTCGTATTTGACGGCTTTTTATTTTGGTTATGCATTGACTGTATTACCAGGAGGGCTGTTAGCGGATCGATTTGGCTATCGTAAATCTATCTTAGGTAGTTTAGTGGCTATGGCTATTGTAACGGGGCTTATGAGTACTGTACAAAGTTATGAATATGGCTTAGTGTTGCGCTTCTTATTAGGTATTGTATCAGGTCCTGTGCAATCTGCTTGTTTGAAAGCTATTGGAGAGCATTTCAGTGCAGAACAAAGTGGTACCGCTGTAGGTATTTTCATGAGTTGTACATCATTTGGGATTACCGTGGTTAACGGATATGCGCCATTTGTGGCTGTCCATTACGGATGGCAAATGGCATTTTTAATTACCGCTTTATTACCATTACTAGTATTCTTTTTAGCTTTGTTTACGGTGAAAGAAGTACAAGCTTTCAGAAAGAACCATACAGTAGAAGTACAAGGAACAGAGCCACGGTGCATGTCATTAGCACAAAGCTTACGTTTTGTAGGAACAAACCGCAACATTTTATTGTTAGCAGTGATGGGATTTTTCGCAACAGGCACTACTTGGGGTGTTACCACTTGGGCTAACTTGTATTTAGTGAAACAATTGCATGTGACACCTATCTTTGCAGGCGCTATTATGAGTATTTACGGTATTGCAGCAGTGATTGCCAAACCGACTATCGGATTTATTTCAGATAGAATTTCTTTACCACGAAACTATTTAGCAGCCATCGTCATGTTTTTGTTCTCTCCAGCTTTGCTAATCTTTGCGAACACAACCAATCCAGATATGTTATACATTACAGCACCCCTATTAGGTATGGGAGCTTTTATGTATAGCCCGTTAACCAATGCTATCATTATCCAGGCAGCACCACCAGAACTAAGAGGAACCACAGCGGGATTCGTAAATCTATTTAACCAAATTGGCGCACTCACAGCACCTATCATTTTATCCACAGTATTAACAGCTACAGGCAATTACCAAACAGCCTTAATGGCATTGTCCATCTCCCCAATTATTGGAGCTATTTTATTGTCATTAATTCGACTAAAATAAGAATATATCGCTTTACCCTCTTTTCAGTATAACTTCAAGGGGACTAACAAAAATAGCATATATAAAACTGAGTATAGAATAAAAATTTTACGTATCTTATGTACATGAAAGAAAATGTATTTAAAAAGATTTTGAGATAATGCTAATTACGGCTCTTGAGCTCTATAATTATTTATTACAAAAAGAACGTGGCATATCCAAAGTAAACATAGCATATCTCTCCGTAGAAATGCAGTGGCAGGATATACTCTTGCAGGTGTTCTTTTTCTACTTTAGTGCGTAGTAAAAAAAGCGCGGCTCATATCGAAAGAAGCATAGGTGTATAGGCGATTGTATTTACCAAAATTACGCTGAGCTGAAAGACTACGGTATATCCCACATACAGTGGCGTTTGCATTTACCCGAATTATGCTAATCCTAGAAGAGCGTGGCATACCTCGGAGCAAACCTAACGGAGTATCAGTTTGTGGAGAGGTGTGCCACGGTCTTCCTTTTATCGAGTAACTCAGAAATGGAAGGAAGAACTTTGTACGGTGCTCTTTGATTTAGAACGTATGCTGTGCTTTTTTCTTAATTCGTGATTGCCAAAGAACACCATAAAGATATTATCGTGACGCAAGTTTCATTTGCGAAGATTCAGATTTTGTGAGACAATAAGAGTAAAGAAAAGGAATTTTCAAGTCTATGTCGAATTATAGTGATATAGGCAAGTTACATAGTAGCACAGTGACAATATGGAGGAGGTCTTACTATGGTGGAATATAAAAAAATAATTGTTCCTGCAGATGGATCGGAAAATGGTAAAAGAGCGTTAGAACATGCATTGGCAATTGTTAAACGTAATGATGCGGAATTGATTTTAGTGCACGTAGCAAACATTGTATCCGCAATTTCTAATTTTGACCAAACTCCAATCAGTGGTGGTTATGTATCTGAACAAATTGCTGAAGATATGGAAGAAACAGGTAAAAAAATCTTGAGCGAAGTAGCAGAAGAAGTACCAGCTGATATGAAAGTCAAATGCGTTTTTGAAGTAGGGTCTCCTGGACCTGCTGTATTAGCGGTAGCTAAAAAATATGATGCAGATTTAATTGTTATGGGGAGCCGTGGATTGGGACCTTTAAAAGGTTTATTTATGGGTAGTGTAAGTAGTTATGTAACTAGTCATTCCACATGTCCAGTATTGATTGTTAAATAATAGGATATAAGGCTTTGTTCTCTGAGCAAAGCCTTTTTTTATGGAGAGGCATATGAATGTAAAACATATACATTGGTTGCACAAAGAGCTTGACCAATGGAAAGAAGAGGGAATTATTTCAGAAGAACAGAGCCATCAGCTGCAAGCAAAGTACGGGTTTATCCCTAAAGAGGGCCCATCTTGGACACGATTAATTACAGTGTTAGGTGGAGCTATACTTATTTTGTTGGGAATTATTTTGCTTTTTGCGGGATATTGGTATGGGTTTTCACCTAATGGACGATTTGATTGGTCCTTGGCAATCTTGTTATTAGCTATTGCTGTGGTCGGTGGTGGTGTATGGAAAGCAAAGCCAGCTAGTATGGTAGCAGAAAGCATTACTGTTATTTATATGGGACTGTTGACAGCCACCACTTTGTTGGTAGCAGATACTTTCTATACAGGCGAGCATATGGGGCTATATGTGCTTATCATTCTTTGCTGTGCCTTGCCGATTATTTATGTCTTGGATTCGGCTCTAGGTATGATTTTATATCTTATTGGTGTATTGGGGTGGAGTTTTTCTAGCCATCCTTTAAATACTTGGGTAGGGCCTGTAGCAGTGGGAGGACTTTTATTAGTAGCAGTACCATACTATATCCGTAGATTTGGTAAGTATCAAGGGTCGAAAGATTCCTTGTTAGTATCTGTATCTTGGGCCTTTATTGGTGCCATTTTTGGTGAAGTATTCTTCATCTTATCCACCTATGAGCCACAAATGAATTTATTTTTTATTAGTGTATTGGGCGCCGTTACCTACGGCTTAGGCACATTAGAAAAGAAAATTGCCCTCTTAGCACTTCCTTGTAAAGGCGTAGGTGCCATTGCTCTGTTGTACACCATTGTGGAAGGTACTTACATTAGTACATGGATGCGCATTGGTGAAAGCACCATGGCATGGTGGCTATGGTTTTGCATGGTATTGAGCTTAGGCATAGCAGTTCTTGTATTGCGTCGTTTAGTATTAGCTAAGCGTATTGAAAGCACTATCGGATTGATTCCTTTTGTAATCTTTGGATGCTATGTAGTCACTGTCTCTGGCGCGACACCTATTTTGACGTCCATCCTATTTAATGCATATATTTTAGTAGCAGCTTTAGGGACTTTTATTCGTGGCACCTTGGTGAAAAAGGTGAGCTTATTGAATAGTAGTATTTTGACGCTAATTGCTATGTTTGGAGCTCGATTCTTTGATCCTAGCTTTACTTTTGTGGAGCGAGGTGTATCGTTCTTAGTGCTAGGGGTCATTGTATTAGGTATCAATGCCTTATATTTATGGCGTAAACGACTACAAAGGGTTAAGGTAAATCAGCGTGTTCGACAAGCTCGTCGCCAGTCACCAGATTCAACAGTGGAGGAATTCCCGTTGGGAGAGCAAGCTGTATCAAAGGACGTGAAAGTAGTAGACTCTGAGGGTGTAGTGAAGGAGGAAGAACGATGAGATATCAAAAATGGATTGTCTTTGCTCTGGCTGCTATCGTTGCCTTGCTGAGCCAGTTCTACATTCAACAACGTTATACAACTTTGCTACAAGGTGGTACAGAATATCAATGGCCTGTGAAAGTAAGTCGTCACATCGGTTGGGTACCTTCGGATTATTTAGAAGTGGAATTTTTAGGATCTTATGCCAATTGGGAAGGTAAAGAGACCCCAGAAGTAGGTCATGAGGTATATGTCATTGTCACACCTAAACAGTCTGGTGTATTACAAGTGGTATCAGCCACAGATGAAACACCGAAAGATCAAGAATATATTCGGGCTAATGTAAAGCGGTTTGACCATGGAGTGGTGGAGTTTTCCATTCCTTTCAATCGTGTCAAAGTAGACCTTAGTAAAGTGGATAAAAAATTCTATACGAATTATCGTGGGACATTGATTGGTACTATGAAATTACGTGATGGATATGGGGTAGTTACTGGTGTCTATGCC
This sequence comes from Veillonella sp. 3913, assembly GCF_003992235.1. Classification (NCBI taxonomy): domain Bacteria; kingdom Bacillati; phylum Bacillota; class Negativicutes; order Veillonellales; family Veillonellaceae; genus Veillonella; species Veillonella sp. 3913. The sequence continues at coordinate 108,400 of NZ_RQVF01000003.1, read as the reverse complement.
AAAGGTGTACCCTTAGAATTAGCCACACCAGAGAGCGTAGTGGATCAAGAAAAAGATTCTCGTGTTCTTTTGGAAAAAATTGGTGATACAGAACAGGAAAAAAATGATATAATAGTAATACCAAACTCTAATTAGAGAGAATGGATTACTATATGATAGCGAGGTTAAGATGGAAACAAATCAACAAGAGTTGGAAACACAATTGTTAGCTGAACTATTCAAGGTCCTAGGGGATCCAACGCGGTTGCGTATTGTTAGACATCTGCTTCAGAAAGAAATGTGTGTAACTGAAATTGCAGATTCTATGGATATGGGCCAGTCAGCTATATCTCATCAGTTACGTGTGTTGCGTCAAGCAAGACTTGTAACATTTAGAAAAGAAGGAAAAACAGCTTGGTATCGATTGAATGATGACCATGTTATCGTGTTAATCCGTCAAGGGTTAGAGCACGTAGGACATCAATAAGTGCAGAGCATGTAGGAGGGTTGCGAAAGCAGCCCTTTTTGCATGTAAAAAACTATCTAGCAATGTATTGTTACATTGTTAGATAGTTTTTTAGAGTTTTATGCTTTTATGGCAGAGCAGGGTATCGCATAGTTTTGTGTAGTGGTACTGATTTAGACTATTGTCTGTTATATAGTTACATAGCAGACATAGAATGTACCTGTATACATTAATCTGTTTACTATATCAAGCATCAAGCGAATTGACGCACGAAAGTGTTAGCTATAAGGGGAATACATAGTATGCCAATAATATAGCTAGGGGCATAGTAAAAGAGGAAAGAACTGTGGTGGCGAGTACAATTTGCGTAGCTAGTTCTGGATTATTGTTCATCTCCACAGCCATGAGGGCGGTGTTTACTGCAGATGGGACTGCGTAAGCGATGATAATACTTTGTGCTGCAATCGCGCTTAATGGTGTGTAGTACATAGTTACAGGAAGTACTACAACGAGGGCCAATAGAGGACCTGCAATTAACCGCATGAAGGAAGTAATCATCACATCTTTTTTTATAAAGTTCCAAGGTGTCCGATTTAGTTGTACCCCTAGGGTGAGCATAGCAGCGCCTACAAAGCAACGACCGAAAATATCTAAGGGCCCCCATATAATGGTCTGAGTGAAGTCGATAGGGATATAATAATGGGCGATAATTGAGATAGGCACACAATACATAATAGGAATATGTAAGATGGTACGCAAAGATTCTGCGGTGGTTAATTTTCCTTTGCCAGCTTGATAGAATCCTAAAGAATTACAGAACACAGTTTGGATAATGAAAGTAGCGATAATGGCGATAACCCCATCATGTAAATAGGGGGTAGATCCATCGATGATGTATGGATCATTGGCAAAGACGAAAGTCCCTAAGGCTACTCCTAGGTTACCAATGTTGGAAAACATTACTGCGTTGCGGACGATTTCTGTTTTTCCTAAATTATAACCTTGCCACTTAGCGACGATGCCTGCTAAGGCTGAGTTAGCAAATAAAATAATGAGGGCACAGCCAAAAATTTCAAAGCTTTCATGGGTTAAATCGGTGACATAAAAGGATTTCAAAATATAAGCGGGCAAAAATAAATAAAAGTTCAGTTTGCTTAGTGTTCGTAAATCGAGGTGAAACCATCGATCTAATAAGACCCCCATGAGGGTAAGTAATAAAATGGGGACGATACTGGTGAGAATGATGTGAAAAAATAAATCCATAATAGATAACCTCCTTAGGTTGTATAGTTGTCATCTTTATTGTACCACATGTAACTAAATTCATTTTGCTTACTGTTGCTTTTCTAGTATAATGAGAATATGTAGTAAGCTTCTAAGTGTATATATTTTAATTAGGGAGGATATCATTATGAAGCGTAATTGGTTTATGGGTTTACTTATGATAGGAGTGTTGGCATTAGCTGGCTGCGGTGGACAAGGTACTACATCGTCTACAGCACCATCTACAAATGAAACAATCACCGTATCTGCAGCAGCTAGTATGCAAGGGGCATTGGAAGAGCTGAAAGCAGACTATGTGAAAAAACATAATTTAAAACCGGAACAAATCAATGTTGTGTATGCAGGATCTGGCACATTACGTCAACAGATTGAAGAAGGCGCGCCATCTAGTATCTTTATTTCTGCGAACAAAAAGAATATGGATCAATTAAATGAAAAAGGTTTAATGGATAATATTCGCCCATTCGTAGCAAACACATTGGTAATGATCGTACCAAAAGGTAAAGAGGCTGTTACATTGGACAATATTACGAATGCAAAACGAGTAGCTATCGGCACTGTAGAAACAGTACCAGCAGGCAAATATGCGAAAGAATCCTTAACAAAAGCGAATTTGTGGGATGCAGTAGAACCTAACATTGTATTTGCGAAAGACGTAAAAGCAGTTGGTGCGTATATTGCGGAAGGGGCAGCTGATGTAGGATTTGTGTACAAAACTGATGCATTGGCATTGAAGGATAAAGTAGACATTTCTGCTACAGTAGATGCTAAATTACATGCACCGATCGAGTACCCTATCGGCGTAGTGAAAAAGAATCAAAATAAATTAACAGAAGATTTCTATGCGTTCTTAACAAGTAAAGAGGCTAGCGAAGTATTGGCTAAATGGGGCTTTGCTGAACCAGTGAAACAATGATAGCTTTACAGTTATCCGTAGAAGTGGCGTTCATCGCCTTATTGATTAATATGGTCATCGGTCTTAGCCTAAATTATGTGATGAAACACTATGCCTTTCCGGGGAAATCCTTGATCGATTCCTTCTTTACATTGCCCTTGGTATTACCGCCAGTGGTATTAGGCTTTGTGTTACTCATCATATTTTCTCCAGGCAATGCCTTTGGTGCGTGGTTAGAGGCTCACGGTATTCGAGTGGTGTTCTCTAAGCTAGGCGCCATTATTGCATCCGCCGTGGTCAGCTTTCCTCTCTTCTATCAGTCCGTACGAACAGCGCTGGCTGCTATCGATCGAGATATGGAAGACGTAGCTCGCACCTTGGGGGCCTCCGAGTTTCGCGTGTTCTGGACAATTTCATTGCCTTTAGCATGGAAAGGGATACTCAGCGGGTCCATCCTATGTTTTGCTCGTGGCTTAGGTGAATTTGGTGCCACAATATTGATTGCCGGCAATATTCCAGGCGTGACGAGGACGATGCCACTGGCCATTTATTCGCTCGTAGAATTTGGCGATTATAACGGTGCATTTGAATTAGTGATTTATATTTGTATTTTAACATTGGGGCTTGTGTGGGCCATTCAAGGTCTAACCAAAGGTTCCCTCTTCTCAAATCGGTAAGGAGGTACTATGATTTCCTTTGATATCGTCATAGAACGAGGTACTTTTGTTGTGAAAGCCCAAGGTACATTACAAGAAGGTATTACTACATTGATGGGCCCTTCTGGAAGTGGAAAATCTACATTTTTGAAAGCTCTATGTGGATTGCTGGTACCGAAAGAAGGTAAAATAATAGCCAATGATGTGATATGGTTCGAAAAGGGAAGGGGCGTACCTACCCAAGAACGACACATTGGCTATATGCCGCAAGGCAATATTGTGTTTCCTCATATGACTGTAGAGGAGAATATTCGGTATAGTAAACAAGGTTCTCCAGAGTTATTCGATCATATTGTGGAGCGTTTGCGATTGACACCACATCTTAAGAAGAAAGCCAAAGGCTTATCTGGTGGGGAGCAACAACGGGTGGCCTTAGGACGAGCACTGTACTCCAAACCAGTGTTACTTATCTTAGATGAACCGCTTACGGCGTTAGATGTGAACTTACGTGCTCAGTTGCAACAAGATTTAGTAGCTATTATTTCTGAATGGGCTATCCCCTGCTTGTGGGTTACTCACAGTGAAGAAGAGGCTGCGGCAGTAGGGAATCATCGACTATTATGTCGTGATGGGATGATTGCAGAAGAGGTGTAAGGGGAACGCTAGTTCATAAGATGCATTGGCAAGTTCAGCTTTTAAGCAATACGACTGCCATAGATGAACCCATAGTACAACACATGCTATAAAACTGTAGCGATGAACACATGCACAACTAGAATAATAGCATGATAGCATAATAGAGGAATGTTGATACACTTAGGTCAGCGTTCCTCTATTATATTTTTACCACCTTTTGGGCATATTTATTTATCTATATACTATGACAACATTATATATGCCTAATAACAAATTTGTTTATTTCTTTACAGTAACGGCTCATATGAAGTATAATACTACTGATTATGACTATTTCTAAAGACTTAGGCATAGTCAACAGAACTGTCGAAACACATGCAAAGGAGGGACCAAATTCGTAAAGGCGAATAGCGCAAGCGCTGGAAAGAGACAGCTTTCACAGTGGACGAGGTAGAGGAGTATCGAAATTCAGCGGATGCCTCTCGGCTAGCTTCAGTCGTAGAAGTAGAGCAAAACACCAAGGTAACTAGGTGCACAAAGGCTACTTTCAGAAGCAATAGTAATGAATTAATCAAGGAGGTACATACCATGTGTGGTATCGTAGGATATATTGGATTTGAAAATGCAGCAGATTTTATGCTGGAAGGTTTGGAGAAATTAGAATACCGCGGATATGATTCTGCAGGGATTGCCGTAGTGGGCGAAAACAATGTGATTAAAGTGCAAAAGAAAATGGGCCGTTTGGCGAATTTGGAAGCTGTGGTAAAAGCAGATCCTAACCAAGGTCATATTGGTATCGGTCATACTCGTTGGGCTACTCATGGTCGTCCAAGCGATATGAATGCGCACCCACATACAAGTACAGATGGAAAATTTGCCGTAGTGCACAATGGTATCATTGAAAATTACATGCCATTGAAAGAAGAATTATTGGCTAAAGGTGTTGAATTTACGTCTGAAACAGATACAGAAGTAGTAGCTCACTTATTGAGCGATATGTACGATGGCAACTTTGAAAGTACCGTTCGTCGCATGTTAGAACGCATCGAAGGGTCCTACTCTTTGGTAATGATCTGTGCCGATGAACCAAATAAAATCATTGCTACAAAAAAAGATAATCCATTGGTAGTGGGCTTAGGAAAAGGTGAAAACTTCATTGCTTCCGATATCCCAGCTATTATTCAACGCACTCGTGAAACATATATTATCAACGACAACGAAGTTGTTATTGTGACACCAGATAGCGTGACAATCACTGACCGATCTGGTCAACCAGTACAAAAAGACATTTATCATGTCACATGGAATGCAGAAGCAGCTGAAAAAGGTGGCTATGAGCACTTCATGTTAAAAGAAATTTACGAACAACCAAAAGCGATTCGTGATACGTTGAGCGGCCGTATTAATAAAGATGCTACAGAAGTAGTGTATGATGAATTAAACTGGACACCAGATACAGTGAAAGGCATCAAGCGCATCTTGATTACAGCTTGTGGTACGGCGTACCATGCAGGGTTAGTAGCGAAATACTACATTGAGCAATTAGCTCGTATTCCAGTAGAAGTAGATATCGCTTCTGAATACCGTTACCGTACACCATTAACGGATGAAGATACCTTATGCATCGTCATCAGCCAATCTGGTGAAACAAGCGATACATTATCTGCTTTAAAAGAGGCAAAACGTTTAGGCGCTAAATCCTTGGGTATTACCAACGTAGTAGGCTCCGCCGTATCTCGTGAAGCGGATCAAGTAATCTACACTTGGGCAGGTCCTGAAATCGCCGTAGCTTCCACAAAAGCGTACACCACACAATTAGTAGCTTTATTGTTATTAGCGGTGTACTTAGGTCAATTAAATGGTCGCATCGATGAAGCGGTAAAACATGAAATTTTGACAAACTTACAAGAATTGCCTACATTGACTCATGAAATTTTTGAAAACGTGGACGAAATCAAAGCCTTTGCGAACCATTACGGTTACAAAGAAGATGCGTTCTTCTTAGGCCGTTTAATCGACTATGCAGTGGCTATGGAAGGGTCTTTGAAATTGAAAGAAATTTCCTACATCCATGCAGAGGCTTATGCAGGTGGTGAGTTGAAACATGGTACTTTGGCATTGATTGAAGAAGGCATTCCTGTTATCGCTTTGGCGACACAAGAATCTGTACGCGAAAAAATGATGAGCAACATCAAAGAAGTAAAAGCTCGTGATGCTATCGTAATCGGTGTGGGTATGAAAGGTGATGAAGAATTGGCGAAATATGTTGACCATACTATCTTCGTGCCAAAAACTGACGCTTTCACAGTGCCTATCTTAGCCGTTGTACCATTGCAATTGTTATCCTATTATGCAGCTATCACTCGCGGTGCTGATGTAGATAAACCAAGAAACTTGGCGAAATCAGTAACCGTAGAATAGGAGATACTATGTCTGTTATATTTTCCGGAATACAACCTAGCGGTGAGTTGACCATTGGTAATTACCTTGGAGCTCTTCGCAACTTTTTGACATTCCAAGATGACCATGATTGTTTTTACTGTATCGTGAACCAACATGCCATCACAGTACCACAAGATCCAAAGGATTTAATCCACAATACGCGAAGCCTTGCTGCCTTATATTTAGCAGTAGGCTTGGACCCTAATAAAGTGACTTTGTTTGTGCAATCCGAAGTACCTGCTCATGCGCAGTTGGGTTGGATTTTAACAACTTTGAGCTCCATCGGTGAATTAGAGCGTATGACACAGTACAAAGATAAATCGGCGAAACAAGGAGAAACCATCCCGGCTGGTTTGTTGACATATCCACCATTGATGGCAGCGGACATTTTGTTATACCAAACCAACTATGTGCCTGTAGGGGATGACCAACGTCAACACATCGAGTTAACTCGTGACTTGGCGCAACGTTTCAATTTCAAATATGGCGAAGTATTCGCTATGCCAGAAATTAAAACTACCGTAGGTGGCGCTCGTGTGATGTCCTTACAAGATCCAACGAAAAAAATGAGCAAGTCCGATGATAATAATTGGGCTACTATCCGCTTATTGGATACACCAGATGTAGTGGTGAAGAAGATTAAAAAGGCGGCTACTGACTCTGAGGGCGTTGTGCGCTACGATAAAGAAAAACAGCCAGGTATCTCCAATTTGATGGGCATTTACAATGCTTTAACAGGAGATTCCTTTGAGGCTATTGAAAGCATGTATGCTGGCAAAAATTATGGAACTTTTAAAGGTGACATTGCAGACCTATTAGTAGGAGCATTAACACCAATTCATGAACGGTATGCAGAATTAATCGACAGCCCTGAGCTAGATACGATTTTGACAGAAGGCGCTGAAAAAGCTGCCTCTGTGGCGAATGTAACATTGGCTCGTGTAGAAGAAGCTATGGGCCTACGACGTAAGTAATAGTAAGATGTAATGAGATGTGTATATAGCATTTCATTACATCTTTTTAATCATCTATACTAAGACGTTGTGAGGAAGTATAGTGGGATATGTATGAAGCAGACAAGTAGATGCTGTCTATAGAGGTGTTGAGTGGAAATACATGGAGGTTGGAATGCTGTTTGGGAGAGGAACTATGAAACGTGAAGAAGTAGAAGAACTGTTTCCTTGTGGAGCGATTCAAGAAGAATTACATAATTCCTCTGTTATGATATGGGGGTTTCAACTAGTGTATGCAGCTATCGCCGCTTGGGGACTGTATCGTGGAGTGCTTCTATATCGAGAACTGGGTCATAGCTTCAATATGTGGATGCTTCTTCTTATGGTGGTATCTGTCTACGCATTATTGCGCATGTACCAGCAAGACGATGTGGAGATTTATATTGCTACAGAAGGGCTCATTCTAAAACGGACACCTATATTGGTAAAAGAAAGAATTGAACGCTTTTTTGCACCAGACTTATATTTGACCTTTGTTCATTATCAAGGTGTCATGGGATTCGGAGAGGACTGGAAAACCTTGTATGTGCAAACAGAAACGGGCGGTATATATATCGTGCCTATTAGCTTACAGTTTTTGAGTCATCAAGATAAAATGAAAGTCTTAGAGGCACTGAATCGATATAAAAATACTTGAATAGGACTAGAAAAAACCACTTGGCAAGGTGCTGGGTGGTTCTTTTTATTTATTTTTTGAAAATATTCACTGTTAGGAAACTTTAGAGGAAGGATAAGATTCAAAGAGAAGTGCAACTATATGGTGGAGGTATATCTACCGACCTAGCACGTAATTGTGGTATAATTTTGGTAAGAATGAAAGCGAGGCGTTGTATGCGTATTAAATCATTCGATGAACTGACCATTCAGGACAATTTTATCTTTCAAAAGGTCATGCTAAAGAAACCCATTTGTAAGGCAGTATTGGAACGGTTGCTGGATATTTCTATCGAGGATATCGTTTACATTCAAGAGGAGAAAACTCTGGATGTAAGCTTGGAAACGAAAAGTATTCGTTTAGATGTCTATGTGAATGACGACAGAGGAACTGTATTCAATATCGAGATGCAAACCAGCAAGGATATGGAAGAATTGGTAAAGCGCACACGCTTTTACCAAAGTATTTTGGATATGTATCATTTACAAAAAGGGCAGAAGTACATGACATTGAATGATTCGTATATTATTTTTATTTGTACATTTCCTGTGTTTACTGGAAATCGTCATAAGTACACATTCAAAAATGTTTGTATGGAAGAACATGATATTCTGTTGAACGATGGGGCTACAAAATTGTTTTTAAGTACCAAGGGTAAAATGGATGATATTTCAAAACCGCTGCAACGGTTCTTGGATTACGTAGATGGTCATGCTGCATCGGATGAGTTACTAAGAGATATTGAAAGTGCCGTAGATGAAGCAAAACATTGTGAGGCTTGGAGGGAGGAATATTCAATGCTATCAATGGATCATTATACATATTGGAAAGAAGGCGTGGCTGAAGGTCGGGCAGAAGGTAAAGCTGAGGTTGTCATTCAGATGTTGCGTAAGCATTTGTCCTTAGAAATGATTGCAGAAGTCACTAACTTTACTGTAGAAGAAGTAAAGGCTATTGCGAAAGAGCATGCATTGATATAAAACATATAGGTAAAGAGCAAATCAGCGATATAGTGAGTACATAACTTACTATATCGCTTTTTGTTTTGATAGTTAGTTATTGGAGGGGCGTTGTCAGTATAAATTACTTTCATAATACATGATAAAATTTTTGCGATTTATCTCTTTACAACTTTAATTAACTAAAGTATAATGTAATTATGAAATAGAGATTACATAACTGTAGAGAGGAGAAAGTATTATGAATTGGCTACAAAAATGTTCTAAAACAGTATTAGCAGCAGCTAGTGCACTGGTAATTGTGGGGTTAGTGGCAGGTTGTGGGGCGTCTACGAAGCAGGCGAACACAGAGGTGCCGAAAAAAATTGTTATCGGCTTAGATGATAACTTCCCTCCTATGGGATTTAAAGATGAAAAAGGTGAACTCGTAGGTTTTGATATCGATCTTGCGAAAGAAGTGGCAAAGCGTATTGGTTCTGAAGTGGAATTTAAATCTATCGATTGGGATAGTAAAGAAGCAGAACTAAAATCTAAACGTATTGATGTGTTGTGGAATGGTTTAACCATTACGAAGGAACGGGAGCGCAACATCTTGTTCTCTAAACCATATCTTCGTGGGGACCAAATTATTGCCGTAAAATCTGATTCTGGGATTGCTGACAAATCCCAACTTGATGGCAAACGTGTAGGCGTTCAATCAGGTTCTACTGGATTAGAAGCAGTAAAGAATGATCCCCAATCTAAGAATTTTAAAGAAGTCAAAGAATATGGCGATTATGTGAATGCTTTCATGGATCTAGAATTAGGACGCATCGATGCGGTAGTGGTGGATGAAATGGTAGGCCGTTATTTAATCGGTAAAAAAGGTAATAATGTATTTACTGTAGCCACAGGCTCCTTCGCCAGTGAAAAAGTAGGTGTAGGTATGCGCAAGGAAGAGGAAGCGTTGAAAGCAAAAGTTGATGCTGCGTTACAAGAAGTGATGAATGATGGTACGGCTGACAAATTGGCACAAAAATGGTTTGGCAGTACATCTATCTTGACGAAAGAGGAGTATAAATAAACATGGACGTATTGGAATATATTTTACAGATAGTTCCGGCCATTGCTGGCGGATTCCAAGTGACCTTGTCCTTGTTCTTCATCGTCATCATCTTGTCAGTGCCAGGTGGATTGCTCTTGGCACTGCTCCGATTGAGCACAAATCGAGTGGTAACGACCATCGTGGATGCTTACGTGTACGTAATGCGTGGCACACCGTTAATGTTACAAATTTTGCTCATCTATTATGGTTTGCCATTTATGATTGATGGCTTTGAACTCACAGATATGACGGCGGCAGTGCTGTCCTTCGTGTTGAACTATATTGCCTACTTATGTGAAATTTTCCGCAGTGGCATTCAATCTATTCCAAAAGGGCAGTATGAAGGGGCGAAGGTATTAGGCTTTACTTATGTGCAGACGATGTACAAAATTATTTTGCCGCAGGTCATCAAACGTGTATTGCCACCATTGGCGAATGAAACGATTACATTGTTGAAAGATACATCCTTGGTGTATGTCTTAGCTATGAATGATATCTTGCGAATCACTCGTAGCATTGTACAACGAGACTTCGATATTACAGCTTTCATCGTAGCTGGTGTATTCTACTTGGCTATGACATTTGTGTTGACGAAACTATACCAATATTTAGAACGCCGCATGGCGATTTATGAAGATTAGGAGGAAACCATGGCTTTCATAGACATGTTACATATTGAAAAGAGCTTTGGCTCGGTGGCGGTCTTGCAAGACGTGTCACTATCCATGGAACGTGGCGAAGTGGTGTCCATCATCGGTCCCTCTGGATCGGGCAAATCCACCTTTCTTCGTTGCTTGGGACAACTAGAAACCATACAAAAAGGAACCATCCTCGTTGATGGGGCAACCTTAGTGGACACGCCGGCGAACACGGACGTGGCGGTCTATGCTGAGAAAGAAGAACAGCAACAAATCTTGCTGAAAATGGGGATGGTATTTCAATCCTTCAACCTATTTCCACACATGACAGTGCTAGAAAATATCATGGTCGCACCTCGCATGGTGAAAGGAATGAAAGAGGCAGATATATTACCTATAGCTCAGTCCTTGCTAGAAAAAGTAGGTCTTTGGGATAAACGAGATGTATACCCTAGCACCTTGTCAGGGGGGCAAAAACAACGGGTTGCTATTGCTAGAGCATTAGCGATGAAACCAGAAATCATGCTCTTCGATGAACCTACATCAGCCTTGGACCCAGAGTTTACCAGTGAAGTATTACGGACCATCAAGGAACTAGCCGAAGAAGATATGACCATGATCATCGTCACCCATGAAATGGCATTCGCCCGTGAAGTAGCAGACAGAGTCATCTTCATGGCAGACGGCAAAATCCAAGAAGAAGGAACCCCAGAACAGGTCTTCGGGAACCCACAAAACCCAAGAACACAAGCGTTCCTAAACTCCATGCTGCGAGTATAAAAACAATATATCGAACTTGAATTAGCATACGGGGCACCGGCTGCAAACAATACTCTATAATAGTTGTAGCCAGGTGCGCCGTATTTTTGCGTACAACTATACTTTATATCCTATACGTATTTCTTCGGAGATAAGCACAATCTGTTTCCTTGAGGATCTCCCTCACATACTGATGATCATACACAATTTTATAGGCAGACCCAAAGGAGATGATTGCCTTTGACTAATGGAGGTATGAGGTCTGGAGAGATAAGTAAGTAGGCTAGTTTTTGCTATATAAGATAAAGGTTGAAAAGAATGCGGTATGCTCCGCAGCAAACATTACGAAGTGCCGTTTGTGAGGAAGCATGCCGCATTCTGACTGAGAAGTAGAGGAAAACATAGCCTACTTACTCAGGATAAAGTGCCCTCGTCAAAGGCGAACATAAATTGCCAATCCGCCATGAGATTGTGTATAATAAGAGGTATGTATAATCCGATTGTAATGGGAAATGAGGAATGACGATGCGAATTGATGGTCGTAGTTTAAAAGAAATACGCCCTGTGAAAATTACTAGGCATTACACTGCCTATGCAGAGGGATCTGTACTAATTGAATGTGGCAATACAAAAGTCCTTTGTACGGCTAGCGTTGAGGATCGCGTTCCCCGCTTTTTGAAAGGAACTGGCACAGGCTGGGTGACAGCAGAATATTCCTTGTTACCACGAGCTACACATACTCGTGTACCTAGAGAGGCAGCAAAAGGTAAACAGACAGGTCGCACCGTGGAAATCCAACGTTTGATTGGTCGTGCCTTGCGAGCTGTTGTAGACTTAGAAGCTTTAGGCGAAGTATCGATTACGGTAGACTGTGATGTACTACAAGCTGATGGTGGCACTCGCACAGCTTCTATTACAGGGGCTTTTGTGGCTTTAGTAGATGCTATCTATTCTATGTACGATGGATATGGTAAGTTTCCTGTAACGGACTATTTAGCAGCTATTTCTATGGGAATCGGTGAAGATGGTCCTATGCTAGACTTGTGCTATGAAGAAGATAGTGCAGCCATTGTGGATATGAATGTGGTTTGTACCGGTAAAGGCCAATTAGTAGAAGTGCAAGGAACAGGTGAACATGGGACTTTCACAAGAGATGAGTTGAATAGCCTATTAGATTTAGGTGAAGCTGGTACACAACAACTAATGGCGGTACAACGTGAAGCATTAGGTGAAATTGGTAACATGGTGGGTCACGAAAATGCACCGAAAGCAGTGGTATTAGCCACACGGAATAAAGGAAAAATTCGAGAGTTTACCGCAGCCTTTGAAGAATTAGGCTTTGAAGTGCGTACGATAGATGACGTTGTAGATATTGACGAACCAGAAGAAATTGGCACTACCTTTATGGAAAATGCAGAACTGAAGGCTTTATACTATGCAGAGGCTTGTGGTTTGCCTTGTGTGGCAGATGATTCTGGCTTAGAAGTAGATGCCTTAGGCGGTGCACCAGGTGTATATTCTGCGCGCTATGCAGGACTGCATCGCAGTGATGAAGATAATAATCGACGATTAGTAGCGGAATTGGTGGATGTTACTCCAAGTGATAGAACAGCACGTTATCAATGTGCTCTTGTATGGGCTACACCGGATGGACAATGTGTTCGAGCTACAGGCACTTGTGAAGGACTTATTCAGTTAAGCCCAATGGGAAAAGGTGGATTCGGTTACGATCCATACTTTTACATTCCAAAATTAAAAACGACGATGGCCAATATTTCTATGGAACAAAAGCAAGCTATTAGCCATCGAGGTAAGGCGCTACGGGCATTGGTGGAGCAATTGCGACACACTATAATTAAGTAATTAATAAAAAAATGAAAATTTTATATCGAAAGTCTTGAATATATTTATTTAATTCGATATAATAATGGTAGGTATTATAAGGAAGGCAGATATTAAGTTATGGATACATCTGTAAAATCAAATAAAATGAAACTCTATGGGTTTAACAATTTAACGAAAACCTTGAGTTTTAATATTTATGATATTTGTTATACGCGTACAGAAGAAGAAAAACGCCAATATATTGAATACATTGACGAAGTTTACAATGCACAGCGCCTGACTGATATTTTAACAGAGGTTTCACATATTATCGGAGCCAATGTGTTGAATGTGGCAAAGCAAGACTATGATCCACAAGGAGCAAGTGTAACTATCCTGATTTCGGAAGAACCTGTTGATAAAGTAGATAAAGATGATGTGGTAATGCATCTCGATAAATCTCACTTGACGGTTCATACCTACCCTGAAAGTCATCCAGACAATGGAGTCAGTACATTCCGTGCAGATATCGACGTGTCCACATGTGGTCAAATCTCTCCGCTCAACGCATTAAACTATCTTATCGATAGTTTTGATTCTGATATCATCAGCTTAGATTATAGAGTGCGTGGATTCACTCGTGATATTCATGGTAAAAAATTATTCATGGATCATCGCATGAACTCCATTCAAAATTACATTAACTCTAAAACACGTAATCTCTACAATATGATCGATGTGAATGTGTATCAAGAAAATATTTTCCATACCAAAATGATGCTGAAAGAGTACGACATTAATAATTATTTGTTTGGTATTACCGAAGAAGATTTGACGCTAAAAGAGCGCAAACAAATTAACCAACAACTCAAACAAGAGATGGCGGAAATATTCTACGGTAGAAACTTACCATCATTGAAAATCTAGGAGGTTTTCCCATGGACGTAAAACAAGAGGCAATTGAAAAACGCTTGGAACTAAAAGGTTTCTTGCAAACTGGAACAAAATACGAATTAAAAGATGCTCATGACTTAACGGTAGCATACACTCCAGGTGTAGCAGAGCCATGCCTTCATATCAAAGAAGATGAAGACAAATCCTTCGACTTAACATGTCGTTCTAATATGGTAGCCGTTGTATCTGACGGTACTCGTGTATTGGGTTTAGGTGATATCGGAGCAGCTGCTGCGATTCCAGTTATGGAAGGTAAATCCCTATTGTTCAAGCGCTTTGGTAATGTAGATTGCATTCCTTTGGTGATTGATACAAAAGATCCAGACGTGTTAATTAATACTGTAAAATTAGTGCAAAAAAACTTTGCTGGCATTAACTTAGAAGATATTTCTTCTCCTAAATGCTACGAAATCGAAAATCGCTTGAAAAAAGAGTTAGAAATCCCTGTATTCCATGATGATCAACATGGTACAGCTATCGCTTGCTTAGCAGGTGTAAAAGCAGCCCTTCGCTTTGTGAAAAAAGATTTATCCAATGTTAAAATCGTTGTAAACGGTGCTGGTGCAGCGGGTGCTAATATTGCTCGTCTATTATACTTAGCAGGCGCTCGTAACATTACATTAATGGTAAGCTCCGGTGTATTGAACAAAGACTACAAACGTCTTGATTCTTTACAAGCTGAGTTGATCAAAACATTGGGTCAAGAAACAAAAACTGGCAACTTAGCAGAGATTGCAAAAGGCGCTGACGTATTGTTAGGTGTATCTGCTGCTGGTGCTTTCACAAAAGAAATTTTGGAAAGCTTAGCGGATGATGCTATTGTATTTGCTATGGCTAACCCAGCTCCAGAAGTTATGTACGAAGAAGCGAAAGCAGCTGGCGTACGTGTTATGGGTACAGGTCGTAGCGATGCGCCTAACCAAATCAATAATGTGAATGTATTCCCTGGTATCTTCCGTGGAGCCATCGATGTACAAGCACGTGAAATTAATGATGAAATGAAATTGGCAGCCGCTGAGGCGCTAGCAGCTCTTGTAACAGATGAAGAATTAGCAGAAGACTACGTAGTAGCGAATGCATTCGACAAACGTGTTCCATTAGCAGTAGCAAAAGCAGTAGCTGAAACAGCAATCAAAACGGGTGTAGCTCGTAAAACAGAAGTTCCTTACTAAGAATAGGAATTGATATATAGTATAGAGGTAGGTTGAGTGTAGACTCAATCTACCTCTATTTTTTTATTTTGTTTATAGATGGTATCTAACAAAAAATTAGAAAACCTAAAAAATATTTAGAAAAAGTATTGAATTATGAATATGACGGTGCTATAATAAGGGCATACCTAATAAATTGTTAGATAGCCTAAAAAATAGTTAGGAGACAATTATGAAATTAGAACAATTAAAGGTAATTGCGCATGGTATTGCGACACAATTTGGAGCTTCATGTGAAGTGTTGATTCACGACGTGCAAATAGAGACATTAGAGAGTTCTATTGTGTATATTGAGCATGGAGATATTTCTAACCGAGATGTAGGTGATGGCGCCTCGCATGCAGTACTAGATGCGATACGAAATGACGATGGTCAGTGTCAGGGTAAACAAGCTTATCTCACACGGACCAAAGATGGAAGAGTTCTTCGATCGACGACGATGTATATACGTGATGATAATGATAAATTACAGTATTTATTGTGTATCAATTATGATATTACTGATTTTATTACATTGCAAAACTCTTTAGATCGGATTATTACATCCAGTAATCATGCGTGGGAAACAAAAGGTGAACGAATTGTTACATCTGTTAGCGATTTGTTGAGCGATATGTTATCTCAAGCTGAAAAGGTAGTAGGGCGACCAGCACATTTAATGAATAAGAATGAGCGCTTGGAAGCAATACGATATTTATATTGCCAGGGCGCTTTTTTGATTTCAAAGGCATCTGATAAAATATCGGAATATTTCAACGTTTCTAAATTTACTTTATATAATGATTTGAACCAAGTAAAAGAGGAGGAAGAGTTACATGGAACGAATTCAATGGGTTAAGAACACTATGCCCGCTTCAGAGGATTTGAACACCTGTGCAATGAATGTAAAAGAAAGTGAAGGTGTGCGCGAGTTTCATAAGAGTTTCCCGCAATATCAAGAAACACCACTTACTGAATTACCACGCATGGCAGAACACTTAGGATTAGGCCGTTTATTCATTAAAGATGAATCCTATCGTTTCGGTTTAAATGCATTCAAAGTGTTAGGCGGTTCTTATGCAATTGCGAAATTCATTGCTAAAGAAACAGGTAAACAAGTATCTGATTTGCCATATGACATCTTGACATCAAAAGAATTACGTGATGAATTTGGACAAGCTACATTCTTCACAGCTACTGATGGAAACCATGGTCGTGGTGTTGCTTGGGCAGCAAATAAACTAGGTCAAAAATCAGTGGTATTTATGCCAAAAGGTTCCACAGAAACTCGTAAACAAAATATTGCAGCAGAAGGTGCTACAGTAACTATCGAAGAAATGAACTATGATGACTGTGTACGCTTAGCTACAGCAGAATCCAAAAAAGTAGATCATGGTGTTGTTATCCAAGATACAGCTTGGGATGGTTATGAAGAAATTCCTACATGGATCATGCAAGGCTACGGTACAATGGCTCTAGAAGCTACTGAACAATTAGAAAAAGCTGGCGTAGATGTACCTACACACGTAATTGTACAAGCAGGGGTTGGTTCCTTAGCCGGTGCTGTTACTGGTTATGTGGTAAATCGTTATAAAGATGCACCTGTGAAACCTAAAATTGTAGTAGTAGAAGCATCTGCAGCGGATTGCTTATACAAAGGTGCTAAAGCAGGCGATGGCGATTTACGTATCGTAGGCGGCGACTTACAAACAATCATGGCAGGACTCGCTTGTGGCGAACCAAATACGATTTCTTGGGATATTTTGAAAAACCATGTGGATGTATTTGTATCTGCACCAGATTGGGTAGCATCCTTAGGTATGAGAATGTCTGCAGCACCAATTAAAGGCGATGCAAGCATTATCTCTGGAGAATCTGGAGCTGTTCCATTTGGTTTAGTAGCAGCCGCTATGACTATGGAAGAATATAAAGATTTGAAAGAAGAATTAGGACTTACTAAAGATTCTAAAGTACTTTGCTTCTCCACAGAAGGAGACACTGATCCAACACGTTATCAAGAAATTGTGTGGCAAGGAAAATTTTAATCTAACTATTTAAGTCATATACAGTTAATTTTAACTTTAACGTATACGTATATGTGTGTTTAAGGAGGAAATGGTAATGGATTTACAAGCAGTAAAAAAAGCAGCAGAAGCTTATGGACCAGCGATGACGAAGTTTTTAAGAGAAATCGTCGCATTCCCTGGTGAAAGTGCGGAAGAAGAACAACACGTTCGCCGCATTGAAAAGGAAATGAAAGACTTAGGATTCGATGAAGTAGAAGTGGATCCTATGGGTAACATTCTTGGATATATGGGAACTGGTAAAACATTGATTGCTTTTGACGGACATATTGATACTGTAGGTATTGGTAACCGTGACAACTGGAACTTTGATCCATATGAGGGGTTTGAAAGCGACACTGAAATCGGTGGCCGTGGTGTATCTGACCAATTAGGTGGTATCGTATCCGCAGTATACGGTGCAAAAATCATGAAAGACTTAGGTTTATTGAATGATAAATACCGTGTATTAGTAGTTGGTACAGTACAAGAAGAAGATTGCGACGGATTGTGCTGGGAATACATTATTAAAGAACGTGGCATTCGTCCAGAATTCGTAGTATCCACAGAACCGACTGATGGCGGTATCTATCGCGGTCAACGTGGTCGTATGGAAATCCGTATCGATGTAGAAGGCGTATCTTGCCATGGTTCTGCACCAGATCGCGGTGATAATGCAATCTATAAAATGGCTGACATTTTACAAGATGTTCGTGCATTAAATGCAAACAATTCTACAGAGACTACTCGTGTTCGTGGCTTAGAAAAAATGTTGGATCCAAAATTCAACCCTGACCATTATGAAGAAGCTCGTTTCTTGGGCCGTGGCACAGTAACAACTTCCCAAATTTTCTACACATCCCCAAGCCGTTGTGCAGTAGCAGACTCTTGCGCAGTATCTCTTGACCGTCGTATGACAGCAGGTGAAACATGGCAAAGTTGCTTAAAAGAAATCGAAGATTTACCAGCTGTACAAAAATACGGTGCAAAAGTATCCATGTACGAATATGCTCGTCCATCCTGGACTGGTTTAACATATCCAATCGAATGCTACTTCCCAACATGGGTAATTCCTAAAGATCATAAAGTAACAAAAGCATTGGAAGAATCTTACATCTCCTTATACGGTACAGAACGTATTGGTGCAGAAGTTACATTGGCAGAACGTAAAGCTCGCCCATTAACTGATAAATGGACATTCTCTACAAATGGCGTATCCATCATGGGACGTAATGGTATTCCTTGTATCGGTTTCGGTCCTGGCGCAGAAGCACAAGCACATGCTCCTAACGAAATCACATGGAAACAAGACCTTGTAACATGTGCAGCAGTATATGCAATCTTACCTACAAACTATTGCAAATAATAGTTTACATTTTATAAAGCTATAAATTATTAATGAGGTGCAAAAAATGGCAGATTTCAAAAAATGTGTAGACGCATTAGCTAAGTTAGACACAAAAAACATGTACAACAATGACTTCTTCTTGACTTGGGAAAAAACAGACGACGAATTACAAGCTGTTTGGGCTGTAGCTGATGCATTACGTGCATTGCGTGAGCGCAATATCTCTACAAAAGTATTCGACAGTGGTTTAGGTATCTCCTTATTCCGTGATAACTCCACTCGTACTCGTTTCTCCTTCGCATCTGCTTGTAACTTATTAGGTTTAGAAGTACAAGACTTAGATGAAGGAAAATCTCAAATCGCTCATGGCGAAACTGTACGCGAAACAGCTAACATGATCTCCTTCATGGCTGACATCATCGGTATCCGTGATGATATGTATATCGGTAAAGGTAATGCATACATGCATGCAGTAGCTGATGCAGTAGAAGAAGGCCATAAAGACGGTGTATTAGAACAACGTCCTACATTGGTAAACTTACAATGTGATATTGACCATCCAACACAATTGATGGCTGATACAGCTCACCTTATCAATGAATTTGGTGGACTTGAAAACTTAAAAGGTAAAAAAGTGGCTATGACTTGGGCATACTCCCCATCCTATGGTAAACCGCTTTCCGTACCACAAGGTGCTATCGGTTTATTCACTCGTTTAGGTATGGAAGTTGTATTAGCGCATCCAGAAGGATACGAAGTAATGCCAGAAGTTGAAGAAGTTGCTAAAAAACAAGCACAAGCTAGTGGCGGATCTTTCAAGCGTACAAACGACATGAAAGAAGCTTTCAAAGATGCTGATATCGTATATCCTAAATCCTGGGCACCTTTCGCAGCAATGGAAGAAAGAACTGACTTATATGGCAAAGGCGATACAGCAGGCATTAAAGAATTAGAAGGTCGTTTATTAGAACAAAATGCACAACATAAAGATTGGGCTTGCACAGAAGATATGATGAGTCTTACAAAAGACGGTAAAGCATTATACTTACATTGCTTACCAGCTGATATCACTGGCTTAAGCTGTGAAGAAGGTGAAGTTGACGCATCCGTATTTGATCGTTATCGTGTACCTCTTTACAAAGAAGCAAGCTATAAACCATATGTAATTGCTGCTATGATTTTATTAAGCAAATTTGAAAATCCAGTAGAATTATTAAAAGAGCTAGAAGAAAAGGGAACAGAAAGAGTTCTCCGCTAAGAGCAAAGGGGCTGTCTGTTCAGACAGTCCCTTATTTTAATCCCTACAAAGTAGTTAGGAATATATACACCATAGAGAGGTACCCTATGAAAAAACGTGTTGTTATCGCTTTAGGGGGCAATGCCCTAGGCAATACATTACCAGAACAAATGATTGCGGTGAAAGAAACATCGAAAGCAATCGTAGATTTAATTGAAGCAGATTGTGATGTTATCGTTACTCATGGTAATGGCCCTCAAATCGGTATGATCAATAATGCTATGGCTGCATTAACTAGAGAAGTAGAAGGTCAACCTAATACTCCGTTGTCTGTATGCGTAGCCATGAGCCAAGCATATATCGGATATGATTTACAAAATGCATTGCGTGAAGAGTTGTTGAACAGAGGTATTACAGATCTACCTGTGACAACAATGGTTACACAAGTTCGTGTAGACGCAGATGATCCAGCGTTCTTAGATCCAACAAAACCAATTGGTCACTTTATGACAAAAGAAGAAGCTGTACATGCAGTGAACCAATATGATTATGTGGTAAAAGAAGATGCAGGTCGTGGCTATCGCCGTGTAGTAGCATCTCCAGCTCCAAAAGAAATCATTGAATTACAAGCTATCAAAGGCTTAATTGGTCATGAATTAGTAATCGCTTGCGGTGGTGGTGGTATCCCTGTCGTTCGTGAAGGCAATCACTTAACAGGTGCATCTGCAGTTATTGATAAAGACTGGACTAGTAGCTTACTAGCACAAGAAGTTGACGCAGATGTATTGATTATCTTAACAGCGATTGAAAAAGCAGCGATTAACTACGGTAAAGAAAATCAACAATGGCTAGAGCATATTACAGTAGAAGAAGCACAAAAACATATCGACAATGGTGAATTTGCAGCAGGATCGATGAAACCAAAAATGGAAGCAGCTGTAGCGTTTGCTAAATCTAAAGCAGGTAGAAAAGCAATTATCACACAACTAGAAAAATCTAGAGAAGGTATTGAAGGAAAAACAGGCACTCACATCGAATTATAATAGTAGTATTTCATTGAATACTGTTTTTCATAGAAAGGAGCCTATCTATGATTTTATTAGGAAAAGGAACTGTCGTTACACGGAATCCATTACAACCGATTATTGAAGACGGTGGCGTATTAATGGATGGCACTAAAATTGTGGCAGTAGACTCATACGAAACATTGCGCAAACAATATCCAAAAGCATATCGAGTAAACGCTCATGGGCGTTTGATTATGCCTGGTTTTGTGAATGCTCATCATCATATTTATTCTGCCTTAGCCCGCGGATTATATATTCCTGGTAACAACCCAACGAATTTTAAAGAAATTTTAGAGGGATTGTGGTTCTACCTAGATAAACATCTTGCTAAAGAAGATGTGTGGGCAAGTGCTATTGTGACCTATATGGCATGTATCGAAAATGGTGTGACTTCTATATTCGACCATCATGCAAGTTATGGGGAAACGGAAGGTAGCTTATCTGTTATTAGCGAAGTTGCTCAAGATTTTGGCGTTCGTTCTTGCTTGTGTTATGAAGTAAGTGATCGTAATGGTCAAGAGGAAATGGAAAAAGCGGTAGCAGAAAACGTACGATTTGGTAAAGAAGCAAAAGAAAACCCTGAAACAATTGCAGCTATGATGGGTTTACATGCATCTTTCACATTGAGCAAAGACACATTGGCTTATGTTCGCGAACAAAATGTAGACAATTTGGGATATCACATCCATGTAGCAGAAGGTACTACAGATCAGGAAGATAGCCAAGAAAAATATGGTATGCGCGCAGTTCATCGCTTGCATGAAGATGGTATCCTAGGACCAAAAACGATTGCTGGACATTGTATCCATGTAGATGATAGTGAAGTGAAAGTATTAGCTGAAACTGGCACCATGGTGGCTCATAATCCAGAAAGTAATATGGGTAATGCGTTAGGAGCACCAAATGTATTAAAACTTATGGAAGCAGGTATTCCAGTGGGTCTTGGTACAGATGGATATACTAGCGATATGTTAGAATCCTACAAAGTAGCAAATTGTTTAGTGAAACATAACATGCAACATCCAAATGTTGGTTGGACTGAAATTCCACATATGTTATTCAATACTAATCCAGCAATGATTGAAAAATTCTTCCCTGTAAAAGTTGGTACCTTGACACCGGGGGCAGAAGCAGATGTAATTGTTTTAGATTATATTCCTAGAACAGATTTACATGCTGATAATATTAATGGTCATTTACTATTTGGCCTAAATGGTCTTAATGTAATTACAACTATTTCTGGTGGTAAGGTACGTATGCTAGATCGTCAATTATGTGGCATGAATAAAGAAGAATTGCTACGAGAAGTACGACAAATTTCCCATCGTTTATGGAAACGATTAGTCCCATAATACACTTTCAGTAAGGAGTGAATACTATGAGCGATATCATGTATCCGGTAAGTTTCGGACATTTAATGAACCATATTCTAACAGAATATGCTACCCACAATCGAGTATATAATGTGGAGCGCATGCACACAACAGGTACGGATCAACGGTTATCCTTATTTGGTCGTAACCTGGAAAATCCATTAGGCCCTGCAGCAGGTCCACATACTCAATTAGCTCAAAACTTAGTAGCAGCCTATGTTGGGGGTTCCCGATTCTTAGAATTAAAAACAGTACAAATTATGTTCGGTGAAGAATTGGGTATCCCAAGACCATGTATTTATTCAAAAGATGAAGCATACAATGTGGAATGGTCCTCTGAGTACCATTGCCATGCAGCTGCTGATGAATACATTAAAGCATGGTTTGCTATTAAATTAATTAGTAAAGAATGGGGCATCGGCGATCCAGATGGATTCATCTTTATTATGAGTGTTGGCTACAACTTAGCGGGCATTAAAAGTGAAGATGTAGATTCCTATATGGAATGTTTACGTGCAGCACGTACTAAACCAGTTTGGAAAGAATGCGAAGAATGGGCATTAGCTAATGTACATCAATTTAAAAATGTAACAGAAGAGTACATTCGCAATATTGATGACAACATTTGCCAAGGTATTACATTATCCACAATGCACGGCTGTCCTGCAGGCGAAATTGAATCGATTTGTACATACCTAATGAAAGAAAAACATCTAAATTTATATCTAAAATGTAATCCAACATTATTAGGCTATGATCGTGTAAGAGAATTATTAGATCAAGCAGAATTTGGATATATTGATTTTGATGCACATCAATTTGAAGTAGACTTATCTTTTAAAGAAGCAGTGCCAATGATTGAACGATTGTTGACGATTGCAGAAGAAGAAGGTTTAGTGTTCGGTGTGAAACTGACAAATACATTCCCTGTTTCGATTCACGAAAAAGAATTACCAGGTGAGCAAATGTATATGTCTGGTAAATCCTTATTACCATTATCCATCGGTGTAGCTCAATTATTGAGTGAAACATTTGGCGAACGCTTACCAATGTCTTATAGCGGTGGTGCAGATGCGAAAAATATTGCAGCTTTATTCCGCACAGGTATTTGGCCAATCACAGTATGTACAACCTTATTACAAGGTTTAGGTTATAACCAATTGGATAACTTGGCTAAATTAGTAGAAGCAGAAGATTACGATACTGCTAAGGTAATTAAACCAACAGAAATCAAATCTTTTGCGGAGGCAATGGGAACAGCTCCAACATACAAAAAATCTGCAGCTGCTAAGAAAAAACGCGAAGAGCAACCAGGTTTCCCAACAGCTCATGACAAAAATCATGAATGCCGTGTTGTATGTGGTACTTGCGTACGTGTATGTCCAAATAGAACGAATGAATGTATTACTGTAGATGGTAAAAAATTAATTATTCATATTGATGAGTCTTGTAATGAATGTGGTAACTGTGCTTGTCATTGCGTACAACCATGTTTCCCATATAAAGATAAATTAACATATTTTATTGATGAAGAACGCTTATTAGCAAGCGATAATGACGGCTTTTATATTCAAGGTAAGGAATGCGGATATCGTTTCCAAGGCGCTACAGGTCGCACAGCGATTGATGCCTTACCAGAGGTGTTGAAAGGAGTTGTGGAAGCGTTCATTAAAGAACTTCCATATTATATCTATGATACTCATTGAACAAGGATATCTTGTACTCCCAACGGGAGTCATGCAAGGGACGATAGCAATTGAAAACGATACAATTGTAGAGGTAGCTCCTCATATTGAGGCAAAACCAGGAGATGTACGAATCGATGCAAAAGGGCGCTATGTGTTGCCTGGAGGAATCGATACACATACCCATTTCGAAATGACCAACGCTTTTGCCACCACGGCAGACGATTTTGAAAGTGGTACAAAAGCAGCCATTATGGGGGGGACCACGACGATTATTAATTTTGCATCGCCTTTTGAAGAATCTTTGTTAGAAGGTTTGCGACGCGATAAGAAACGGGCGGAAGGACGTTGCTCTTGCGATTATAAATTTCATATGGAAATTTTGAATATGAATGAGCAAGTAGCAGCGGAAATTCCTAAGGTTGTTGAAGAAGGCGTCGCATCCTTCAAAGTATATATGGCCTACAGCTTTAGTATTGACGATCGGTCAATTTATGAAGCAATTAAAGCAATCGCCCCAACCGGTGCGTTGGTGGCAGCCCACTGTGAGAATGGAGCGATGATTGCAGCTAAGGTACAGGAAATGAGAGCGGAAGGAGATACAGAAGCAAAGTATCATCCACTTTCAAAGCCAGATACTATAGAAGCAGAAGCAATGCATCGTTTCATTCGACTAGGGGAATTAGCAGATTATCCAGTACATATTGTACATGTGAGCTCTGCAGCAGGATTAGATGTGATTGAGGAACGCAGAAAGAATGGGGCAAAAGTGACCTGTGAAACCTGTCCTCAATACTTATTACTGACAGATGAATTGTATAATCAGCCGGATGGAAAAGGATTGAGATATATCTTAAGTCCACCTCTTAGAAAACAAAGAGATGTGGAGATTTTGCAAGCAGCGGTAGAACGTGGAGTTTTCCAAACTTTATGTACGGATCACTGCAATTATACATTAGCGCAAAAAGCGCAGGGTCTTGGTGACTTTACGAAAACACCAGGTGGTTTGCCAGGTGTAGAAGAGCGGATGATTCTAATGTGGGATATGTTTGTTCATAGTGGACGAATCGACCCTGTAGAATATATGAAATTAACTAGTGAAACACCAGCTAAGTTATATGGATTATATCCAAAAAAAGGAACGTTACAGGTAGGAAGTGATGCCGATATTGTGATACTTTCACCAGATGTAACAGAATGTATGACTTCGGATAAAACTCATAGTCGGTCAGATTATACACCTTATGAGGGAATGACTGTACATGGTCGAATAGATGATGTATTTTTACGTGGGCACCATGTGGTGCAAGATAGAAAATTAGTGGAAGCCTATAAAGGGGAATTCCAACAATAATTGGAGGGAGGTCTCTGTATGTACCGATTTCAAGTTAACGGTATTTGGCGTGAGGTAGAAGAAGATAAACGACTAATGGATTATCTTCGTGATGACCTACGCTTAACCGGAACAAAGGACGGTTGTAGTGCAGGTGCTTGTGGAGCTTGTACAATTCTCATTGATGGGAAAAAGGTAAAAGCTTGTATAGGTAAAGTTTCGCAAATGGAAGGCAAATCAATTATTACCATTGAAGGCCTTACAGAACGTGAAAAAGAAGTGTATGTATATGCTTTTGCGGAATGTGGAGCTGTACAATGTGGTTTCTGTATTCCGGGCATGATTATCAGTGCTAAAGCATTATTGGATACTACATTAGAACCTACAAGGGCAGATGTTCAAAAAGCTTTATTGGGAAATATTTGTCGTTGTACAGGATATGTAAAAATTGAAGATGCTATTTTATTAGCGGCTCGTTTATTTAAAGAGAACGCACCAGTTCCTAAAAATGATGCAGATGGTACTGTAGGATCTCGCTTACATCGTATAGATGCAGCTGAAAAAGCATTGGGTACAGGATTATATGCAGATGACATGGTGGTAGATGGCATGATTTATGCCAAAGCGATCCGTTCTAAATATCCACGTGCTCGTGTTGATGCAATCCATATTGAAGAAGCTTTGGCACATCCTCAATGTGTGACTGTATTAACGGCGAAAGATGTACCTTTCAATAAAACAGGTCATATTGTTCCTGACTGGGATGTTATGATTGCAGAAGGGGATATTACTCGCTATGTAGGTGATGCTATTGCTGTAGTAGCAGTAAAAGAGAAAAAATATTTGCAAGAAGTATGTAATTTGGTAACGGTAGATTATACAGAATTAAAACCTGTATTAACTCCAGAAGAAGCTTTGGCAGAAGATGCACCATTATTACATCCAAATGGAAATATCCTATCTCATCAAGCGTTAAATCGTGGGAATGCTGATGAAGTCATTGCCAATGCGGCTCATGTGGTAACAAGACATTACTCTACACCGCAAACAGATCATGCATTTATGGAACCTGAGTGTGCAATTGCTGTGAAAACAGAAGAGGGCATACAATTATACACAGGTGGCCAAAGTATCTATGATGAGCAACATGAAGTAGCTCGTATGTTAGGTTTAGAAGAATCTCAAGTTAAGGTTCATAGTATGCTAGTAGGTGGCGGATTCGGTGGTAAAGAAGATATGAGTGTGCAACATCATGCAGCGCTTGTAGCTTGGAAAACTGGATTCCCTACAAAAGTACAATTAACTCGTCAAGAAAGTTTAGATGTACATCCAAAACGTCATGCAATGGAAATGGATATTACTACTGCATGTGATGAAAACGGTAAATTGTTAGCTACAAAAGTTAAAATTGTATCCGACTGTGGTGCTTATGCATCTTTAGGTGGCCCAGTATTACAACGGGCAGGTACACACTCTAGTGGACCATATAACTTTGAACATTTCTCTATGGATGGTATTTGTGTGTATACGAATACTGTACCAGGTGGTGCATTCCGTGGTTTTGGTGTAACACAAACTATATTTGGACAAGAGATAAATATTGACTTACTAGCTAAAGAGGTAGGCATGGACCCTTGGGAATTCCGTTATAAAAATGCGGTTCGCCCTGGTGATTACTTGCCGAATGGACAATTATGTACACCGGATACTGGTATAGCTGAATGCTTAGAAGCAGTAAAAGATGCATACTATGCGAGTGATCGAACAGGTCTTGCGATTTGCTTGAAAAATAGTGGGGTTGGTGTAGGATTGCCAGATACTGGTCGAGTTATTTTAGAAGTCCGTGATGGTAAAGTACGCATCCGTACATCTGCTGCATGTATTGGTCAAGGTGTAGGCACAGTGGCATCTCAGATTGTATGTGAAGCCACAAAATTGTCTCCAGATCAAATTATAGTAGAAGCACCAGATACAGAACGTACACCAAACTCTGGAACTACAACAGCATCACGACAAACGGTATTTACAGGGGAAGCAACACGTAGAGCGGCTATAAAATTAGCAGAATTGTTAGCCACTAAAACGTTAGCTGAACTTGAAGGAATAGAAGTTTATGAAGAGTTCCTTGGCGTTACGGATCCATTTGATTCGGACAAAGATCATCCTAAGAGCCATGTGGCTTATGGATATGGAGCTTGCGTAGCTACGATTGGAGATGATAACAAAGTAAGTGAACTTCATGTGGCCTATGATGTAGGACGAGTTGTAAACCCACAATCTTGTGAAGGGCAAGTAGAGGGTGGAGCTATCATGGGTATGGGCTATGGTGTAACAGAAGACTTCAAGTACAATGAAGGTAAGGTAGTTACAAAATATGGCACATTAGGCTTGTTAAGAGCTACACAACGTCCAGAAATTAAATGTACATTCATAGAAAAAGGTACACCAGACCAATATGCATATGGTGCTAAAGGTATTGGGGAAATCAGTAGTATCCCAATTGCTCCAGCTATTGCCAATGCATATAATCGTTTGGACGGTATGGAACGTCGTTCTTTACCACTTGAGAAAACTGGATATCGAAAATAATCAGTAAGGGAGAGAGTGTGCTCAGTCTATGAAGTTCGATGTTGTAGCAAGTATGGGAGTGCTTGCTACTTCATCAGATGATGTCTAAAATTCAAAACATGATATAAGCATAAGACTAGTATATTCTATTAAGTAATATGAGGTGATTCATATGGCACATCAAATTCAGGGAGTTAATCATGTAGACGGAATGTTACCAATTCCTAAATTGTTTGCTTACGGTTTACAACACGTATTGGCAATGTATGCAGGAGCAGTAGCGGTTCCCATTATCATAGCACAAGCTATGGGGTTATCAGAGGCGCAGTTGATTCAATTAATTAACGCAGATTTATTTACTTGTGGTATTGCCACTTTGATCCAAACGTTAGGATTTTGGAAAATCGGCGCAAAAATTCCTTTGATTCAAGGGATTACATTTGCTGCGGTATCTCCAATGATTTTAATTGGTCAAGAGCATGGTATGACAAGTATTTACGGGGCCGTTATCGTAGCCGGGATAGTCACATTCTTGATTTCTCATCTATTTAGTCGTTTAATCCGCTTTTTTCCACCTGTAGTTACAGGTACTATTATTACAATTATCGGTATTACATTAATGCCTGTATCCGTTCGTTGGGTAGGGGGAGGTAACCCTAGTTCACCTGAATTTGCGAGTCCAATTAACTTGCTACTGGCTACCTTAACATTGGCAATCGTAGTAGCAGTGTATCGATTTGGTAAAGGATTCTGGAGTAATGTAGCAGTTTTAGTAGGTTTAGTAGTTGGAACATTAGCGTCAATGGCACTGGGTGTAGCTAACTTAGGGGCCGTTGGTCAAGCAGAATGGTTTGCAGTCGTAACACCATTAGCGTTCGGTTGGCCAACATTTGAATTTTCCTCTATTATTTCTATGGTCATTGTTATGCTTGTTGTTATGACAGAAACGACTGGTGACTGTATCGCAATTGGTGAAATCGTTGAGAAACCAATTGGTAAAAAAGAATTAGCTGATTGCTTACGTGCAGATGGTTTTGCAACTATGATTGGTGGATTTTTAAATAGTTTCCCACATACAGCATTTGCGCAAAATGTAGGTTTAGTAGCTGTAACAAACGTAAAAAGCCGTTTCGTAGTAGCTGCTTCTGGTGTTATTTTAGTAGCATTAGGATTATTCCCTAAAATGGCAGCGGTTGTAGCAAGTATTCCTAACCCTGTATTAGGTGGTGCTGGTATTGCTATGTTTGGTATGATTATTGCGAGTGGTATTCGCTCTTTATCTAAAGTACAATTTGATGGTACTTACAATCTTATGATTGTAGCTATCAGTATTGGTGTGAGTATGATTCCGTTAGCAGTACCAAGTTTCTATAATCATTTCCCTGAATGGTTGAAAATTGTTCTTCATAGTGGTATTACATTCGGTAGCTTAATGGCAGTCATTCTTAATGTATTGTTAAATGGCTATGGCAATGAAACACATGTGGTCCAAAAAACTCGTCGTGAAAAAGCGATTGCTCGTTTAGATAAATGGAAAGCAGAACGTAAAGTTCGTAGAAATCAATCTATTTAATCAAAATACTGTATATGGTTAGACTTAGGTTACATATATAAGTGCTTTCTTTATACAGAAAGTAGCACGAAAATAGGTAAGCACCAATTATATGTATAATTGGTGCTTACTTTATTTTTAATATGTAATATTCTAGCTATAAGAGTTATTTGGTTTGTAATAGATCCAAGCTATTTAATATAGTGTCTACTTCATCAGCTGTGTTGTGGTAGCCAAAGGAAAAGCGAACTGTTCCTCTAGGATAGGTACCTAGTACTTGATGAGCAGTAGGAGCGCAGTGCAACCCAACTCTAGTGATAATATGATAATCTTGTTCCAGTTTGTGAGCCAGTTCTGCTGGATCACAATGAGTAGGAGAAATAGAAATCACGGCTGTCCGATTTTGAATGTCGGGAATTCCGTGAATAGTATATTTCGATAATTCTTGCAAACCACATATGAATTGCTTGGTCAAAGACAATTCATGTTGGTAAATACTCTCGATACCTATTGTATTGAGATAGGATAGACTAGCATGGAGGCCGAGGATTCCAGGAATATTGGGCGTACCTGGTTCAAAGCGATCGGGAAAGGTAGTGGGAATCTCTAAGGTATGAGAAAAACTGCCTGTGCCACCACTTAGTATGGGCTGTATTTGATGAGCTACATCTTTAGTAAGGAGAAAGCCACCGATGCCTTGAGGTCCAAGTAACCCTTTATGACCAGTAAAGCATAGAATGTCGATATTCATATCTTTCATATGTATAGGTAAGATACCAGCTGATTGGGCAGCATCTACGATACATAATAGATTGTGTTCTTTGCAAAAAGCCCCAAGTTCAGCGATAGGTTGTATGGTACCGCATACATTAGAGACATGAGTCACTAGAATAGCCTTTGTAGTAGGTAAGAGAAGTGATTCTAAGGTGGAGGTAATCATTTCACCTTGAGGTGTGCTTGGAATGGTGGAGTAAGAAACACCTTTCATAGATAATTGATGGAGTGGACGCATGACTGCGTTATGCTCTAAACTGGAGATTAGGAGGTGATCACCAGCGGAAAAAAGACCTTGTAAGACCATATTTAGACTAGTTGTCACATTGGGAGTAAAGATGATGTATTTTGGACTAGGTCCACCTAATAGTTGCTGTAACTGTTGGCGTGTTTCTAGGATCAAACGTTCCACTTGGTACGCATCTTCGTTAGAGGAGCGATGAACAGAAGCTCCATTATAGGAAATGTAATCATACATAGCTTGCGCTACAGTGGGCGCTTTCGGGAAAGAGGTACTGCTATTATCTGCATAGATAGACTTCATAATTATAACTCCTTTTAATATGTATATTATATTTAGTATAAAGTAATGCGTGCAAAATATCAATTTGTAGGGACTGAAGTAAACTAGTCGAAGAGGTAATGTTTAGTAGGAGAGGTACTATGAGTGTAATAAGTGAAAAGCAAAGAATTATTATTGCTGGATTAATTATTGGTGCGATTGCTAGTTTGTTAGTGCTAGCGGGAAACCCACAAAATATGGGTTTTTGTATTGCTTGTTTCATTCGTGATTCTGTAGGAGGCTTGGGTCTGCATAGAGCAGCACCAGTACAATACATTCGTCCAGAGATTATTGGATTAGTGTTAGGAGCCTTTTTATTATCTTGGTTCCGTGGAGAGCGATCTGCTAAAGGTGGTTCCGCTCCAGCAACACGATTTACCTTAGGGTTCTTTACTATGATTGGCTGTCTTATTTTCTTAGGATGTCCATTCCGTATGATTTTGCGCTTAGCAGGTGGTGACTGGAATGCAATCATGGGTCTATTAGGATTCACAGGTGGTATTGCAGTGGGTACAGTATTCTTAAAACGTGGATATTCCTTGGGTAGAACATACATTGTATCTAAAATGGATTCCTATATAATGCCAGCAGCACAGGTGATTTTATTAGGTCTTGTAGTGGCAGCGCCAGCGTTCATTTTCTTTACTGAAAAAGGACCAGGTGCCATTCATGCTCCGTTATGGATTTCTTTAGCAGCTGGTTTAGTAGTAGGTGGCTTGGCACAATATAGCCGCCTTTGTATGGTAGGTGGTATCCGGGATATCATTCTATTTAAAGAAACAAAATTAATTCTTGGTTTTATTGCGATTCTTGTAGCAGCGTTCCTAGTGAACATTTCTGTAGGTAACTTCCATCCTGGTTTTGTGAAACAACCAATTGCGCACACAGATGGATTGTGGAACTTCTTAGGTATGGCCTTGGCAGGTTTATGCTGTACATTAATGGGTGGTTGTCCATTGCGTCAATTAATCTTATCTGGTGAAGGTAACTCCGATTCCACAATTACAGTAGTGGGCCTAGCAGCAGGCGCAGCATTCGCACATAACTTTGGTTTAGCTGCATCTGGTACTGGAGTTCCAGTGGCGGGCCAAATTGCAGTAGGTGTAGGCTTTGTGATTGCCTTAGTTATTGCTGTTAAAAATATGCGTAAATAGGAAACATAGGAGGTAAGCATGATTGATGTAAGAGGACTATCTTGTCCAGAACCAGTCATTATGGTACAAAAAGCAATGGCATCAGGTGACAGTGAATATACTGTGCAATCTGACTCTAAAACAGCTGTAGAAAACATTACTCGATTTGTATTGGCTCAAGGTTATACAATCGTGTCTAAAGAAGAGAATGGTGAGTATATCCTCACTATTACAAAACAATAATATGGAATATGTAGCAACGTTTTATTCTCACTTTGGGGCTATCCAATTTGAACAATTTTGTAAGCAAGTATCGATTGCGGTACACTTACAGCCTGTTCCACGTTGGCTTAGCTCATCATGTGGTACATGTGCAATTTTCCAAGTGGATCGATGCATTGTTGAAGACATTCCTGAAGATATTTTAGAAGATATAGAGCAGGTTGTAGAGAAACAAACAGAAGGATATAGAGAGATCTATAAAAGTAATTGAAGAGCTTGCAAACTATATCTCATATAAAGTTGATATTAGGCATACATAAACTTAGTCTCGAATAATGATAGATTCATTGTAGTTCGAAGTAGTTTGTGTATGCCTATTTTTATAGTAATGATTGCGAGTAACATATGATGTATATGGATTATGCATATATGGATGCTTAGTATCTGAGATAATTCATATGCCAAAATCTTCATATACATGGTACAATAAGGATATAGAGATGTTGGAGTCAGGAGGTATAAGTATGCTTATGTTTATGCAAGTGCAACAGCCTAAAACAGTAGAAGAGGCACATGCACTCATGGTGAAGCAAAAGATGGCACCTATTTTAGCAGGTGGTTGCTGGACACGATTGGGAAATCGTAAATGGCCTATGGTAATTGACTTGTCTGAATTAGGTCTCCGCTATATTGAGGAGGACGAAACGGAATACCGCATTGGTGCCATGGCTACACAGCGAGATGTAGAGGTGTACGAACCATTTAAAACATTCTGTAGAGGAGTGCTCCCAAAAGCTGTGAAAGATATTTTAGGTGTTCAATTCCGCAGTATGGCTACCATGGGGGGATCGGTAGCAGCAAAATTCGGTTTCTCTGATATTATTCCTGCCTTATTAGCATTACGAGCAGAAGTACGTTTGTTTGAAGCGGGCCGTATGCCGATAGAACAATATTTAACGTATGGAACAAGAGATTTATTACTTGAAATTATTGTGCCAAAACAAGAAGTACCCGTAGGGATTGAAGCATTACGGAAATCTACTTCAGATTTTCCTTATTTAACGGGATCTGCACGATTAGATGATCAAGGCTACTCGGTATATATTGGTTGTCGACCAGGTAAACCAGCATTAGCTGCGAAATCTTGCCAGATTATTAACGAAAAAGGATTGGACGCTTTGGATGAAGCGGTAACCTTGATTCAAGAGGATTTATCCTTTCAAAGTAACTCACATGCAAGTGCAGAGTATCGCTTAGAGATGGCAAAAAACATGTTTAAACGATTGGTAAAAGAGGTGGCACAATGGAAATAATGTTACAAGTGAACGGAGTGAAACGAAATATTCTCATCGAAACGGATGAAATGTTATTAGAAACATTGCGTAACTTAGGCTTTTACAGTGTGCGTTGCGGCTGTGATACAACAAACTGCGGTTTATGCACTGTATGGGTAGATGGTGATCCTATATTATCTTGTGCATACCCTACATTCAGAGCTGTGGGTCATGAAATCACTACCTTAGAAGGTGTAGCAGAGGAAGCTGCAGAATTAGCGGATTGTTTGGCTGAAGAAGGGGCTGATCAATGTGGCTACTGTACAACCGGTATGATGATGAGTGCCATTGCATTAAGCCGTAAATACCCAAATGCTACTGATGAGGAAATTAAAGCTTACCTAAACAACAATTTATGCCGTTGTACTGGTTATGAATCGCATATGCGAGGGATTCGTAAATTTTTAGGAGGCAAAACACTATGAAACATTTAGGACAAAGTTATAAAAAAACAGACTCCACAACGATTTTAAGTGGTAAAGCCGCCTATACAGAAGATTTTATTCCATCCAATGCGTTATGTATTAAGATACTTCGCAGTCCTCATGCCTTTGCTAAAATTGTGGATATTAATATTGATGCCGCTTTAAAAATACCTGGTGTGGAAGCAATATATACCTATAAAGACGTGCCACAAACTCGATTTACCTTAGCTGGTCAAAGTTATCCAGAGCCATCTGCGTATGATATGTTGATTTTAGATCAAGTGGTTCGCTATGTGGGGGATGAAGTAGCTTTAGTCGTGGCTGTGGATGAACGGACAGCATTGAAAGCTATGCCTCTTATCAAAGTAAAATATGAGGTCTATGAACCAGTCTTGGATATGCATACAGCTATCGATCATCCTAGCATCATTCACGCTGAAGATGACTTTCACTATAACTTTCCAGTAGGGGGAGATCCTAAGCGAAACATTGCTTGTTCCTATAGTCATGTAGTAGGTGACTTAGAAGCAGAATTGGCAAAGTGTGATTATGTTGTAGAAGAGTCTTACTTTGACCAAGCTACCTTACAATCGGCGATGGAAACTTTTAGGACCTTTGCTACCATAGACCAATTTAATCGTCTTGTGATTACAAGTTCGACACAGGTACCATTCCATATTCGTAGACATGTGGCGCATGCTTTGGGGCTTTCTGCGGCCCAAATTCGCGTTATCAAGCCTCGTATTGGCGGTGGTTTCGGATCTAAACAAACGGGTTGTACAGAAATGTTCCCAGCTTTTGTAACATGGAAATTGAAAAAACCATCCTATATCGTGTACGATCGTCACGAAGCGAATAACTGTTCCACTAGCCGACATGCAAGGGATTGGAAAGTTCGTGTAGGTGCCACAAAAGATGGTATTATCCAAGTTATTGACATGGTAGCTGTATCCGATGCAGGAGCACATGGTAGTCATGCGTTGACAACTTTCACAGCAGGAGAACATAAATCCTTGCCTCTATATAACAAAACGAAAGCGATTCGTTATGAATCTAATGTAGTGTACACAAACCATATGCCAGGCGGCGCGTTCCGTGGGTATGGCGCTACAGAAGCCTTGTGGCCGTTGGAGTGTGCCATTACGAAGTTGGCACATGCTATGGGTGTGGACGAAATTGATTTGCGCTTGAAAAATTTAATTGATGTAGGAGAAACTGCACAATCCTTCCATCCAGGAGAAGTGTTGGCATCTGGTCTATTGAAAGAAGCTATTCAAAAAGCGAAAGAAATGTCTAATTGGGATAATCGTCCAAAATCTTGGAAAATCGATGATCGCCATAGGGGCGGTTTAGGAGTAGCTCTTGCCTTCCAAGGATCGGGGATTGCCAATATTGACTCTGCCTCTGTAGAAGTGCGAATGCTTGATGATGGCACGTATATGTTATTTACTGGTTCTACAGATATGGGCCAAGGATCCAATACGGTATTGGCACAAATTGCTTGTGAAACTTTGGGCTGTCCCATGGATATGATGGTTGTCTATGAAGCAGATACTGACGTTGTACCATTCGATCCAGGCTCTTATGCATCGAGTACGACTTATGTGACAGGGACTGCTACGAAACTGGCTTGTGATGAGTTGAAAGAAAAAATCCTACAAGAATTTGGTCGTATCTTAGAAGTGGATCCAAGTACACTTTCCTTTGATGGGGAAAAAGTGTGGACTGAAGATGGTTCTAAAACGATGACTACTAAAGAGTTAGCACCTAAACTTGTATCAGGCCCGAAAGGACATTACTTGAGCGGTATGGCTACTTGGGGCAGTCAAACATCTCCGCCTCCTTTCATGGTGGGCATTGCAGAGGTGAAAGTAGACCTTGAAACTGGTAAAGTAACGCCTGAAAACTACTATGCAGTGGTTGACTGTGGTACTGTTGTCAATAGAAACCTAGCTACTGTACAAACAGAAGGTGGTGTTGTGCAAGGTATCGGTATGGCATTATATGAAGAAATTCGCTATTCTTCTCGTGGTGTGTTAGAAACAAACAATTTCATGCATTATAAATTACCAACACGGCTAGATACTGGTAATGTTCATGTAGACTTTGTGGAATCCTATGAACCAACTGGTGCTTACGGTATCAAATCCATTGGGGAAGTTGTTATCAATACATCTTGTCCAGCTATTCAAGGGGCTATCTTGAACGCTACTGGAGCAGAGGTCACTACATTGCCAATGATTCCAGAACGTGTGTATATGGCATTACAAAAAAATAAGTAGAGTAAGCAATAGGAGAGTCAAGATGAGTGATAGGAAGTACTGGGAGTCCTTACTAGAACCTGGCATACTTGCTGTCGTAGGGGCTGGTGGCAAAACAACTGTTGTATCTAAACTAGGTGCTGTGGCAGTCAGTCTAGAGCGACCAGTAGTGGTAACGACTACAACAAAGATGGGATCTGAACAAGTGGCTCCTTGGAACCCCTACTATGGGGATGACCTAACACTTGGTGAAACTCATATAGAACAACAATTGGCACAAGGACGGATGGGTTCTTGGTTTCAATCCGTAGCAGGCCATAAGGTACTAGGATTAGATCCAGAGTTGCTAGATAGAGTACAAGAGCGTCATCCAGATTGGTCGATTATCATAGAGGCAGATGGAGCGAAAACTAAGTGGTTAAAAGCCCCTAAACCTCATGAACCAGTGATACCGACTAAAACGGCGACTACCATTGCAGTAGTGAATATGCAGGTGTTAGGCAAACCGCTCACAGAGGACTATGTACATCGCATAGAAGAAGTACAGGCTATCATGGAGATTCCATTAGGGGATAGGATAACTCCAGAAGGAGTTGTGAGACTGCTACGACACGAGCAAGGTGTCTTTCAATATGCTCGGGGGAAACGAATCGTATTCTGTACAGGTTGTGATACGGTGGATTCAACAGTGGTGGATGCATTTTTACAAGCTTTGCAATCCCTTTCATTGCACAAAGTGGTGTTGGCTAATGGATATCGTGAAAATTGTTGTATACAAAGGATACTAACATGGCAATAGGATGTGTATTATTAGGGGCTGGACAATCGAAACGTATGGGATGTGCTAAGCAATTGTTGACCTATCAAGGACATACCTTACTAGAGAGTGCCCTCTCGAAGTATAGCAGGATACAACCTCTAGCGGTGGTTATTGATCCATGTATGGGTGTGGAGGATATGGTGTATAAGGTGCAGGGGATTCCTGTGCCTAATGAGCATCCACAATGGGGGCAGGGTACATCTATCCGATTAGGAGTAGAGGCCTTATTGCAATGGGAACATACACAGAAAGAACGTTTAGAGGCAATCGTATGTGGTGTGATTGACCAACCTCTACTGAATGTGCAAGTCATTGACGACTTGTGTAACACTTTCAGAGACATTGGCGACGAGAAAGCTATTGTACAGCCACAGCATGGACCGAACCAAGAACGAGGTAATCCCGTAGTATTTGGGAGATATTGGGCGGATGCATTACGCTTAATTCCTGGAGATATGGGAGGGCGTGTCATTTTGAGAGGTGAAGGAGCTCCTCATGTTACATATGTATGGCTTGAAAGGCAATGCACTATGCATAGTGGTATAGATGTTGATACGAAAGAAGACTATGACCGTATTGTGAGCGAAGGAGGACGTTATGAAACCAATGATTCTCATCCGTAGTGGTGGAGATGTGGCATCTGGCGCTATTTATCGATTGTGGCGAGCAGGGTATCCTGTGGTGATTAATGAAATTGCGATTCCTACCATGATTCGTAGAGAAGTGTCCTATGGGAATGCAGTGCATCGAGGGGAAATGATCTTAGAGCGATTGCGCTCACGTCATGTACCCTTACAAGATGTAGCGAAATTATTAGCTAGTCGGGAAGCAATTCCTGTGGTCACTGAGCCTTATGAAACAGTACTAACCACGATGAAGCCAACTATTGTAGTAGATGCCATTTTGGCGAAGCGAAATGTGGGAACTCAAAAAAGTGATGCTCCTTTAGTCATTGGATGCGGTCCCGGATTCAATGCTGGCAAGGATGTGCATGTTGTAGTTGAAACTATGCGTGGTCATACCTTAGGACGATGTATTTATGAAGGTCCAGCTTTAGCCAATACGGGGATTCCTGGCAATGTGGGAGGCTATACTCATGAACGAGTGATAAAGTCCCCAACGGAAGGTCTATTTGTAGCGAAAAGTCATATTGGAGATCAAGTAGAGGCGGGTTCTATCATAGGCTATGTAGAGGATGTACCAGTGCATGCAAAAATTAAAGGTACTTTACGAGGTATCTTAGCCTCTAATATATTAGTAACGAAAGGCTTTAAATTAGCGGATGTGGACGCACGATGTGAAGAGAGCCATTGCTTTACTATATCAGATAAAGCATTAGCTGTCGGCGGTGGTGTGATGGAGGCCATCACTGCTTGGGAATATGAGCAGATAAAGGAGTAGTACCATGAATCTGATTGATATTGCGCAAGAACGTATGGCAAAGGATGAATCATCGTTGATTGTAACGATTTTATCTGGAGAGCGACAAGGCGATAAAGTGATGTATAGCCATACTGGTGACGTGGTGTATGGCAATGCTATTGAAGGCTTTACAGTACCTCAAAGAATAGAACCACAATTATTTTCTGTTGAAGATATGGAATGTTTCCTACAACCAGTAGAAAAAGATCCAGAAGTTCTCATACTAGGGGCTGGTCACGTAAGCCGTTGTGTGGCTGACCAATTTTTATTCATTGGTTGTGGCGTTACCGTAGTTGATGACCGAGCGGAATACTTACAAGAACACTTTTTTGATTCTCGTGTAAAACGAGTGCATTTAGATTTTAAATCATTAAAGGATAATTTGAATCTTCATGCCTATACAGGCATAGTGGTAGTCACTAGAGCTCATGAGTTCGATAGTATATGCTTGCACCAAGTGCGTCATGTGTTGCCAACCTATGTGGGTGTGATGGGCAGTCAAAAACGTATTTTCCATGCTTTTGAAGTGTTGAAAGAAGAAGGTTGGACACAGCAAGAGCTAGATATGTTATATGGTCCTATTGGATTAGATTTAGGAGCCCAAACACCAGAAGAGATAGCACTTTCTATCGTAGCAGAATACATGGCGGTGTCCTATCGTAAACAAGGTGGTTTTTTATCGAAAAAGAGGTATGCACATGAAGTATGAGTTTATAGAATATCTACAACAACATAAGCAAGATACATTGGCAGTGACAACGATTTTACAAACTCATGGCTCTACACCACGTAAAGCGGGTACTACTATGATTGTGCATCCTGATGGATCTATTTTTGGCACCATTGGTGGTGGCCGTGCGGAAAATGAAATTCGTTTGAGTGCGGTAGATGCATTAAAAAAGAAAGAACGTTTTCGTCGTATTTATGTGGATTTGAACGATGATGTGGCGATTAAAGAAGGTATGGTCTGTGGCGGTAACATGGACGTACTCATCGAAACTTACCATGTATAACCAATAGGTTTACTAGAAAAAAATACTAATATAGGATACAATAAAAGGGTACATGCATGAGCATGTACCCTTATTTGTATTAGAAAGGATAGGAGATATTCTATGCTGTTTCAATTACAAACTACATTAGCCACATTACGGTTCTTAGATATCGTAGATATTATATTTGTAGCGACGCTATTTTATTGGTTATATCGTCTAGTTAAAAATACAAGAGCCTTAGGCTTATTAAAAGGTTTGGGCGTGTTAGTTGTTCTTAATATTGTGGCACACTTCATGGGTTTGCATACCATAAGTTGGATTATGCAACAAAGTGTGGCAGTCCTTATGATTGCGTTACCCATTGTGTTTCAGCCAGAATTACGACGCCTCTTGGAACAATTGGGTAGTGGTACTGGATTTTTCTCATCCCGTACTAAAATTTCTAAAGAAGAACTCACATCCATTGTGAAAGAAGTAGTCATTGCTTGCCGTAGTATGTCTCGTCGCAAGATAGGGGCTCTCATGGTCTTTGAAAGAAATATGAAATTAGACGTATTATCTATGCAAGGGACTCGTATTGACGGGCTCGTGACTAGTGAATTGTTGATGAATTTATTTTATCCTAAATCTCCTCTCCATGATGGAGCAGTGATTATTCGTAATGGTCGTATTGAGACTGCCGCAAGCTTACTTCCAGTAAGTCAAAATCGTGATGTGAGTAAAGAATTGGGTACACGACACCGTTCAGCCTTGGGGCAAAGTGAAGAAAGTGATGCCTTAGTGGTAGTGGTTAGCGAAGAGACGGGACAAATTTCTTATGCCTTAGGAGGGCAGATTCACCGTGGTGTCACAGAAGATACGTTGCGCACAGTTATGTTGTCCTTATTGGAGCCAACACCAAGTGCAGTCAGCTCTTTACTTAAGATAAAACGAGGTGAATCGAAATGATGCATTGGATAGTAGGATTAAAACATAATTGGGGAATGAAATTATTTTGCTTATTTTGCGCTATAGGCATGTGGGTGTATGTCATGAAGGATCAAAACCCTATCATTGAAATGACCTATACCGTACCAGTACAAGTGCAAAACTTGGATTCCAACTATTTAGTAGAAGGTGTACCTACGGAAGTGCGTGTCCATTTACGAGGACCTCGCAATGCTATCTTTGATATTAATCCGTCTGTACTGAAAGCCTATGTAAATTTAAAGAATGCTCATGTAGGACAGGAAAATATAGCCATTAACTTTACGGCACCTACAGGGACTTTCATTGACAGTATGA
Source organism: Veillonella sp. 3913 (assembly GCF_003992235.1). Taxonomy (NCBI): domain Bacteria; kingdom Bacillati; phylum Bacillota; class Negativicutes; order Veillonellales; family Veillonellaceae; genus Veillonella; species Veillonella sp. 3913. The sequence continues at coordinate 67,508 of NZ_RQVF01000003.1, read as the reverse complement.
CCCCTGAAAATGTGACCGTTACGGTGGATGAATATATGGTAAAAGAATTGCAAGTGCAGGCACAACCATTGGGGACAGTGCCTAATGACATTGCCATTAAAGAGTCTAAAATTATGCCTACGACGGTAACTATTGCGGGGCCAGCTCACCTTGTGAGCAAGGCTACTTATGCGGTGATTCGGATTAATTTAGATAAACATCGTGAAAGCTTTACTGAAGTAGGAGAAATTCTGCCAGTAGATACATCTGGAAATGTGGTAGAAGGTCTTACGGTTACACCAAAGGGAGCTCAAATTCAATATGATTTAGAGCGTATTCGTATGGAGAAAAAAGTACCTGTTCAAGCCAATGTAGTAGGTAATGTGCCAGTTGGATATACAGTGAAACGAGTGGTAGTGGAACCAAAAGAATTGACGATTGTAGGAAAAGAATCCATTTTAAATGGTATTGATGGAGTGAAAACCATTGATATTCCAGTCAATGGCGCTACAGGTAGTTTTACGGGGAACTATAGCTTTGTATTACCAGAAGGTGTGGCTACGTCGACAGACCGAGTTGTAGTAAAAGTAGAAATAGAACCTCATATGTAGGAGATAGTCATGTTACGTATCATAAATTTTCGGATACCCGTACAAGATGCTGAACGGTTAGAAGAATTATTGATTAAAAAATATAGCCCTTTACAAGGACGTATTACAGCGATTCATGTGGTACGACGGGCTGTGGATGCGAGAAAGAAACCGCATATTACTTTTGTGTACACTATGTTCTTAGAAGTAGACCAAGAACAACAATTGATAAAAAAATTAAGTCGGTATAAAGATATTACTTTGATGGAACCTGAAATGCCGGAACCTATTGTGCGTGGTACTATGTCTATGCAACATCGACCAGTGGTGGTAGGTTTTGGACCGGCGGGCATGCTAGCGGCTTTTTACTTAGCGCGAGAAGGGTATCGTCCTATTGTGTTAGAACGAGGTCAAGATGTAGACCAGCGTACCTTAGATGTAGAACAGTTTTGGAAAGAAGGTATTTTTAAACCCGAATCGAATGTACAGTTTGGTGAAGGTGGAGCAGGTACCTTTTCAGACGGTAAATTAACCACTCGTGTAACCCATCCAAGACTTCATGAGATTGCTACGTACTTTGTAGAATTTGGAGCTCCTGAAGAAATTTTATATAAACATAAACCTCATGTAGGAACAGATATTTTGCGCCACATGGTAAAAGCTATGCGACAGCAGATTATTGCATGGGGTGGAGAAGTTCGTTTTGGTGCACAGGTTACAGATATTGAAGTACAAGATCAAGTTGTAACCGGTGTTGTTATTAATGGAACAGAACGAATCTCTGCAGATATTGTGATGTTAGGGGTTGGTCACAGTGCGCGCGATACCTATCGTATGCTCTATGACAGAGGTGTTCATTTAGAGGGGAAGTCTTTTGCTATTGGTGTTCGTATCGAGCATGATCAAGATGTGATCGACACGTCACAATACGGAGTACATCCAGCAGATATTGGCTTAGGAGCTGCAGAATATTCCTTGGTGTATCACGATAAAGAGCAAGATCGTTCTTGCTATAGTTTTTGTATGTGCCCAGGGGGACAAGTTGTTGCCAGTGCCTCTGAAGAGGGTGGTGTAGTCACGAATGGTATGAGTTTATACGCTCGTGACAGTGGGATTGCGAATAGTGCGTTGGTGGTCACGGTAGGACCTCGAGACTTTGGAGATCATCCATTAGCTGGGGTGGACTTTCAACGAAAATGGGAAGAACAGGCTTTTATCGTGGGAGGTCGCAATTACCATGCGCCAATTCAGACGGTAGGGCATTTCTTAGGTCGTACAGAGACAAATGACGTACAACGTGAGGCATATAGCTATGAACCTGGTGTGACACCAGCAGATATTTGTCAATGCTTGCCGGAGTATGTGACGAATACATTAGCGGAGGCGTTGCCATATTTTGGGCGACGGATACAAGGCTTTGATGCGGACCATGTGTGTATGACTGGGGTGGAAACACGAACATCAGCACCGCTTCGCATCGTACGAGACGAAAATAGACTTTCACAGTCCACGAAGGGATTATATCCCATCGGGGAAGGTGCAGGATATGCAGGAGGCATCATGAGTGCCGCTTTAGATGGGGCAGAAACTGCCATACTAATTATGAATACATATGGCCCTTTGAAAGGAGATCATCATGAGTAGATTATTCGGTACAGATGGGGTACGAGGCTTAGTGAATGAATTTTTAACGCCAGAGTTGGCCTATCATTTAGGTCGCGCAGCGGCGTCTTACTTTGGTCAATCTGTAGATCGTCCAACGTTCTTAATTGGACGTGATACACGTATATCGGGAGGTATGCTAGAAAATGCCTTAGCCTCTGGTATCTGCGCTGTAGGTGGAGATGTGATTATTTTAGGGGAAGCACCGACACCTGCGATTGCTTATTTAGTGCGTCAGAAAGGATGTACTGCAGGGGTTGTCATTTCTGCATCCCATAATCCGTATCCAGATAATGGTATTAAATTTTTCGACGGTAATGGATTTAAATTGCCAGATGCTGTAGAAGATGAAATTGAAAAATTATGTACAGCTAGTGCAGACGATTGCTTGCCACGACCAACAAAAGGTGATATTGGTCAAATCTTCTACCATCAAGACTGGGTGGAAGAATATGTAAACTTCGTAGTATCCACTAGTGATATGCTAACTGGTTTGAAAGTAGTCTATGACGGAGCCCATGGGGCAGCTTCTTATGTGGGGCCTAAGATCCTTCGCCAATTAGGAGCAGAGGTAGTTGCTATCAATGTAACACCAACGGGTACAAATATTAACGATAATGCAGGGTCTACTCATTTAGAGGGCTTGCAAGAGGCAGTGCTAAGAGAAGGCGCTCAGGTTGGTATTGCCAATGATGGTGATGCAGATCGTTGTTTAATGGTTGATGAAAAAGGCCAAGTCTTAGACGGTGACCAAATTATGTTGCTTTGCGGTTTACACTTGAAAGAGCAAGGTAAATTGAAAGAGAACATGATTGTAGGCACAGTGATGAGCAATATCGGATTCCATAAGGCAGCTAAAGAATTGGGCATGCAAACATGTAGCACTGCTGTGGGAGACCGTTATGTGTTGGAAAAAATGCTAGCTGAAGGGTATTCGATTGGTGGTGAACAGTCTGGACATGTCATCTTCTTGGATTACAATAGCACTGGCGATGGTTTATTGACGGCAGTACAAACCTTATCCATTATGAAAGAAAAAGGAAAATCCCTATCTGAACTAGCTGGTTTGATGACGAAATACCCACAATTGTTGGTGAATGTACGCGTCTTAACTAAAGCAGGTTGGGAAACGAATACAGCCATCCAAGATGTTATTCGTGAAGCAGAAGAAGAACTGGGTGCTAATGGTCGTATCTTAGTGCGTCCATCTGGTACTGAGCCATTGATTCGCGTTATGGCGGAAGGTCCGGAGCAAGAACAATTGGATGAATTATGCCATCGTATTGGACATGTAATCCGCATTGAACAAGGAGAAGCCTAATGTTTCGGTTAGTGACGGATGAAGAAACCTATGAACAGGGAACTTGGCACGATGTAGAGAAGGTATTACATCAAATTGTAGCAGATGAACGCGTGTTCTTTAGTTTGTTTTGGGACACACCAAAAGAAAACTGCCACTTTGTCCAAGCTATTATGGATGAAGATCATCCAGATCAATTAAATTTGGAAATTGCTTTGGATATAGAGGGATATAATCACATGTATGTAAAACGATATGTCACTACAAAGTGGTGTATAGAGACTTTACAATCCATGGATAGAGAGAGTCGTATACCAGATGTAACCGATTGGGAGTTCATTGGAGCATTTCCACAAGGATAGACTTTTACATATACAAAAAGAGGAAAGTTGATAATTTTTAATCAACTTTCCTCTATTTTATTTACGGGCTATTTTGTTACAGTCCTATTTTGTTAGGAACTAGTTTGTTATATTTTTGCATAGTTTAGTTATAGATTATTCTGCAATCGGTGCTTGTAATAATTGATTGCCTGTATCCATGCCAACTGGAGCAGGACTTACCAAATATAAGCAAAGCACGATGAGGATGGTTAAACCGATGATTAACCAAGAGAATTTACCAGACTTACTGAATCCGTAGTATCCAAACATGCGGATACCGAAGGCACAACCAACGGCAGCAATTAAGGAAGCCAAGGAGAATTGGTTTTCTAGTACAAACAGAACCATGGTACCAGCAAAAGCACCGATTACTGTGACCATAGGCACAATGCGATCAAATGGAGAGGGGAAATTTCGTTTTACCCCATGAATATAGGAGGAGATTTCCAATCCGAATAGACCTAATAGTAAGGATAAGGATGGCCAAATAGCAGTCCAAGATTGACGCATAGCATAGCGATTAGCCCCTGCATAGTAAGCAAACCAAGTTAAGCCCAACATAGCAATCCCCACCAATAGGAAGTACCAAGTATCAGGAATATGACGGTATGCTAAGACACCAACAATAGTCCAACCAGCCGCAAGTAAGGAGGAAACTCCAATTTGTTGCAGGGTAGGACGCTCTGCTTGTGGAATGCGTTTGTATAAGGCTGCACCTAATTCCAAGATAAAGAAGAAAATAAATAAACCGATAGATAAGTGCGGAGATACGAGACTTAATCCAAAAGAGATAACAAGAGGGATCGCTAACTTCCAACCTGGAAAGAAGGTCAACTCTTTAAAATCTAATCGTACATCCTGTGTTTCTAAGGTGAATGTATTATACAAAGTGAATGTCAACATAAATGACACAACTTCTACTGGTGTAGCACCCCAATATAATAGGGTCGGTACCAGTAAGAATGAGATGGTAATCCCCGTAAACCGGGAGATAAACGCTGCTACGATACCTATCGTAAAGTAAGGTAGTAGGGCAAAGATATACTCCATGATGAACTCCTTTTCAAATAATGATAGACTTACTTTTAGTATACGTTACTTTAGAACGCATAGCAAGGATATCAATGGATAGATTTTTCTTTAGGTAATATATCTTTTACAATGCGACGAATCGTTTCTGGATGGCATCCGTAATGGGTGGCAATTTCAGCTATGGAAAGTCCTTCTCGTTGGTGGAAGATCTGTATAGCATGGGCGAAGTCGCGGATACGTCGTGCTTTTTGATAGACCCCATGACGGATTAATAGATTACGAATAGTATGATACTTAGTCTGATAGGTGCTCGCTAATTGTTGTAAGGAGGTACCTTGTACATAGTCAGAAATAATGGAGTATGTAGGAAGTTGATCTTTATTCCCACGTAATATAATCCCTTGTTCTCGTAATCTCGAGGCAATGGTAGAGGCTTTGACGTCATATAGTTTACCAATATGAATGGTAGAGAGTTTGTGTTGTGTATAGAGATGACAAATATCATCGATAGGTAAGTCAATGCGTTTCATACTATTTCGAAGAGGAATACCATGACGTTGTAAGATATGAATAATCGTAGAAGGTGCCACCTGTAATTCTCGACCAATCATGGCGGCACTAGATCCTTTATCGTAGGATTCTAGGATATAGGAGATAGGTAATGCTGTTAGGGAAGAACTAGGGCGAGGTTCTTTTAGGTGCCATTCATGTAAACGGCTATAGATGGTTCGAGAGGACACATGAAAGTGCTGGGCGATGGCGTTGATGGATGTACCACTTGTATAGAGTGCAATTAGTTCCTCTTTGGGGATGCAGGGAGTTCTATTGTGAAAAGGAATCTCATAGTCTCGTAGGCGTTGACAAATAGTGCTTTGACTGCAGTGTAATTGCTTGGCAATAGTGCTTGTGCTCATGTGTTTCGTCACATATAGGTGGTATAGTAATTCATAAGGAATGGGAATGATGAACTTTTTTTGCTGCCTCATAAGATGCCTCCTTGTGAAAGATAGATTACTTTCAGTATGCATAGAATGAAGCATGTTGTCTACTCACTGGTAGGAGAGTGTATGACTGGTAGGAAATTTTCTATCACCTATGGAGGAAGGAGACGACTATCGTGTATAATAAAAGGAACAGTTTTAATGATAGAAGGAGATACTATGAAAGATATGATTCATTATATTGCGATGCTGCCAGCTATCGCTATTGCTATATCTATATTTAACTATGCTCAGGCGAAGATGGCCATCCACCTAGGGGATACGACACCGAGACAATGGGGGAGAGATACAATCAATCCCTTTGCTCATATTGATTTACTTGGTATTTTGGTGATGCTCATTGCTAGCGTAGGGTGGAGTAAACCAATTCCATTTTCACCGTATCACTTTAAAAATCCACGGACAGGGATGATACAAATTGCTTTAGCAGGTCTAGGCGCTAATATTTTAGTGGCATTCTTAGCCTATGCTGGTATGTCTGTGGCTATGCAAGTCAGCACAGTGAGCACAGGTTTACAAATGGTTATGTCCTATATTGTGACACTGTGCATCGGATTTGGTGTCTTTAACATGTTACCAGTGCCTGGCTTTATAGGATTTTATGTGCTATTGCAATATGTGCCTTATGAATGGCAAGAAAAATTATTGGGCGCTCAGTTATGGTTCTTTATCGGTATTTTGGTATTGGGACAATTTGGATTCTTAGGAGCCATCATCCGTCCAGTATTTGCAGTGATTTTAGGTGTTTTTGAAAGTATAGTTCAGTTGATTCTATAACAGAATAGTATGCGTTTTTTGTATATATAGATAGTTATTGTATTTGGTTATAGAAATAATTCATAATTAAAAATAAATCTTGCTAGTCATTCTCAGAAGGTGTAGAATAAAAGTATTATAAATTTTATATTTCATAGGAGGGTATCCATCATGAAAAAAAGTAAGTTAGCAATTCTTGCATTAGCTTTAGTAGGTGCAGTCTCTGTAGGAGCAAATGCGTCTGCACATGGCGTATGGTTTGCAGAACGTATTGATCAACCAACATTAGTATTAGGGGAAGGTCCTGTAGATAACGGATATATGCCATCTATGGTAAAAAGTTTTGAAGCATATGATGTAGCGTATAATCCGCTAAACGTGAAAGTAATTCCTCATGAGCACAATGTAACTATCGAAAAAAATGAAATGTTAGGCACAACAGCAACTACATTTGACTATGGTTACTTTACAAAAGATAAAGACGGTAAAACGCATAAAGCTATGATGAAAGATGTACCAAATGCGGTAAAATCTACTCATGCAGTAAAATACAATGTAAACTACTGGAATGCAGCAGTAAAACCTGAACGTTTGAATATGCCAATCGAAATCGTTCCAAGTGTTAACCCATTGACATTGCGTAAAGGCGACACTTATGAAATCCAAGTGTTCAAAGATGGCATGCCTTATGCTAACGCTCCATTGATCAAAGACGTTCTTAACGACTTGACTAATGAAAGCCAAGCTGACGCGCAAGGTAAAGCAATGGTTACAGTAGCTGCTAACGGCGTGAACGTAGTAGGCGTAGAAGTAGCATTCCCAACTGAAACAAAAGGAGAACAAACTAAATACTTCTCTAGCTTGTCCTTTACGATTCAACCAGAGTAAAACGTCACTTGCGATGCTATGAAAACTTGTGGCACGCATTGAGTGGTTACATGAACGAGCGCGACACATTCCTCCACAAACTGATCCTACGGTAGGTTTGCTCCGGAATATGTCGCGCTCGTTTTGTATTTGTGTAATTCAATCAAGATGGGCGCCACAAGTTTTTTACGCCTAACTGCGTTCCTTTGGGGAAGTTTCTTTATATACAAGCAATATATAAGAATGAGTTTTAAAATTTATTAACGATTTGCGAAATTTCGTAGTATAATCTAAGTATAGAAGGGTCACCGACGTGAGTTGGGCTCATCTCTTCCTAATATGGGAGGAGGTGGTACTATGACACTATTCGAAGTTTTAATGTTATTAATTCAGTTCGGATTGCTTGTTGTAGCAGTTTTGACTTATATGCAAATGTAAGTGAAAAGCCTAACGTCAAAATAAGTGTTCGCAGCACTTATACACGTTAGGCATTATCACTTTTTTAGTTGTTTGAGATGAGCCTAACGCCTTGTACACGTTGATGGCTCTTCTTATTTATGTCTATATTCTAGCATATTTCTAGAAAAAATACTACTTGTTTCGCTAGTTAGCCTGTGGCGTTCTTAACTGAATATAGAAAAGGGAAGAGCACGACATATTCCAACCCGAATTTATCTTGCGGTAAGTTTGATCTGGAACATATCGTGCTCTTCTCTCTAGCAGTTCAACTCATTGATCTATTTAAATAAACAATGAAAAAGCCTAACACCGTTCCACGTTTGTAGCTCTTCCTGTTGATACTATGAAAAAGTTAGCAATTGCATCTTTATTGATATAAATTTGTATACTTTTCATAGCATTCATAGACCTACCCATAGTCTACCACAACTTGCAGAGAAATACTAGTCTTGATATGGTAGTGGACACTGTTTAGGTGTTTGCTAGAATGCGATTAACTATACTCTGTATGAAATCATTATAATTCATTTAGTGTGTTATAATGAATGTAGTTATAAGAAGATACTTGTATGTGGCAATGTATGTAAAGGGAATACGATGCAGATATTAACTACACAGCTTGAGATTGATCAAACAGATCAAGATATAGATAGTCTTTTAAAGACGCTGTTAAAAGATAAGACCACACAACGGAATATTGTTTGGGCATCTCAATCCTATGAGGGGATGGGAAAGTCCTTTTGTAGTGATCAACCGATTCGACGAAGTTTATTAGTAGGAAAACACCAATCCATTATACAACCAAGGGTGGCAAAGCATGCTCGTAAGCAAGAGCAACGAACACGGTCTAGTGGTGAGGTGTTTACGCCACCATGGCTAGTGGACAAACAGGTGTCTGCTGTGCTAGAGGAATGGAAAGGTATGACTCTGAAAGAGTGGGTGGCTCTTCGCTGGTTAGAACTTGCTTGCGGTGAAGCGCCGTATATCGTGACTCGCTACGACTCTGTTACGGGCGATAGTATTCCAGTGCCAAAACGAGTGGGATTTTTAGATAGAAAACTACAACGAATTAGCCAAGAGGTGACTTCTGAAAAAGAATTTATCAAACTAGCAAAGATTGCCTATGAAAGTACCTATGGGTATGAACTGCAAGGGGATTCCTTGCTATTAGCACGAGAAAATTTATTGCTATCCTTCTGTGAGCATTATGAACAGAAATTTGGCATATTGCCAACGATTAAAACGGTGAAAGCCATCGCCACTATTATTGTATATAATGTCTTTCAAATGAATGGATTGACGAAACGGACGCCCTATTCTGATAGGTCTGTAAAAGAAGTGCAAATGAATTTATTTGATACAGAAACAGATAGTACACCGGCGCCTCAAGGTGATATGTTGACAGTGGTAAAAGACTGGAAGCAGAAGGAATTAGTGACCATAGAGAGTATCAGTAAAGGAGAGGGACAGATGAAGTTTGATGTTGTCATAGGTAATCCGCCATATCAGGAGCAAACAGAAGGTACAAGTGACAAGCCTATCTATAATTATATGATGGATGGAGCTGAAGAGGTATCGGATAGAGTATGTTTAATTACTCCGGCTCGATTTCTATTTAATGCGGGAAAAACTCCGAAGGAATGGAATCGTAAAAAGTTGAACGATCCACACTTTAAAGTGTTGTATTATGAACAAGACTCATCAAAGGTCTTTCCTAATACAGATATTAAAGGTGGAGTGGCAATTACCTATAAGGATAAAGAGAAAGAGTTTGGAGAAATCGGCACATTTACGGCTTTTCCTGAATTAAATAGTATATATCATAAAGTATATGAATCTGATGGCTTTGAAACATTTAGTGATTTAATATATGCTCCTGAAAGTTATAAACTAACGGACAAGTTACATAGCGATTATCCAGAAGCGGAAATGAAATTAAGTAAAGGCCATAAATATGATGTGACAACGAATATATTTGATAAGCTACCTGAGGTATTTAAATCTGGACTATCAAATGAAGATATACAAGAAGATTATATTCAGATTATAGGTCGTGAAAATAATGCTAGGGCTTATAAATGGGTGAGAAGAGACTATATTAATGGACCAGAAAATTTAGGGAAATATAAAGTCATTTTACCTAAATCTAATGGTACGGGTGCTATTGGGGAAGTGTTATCCACACCCCTAATCGGGGAACCCCTAATCGGGCATGCTCAAACTTTTTTATCCGTTGGGAATTTTGAATCCGTTGATACTGCAAGGTCATGTATGAAATATATAAAATCTAAGTTTGCTAGGACTTTATTAGGCGTATTAAAGGTTACACAACATAATCCTAAAAATACGTGGCGTTTCGTCCCCCTCCAAGACTTTACGGTCGATTCTGATATCGACTGGTCACAGTCGATTGAAGATATCGACCGTCAGTTGTATCGTAAATATGGACTTTCACAAGATGAGATAGAGTTTATTGAATCGAAAGTGAGGGCTATGGACTGATGAGAACGACCATACAAACGAAAAAGCAAGTAGAACCAAAGATTTACGCCTATACGTTGCCGGCTGTGCCAAGTCATGAGGGTTGGATTAAGATTGGCTATACGGAGCGAGAGGTGCAGGTTCGTGTGAATGAACAGGTACATACATCTGGGGTTGATGCGGATATTTTGTGGCATCATGCTGCAGAATATACAGAAGATCCCGATAAAGGGATCAACTTTAAAGACCATGACTTTCACCAGTTTTTAAAATATCATGATGTGAAGCGTAAAACAAAAACGGAATGGTTTTATTTTAATAACCATCCAGAAGATGCAGAGCGACTGTTTCATAAGTTTGCGCGTCATGATACATCTGGTTATCAGCCAGGGCAACAGTGTGAATATGTGTTGCGTAGGGAGCAAGAAGAAGCGGTAGTGAAAACCCTAGCCTATTTTCAATCTCATGAAAAAGGAGAGTTTTTGTGGAATGCTAAACCACGGTTTGGTAAAACCTTAGCGGCCTATGATTTAGTGAAACGCCTAAATGTGACAAATGTTTTGGTGCTCACCAATCGCCCTGCGGTAGCTAATTCTTGGTATGATGATTTTCATAAATTTATGGCAGGGAATACGAAGTATAAGTTCGTAAGCAGTGCAGAATCACTAAAACATCGTACCGCTATGAGTCGTGATGAATTTACCAACTGTGCGAAAGATTGTGAAGACATAGGTCAAATTGCATTTATTAGTTTACAAGATTTAAAGGGGGCTACTTTTTTTGGTGGTCAACATAACAAGCTAGAATGGGTGGCCGATTTAATGTGGGACCTAGTTATCATCGATGAATCTCATGAGGGAGTTGATACTTGGAAAACAGATTTTGCATTTAAGCAAATTCAAAGAAGATGGACGCTTCATTTGTCGGGCACTCCTTTTAAATCCATTGCGAAAGGTCGTTTTGGAGAGGAACAAATTTATCATTGGTCCTATGCAGATGAACAACGGGCGAAACGTGATTGGGATTCTAGCAGTGAAAGCGAAAATCCTTATGAATCCTTACCAGAGCTCAACATGTTTACCTATCAAATGTCACACATGATTACAGATGTGGTACGAGAAGGAGTTCACATTGATGGGGAAACCTATGACTTTGCTTTTGATTTAAATGAATTTTTTGCAACAAAAGAGAGCGGTGAATTTATCCATATTGATGCGGTGAAAGCTTGGTTAGATACATTGACAAGGAATGAGAAATATCCATTTTCTACGAAAGAGTTGCGAAATGAGTTAAAGCATACATTCTGGCTCTTAGATCGAGTAGATTCTGCGAAGGCGCTCAAACGATTGTTAGAGGAACATCCTACCTTTGAAAACTATGGTATCGTATTGGCTGCTGGTTTTGGTAATGCTTATACGTCTGATGAGGGGAATGAAAATCTTCGTTCCTTGGAAGCGGTACGAACAGCGATTAAGGATAAGGAACGGACCATAACACTTTCAGTAGGTCAGCTCACCACAGGCGTGACGGTGCCAGAGTGGACGGGTGTTATGATGCTGTGCAATATGAAGTCACCTGCATTGTATATGCAAGCGGCATTTCGAGCACAAAACCCCTATGCTTGGGTAGAAAAAGGTATACATTATCGTAAAGAGCGTGCCTACGTATTTGATTTTGCGCCAGAACGGACCCTCATAGTATATGACCAATTTGCCAATGATTTGCGGTCTACTACTGCAAATGGTGCTGGAACGAGTTCAGATAGAAAAGAAAACATAGGGGAGTTACTGAACTTTTTCCCTGTCATTGCAGAGGATACAGATGGTTGCATGGTGGAAATCGATGCTACTCAAGTGTTGACTATACCTCGACAAATTAAGGCACAAGAGGTTGTGAAACGTGGATTTATGTCGAATTTCTTGTTTGATAACATGGCGAATGTATTCCGAGCAACGCAAGCTGTCTTGGATATTTTGGAAGAACTGCCAGTGGCTGACCAAGGTAGAATTGTGATGGGCGATGTGCTTGATATTGAGGATGTGGAATTGGATGAGGATAATCGTCCAGTGGTACCAGAGGAAATTGTGGTAAATCGTCAAGGTGAACTGTTTGGGGATAGATTGCGCGCCTCTATTGAACACATTGAGACTACTGTACGTCAACAGGAAACGAAACCAACGGCAGAAGAAATTGTTAGGGAGATTACTACCCCCTATATTGGTCCTATTGCTACAGAAATGCAAGATACATATGGTCTGAAAAACAGAAGTGTACAACGGCTTGAAAGAGACATAAAAAGTGCCATAGAAGATACGGTTCGTAAGAATGATGCTGAACAAGCGATAGCTATTGCTCATACACATCGGGAATTTACAGATAAGATGAACGAGGCAACTAGTGAAGCGGAAAAAGAAACGCTTATCGTAAAGCGTGAGGAAGCAATCCGTGTAGTAGAAGAAGAACATCAAGCGAAATTGGCTGATAAATTGAAAGAAACTTTGGAAAACTTGCCAAAACAATTAATTCGTCAACAAGAGGAAGAAGTGTTACAAAAACGGGTGAATGGTGACGAAGAAAAAATTCGTGGTCATTTGCGTGGATTTGCCAGAACTATACCAAGTTTCTTGATGGCTTATGGCGATGCGAATCTAACCTTAGACAACTTTGATACCTATGTGGATGAAGATGTATTCTTAGAGGTAACGGGAATTACATTGGAACAGTTTAGGTACTTGCGAGATGGTGGTGAAGGGTTTGCAGGACAGCTATTTGATGCATCGACATTTAATGAATCTATTCAAGAGTTTTTGCGGAAAAAACTGGAATTAGCGAATTACTTTGAAGATAGTTCAGAAGATATTTTTGACTATATTCCACCACAACAAACGAATCAGATTTTTACACCGAAAAAAATAGTGAAACAAATGGTAGATGCATTAGAAAAAGAGAATCCTCATATATTTGAAGATTCTTCGAAAACATTTATTGATTTGTATATGAAATCTGGATTGTACATTGCTGAGATCGTGAAACGTTTATATAATAATACTACGATGAAAGTTGAGTTCCCAAAAGATGAAGAACGATTAGCACATATTCTTGAATATCAGGTATATGGATTTGCGCCATCTACTATTATTTATAAAATTGCTATGAATTTTATTTTTGGTCCTATTGGTGAAAGTGTTTGTCGAGATCACTTTGTACAGGTGGATACAATTCCTTATGCGAAAGAAGGAAAAATGCAAGAATTAGTAGATACGTATTTCGGGTAGTCACTTATCCCGTTATGTAGCCTGTGGGACATCTCTTGTATCACTATGACATATCGTAGCGTTCTAGTAGGCTGATATAGCAAAATAAACGAGCACCATATTCCTGAACAAACCTACCGTAGGATCAGTTTGAGAAGGAATATGTTGCTCGTTTTGTGTTTGCTCAATAATGGAAAAAAGAACGCTACGGTGTGTCTACTCGAGACTGCGTTCTTTGGGGAAAATTCGCATCGAAATATAAACGATTTGAAGAATTTTGTGATATAATGAACTTAAAGAGTCATCAACGTGTTGTTGGGCTCATCTCTTCCTGTGATGGGAGGAGGTGGTACTATGACGAAGTATGAAGAGATTAGTTTAATCATTTCTATTTTGACATTGGTAGTTAACATCATTACCTTATATAAGTAAGCAATGAAAACGCCTAACGTAAAAGAGGTCTCTCACACCTCAACACGTTAGGCATCATCACTTTTAAAGTTGTTTGAGATGAGCCTAACGCCGTTCACACGTTGATGGCTCTTCTTTATATATATATATTTTAGCATACTTTTAGAAAAAATACTACCTGTATCTACGTACTTTAGTGTGGAATCTTAAGGTATTTTAGTAGGCCTTTATCCATCTGTTCGTGACTCAAGCTCTTGAAAGCTATCCCGTACTTGATGAGCAAATCTTGCTAGCCATTAGCATAGAAAATAAAAAAGCCATTGCCGTTGCGAACTCTCTTATAAATTATACATATGGAATGTTAGCGTGTTTAGTACTGCTTGCGGATAATAATTCATATAAAACAATATCTAAATATATTATTCTATCGATTAAAGAGTTTAATTCCTGAAATTTACGGGAATTAAACTCTTTTGCTTTGTGAAGGAAAACTGAAAATATCGGATTTGATAAATATAGTAAATGCAGCCTTTCTTGATAAAAATGAGTCAAAAAAATCTCAAAAAGTAATTGACAGATGTCTAGTCAGAGAATATACTTAAGGTAATTTAAAACCTATTTAGGAGTAGGGTTTAAAACCTACAAGTATAGTGTTTTAAAAATCGAAATAAAAGTAGAATATGTTTTCATGTTATTGACGGTTGGCCTATGTAGGCCCCTAGGAGGTTCATTATGAGTAAAGATGTGGAAAACAAAAATACCCATGACCATAGCCATGGCGAACATCATCACCATCATGATCATGACAATCATCATGACCATTGCCATTGTGGCGGTCACCATCACGACCATGATCACAGTCATGACAAAGCACTACCAACGGATAAATGGGTGCCACACACTCATGAACCAGGCGTGCCTCATGAACATGGTGTAAATGACTACATGAAAGCCGTTGCTGAATATCGAAAAACATGGCCTACCAAACAAGATGTTATCGAACAAACACCAGATCCTGCTGTGCGCGAAATGATTCTCCGCATGGAGCAAATTGGTTGCGATACAGTATTTGATCGTTTTGATAAACAACAACCACAATGTACATTTGGTATTGCTGGTATATGTTGTCGTATCTGTTTCATGGGCCCTTGTAAAATTACACCTAAGAGTCCTCGCGGTGTCTGCGGTGCGGATGCTGACCTCATCGTAGCTCGTAATATGACACGTGCTGCTGCAGGTGGTTTGACTCAACATGGTGCGCATGCTCGTGAAATTTTGATTTCTTTGAAAGCTGCTGCTAATGACCAATTGGATATTCCGATTTTAGGGGAAGAAAAAATCCGTACTGTATGTAAGGCTTTCAACATCCCTGAAGAAGGTCGTTCTTTAAAAGAAGTAGCTAATGATTTAGCGGATGTATTGCTCGAAGATTTGAGCCGTGCATTGCCAGGTGAATATAAAACAATTACAGCGTTGGCTCCTGCAGAGCGTCGCGAAGTTTGGAAAAACTTGGATATCTTGCCTGTTTCCGCATACAATGAAGCCTTTGATGCATATCATCGTACAACCGTAGGTACAGATGGCGATTGGGAAAGTAATATGAAACAATTCTTGCGTTGTGGTCTTGCTTTCACATTTACTGGTGTAGTAGCTGCAGATATCGCTACTGATGCATTATTCGGTCAAGGCGGTCGCCGTACATCCAAAGTTAATATTGGTGCTTTGAAAAAAGGTTATGTTAATATAGCTGTTCATGGTCACTTACCAACATTGGTTTCTCAAATTTGTACAATTGGTGCGTCCGAAGAGTATTTAGAAAAAGCAAAAGCTATCGGTGCTAAAGGCATCCAATTCTACGGTATTTGCTGCTCTGGCTTATCCAGTATGTACCGTTATGAAAATGTAATTCCATTGTGTAATGCTATCGGTGCTGAACTTGTACTTGGTACTGGCGCTCTTGATTGCTGGGTAGCTGACGTTCAAGACGTATATCCTGCTATCATGGACGTAGCACGTTGCTTTAACACAAAAGTTATTACTACATCTGATGCAGCTCGTTTGCCAGGTGCTGAGCATATCGGTTACGATCATCACCATACTAACTTGTCTGAGACAAAAGAATTGGCGCGCAAAATTTTGGATCGTGCTCTTGAAGCGCATGAATTGCGTAAAGGTATGCCTGTATTCATTCCACCATACGAAATCACTGCAGAAGTTGGCTTCTCTCCAGAATCTACTGTTAAACATTATGGTTCCTTCAAACCATTGGCAGAGGCTTTAAAATCTGGCAAAGTTCGTGGTATCGTTAACGTAGTAGGTTGTTCTAACCCTCGCGTTATCTACGAAAAAGCTACTGTAGATATCGTTGATACACTTATTAAAAATGGTTGTATCATCTTAACAAATGGTTGTGCATCCTTCCCATTGATGAAACTTGGTTACTGTAATACAGATGCTATTAAAAAATGTAGCCCTGCATTACAAGAGTTCTTGGGTGATGATCAACCACCAGTATGGCATGTTGGTGAATGTGTAGATAATGCTCGTTCTTCTGGTATCTTTGGTGGTATTGCGGCTGAATTAGGTCTTAACTTACCACAAATGCCATTTGCAATGTCTAGTCCTGAATGGTCTAACGAAAAAGGTATCGATGCATCCCTTGGCTTCCGCCTAATGGGGATTAACTCTTACCACTGCGTTGAGCCACCTACACAAGGCTCTGATGCTGTAACAAAATGGTTGAAAGAAGACACTAAACACACATTAGGCTCTGTTATGTATGTAAATACTGATCCTGCTAAAGTAGCTGAGAAAATCTTGGCAGATATGGATGAAAAACGCGCTGCTTTAGGTTGGGCTGAAGTAAAATAGTTTATCTTTTTGATAAATTATAATTTGTAGTTAAGTATACAAACACGCTCTATAGATCTTGTAGTTATTATAAGGGCTCTATACTAAATGTTGGGGCTACTCATATAAGAGTAGCCACCAACATTTTTTTGTTGCAATAAAATAGACATATACAAACTCAAACCGTATCATTAAAAGCAACCACTCAATTAAGAAAGGATGAGTCATATATGTCTACAGTTAATTATACAGAAATTATCTTTAAAATTAAAGAGGAATATATCAAACATACAAGAGTAAATGAGGACGGATCTGTTCATTTCACACTTGAAATGCCAGTAGCTGAGCAAGTATGTCCACATTGCGGAGCACGTACTTTAGTGTGGAATCTCAAGGTATTTTAGTAGGCCTTTATCCATCTGTTCGTGACTCAAGATACATACAAAACCATGTTCCTCATGGTATAATACGATACGATGCAAGGAGGGTATATGCAGATACGAGATAGAATTATGGCCTATTGGAAAGGGCGAAGCGATGATTTTGGTGCGCTACGCATGAAGGAATTACAATCAAATCTAGCGCCACGATGGTTGCGTGAAATAACACCACATATTAAAGATACTCACCAACGTATTTTAGATTTAGGTACGGGGACGGGCTTTTTGGCATTTTTGTTGGCTCAGAAGGGTTATTCGGTAACTGGCGTAGACGTAACGAAAGAAATGATTGATGTAGCTAAAGCACAAGCTATAGAGTTACATGACTCTCTAATGGGTCAAGTTGACTTTCACTGTATGGATGCGATGAAATTAGATTTTCCAGATGAGTCTTTCGATGTGATTTTAGCGAGAAATCTAACCTGGACCTTACCAGATGTGGAAGCAGCCTATAAGGAATGGTACCGTGTGCTTGCGCCGAAAGGGGTGCTTATCAATATCGATGGTGATTATGGAGTAGAACTCAAAGTGCCTGTGGTGGCACAGCACCATATTCATGAGACAGTATCGAATGAGACTATGCAAGAATGCATTGCTATTACGGAAGGACTATCTATCAGTCGTATGGATCGCCCCCATTGGGATGTGCATATGATTCGGAAAGCAGGTTTTTCCAGAGTGTATCTAGATATGGCAGTGAGTAGCCGTATCTATGATGAAGAAGATGAATTATACAATCCAGTGCCACTCTTTTCCATTGTGGCTAGGAAATAAGGAGTAATTATGCAAACATTTGAAACTTTCAAGGTAACAGAGAAAAATAAATTCGCTATGGCTTCTGCGTTGGCGATGACTGATTTTACAAAGTGCTTTGAGCCAGTACTATTTCTATTTGGTCAAGCTGATGTGGGTAAAACACATCTATTGAAGGCGATGGAAGAAGAGGCAGTGAAACAGAATGCTGCTATCCGTGTTCGTTATGTGACAGGAGCGCAATTCATTAAAGAATACAACGACAGCGTGACCTATGGAGAAGTGGCAGATTATATGGAAGAATACTGTAAGCTACATTTATTGTTAGTGGATGATGTTCAGGATATTGTGTATAGCGATGATGAAGGAGCTAAAAAGATGTTTATGCGTCTTGTACAAGGCATGAAAGCAAAAGCTCGTCGTATGGCGGTGACGTTTGATGATACGTTTGACTCTGAAGATCGTTCTAATGAATTGCAGAATGAATTGACTGATGGAGTTGTGGCTTTCATCGAATAGAAAAATGAATAGAAGGCGGTTATTACACTGTATAACTAAGTGATATAACCTATGAAAAGAGGCGGATTTCAATCTATAGAAATCCGCCTTAATATCTGTTATACTTGGGAAGAAGAGTTTTCTATTGAGCGAGTGCTCAGGAGAGGAGAAAGTATAATGGCTATTTCAGAAGAAGTACGACAACGATTTGCAGGAGAGTTTGAAAAGTTTCAAAAAGGAATTGAGGGTTTCTTTGCGAAAGAGATTGCTCCTAAAGATTTTAAAGGTATTGGTGGAGGATTTGGTAGTTATGCGGAACGCGGATTTGAAAGCGCAATGTTGCGTTTGCGTTTCATGGGTTCTCGTATTCTTCCTTACCAAATGAAATTTCTAGTAGATTCTGTAAAAAAATATGATTTGAAATATGTACATTTCACAACAGGTCAATGTATTCAATTCCATCAATTACAAGGTGAACAAATCTTAGAATTATATAAAGACTGTTTTGAACATGACATCTATAATCGTGGTACTGGTGGAGATAATTTGCGTAATGTAACGGCAAGCCCATTACATGGAGTGCATCCTGAAGAGCCATTCGCCGTGACTCCATATTTACAAGCAGCGAGCGAATATGCGGTATCCTTAATTGGTACATTAGCATTACCACGTAAATATAAAATTGGTTTCTCCGTGGTAGACAATGAGGGCCATGCAAACTTTAAAGATTTAGGATTCTTGGCAAAAGAAAATGGTACCTTTGATGTCTATGCTGGTGGTGGCATGGGTGGTGGTTCTGCATTCGGCGTGTTAGTAGCAGAAAATGTAGATCCAAAAGAAACATTACATCATGTGGAAGGTATGATGCATTTGTATCATGAATTAGGTGAGTTTAATAACCGTGGTGCCGCTCGTTCTCGTTTCATTGCACAACGCTTAGGGGAAGCGGAGTTCCGTAAAGCGTACCATGAGTACTT
The DNA here is from genome assembly GCF_003992235.1 of Veillonella sp. 3913. Lineage (NCBI taxonomy): Bacteria > Bacillati > Bacillota > Negativicutes > Veillonellales > Veillonellaceae > Veillonella > Veillonella sp. 3913. The sequence continues at coordinate 47,815 of NZ_RQVF01000003.1, read as the reverse complement.
AGAAAAATCTAAAGCGGCGCATGATTTAACATTATCTGTTAAACCATATACAGTGAACAAAGTGGGTACGACTACTCCAACAACATCCTTAGCAAATCCTCAAAAACAAAAAGGTTTATACTATATTCAATACAAACCATTAGTAGGTACACCTCCTATGGATGTATTTGTGAAATTATTCGATTATGTAGGTGGCTTAGAAGACACTGAAATTCGCATCTGTGGTGATGAATCTGTATATATTGTGAACTTAACTGGCGAAGAAGCAGATGCAGTGGCAGCTATTATCGCTGATACTCACGCAAAAAATAAATTTGAGCACACTGTATCTTGTGTAGGTGCAACCATTTGTCAAATCGGTTTCCAAGATTCTTCTGGACTTGTGAAAGTCATCAAAGAAGCAGTGGAAGGTGCCGGTTTATCTACCGATCGTTTGCCACAATTACATGTATCTGGATGCTTATCTTCTTGTGGTACACATCAAGTAGGCTCCTTAGGGCTTCATGGTTTTACTAAACTAGTGGATAGTAAACCGCAACCAGCTTTCAAAGTGTTCATTAACGGTAATGGTGAATTAGAAGGCCCACGTATGTCTGATGAAGTGGGTGTAGTCACAGTGGAAGATATTCCTCAATTCTTCATTGACCTTGTGAAAGCACTGGAAGTAGCAGGACAAGATTTTGACACATGGAAAGATCAACAACCAGAAGCATTCCAAGCAGTAATCAGTAAATATCTATAATGTATATAAAAACGTTCTTACTTAGGTAGGAGCGTTTTTACTTTGAGTAACTATGTACTATATTGAAGAAATTACATAGATACGGTATAATGAAAGAGATATCTCAAGATTGAGAATGCAAACTTCGTGTAGTATAGTCATGTAAGTTTTGTTCATAGAATTGTATATATAGGAGAGTCCAATGAAAAAAAGTACATTAGCCTTAGTAGGAGCTATGGCATTTGCCACAACCTTTGCAGTAGCGCCACAAGCACATGCTGAAATCAATGAATATTCTAACTTAAATGATAAAACAGTGGTGGTGCGCCAACCTGGTCAATCCATGGTATTGTCCATGCGTGAAGTAGCAGGTATCTTTGTGGGCCGTTATGTAAAAGCAGCCGTTAGCTCTATTACACTGGATCCATCAAAAGGTAATTATCAGTATGTGGTGGTAGGATATACACCGAAACAAAAAATTACCATTGATGTAGACGTAATTACTGGTAAAGTAGTGCGTGAATTCCGTTCTAGCAAAGCAAAAGATGTAGCGTCTAAAGTCTTTAATCCATTGAAAGTAATTTCCCCAAAAGAAGCGGAAGTAGCAGCTCGTGCTTTGGTAGGAGAAGGTTCTTTCACTAGAGGATGGGAAATTAAAGCGGAAAATAATGAAGTGCATTATATGGTGCGCACACAAGATAAAGATGAAAAAGAATATAGTGTAAAAGTAGATGCTGTGACAGGTCAAGCCTTAGAAAAAGGAGAACCTATCGACTGGGCAAAAATTAAAGCAGATCGCTTGCGTAATGATGGGGTAGGTAAACCATTTACATTACAAGAAGAACCAGAAGATGTAGATGCAGATCCTACGAAAACATTAAAATAGGTGAAGTATGACGTATCAAAATATTATATTTAGCATCGAAGGTAATGTGGCGACTATAACATTTAATCGTCCAGAAGTACAAAATGGCTTTAATGTGCCTATGTGCCAAGAAATTTTAGATGCTATTCGTGTAGTTAAAGAAACGGATGAGGCCCGTGTATTAGTATTCAAGGCTGAAGGTAAGGTCTTTTCTGTAGGTGGAGACCTAACAGAAATGAAGCGCGCTGTAGAAGAAGACGATACGGAGTCTTTGTTTGAGATTACCCACTTGGTGATGGAAATATCTTTGGCTATGAAACATTTGCCAAAACCTGTAGTCATGTGTACTGATGGTGCTGTGGCAGGGGCGGCTTTCAATATGGTGTTGGCAGCAGATATGTGCGTAGCTTCAACAAATAGTCGTTTCATTCAAGCCTTTGTCAATGTGGGACTAGCACCTGATGCAGGTGGTATGTATTTGTTGAGTCGTGCTGTAGGTATCAACAGAGCTATGCAACTGGCTATGACAGGAGAAGCGGTAACAGCTGAAAAAGGTAAGGAATATGGCTTTGTCTATAAAGTGTGTGAACCAGAGATTTTGGAACGCACAACAAATCGTTTAGTACAACGCTTGGCGAAAGGGCCAGTTCAATCTTTCCGAGCGATGAAACAAATGATGTGGGCTAGTTTCTTTACAAATTTTGAGGAATATGCGGAATTAGAAGTGAAAATCCAAAATTCCTTAGGAGAAACAGAAGACTTCCGTGAAGGTGTGCGTGCTTTTGCTGAAGGAAGACGACCTAAATTTAAATAGTGCATCTGAGGATGTGAAAAAAGAGCTATTACGACTAAATAAGGTCGATAATAGCTCTTTTGGCATTGGAGAAGGTACATCTCGTAAGGGATATTCTGTTCGTATATAAAATAAGATGCATGGTTCAAAAGTATTCCAATATAAAGAGGACCCTCCTAGAGAAGAGTCCTCGTGTATATGTGATTACCGGTCGCCGTTAAAGATAGAGTTTTTAACAATGACATAATCAACTTTTTTGATGGCTTGTAGTGTAGTACCACCAGCGTAGGAGATAGAAGATTGCAAATCTTGTTCCATTTCAGTCAATGTGTCGAAGATACTGCCTTTGGATTGGATTGTGATTTTTTTGCCTTCTACATTTTTCCGTTCCCCTTTTTGGTGTTCAGAAGCACTGCCAAAGTATTCTTTATAAGCTACGCCGTCAATAGTCACTTCTTTACCTGGGGATTCGATATGACCAGCGAATAAAGAGCCAATCATAACAAAGGAAGCTCCGAAACGAATAGATTTGGCAATGTCACCGTGATCACGGATACCGCCGTCTGCGATGATAGGTTTTGTGGCTGCTTTTGCACACCAACGAACAGCAGATAATTGCCAACCACCAGTACCAAAACCAGTTTTTAGTTTTGTGATACATACTTTACCAGGTCCGATGCCTACTTTGGTAGCATCAGCACCAGCATTTTCTAGTTCACGAACGGCCTCTGGAGTACCTACGTTACCAGCGATAACAAAGCTTTCAGGAAGCTCACGTTTAATGTGTTGAATCATGTCGATAACGCTGTTGGAATGACCGTGAGCGATATCGATAGTAATATATTCTGGGCATAGATTTGCTTCTTTTAATTCCTTAACGAATTCAAATTCCTCTGGTTTTACACCGATGGAAATAGATGCAAATAAACCTGCCTCATGCATGTCTTTTACAAAGTCCAAACGTTTTTCTGGTTGGAAGCGGTGCATGATGTAGAAATAGTTTTCAGCCGCTAATTGTTTTGCTAATTTTTCATCGATGATGGTTTGCATATTAGCTGGCACAACTGGTAAGCGGAATGTATGATTTCCCAGTTTCACAGTTGTGTCACATTCGCTACGGCTGGATACGATACACTTATTCGGTATCAATTGCACGTCTTCATAATCGAAAATGTTTGTAGTATTGATCATTATTTATTGCCCCCTAAATAGACAGAATTAGGATTACGACATAATCCTTATCTATTATACATAAGACCTCTTATCTTGGCAACAATAGGAAGGATATACTTAGTCATTTTTGATATGCTAATTTGTACTAAAGGAAACCTGTATTTTGTGAAAAAATATATAGATAAAAATAGATTAAAAGTGATACAATAAAAAGAAACATAATAGAGAATTTGATAATATATTTCAATGTATTATAGTGTGAAAAGGAGATAGATATGAGTTATACAAGTTCAAGAAAAACAAAAATGCTAGTAGAAGGCGGTCTAGTCATCGCTATGGCACAAATTCTGAGCATGTATGTGATTTACCAAATGCCGCAAGGTGGTGCAGTGAAAGCAGCTAATTTAGTACCCCTTTTAATTTATGCGTATCGTTGGGGTGGTCGTGCTGGCATGCTAACAGGAGTTGCCTATGGGATTGTCCATTTTTTAGTGGGATTTAAATTCTCCATTCATTACATGAGCATTATTTTAGATTATATTTTGGCGTATGGTGCCATCGGTATGGCAGGATTCTTTGGTGGTTCTAGTACTGTGAAAGCCTTCTTTGGGGCAATTTATGCAATCTTAACACGCTTTGCCATGTCTGCCATTAGTGGTGTGGTTGTGTTTGGATCTTATGCGCCAGAAGGGATAAGTCCTTGGATTTACTCCTTAACGTATAATGCAACGTATATGTTGCCAGATATGGTGATTAATCTTGTAGTATTGGCATTGTTGTATGTACCAGTGATGCGTGGACTAGGTCGTGTGACACCAAGCCATAAATAAGAAAAGATCTAGACAGGAGATATCTATGATTTCTGAATTAGGAATTATTGTGTTAGCGGGTGGACTTAGCACCCGTATGGGAACGGATAAAACGAGATTGCCATGGGGCAGCACCACTTTATTAGGGGAAATGCTCCGCAAGGCGGTCCTCACAGAATGTGGAGAAATTTTAGTCTCCATTAATCGAGAATTAGAAGAATCAGAGGCACATATTATTGAAGAGGCACGTTCTTTTGGTCGACATATTCAATTAGTGCCAGATACAATTGCTATGAAAGGCCCTCTTAGTGGACTGCAATCAGCCCTTTCAGTAGGTACTCGAGAAGCCTATATCGTAGTGTCTGCAGATATGCCATGGTTTTCCTTTCATTGGTTGCCGTCTTGGGAAGTGCATATAGATGCATTTTTACAAGGCGAATTATTAGCTATGGTTCCCTATGTAGGATTACAGGAATACGAGCCATTGGCGGCCATTTATAAACGATCTGTGCTAGATACGATTCAAGAATCCCTAGAAGGTGAAGATGTGTCTATGCACGGAGTATTAGATAAGATTCCTTATATGGAAATGGATATGATTGAAGAAGCAGAGCTATATAGCAATGTGAATACTAGATTATCCTATAAGTTGGCAAAAGCTAAATCTGCCAATCGTGAACGCTCTGTTCCTATTGTGACCATTAGTGCGAGCCAATCTAAGTCGGGTAAAACGACGGTGGCTACGTCTCTCATCAATCGCCTTTCACAACGAGGTATCGTGGTGGGAATGGTGAAAAGCGACGGTCATGGATTTAGCATGGATCAGGAAGGTACCGATACATGGAAGGCTAGTCAAGCAGGGGCTAAAGCGGTGGCGATAGCTGGACCCAATGGATATGCCATGGTAGTACATGGTGAAAGTATGCAACGACAACAGCAACTCATTCGTTTGGCCAATGAAATGCCAGTAGATTTGGTGCTCCTAGAAAGTAGAAGTCATGGGGTGGCACCTATTATTGAAGTGGTCCGTGCCAATCATAATGATATACGGTTACAGCAATTAGAAGATATTGTGGCAGTAGTTACAGATATAGATGATACATTAGATGGGAATACTATCTGCGAGCAATTTAGTTTCAGCGATGAAGATATGGATCGATTAGCCGATTGGATATTGAAGGAGTTGTTATAATGCAAGTAGTAACAGTAGAAGAAGGCTTACAGTTGCTAGAAACTCCTTTTACCCAAAATAGATATAAAATAGAGAGAGAATCTGTATCCATTGGACACTCCTATGGTAGAGTGCTAGGAACGACGGCTTTAGCTAAGATGAATTATCCTCCTTTTAGGCGTTCGGCTATGGATGGTATTGCCATTCGATATGCAGAAGATACAAGGACATATCGTATACTAGAGACTATTGGCGCAGGTGAAGTCTTTCAAGGTCAATTAGCGCCTGGTGAAGGGATTCACATTATGACGGGTGCCATGATACCAGATACTGCAGATACGGTGGTGGTAAAAGAAGCTCTTACTTGGAGTAATGATATGGAGGTGACTGTACCTAGTCGCATAGAACGGGGGCAACATATTATCCTCGAAGGGGAAGATATACAAATCGGTCAAGAATTATTGCCTGCTGGTACTGTATTGGAAGCGGAACAAGTTGGAACTTTAGCGGGGCAAGGATATAGTGAAGTCTCAGTGTATCGTAATCCAAGAGTTATTGTGCTCACCACAGGGCGTGAAGTACAAGATCCATCAGAGCCACTACGAGTGGGGCATATTTATAACTCTAATCGGTATTTACTAGAAGGCACCTTACATGCTTTAGGTGTTGATGTAGTGGGAGTAGCCCATCTATCGGATGCGCCAGGTACAGTAGACGAAAATATTGCTACCGTACAACATATGCTAGATACATTGGGACCGGTAGATATGATTATCAGCACCGGAGGTGTATCTGTAGGTGACTATGATACTATGCCTGAATTGTACGAGCGATTAGGGGCTAATACATTATATCGACGGTTACATATGCGCCCAGGTGCTGCATCCTTCGGTGGTATTATTACGATTGAGGACCATAGTATATGGTGCATGGGCTTATCTGGTAATCCTACGGCCGCGATGAATCAGTTTTACTTATTGGTGCTGCCTGTGTTAGAGCGGTTATCTGGACAGACAGTAATGACTAGGTGGATAGAATGTTACCTAGGTGAAGTGGCAGATAGAAAACATCCTCTTGACCGTTATTATCAAGGGCATATTAGATACGAAGCAGGGTCCTGCTGGGCATACCCTAACTTAGGGATGACATCGGGAGGTTTAAAATCTTTATCGGTAGCTAATGGTTTAATTAAAATTCCAGGGAATAGCGATCGATTAGAGAGAGGAACATTAGTAAAAGTGTTACCGTTTACTCGATAAAAAGAATAAAGAAACAAAAATATGAATAAATACCCTGTTTTATGGGGGTTCATCTTGTAGAATTAGAAAAAATCTGCTATAATAATTCTATAGAATTTTATAAGTAAGGTCTACAAAGAGACACATCGTACATGTACCCTGTGCCTCTTTTTGTATGGACTTTAAAGGGTAGTATTTATGAAAAAGGAGATTCTATGGCAGTATTAAAAAGACTTGGCTTATCTGGCTGGATTGTCATTGGCTTACTAGCAGGGGTATTAGTAGGTTCAGTAGCACCAGATTTTGCAAAACAATTAAAACCATTAGGCGATGTATTTATTCGTATGATTAAAATGATCGTAGTACCATTGATTTTCAGTTCCCTTGTCATGGGCATCGCTGGTACGGGGGACTTTAAAAAATTAGGCCGTTTAGGGGGCAAAGCTATTCTATGGTTTGAAGTTGCTACTACACTGGCATTATTTGTAGGGTTATTCGTAGTTAATGTATTTGAACCGGGCGTAGGAGTGAACTTAACAGCTACAGGTAATGCCGTAGACATTGCTAATAAAGCAGCAGCAAAAGGCGAGATGGACCACGTACAAATGTTGGTAAATATCATTCCAACGAACATTGTAGACGCTATGGCTCGTGGTGATATGTTACAAATTATCTTCTTTAGCTGTATGTTTGCTATTGCAGCAGCAAGTATTGGTAAAGAAGGGAAACAAATTGTTGAACTTTCCAAAGACTTGGCTCATATTATGTTCAAAGTGACGCACTATGTTATGTATGTGTCTCCTATCGGTATCTTTGGTGCCATTGCGTATACAGTAGGTAACTTTGGCTTGGGTATGCTAGTGCCATTGATGAAGTTAGTATTCACCTTGTACGGTGGTTTGGCGTTATTCTTAATCCTTATCATTGCTATCGCTTCTTTCTTTACAAAAGTAAACTTATTTAAATTAGGTAAAGTATTGAAAGAGCCAATCGTGTTGGCTTTCTCTACAGCGGCGTCTGAAGCAGCATTACCAATTGCCATGGAAAAATTGAAAAAGGTCGGTATTCCTAACCAAGTCGTAAGTTTCGTACTACCTTTGGGATATACATTTAACTTGGATGGTTCCACGTTGTACTCTTCCTTAGCGGTAGTATTTATCTCTCAAGTGTACGGTGTGCCATTTCCATTAGAGCAGCAATTATTAATGGTATTAACGTTGATGTTGTCCACGAAAGGGATTGCAGCAGTGCCAGGAGCATCATTGATTGTTATTGCTGGTACAGCAGCGGCCTTTGGATTGCCAGTAGAAGGCTTAGCATTAATCCTTGGTGTAGACCGTATATTAGATATGGCTCGTACTGTATGTAACTTATCTGGTAACTGTTTAGCAGCTGCTGTAGTAGGGCGTTGGGAAAACGAAGTATCTGCGGATCGTTTGTCAGAATTAATAGAACATCCTTTGACTGATGAAGAAGTGGAAGCCTTAGAACAAGCAAGCTTTGAACACGTAGGCGGACAACAAGCATAATTAGTTTCACTGAAATCGTTGCAATACAAAAAAAGAGACTGTTTACATTTATTATGTAAGCAGTCTTTTTTTGTGTTTAACTATATGGTGATGAGAGTATTAATGTTGTCGAAATACTTAGATTATATAATAGTATAAGTGCAGCAAAAAAGAAAAAATACCATGTACATCTAATAGATGCTCATGGTATTCGTTGATAGAGTTCTTTAGGCCATCTGTAGGGAAGAGTAGAGGAGAAGACCTAAAGATGTGAATGAAGGATGTGTATTTATGTGCGACATACCGTAGAGGTAGCATGGTAGAGGTAGCTGGTTATGTCGCATACATATATTATTAGGCCCTATAAAGGAGTTGAGGAGTTTATAATATACGTACATCACTTCACAAGAAAGAGAGTATCATAGTGTTGCTACTCTTTATGTGTAGTATAAACTAGAAGCGTCAAAAGAATGTCAAAATATAAAACTTTTTATTAAAAATTTTTTGAAAAAAGATTTTTATATTTTTTGTATACATTAATTGTACTATTGTATCTCTGTAAAGGATTTGTTATAATGCTTTCTATAGAATTTTAGAATAGGTTCTGAAAGAGACATTCTGTACTTGTACACCATCGCCTCTTTTTATATAACCTAAGCAAGTATTGGTATATAAAAAGGAGATTCTATACTATGTTAAAGAAAATTGGACTGTCCGGGTGGATAGGCATTGGTCTTTTGGCTGGTGTGCTAGTAGGTGCAGTGGCACCAGATTTTGCGAAACAATTAAAACCTTTAGGTGATGTATTTATTCGCATGATTAAAATGATTGTAGTCCCTTTAATTTTTAGCTCCCTAGTAATGGGTATCGCTGGGACAGGGGATTTTAAAAAATTAGGTCGTCTTGGGGGAAAAGCGATTCTATGGTTTGAATTAGCTACTACGTTGGCGTTATTTATTGCATTGTTTGCTGTGAATGTAGTAGAACCCGGAGTGGGTGTGAATTTGACAGCTAGTGGTGGCGCTACGGATATCGTTAACAAAGCAGCCTCTAAAGGTCAAATGGACCATGTGCAAATGTTAGTGAATATTATTCCAACAAATATTATTGACGCCATGGCTCGTGGAGATATGTTACAAATTATCTTCTTTAGCTGTATGTTTGCTATTGCAGCAGCAAGTTTGGGTAAAGAGGGAAAACAAATTGTAGACTTATCAAAAAGTATAGCCCACATCATGTTTAGAGTAACCCATTATGTCATGTATATTTCTCCTATCGGTATTTTTGGTGCTATTGCGTATACAGTTGGTGCCTTTGGGATTGAAATGCTGATTCCATTATTAAAATTAGTATTTACTTTATATGCGGGGCTAATTGTGTTCCTTGCCATCGTATTGGGTATCGCATCGGCTTTAACAAAAGTGAACTTATTTAAATTATTCATCGCATTGAAAGAGCCTACTATCTTAGCGTTTACCACAGCCGCATCAGAGGCAGCATTACCAATTGCTATGGAGAAATTGAAAAAGATGGGGATTCCCAATCATATTGTAAGCTTCGTACTTCCCTTGGGATATACATTTAATTTAGATGGCTCTACGTTGTACTCTGCATTGGCGGTTGTCTTTATTGCACAAGTCTATGGTGTTCCATTTCCGATTGATCAACAAATTTTAATGATGATTACGTTGATGTTGTCCACTAAAGGAATTGCAGGGGTACCAGGTGGCTCCTTAATTGTGGTGGCAGCTACAAGTGCAGCCTTTGGACTGCCAGTGGAAGGCTTAGCTTTAATTTTGGGGATAGACCGTGTGTTAGATATGGGTCGTACCGTATGTAACTTGTTAGGTAATTGCATCGCTGCAGCTATTGTGGGGCGATGGGAACAAGAAGTATCTGCAGAAGATTTAAAACGATATATAGATCACCCACTAACAGATGAAGAAGTATCGGCTCTAGAACAAAAACATTTGGAAGCTATGGCAGATGCGCATGCATAATAGAATGTAAATAAACACCATATATACCAGTTATGGATATATGGTGTTTTTTTATAACTTGTTATAGAAAAGGAAAGTGCTTTAAGTGTAATTATTGATAGACGAAATATGGTAAATCGTTGTATGATGTTCGTAATAGACTATTTCTTTACTATAGTACTAGTGAAAAGTGTTGGAATTTTTGAACAGTAAAGAATTGCTGTAACCTGCGTTATGGTCATGCAAGTGCATAGCGATGTATAAGGAGGGAGACTCATGTTAAGTGATATTGAAATTGCCCAACAGGCACAAATGGAACCTATTGTGGAAATTGCAAAACGATGCAATTTAGCAGAAGATGAATTAGAATTATATGGAAAATATAAAGCAAAAGTGTCCTTTGATGCGATGGAACGATTACAGGATACGCCGAATGGTAAGCTGGTACTAGTTACAGCCATCACACCTACACCAGCAGGAGAAGGCAAGTCTACCACTACTATTGGATTGACACAAGCTTTACAACAAATTGGTGTGAACAGTATTGCTGTATTGCGCGAACCATCCTTAGGACCAGTATTTGGTGTCAAAGGTGGTGCTGCTGGTGGTGGTTATGCTCAGGTAGTGCCAATGGAAGATATTAATCTTCATTTTACAGGGGATATGCATGCCATAACGGCGGCTAATAACTTGTTATCAGCAATGATTGATAATCATATTTTCCAAGGTAATGCACTACAAATCGATGTGCGTCGTATTAGTTGGAAACGCGTATTAGATATGAATGATCGTGCTTTACGTAATGTGGTCATTGGCATGGGTGGCCCTATGAGTGGTGTACCAAGGGAAGATCATTTCATGATTACAGTAGCCTCTGAAATCATGGCTATTTTATGCTTGGCTCGTGATTTAGAAGATTTAAAAGCACGATTTGGTCGTATTGTAATTGGTACAAACCTATCTGGAGACCCTGTATTTGTTCATCAATTAGGTTGTGAAGGAGCGATGGCGTTACTCATGAAAGATGCTATCAAACCTAACTTAGTACAAACCTTAGAACATACACCAGTATTGATCCATGGTGGTCCATTTGCGAATATTGCTCATGGATGTAACTCTATCATTGCTACCAAGCTAGGATTAAAATTAGGTGATGTAGTCATTACAGAAGCGGGATTTGGGGCCGATTTAGGAGCAGAGAAATTCTTACATATTAAGTGCCATTATGGAGATATCTTCCCTGATGCAGTGGTCATCGTAGCCACTATCCGTGCCTTAAAAATGCATGGAGGAGTGCCAAAATCAGAGTTGACCAAAGAAAATGTAAAAGCACTAGAACGAGGCTTTGTGAATTTAGGGAAACAAATCGCCAATATGAGAGCCTTTGGGTTACCAGTATTAGTGAGTATTAATAAATTTGCTACGGATACACCAGCTGAAATCGATGCATTATTGCAATTATGTGATCATTACGGTGTAGATGTAAGCCTTAATGAATGCTGGGAAAAAGGTGGAGCCGGCGGTATTGATATGGCGAAACAAGTGATGGGTATGCTTGAAGGAACAGATATCAAGCCAACTTCTTTATACGACGTGAAAGATAGTATTCCTAATAAGTTAACAGCTATTGTAAAAGAAATTTATGGTGGCAATGGTGTAGAATTTACCAGTGCAGCGAAAAAGCAAATTGCTCAATTGGAAGCATGGGGATTGGCAGACTTACCGGTATGTGTGGCAAAAACACAATATTCCTTAAGTGATAATCCGGAGTTACTAGGAGCTCCTACAGACTTTACGATTACTGTGCAAGATGTACGAATTGCCAATGGGGCTGGATTTATTGTGTGTCAAACAAGCAATATTATGGTCATGCCAGGGTTACCGAAACAACCAGCAGCTCTTGGTATGGATGTAACAGCAGAAGGGGATATTAAAGGATTGTTTTAGGAGGAATGATGGAATTACATAACGCATCTGTATTAGAGTTTATTCGTGACCTTGGTTCTAGCGCACCAGCCCCAGGAGGTGGCAGTGTGGCGGCGATGAATGGCGCTATGGCGGCCGCTTTAATTGAAATGGTAGCGAATTTAACAATTGGGAATGCAAAATACGAAGCGGTCCATGAGGAGATGAAGGCTATTCAAAAAGAAGTAAGCCAAGTCAAAGAAGACTTTGTTTACTATATTAATAAAGATAGTGCTGCTTTTATGGAGTTAATGGGAGCTTTCAAATTACCAAAAGAAACAGATGAAGAAAAAGTATTTCGTAAAGCTGAAATACAACGTACCACGAAACAAGCAGCCTTAGTGCCTTATGAAATTGGTAAATTAGCATATACTTTATTACCCTTGACGGAAACAGTCATTGTAAAAGGAAATACCAATGCCATTACAGATGGGATGATTGCTGTGATTAATGTAAGAGCTGCTGTAAAGAGTGCCTTTTTAAATGTGAAAATCAATTTAGGTTCTATACAAGATGCAGAGTTTGTGAAACAATTGGCAGATAGCATGGAAGAGATAGAAGCTGTGTTAGATGCAGAGGAACAACGATTGTTAGGTCTTGCTAAGGTATAAGACCCATCATAATGGAATGAAGGAAATCATATGGGGATAGAAATTCATTTATTAGGGACACCACGGATACAAGTAGATGGGAAAGATATCTTTTTTACCTATGGAAAAGTACAAGCGCTCATTTATTATATGGTGGTAAAAGGAGTAGCCCTCCGGGATGAAATTAGCGGTTTATTGTGGCCGGAAAAATCGGAGGTCAATGCCAGAAAAAACTTAAGAAATGCCATTTATGAGGCAAAAAAGCTATTGGGGGCAGATGTATTTGTATCACCGAGGAATGCTGTATTACAATGGAATCCTACGGCACATATCTATGTGGATGTACATCAATTTCAAAGGAACCCTAAACAATATATAGATATTTACAAAGGGGAATTTTTACAAGGATTTTATGTAAAAGATGCAGTGGCTTATGAAGATTGGTATTTAGGGGAACGAAGTCGTCTTAAATCTATGTACATGGAGGCGGTCTATGATTTAGTGGATGCAGGGATTGAGGAAAAAAATATCGCCTGTATTGAGCGATATATTCCTGTCCTATTGTCCTATGACCCCTATAACGAAGAGCGGTTTAGTGCGATTTTGGAACTGATTATGAGCCAAGGTTTCACGACCATGGGGAAACAGTTATACCATCAACTACAATGTATTTACGCAGATGATTTAGATGAAAGTGTACCTAACTTTCTTCGAGAAGCCATGCATTTATCAAAAGTACAAAAGCAAGAGGCAGTGTCCTTTGTAGAACATACGATGTTGAAGGGCCGTGATGCAGAAGCAGGAGAGGTGCAGAAGTATTTGCACTTCTTTGAAGATGCTCCCTTAGCTTTGCGTATTACAGGAGACACTGGAAGCGGTAAAACGAGCCTCGTAGAATATATACGAGATAAAGTAGAGCCCTACCGATGTGTGTTAGATAGCCAATGTTATGAAGAGGAACAAGGCTTGCTATTGCATGCGTGGATTCCTATTGTGGGAAAGATACTGGAAGAAATCGAATTACAAGGTCTGGAAAACATCGAATTACGGCGTATTTATGAAATCTTTCCACAGTTAGATCGACGTATGGCTCGAGACTTGGGCTTTTTAGAAGTAACGGAAGCATTGCCTTTTGATGTAGTGTACCAAGCAGTATCAAATCTGCTAGAACAGGTGTCGGAAGAAATTCCTTTTACATTGATTTTTGAGGATGTGCAATGGATGGACTCCTTAAGTTTTTCTTTATTGAGTTTATTGCTGTTACATCATAGGTCTGAACGTCTTATGATTATTGTCACTGACGTAGAGGAAGTAAAAGGCATGCATCAACGAACCTTGCAAAGTTTAGAACAGCAGAAAGCATTGCAAAGTATTTCCTTATTGCCTTTGCCAGATGAACGGATGCGAGCTTTTATCTTAGACCGAGAACCTACGTTACAGGACACAGATATAGTGGATCAATTAGTAGAAGTCAGTCGAGGCAATCTGTTAGTGCTGATAGAAAGTATGCAACTATGGAAAGAATATGGTTCTATTTATGGTTTGACTAAAGATATGGAACTGCTCTATAGCAAGAAATGCGATACTTTATCTGAAGAAGAACGTAAATTGGCGGAGTTTATCAGTTTATTTTATAATGAAGCACCATTAGGGATGATTGAACAATATATGGGCTTGGACAAACTACGTCTGTTGCAAACTTTAGTGGAGTTGGAAAGAAAAGGATTCATTGATTACCGTACACAACATGGTGAAGTGCAATATAGTTTAAAGCAATTCAAGTGCAAAGAGTATTTACGAGATCAAATGGCTATCGATCGCCGTCAAATTTTGCATGCCTATTTGGGAGAAGCCTGGGAAAAACGGTTAACACACTCCAAGGAAGATATGATTCGCTATAAGCAACTAGAATTTCATTTCCGTGAAGCAGGACAATACCAAAAAGCTTTAATGTATAAATTAAAATCTTTTATGCATTATTTAAACTTTAATAAAGATGCCTCTCCAGAACTTGGGGTAGGGGAATTATCCTCTGTCTATGCAGGGTATTTTATGGGAGAAGTAACGGGTAAAGCCTTGCAGGAAATAGAAGATGAGTTAGCTCATGTGTACACATTGTATGGAGATGTGCCAGAGGTGCGGGCCCTAGAATTGCCTTACCTATACGGAGCAGGTAAATATTACATGAGTATCGGTGATAAGGAGCGAGGTTTAGGATACTTTCAAGAATTATTAGAGGAAAGTACGGAACAAGAAGCATCGAATTATAAGTTGAAAGCCTATAAAGAGATGATTTATTATCACTTGCAAATGCGTCATATTCTAGAGATACATCAATATACCACAAAGGCTCTTGCGTTGGCAGAGCAGTACCATTTCAAAAAGGAGATTGGGGTTATATTAAGACTGAAAGCGTTGGCTTTCATGATGGAAGGTCAGCCAGAACAGGCCATTCCTCTCCTAGAGGAATCTATACGCTTATTCTCGGTAACCCAAACTGTGGCTCGCAGATATGCTATTAATATCGGGGCGGCCTATAACTACTTAGGAGATATTGAAAAAAGTCGGTCTCGTCTGGAGTCGGCATTAGAGATGTACCAAAAAGCACTGAACTATTGTGATCAAACGGAACTATATAGTTCATGGATTGTATTTGCCACCAATGCAGGTATGACAGCTTTTGCATTGCAGCAATATGAATTAGCATTTACCTATTTTCAAAAATCCTATGAATTATGCTTGCAATATACCATAAGTCGACGAAGACCGACTATTGAGGCATACCTTGGTTTGTTAGCCCGAATTAAAGGAGATACGCAGACAGCTGTATCCTATTTGGAATCTGCCCAATCTCATGGTGTAGTAGAGCAACATGGACAAGAAGTTGGTCGTGTGCATTGGGCTATTTGTTTCCTCAAAACTGAGTATCCTAGTGCAGAGGTGGATCAAGCTTTTTCTAAAAGTTTGGCTACCTATGGTACAATAGCATTGCAACAATTAGATGGCTATGGAGATGTATGGGAACGAACGTACCTAGAACAGTTGCTCCAAGCTGAGTAAGTACAAAAGAAGGAGATCCTAAATGGATATAGTGTTAAACCCTATAGTGTTATCAGTCATCGCCATGTCGATCCTATGTTTGCTACGATTTAACGTGTTGTTATCGGTTATCGTAGCTTCCTTGGTGGCAGGCCTAGCAGGAGGGATGACGGTAACTACTACGATTGAGTCATTAATCGGTGGTATGGGTGGCAATTCGGAAACTGCATTTAGTTATATTTTACTGGGAGCCTTAGCCATTGTCATTGGACGGTCTGGGCTAGCTACAGTTGTTACCAAAAAGATTACTAATATTGTAGGTACGAAAAAAGTAGCATTTACCTTGCTCATCGCTTTCGTAGCATGTTTTTCACAAAACTTAATTCCTGTGCATATTGCCTTCATTCCTATTTTGATTCCGCCCCTATTGGTGGTGATGAATCGAATGAAATTAGATCGTAGAGCGGTGGCATGTGCCTTAACATTTGGGTTGAAAGCACCGTATGTATCTTTGCCAGTTGGCTTTGGATTGCTGTTTATGACTATTATAAAAGATCAAATGGTAGCGAACGGTGTGAATGTATCGATTTCTGATATAGCTTCTGTCATGTGGATTGGTGGTATATCCATGGTGGTAGGATTATTGCTTGCCATTGTGTACTATAGTCGAAGTCGTGAGTATGAAGATATTGCGGTGGTGCAAGAAGAATCTACAGAGCATACAACTCGTATGACGGCAGATTGTTGGAAAGGATTAGCAGGGGCAGCAGTGGCTTTTGTAGCACAGCTGTATTTTAAATCTTTGCCCATAGGAGCGTTAGCAGGATTGGCCGTATTCTTTGCTACAGGCCTCATCAAATGGTCTAAAATGGATGAAGATGTGGATGGTGGTATTCGCATGATGGGGACTATAGCATTTGTCATGTTAATTGCCGCAGGCTATGCGAATGTATTGCGAGAAACAAACTCTGTAGAACATTTAGTATCAGCCACAGTGACTATTATTGATTCAAAATTAGTAGGTGCCATCGTGATGCTTATTGTGGGATTGTTAATTACTATGGGAATAGGTACTTCCTTTGGTACCATTCCAGTGATTGCATCCATATATATTCCTATGGGTTTGCATTTAGGTTTTTCAGTACCGGCTATCATCTTATTAATCGGTATCGCAGCAGCCTTAGGAGATGCAGGTTCGCCAGCATCGGATTCTACATTAGGGCCTACATCAGGACTCAATGCAGATGGACAACACAATCATATATGGGATACTTGCGTGCCAACATTTATATTCTATGACATTACCTTGCTTGTGGGTGGTGTCATAGGGGCGCTGGTATTATAAAAGTAAAAGGACTGTCCTAAAATGTATTTCTACATTTTGTGACAGTCCTTTATCGTATAAAATTATAATGAATATTTGTGATTCTATTACGCATTAAGCGGAGTGAAGAATTGAGTGATGTAAATAATAATTAGTTGAATAAAGCGAGAAAGAAACATCCCAGTACAATGAGAACAATAATGAAAAAAATTAAAGAAAAAACAAAAATGCCGATAGATTCGAATAACATAAATACGGCATCGATGAAAGAGATAAGTGTAGATAAGAAAAATTTGAACATAAGGGATACTCCGTGAACTGCGTGCATTTTTCAAGAAATCAAGTAAGCTGGGGTCAAAGTGGGGTCAAAATGGGGTCAACTTTAAAAAGTTACAACAATCAATTTTAATATTGCAAAACAAAAGAACCGCACTGTTGTGCGGTTCTAACTGTGGTGGAACACCAGGGGTTCGAACCCTGGACCCTCTGATTAAGAGTCAGATGCTCTGCCAACTGAGCTAGTGTTCCATACATGATGGTAAATTATGGTTTTATTATAGTCCTATCATTCAATTTTGTAAATGAAAAATTTATAAATAACATAGGAAACTACTTGCTATTTAAGATGTTCTATGTAATAATATAGAGGTCAGGAAAAACCTGGCTTTTTTAGATTGCATTTGACATAGGCTTCCACTTGTGGTAGTCTATATTAGTATGTTTATGAAGTAATAGCCGTCTAGGCACTTTAAAGAGAGGTGTAAACTGATGCGTAACGCAGTAACAATGGCTTGTACTGAATGCAAGCAACGTAACTATCAGACAAACAAAAACAAAAAAAATAACCCAGATCGTATTGAAATGAATAAATTCTGTAAATTCTGTGGTAAACACACGTTACACCGTGAAACAAAATAATTGTTAATTATTTGTTGACGTGAGGATGTGATATCATGGCAGGAACTAATTCAAAAGCTCAAGCACAACAAAATGGTAACGGTAAATTCGTTCGTGAAGTGCGATCTGAGCTCAAGAAAGTAGTCTGGCCTACAAAAAAAGAGCTTGTGAACTATACGATTGCCGTATTTATAGCAGTAATTTTAATTTCTGTTATTATTGGTATCGTTGACACAGTATTTGCAGAACTTTTTAAGTTGTTAAAGAGTGCTGTAAAGTAGGAGGCTTTTTTAATGGGAACAGATAAAAAGTGGTATGTCTTACATACTTACTCAGGCTACGAAAATAAAGTAAAAACCACTTTGGAGTTGAAAGTTCAAGCTATGGGAATGGAAGATGTGATTTCACGCATCTTAATTCCAATGGAAGATGAAATCGACGAAAAAGATGGCGTAAAAAAAGTAGTAAAACGCAAAGTCTTTCCAGGCTATGTGCTGGTAGAAATGGAAGTAAATGACGAATCTTGGTATGTGGTGCGTAATACACCAGGTGTTACAGGATTTGTTGGTTCTGTAACAAAACCAGTGCCACTATCTGATTCTGAAGTAGCCTATATCTTGAAGTCTCAAGGTTTGGATCAAGAACCAGTACAAACTCTTGATGTTGAAGTAGGAGAAACTGTCCGAATTACATCCGGTGCCTTTGAAGATAGAACAGGCGTTATTACTGAAATCAATCATGATCATGCAAAACTACGTTTAAATGTAGAGATGTTTAATCGTGAAACCCCAGTAGAGGTAGAATATTCTCAAGTTGAGAAAATTCTTTAATATATTATATAACTCTAACCTTTTTAGGCGGCCGGGAGGTTGCCAGTGGGAGGGGCAATTTCGCTCCGTTACCACCACATTTTGACGCAAGGAGGTGTAATCACCATGGCTAAAAAAGTTAGTAAAGTTGTGAAATTACAGTGCGAGGCTGGTAAAGCGAGTCCAGCGCCACCGATTGGTCCAGCTTTGGGTCAAGCAGGTGTTAACATCATGGGCTTCGTTAAAGAATTTAACGAAAGAACAGCTCAACAAGCTGGTCTTATCATCCCAGTTGTTATTACTGTATACGAAGATAGAAGCTTCACTTTCATCACAAAAACTCCACCAGCTGCAGTTTTATTGAAAAAAGCAGCAGGTATCCCAAAAGGATCTGGAGTACCTAACCGTGATAAAGTAGCTAAAGTTGGTCGCGATAAAGTTCGTGAAATCGCTGAACTTAAAATGCCTGACTTAAATGCTAACACTGTTGAGCAAGCTATGCGTATGGTAGAAGGTACTGCACGCAGCATGGGCATTGAAATCGTTGATTAATTAGCGTACGGTATGTGACTCACATATCGGTGGGAGGGACATCCCGTTACACCACATAAGGAGGAATAAAAATGGCAAAAGTAGGTAAGAAATATGCTGAAGCAGTAAAACTTATCGAAGCAGATAAATTCTACGAACCAGTAGAAGGTATTGAATTAGTTAAGAAAACTGCCACTGCAAAATTCGACGAAACAATCGAAATCGCTTTCAATTTGAACGTCGATCCTAAATACGCTGATCAACAAGTTCGTGGTGCCGTTGTATTACCACATGGTACAGGTAAAACTCAACGCGTACTCGTATTTGCGAAAGGCGACAAAATTAAAGAAGCTGAGGATGCTGGCGCAGATATCGTTGGTTCCGAAGAATTAGTAGCAAAAGTACAAGGTGGTTTCAGCGACTTCGACGTTGTTGTAGCTACTCCTGACATGATGGGCCAAGTTGGTCGTTTAGGTAAAATTTTAGGCCCTAAAGGCTTAATGCCAAACCCTAAAGTTGGTACTGTAACACCTGACGTAGCTCGTGCTGTTAGCGAAATTAAAGCAGGTAAAATCGAATACCGTACAGACAAAGCTGGTATCATTGCTTGTCCTATCGGTAAAGCATCTTTTGATGATGCGAAATTACTTGACAATTTCCGTACAATCGTTGATACTATTGTTAAAGCTAAACCTGCAGCAGCTAAAGGTCAATACATTAAAACTGTGACACTTAGCTCCACTATGGGTCCTGGCGTTCCTATGAACGTGTTTAAATTAACAAGCACTAGCAAGGAACAATAATTATATATGTTCTCTTAGCTGTAGACGGCTGGCATCATTTGATTTAATGAGGAAACTCGCCCGCTGAGGCTGAATCCAATCTATTATGGAATGGTTCTCGACCTCAACGTCTTCGTTGGGGTCGTTTTTACGCTAAGATAGTACATAGAAAATCACCAAAAATCTACAAGGAGGTATTCTAATGGCTGTCACTCAACAAAAACAAGCAGTTGTAGCTCAAATGAAAGAAACTCTTTCTGAAGCGAAAGGTGCTGTATTAGTTGGTTATAGCGGTTTGACTGTTGCTCAAGTAACAGATCTTCGTCGTAAATTCTTGGCTGAAGGTGTAGAATACAAAGTAATCAAAAATACTTTGACTCGCATCGCTGCTAACGAATTAGGTTACGAAGCTTTCTCTGAGCATTTAGAAGGTCCTACTGCATTAGCAACTTCTAGCACAGACGCTGTAGCTCCAGCTCGTATTCTTGAAAACTTCATTAAAGACACAAAAACTGAAGCTTTAACTGTTAAAGCTGGTATTGTGGAAGGTGAAGTTCTTGACGCTGCAAAAGTACAAGAAATTGCAAACTTGCCGAACCGCGAAGGTATGCTTTCCATGCTTCTTTCCGTGCTTCAAGCTCCAGTTCGCAATGTAGCTTACGCAGTAAAAGCTGTTGCGGAAGCAAAAGACGAAACTGTTGCATAATAGCAACACAATTAACTAAGAAAACATATATCAAAAATGGAGGATATCAATCATGGCATTGAACATCGAAAACATCGTTGCTGAATTAGAAACTGCAACTATTTTAGAACTTAATGATCTTGTAAAAGCAATCGAAGACAAATTCGGCGTAACTGCTGCTGCTCCTGTAGCTGTAGCTGCTGCTGGTGCTGCTGCTGGCGGTGCTGACGCTAAATCCGAATTCGACGTAATTCTTAAAGACGCTGGTGCTTCCAAAATCAACGTAATCAAAGTTGTACGTGAAGCTACTGGTTTAGGCTTAAAAGAAGCTAAAGCTATCGTTGACGGCGCTCCTGCTGCTGTTAAAGAAGGCGTAGCTGCTGCTGACGCTGAAGCTTTAAAAGCTAAATTAGAAGAAGCTGGCGCTACAATCGAATTGAAATAATCGATAAGCGTATAACAAAGCCCCTTAAACACTTGTGTTTGAGGGGTTTTCTTTACGTATAATTCTTCTAATATTCTTGATATGATACGGTCTTTGTCTATAATATATGAGAGGAATAGGATAAGATTGTGGAATGCATCATGGGTATTAAAAAAGATACTTACATATGTATGATGGAGTCCATATCCATTTTATTCGATGTATGATATACTATATACTATATAAGTCTACAACAATACTATGAATACTAACAAGATTGAAAATAGATAATATCATGATTATTGGGTATTAAATAAATAGATATATTAAACGATAGAATAGTACTGTTAGAATAGAGGAGACTATGAAACTAATTATATCCCCTAGTAAAACAAAAGATATAAAAGGCACTCCTAGTGGACCTATGTTTGCATCATATATGACGGAGCAAATTGTGAAACACATGCAAGGTGTATCAAAAGAAGGTCTAGGGAAGGCTTTAAAAATAAAAGATACAGTTTTAGATGAAGTATATGATTTTTATCAAAATTATGACAAAGAAGTAGAAGGTATGGCAGCGCTTAGCTATGACGGGCTATCTTTCAAAAATTTTGATTATGATGGACTTTCAGAGGAAGGAAAAGCATTCGCCAATACCCATGTATGGATAGGGTCTGCCTTGTATGGCTTAGTAGCCCCTAACAGTGGTATCAAAGGATATCGGCTGGATTTAATTGATCCTGTATTGAAAGAGGAAAAAACAAATCTCTATGCCTGGTGGCAACCTTTAGTGGATGCCGCTGTAGGTGAGGAAGATTGGATACTCAATTTGGCATCTAAGGAATATTCTAAATGGATTAACCATCCTAAGATGGTAACCATAGAATTTTTAGAGCATCGTAATGGTGTGTGGAAGCAGCTTAGTACATCGTCAAAACAGATGCGTGGTTCATTGGCACATTATATCTGTGAACATCAAGTGACAGAACTTTCACAGTTACCAAAAGAATTAAAAGGATTTGTATTGGATCCATTGCCTACAGCTATAGATGGGTCAATTACCATTGCCTATCGTAAGGAATTATAAGTATTACATGTGTTCTAATAGAGGAATTATGACAGTAGATAGTATTTTACAAAAAGACCTTGTCGGCGACGAGTGGTTAACGGAAGAGGAGTTACGATTTCTCATGACCATTACGGATGAGGAGACATTACAAAGAATATATAAAAAAGCCTATGAAGTAAAAGCTGCTTATGTAGATAAGGTAGCCTATTACCGTGGACTCATTGAGTTTTCCAATCGTTGTATCAAAAACTGTTTATATTGTGGTATCCGTCATGAAAACAGTAAAACGGAGCGCTTTGATATGTCTCGTGATGACGTATTAAAAATGGCACAATGGGCCTATGACCATGAGTATGGCTCTTTAACATTACAGTCCGGAGAACGCACGGATGATGCCTTTGTAGATTATGTGGTGGATTTAATTCGTGATATTAAAAAGTTAAGCAACAATGAGCTAGGCATCACCATGTGTGTAGGGGAGCAATCGGAAGCCGCATACCGACGTATGCGTGAAGCAGGTGCAGACCGGTATCTTCTTCGCATTGAAACGACGAATAAAGACTTATTTGAGATGATCCATCCTAAGGATGCCTTACACTCCTTTGAGACACGTGTGAATTGCTTGAAGTCTTTGCGCAAGGTAGGATTTCAGGTAGGTACAGGGGTTATGATTGGTTTACCAGGACAAACACTAGATGATCTTGTCAACGACATTTTATTCTATCGTGACATGGATATCGATATGATTGGTATGGGACCGTATGTGGTACACCATGATACTCCTCTAGGGCAACGTGCTTTGGAGTTAGGCATAGACTCACAAGAGGGTAAACTAGAGCGGGTGCAGTTAGGATTAAAAATGATTGCCTTAACACGTCTATTCTTAAAAGATGTTAATATTGCAGCTACCACAGCATTGCAAGCTTTAGACAAACTAGGTCGTGAAAAAGGATTGGCGGCTGGAGCGAATATCTTAATGCCTATCATTACAGTACCAGAGCATCGTGCGAAGTATTTATTATATGATAATAAGCCATGTGTGGATGATAATGCAGACCAATGTAAAGAGTGTTTAACTCGTCGCGTTATGTCTATTGGTGATCGTGTAGGTTGGAAACAGCAAGGTAATTCACAACATTATAAAAAACGAATTCGATAATTTTATGTGAGGTGACTGATGAATTTATTAAATGAAATATTACGACATAATCGAGAATTTCTAGACAGTACGACCAAAGAACATGGGGATGAGCCACCAACAGTAAGTAAGGTGCCAACTCGTGAAATTGCGATTTTGACGTGTATGGATACGAGATTAGTAAACTTTATGGAGCAGGCTCTCGGCATTGAACGGGGTCATGCAAAGGTGATTAAATCGGCGGGTAACTCCATTTCAGGTATGTTTGATAGCGTGGTACGTAGTTTGTTAGTTTGCATCTATGAGCTAGGAGTATCTGAAATTTTTGTGATCGGTCATTATGAGTGCGGTATGGCGAAAACTACTTCTGAAAGTTTGACTACAGCCATGTTATCGCGTGGTGTAGCACCTGAGGCGATTCAAATGGTGCGTCACGAATTAGAGCATTGGGCCGATGGATTTTCTCACCCAGTAGATAATGTACAAGAAACGGTGAGCATGCTTCGAATGAATCCGTTGATACCCAAAGATGTGGCAGTTCATGGATTAATGATGCATCCAAATTCTGGAGAAGTAGAAGTTGTAGAAGTTGGCTATGAACTTTAAAAAAGAATTGACAAATTGAATCTTTCTATGGTATTCTTAGTAAGTATCATGGAGGATTACTCAAGAGGCTGAAGAGGACGGTTTGCTAAATCGTTAGGTCGGGTTACCGGCGCTAGGGTTCGAATCCCTAATCCTCCGCCACAGGACAAGAGCACATATGTTATACATGTGTGCTTTTTGTTTTCTATTTTATCAAAAATCGTCAAATAAACGTCAAAAAGTTATATCTAACATGCTTGTTAGTTATGATTAAATTTGATTTAATAAAAATACTATAAAAAGTGTTATAAAAAATAGTTTATGAGATAATAACTATCTGTCATTTCACAAATGTTCTGGACTCTTGTATACTACAGACATGCAATAAGAGTACACTTAACAGGAAGAGTAGAGTGTTATCACAAGGAAGGAAGTAACTAATATGAGTTTAGTAACAGCATGGATAGAAAATTTAAAAAAACATCGTTTAGAAGCATGTGAAGCAAGTCAATGTAAAGATAATAGCATTAAAGGCTGGCCACATCCTTGGACTTCTGAATTACAAGATGAAGAAGTTGTAGAAGTGTTTGTAGCAGAATGCTGCAGCCATTAATTTAGCGTACTTTCCCTTTATATAGAGGACTCCAACAAGAAGCACAAAAAACCACGGTGAAGGAAGACACCGTGGTTTTTTGTTGCTTATGTTAGAAACTGAGTATCCTTTAGTTAAAAGGTTTAAGTCAGAAGCCTTATTTGATGATTAGCAATCGTGTATATGTGAGATGTAACCCTTACTCTTCAGATATATTTGCGGTATAGGGCAATTCTACCATACGAACATCTTGCAATTGCCAAGTTAAGTTACCACCAGTTAGATTCGTCAAATCAGCTTCTAAGGAGGCCACAGCTTCTGGTTCTACATAGATTTCAATAGATACTAGATCTGTAAACGATGCTGTATAGTGAAGCCCTAGAGTTTGTAGTTGGCGCTCTATGGCTCCAAAGTTAGAATAATCTATGGAGATAGTCACAATTTGACGAGGTGCAATGAGTAGTTTAGGTCCTTCTTGGACAGCCTTGGCTGCACTATGAGAGTACGCACGAATGAGTCCTCCTGCACCTAACTTAATACCTCCGAAATAACGAGTAACTACGACAGCTACGTTTGTAATGCCTGTTTTTTTTAATACTTCTAGCATCGGTTTTCCTGCCGTCCCTGAGGGCTCTCCATTGTCAGAGGAACGCTGTTGTTCTTGGCGAGGGCCGATAGCATAGGCGGTGCAGTTGTGAGTAGCATCCCAAAATTCTTTGGATATACGTTGGATAAATGTTTGTGCTTCTGCTTCAGTAGTAACAGGAGCGATAGTAGAAATGAAACGTGACTTTTCTATGATATATTCAGTTCTAAATTCATTAGCTATGGTGATATAAGATTGTGGAATGTCTGACATAGGAACTCCTGGATAAGAATAATAAAAATGAGCTTACAATCGTTGAATACCTATAGTATAACATAAGTTAGTGGAACACTGTTGCTATACGAAATATAGAGTGTTAGATCTGTATAATCGGACAGCATAATACGGACAGGATACAATAGTTTGTGTAAACACGGTGGGTTAGACAATCGATAGCTATTAAATCGGTGTAAGCCATATACTGCGAGATTTGTATAGTCCATGTACTATGAAATAGGTTGGATATATGTTAATATATTTATATTGAGAAATTTAAATATCTTTCATATAGAACCATATATCATTAGGAGGAATCATGCGTAAAGAAGAATTTTCTATTATTGGCATGCACTGCGCTGCTTGCGTAGGGCGTGTAGAAAAAGCAGTTAGCAAATTAGATGGTGTAGAAGATGTGAAAGTCAATTTGCTCACCAATAAAGGAACTGTAACGTATACAGAAGATAGCACAATAGGTGCTACAGAAGTCATCGCAGCCATTGAAAAAATAGGCTTTGGTGCGCATGTGGCTGCGGATGAAGGCGTGATGGTAGAACCGCCATCCCATAAAAAACAATATATACGACTAGGCGTAGCAGCGCTCATGTCTATCCCTATGATGGTATCCATGGTGGGACACTATCTATGGCATTGGCCGATGTTATCTCATGAAATTGAATTAGTCTTAGCTACGATCGCTCAATTTGGTACAGGTTGGATTTTTTACACGGGTGCTTTTGCGGCGATTCGGAGTGGTACACTTACTATGGATGTACTAGTAGCATTGGGGACTTCTGTAGCATATGGATTTAGTATTTACCAAATGGCGGTAGGGAATCATGATCTCTATTTTGAAACCTCTGCGTGGCTTATTACATTTATTTTGCTAGGTAAATTATTAGAGGATATCGCTAAGGGTCGTACGTCTGAGGCTATTCAAAAATTAGTGGCATTACAACCTAGCGTGGCCCATGTGGAACGCAATGGGGAGTGGATGGACATTCCTACGAAGGAGATTGTCCTAGGTGACAAAATCCAAGTACGGGCCGGCGAAAAAGTGCCAGTAGATGGAATTATTTTAGAAGGTCATTCCACAGTGGATGAAGCTATGTTGACAGGTGAAAGCGTACCTGTAGAAAAAGGTCAGTCTAGTCAAGTCATAGGCGCCACAGTTAACATGTCGGGCACATTTATTATGAAAGCCACTGCTATTGGGGAGGAAACTATGTTATCCCAAATCATCAAAGTAGTGGAACAAGCACAAGCATCTAAAGCGAGCATTCAGCGTATCGCGGATGTGGTAGCATCCTATTTTGTGCCGGTAGTTATCGGTATTGCCATTCTTACCATGATTATTTGGTATTTTGTATTAGGATCTACGGTAGGAGAGGCTTTATTATATGGCACAGCTGTGCTTGTAATTGCCTGCCCGTGCGCCTTGGGCTTGGCGACACCCACATCCATCATGGTAGGTTCAGGCCTTGGGGCAGAACATGGTGTGCTTATTAAAAGCGCAGAATTTTTAGAAAAAGCAGGTCATATCAATGCCATCATCATGGATAAAACTGGGACTTTAACAGAAGGAAAGCTATCTGTTACGAAAGTGATATATACAGCAGGTGATGAAATGTATAACTTAGCTTTCACAGTGAATCTTGAAAAAGGTTCTACTCACCCTATTGCACAAGCCATTGCTAAATACGGTGCTAGCAAAGGCGTGCCACAAATGATCGTGAAAGACTTCCAAGATATTCCAGGAAAAGGATTGGAAGGACGTATAGCGGATAAATTGATTCGGGTTGGTCATACTCGCTGGATGCAAGAACTAGGTGTTGATATCACGCCATGGCAAGCGGAGATCCACAGTCTGGAAGAACAAGGCAATTCTGTATCCGTCTTGTTAGTAGACGGCACAGTACACGGTATTTGGGCTGTAGCAGATACATTGCGTCCAGAAACTCCTGAGGTTGTAAAGGCTTTACAAGAGCAAGGCATCGATGTGTGGATGGTCACAGGAGACAATGCGCGCACAGCGAACTATATAGCTGCCCAAGCAGGAATTACTCACGTAGTAGCGGAAGTACTGCCACAAGATAAAGCAAATACCATCGCCACATTACAAAGTCAAGGGAAATCCGTTGGCATGGTGGGAGATGGTATTAATGATGCACCAGCCTTAGCGCTAGCAGATATTGGATTTGGTATCGGTCATGGTACGGACGTAGCCATTGAGGCGGCGGATATCGTATTAGTGCGAAATGATTTGCGTACCTTAGTACAAGCCGTGACGATTAGTCGTAAAACGATGACAAATATTAAACAAAATTTATTCTGGGCATTGATCTTTAACTGCATTGGTATTCCATTGGCAGCCATAGGGTATTTGAGCCCTATCATTGCCGGAACCGCCATGGCATTTAGCTCTGTTACTGTGGTAAGTAATGCATTGCGGTTAAAACGTGCAAAAGTGTAATCATCAGCCTATATGATGATCCGGAGAAGTTCATAACTTTATTGTAATATCTATGGAATAGGACATACATGGATATTCAACGTATGATCTACAATAAAAAAGGACTATAACAAATACGATTTAGGTACGATTTGTTATAGTCTTTTTTAGAAATATGATACCAAATGTTGAGACTATGTATACGCGAGTGGTCAGTCATAGTTTTAACACAAAAATAGAACCCCAACTCAAGGGAAGAAGAGTTGGGGTTTTGTTTCGGACATCGTCCTATCTATTTCACTCAAAGGTTGGGGTATATTCTAATAGTATGGGCGTACGTATTTGAATCAACCTTTTTTGTGCTTACATTTACCAGCTGTGTTGCCGCTCATAATGCGGTTGAACATAGCATGGATTTCCTCGGAAGATTGACCTTCTTCACGAGCTGCTTCAATATGACGCATTGCCATATCGTAGCGTGCTAATTTTTCTGGATCGTTCGCGTAAAATTCGCGACCTTTGTGTCCACATGCCATAGGAATAGCCTCCTTTTACAATATAGTTTATACTTATTAACTTGCTCATTGAGAACTCCTGTACATCTAGTACCTGTCCTCTGTTATTATAATAAAGTATATGGTTGTGGTGGAGTCAACAAATAAAAAGAATTATTTTTAAAATTTCTCATATCTGTCATTAACTATTGATAGTATAAGGTTTATAGAACTTAAAAGGTTCTGGACTAGACTTTTTTATGAGAATTAATTTAATAATAGATAAAAATATATGAATGAAACTCAATATATTAAAAAGCCCATAGTTATGCTATAGTATAGGTGTAGTTAAAACTATATACCTATAGTTTAGTTTTGGCAAAATACTTATGTATTACAGGAAATGAAATAAAAGAAGTATTATAAAGATTACAGATAATACAGAGATTGCAAATATTGTAAATGTATTATAAGCAATACAAGTATTAAGAGGATTAAAGGCGTTACATGTATTAAATCTATTAGAAGACCTAAATGCCTGTTGGAAATACAGTAGAGAGGATAGTATTTATGCGAGATATTTACATGACCATTGGGGATGTGTCGAAAATCTATGGTATATCGAAACAAACAATTCTATATTATGAAAAATTAGGCTTGTTTCCACCCGCTAAGATTGAAGATAATGGATACCGTTATTACACATTAGAAGAGTGCTATCGGTTAGAAATCATTTTGACACTGAAAAAATTGAATCTATCCTTGAAAGATATCCAAGACTATGTGGAACATCGAGGTCCGCATATGTTGAAAACCTTATTAGAAGATGCACGCTATGGCTTTGATCGGGAGATTAATGATTTATATACAAATAAAATGAATTTAGAGAGAACCTTATTTAACTTAGAACGATATTTAAAAATACCTAAAAATCGATTGTTCTTTGGTATGAAAGAAGAATCTTTCTATGCACTAACTCCTTATGATGCAACAGAAAAAGGAAAGAAAAAGTTATTTACTTTATTAGAACATCAAGCTAGGCTTATAGAGGAAGTGCCTTTTAAAGCTATTCAAATTGGTATGGCTATCGATGGAGAAGACTATGAACAGGGAGATATCATCAAGTACAGCCATTATTGTACAGATGTAGGATTTGATTATGAAGGAGACATGGAGATTGTTACTCGTCCTAGAGGGATGTATCTGGAAATGTTTTATACGGGTCTTTATGAAGAACAGGCTCAGTGGATGTACGATAAAGTAAGTAATTATTTATCTTATGAGGGATTACAAATTGCAGGTTCCGTATATATAGAACCAGTACGGAATTATTGGACAGAGACAAAACGTGAAGACTATTTATCTAAAATTACAGTACCTGTTGAGGAATAGGTGAAACATGTATGCTGGAAAATTGGAAACAGAATATAAAAAATGAGTTACCATAAGACGCGATGCAATACAAAATATAAGATGTTGTGGTATAGATTATTTTGTGTGTAAAGGCAATTCACTTTACAACTATTGACAAGTTAGGTAAATATTGGTAATATAGGGTGTAAATATTTTTTGCTTGACAGATAATACTTTCAAAACGCTTAGAAGGAGGGACCATGGAAGAACGAATGACAATTAGTTTGTTGTTAGATTTTTATGGAGCCTTACTGACGGAGCGGCAACGAGAGTGTTATACTTTGCATCATGAAGATGATATGTCATTAGGTGAAATTGCAGAAGAAATGCATATCTCTAGGCAAGCTGTTCATGATAATATTGAACGAGCAAAAGCTAGTATGGAGGGGTATGAACAAAAGTTACACCTCATTGAACAATATTTACTACGGCGAAAGATTGTGAAACAGATTAGAGAAGAGCTGGTATCTGCTGCCATTACATCTGAATCGATTCAATCATTATTAACACAATTGGAGGGCTAGTATGGCTTTTGAAAATTTAACACATAAATTACAAGAAGCCTTTGCATCCTTAAAAGGAAAAGGTAAAATTTCTGAAGAAGATGTTAACCTAGCGTTACGACAAGTTCGGTTTGCTTTGTTAGAAGCTGACGTAAACTTTGGAGTAGCGAAAGATTTCATTGCCCGTATCAAGGATAAA
Source organism: Veillonella sp. 3913 (assembly GCF_003992235.1). Taxonomy (NCBI): domain Bacteria; kingdom Bacillati; phylum Bacillota; class Negativicutes; order Veillonellales; family Veillonellaceae; genus Veillonella; species Veillonella sp. 3913. The sequence goes on along the minus strand of NZ_RQVF01000003.1, from coordinate 17,205 downwards.
GCCTTGGGTGAGGAAGTGTTTGGTTCCTTGAACCCAGCGCAAACGGTCATTAAAATTGTGAATGACGAATTAACCGAGTTATTAGGTGGCACTGAAAGTCGTATTATGATTTCTCCGAAACCTCCCACAATCATTATGTTGGTAGGTTTACAAGGGGCAGGTAAAACGACTACGGCTGGTAAGTTGTCTGTACATCTTCGTAAACAAGGTAAGAATCCAATGCTAGTAGCAGCCGATGTGTATCGTCCAGCAGCGATTAAGCAATTGCAAGTAGTGGGAGCTCAAATCGATGTTCCTGTATTTGCAAATGAAACGCCAGGTGCGAATCCTGTGGAGATTGCTAAAGCGGGTATTGAAGAGGCAAAACGCTTATTCAAAGACATTGTTATCATCGATACAGCAGGTCGCTTAGCCATTGATGAAACCTTGATGGATGAACTAGCCAATATCAAGGGTGAAGTAAAACCGCATGAAATCTTGCTAGTGGTGGATGCCATGATTGGTCAAGATGCGGTAGGCACAGCCGAAGCATTTAATAATTACTTAGGCCTTGATGGTGTCATTCTAACAAAAATGGATGGCGATGCCCGTGGTGGTGCAGCACTTTCTATTAAAGCTGTCACAGGTACGCCAATTAAGTTTACCGGTACTAGCGAAAAAATGGATGGTTTAGAAGTATTCCATCCAGATCGTATGGCATCTCGTATTCTTGATTTAGGCGATTTCAAAACGTTGATTGAAAATGTGCAAAGTTCTATCGATGAAGAAGAAGCGAAAAAAATGGCAGAGAAAATGGCCAAAAATAGCTTTACTTTAGATGATTTCTTAGCGCAAATGAACCAAATACGCAAATTGGGGCCCTTGCAAAATATCTTAGGCATGTTACCAGGTATGGGGAAATTGAAGGACCAATTAGCAGGTTTTGATTTAGATAATAAAGAAGTGCGTCAAATTGAAGCTATCATCAAATCTATGACGATGGCAGAACGTACGAATCCTAATATATTGAATGGATCTCGGCGCAAACGTATTGCGGCAGGATCTGGCACTACAGTGCAGCGAGTAAATCAACTGATTAAACAGTTCGAGGATGCTCGTAAGTTTATGAAGCAGATGCAGTCTATGAGCAAAGGTAAGAAGGGGATGTTCCCTAAATTACCGTTCATGGGATAATATTCTATTTAAGGAGGTGAAAGAAGAATGTTAAAAATCCGTTTAACTCGTTTAGGTGCTAAAAAAGCTCCTTTCTATCGTATCGTTGTTGCTGACTCCCGCGCTCCACGCGAAGGTCGTCCAGTTGATACAGTAGGTCAATACGATGCTACTAAAAACCCAGCAATCGTTAATATTGACGAAGAGAAAGCATTAGAATGGTTGGGTAAAGGTGCACAACCTACTGATACTGTTCGCTCCTTGTTCAAAAAACATGGTGTTATGCAAAAATTTGCTGACGCTAAAAAATAATTAATAGAGAGGCGTACTGTGATGCAAGAATTAATTACATTAATTGTTCAATCATTAGTTAAGCAACCTGAAGCCGTTTCTGTTACTATGGAGGTTCGCGATCAAGTGGAAGTCTATGAAATCCGTGTCGCTCCTGATGATATGGGTAAAGTAATTGGAAAGCAAGGTAAGATTGCGAAAGCGATTCGCGCTGTGGCTAAAGCAGCGGCTATTAAAGAGAACAAGAAGATATCCGTTGATATTGTCTAAAAGGGTGGTAACATGGAAGAAATGACATTACGCGTACCCGTGGCAATTAAGTCTAAGGTTACGGACACTTTAAAAAACAAAATTATTGCTGATTTACAACAACAAATGGATATGGTAGATCAAGATTTACAACAAATCGAATTCCAAGCTAAACGTTTGTTAAGTGAACAAGCAAAAATTGATGCACAAGGTTTAATCCAATTGCGTCAACAAATCGAGGAAGAAAAGCAACAACGCGTAGCTTTCAAAGCTCAAGTAGCAGAGCGTTTGAAAGAAGCAGAAAAGCTTGAAATTGGTTCTGAAATTGCCCAAGGTCAAATGGAGCAAACTATTACTGTGAAAATCGGTGATAATTTAGATGCTCTTATGGGATCTGAAATTTTGCTAGAAGATGGCAAAGTTGTGGCATTCCGTCAATAATGGATACACAAGAACTGATTACCATCGGTGTGATCGTCGCTCCGCACGGTGTGCGGGGCGATGTTCGTATATTACCGAGAACAGATTTTCCTGAGCGGTTTATGAAAATGGATGGATGCTACATCAATGGTCAACTATACCATATTACATCTGCAAAATTTCATAAACAGTTTATCTTGGCTACTTTTAAGGAGTTACCTGATCGTACAGCTGTGGAGCGTTTAGGTAAGCAAGAAATTAAAGTGCCAAGAAAAGATTTGGTGGAATTGCCAGAAGATAGATATTATATCTTTGAAATCGAAGGCCTTGCCGTAGAAGATACAGAAGGTAATGATTTAGGCATTGTAAAAGAAGTACTACAACCTGGTGCAAACGATGTGTATGTAGTCGCTAAAGAGGGGGAGCCAGATTTATTATTACCAGCTTTGAAAACAGTGGTATTAACCATTGATATTGAAGGTGGTAAGATGATCGTAGATCCTCCAGAATGGTTGTAATAGAAAAGTCCCTTGTACTGAGTGCAATGATGCGTTCAGTACAGGGGACTTTTTGTGGTTTTATACATATATAGGACTGGTGGTGAAATCATAATGACTACCTCGATAATTAGGATTATCTACAGTCATTCGCCATAGTTTACTAGCTAGTTGATCTTGCTCACACAGTACTTTAGTAGTACCTGTTGCACTTTGGCAAAAAGGAGCCCATTTTTGGACGATAGGGATAGAGGCGCGCTTTTCTTTTAGATATTGACGACCTCGGTCGTTGAAAGCGAGCAGTCGCCCATAGGTAGGTCCTTGTTGGTGGCACTTTTGGAATATCTCTTTGGTGCGACGGAATAGGCTGTAGGTAGCGATACGATCGAGACGAGCGTAGGTATAGCGTTTTGATTTTAAACTTTCACGGACTTGGTCCCAAGAGGCGAGGGCGCTCGCAGTGAGCCATGCCTCCTCTAAACCGTCGCTCATATCTTGCAGAGTTTGCAAATCTTCTTTGCTTGATATACGGCTAGCGAAATGAATCATGTCATAATAGCGCTCTAAGCTAGCGTAATAGTTGGATTCTACAATATCCATAGCGAGAGGTGCTACCATAGGGGGCAAGTAGTGATGCCACTTGAAAGTGTCTTCTTCTAAAGAAGAGGTATCGATATCTAATTTATCTAATGAGATGGATGAATCAATTCCTAATGATGCATAAGGTGGGTAAGCAGTATCCAATACTTGCTGCTTGTCCTGAGAACGAAATAGACTAGAAGAGGTTTGCTTAGAGGAATAAATAGCGTTTCGTAAGGCTGTACCAGATGGAAACGAATTATCTAAGGTTGGATTGTGATGGGAACTAGTCCGTTTCACGGGAATGATGTCTAACCCGATATGATAGCGATGTAAGGCGCGTATGTATTCAATACCTAGGATAGTATTAGGGTCAGAGTCCAATATAGACATATGGTTTGAGGTTTCTAATCCATTGATTTCTAAGTGAAGTCCTTGCACTGCTTTACGAAGAGCTGTGCCATAAGAGTACCCTTGCCCTAAAAGAGTACCCAACGATTTTTGCGTGCTAGGATGATCGAGAGCTTTGGCGATGGATACAAGTTCCTCTACTTGTGTATGGTTGGCACCAAATGAGATAGCGTCACACCCTAGGGCATGTAATAATCTGACACCACTGGATGCAAAATATTCTGCAGAACTAACGGCGAACATAGAAGGTAGTTCAAAGACGATATCAGCACCGCCCATAAGAGCCCATTGGGCGCGGTGAAATTTAGAAAATATGGCAGGTGTCCCCCGTTGCACAAAGTCGCCACTCATCACAACGAGTAAAGTTGCTTCTGGATACTTTTGTCGTAAACCTTCTAGTTGGTGTGCATGTCCTTTATGAAAGGGATTATATTCTGCAATAATTCCGATGGTATTCATGGTTTAGTACCTCCTCTTATGTATAGTATAACAGACTATCTATTTGATTGATATGCGCAATAGTTATATGCGATAGAAGTGCTATGCATGGAAGAAGTCGTAAAAAAGGGTAGAAAAAAACGTGAATTTAATGTTATAATTGGGTGTAGAAAATGTGTCTATTAGAGGTAATTATATGAAACAATATATCATAGCCCTTGGTTTAGGGATGGTGTTGTTCTTGGGTGGCTGTGGTAGTCAACAAGCCATCGATACCTATAGTTTTGGTCAGAAAGTCATCAATGTAGGTCAATCTGAAGTGATTGTGGATTCTCCTTTTGACTTCGGTCAGTTGGATAGAATTACAGCTAATGAAAAGGGACAACCTTTGACCATCTATGCAGGACTAGATAAAAATTATGGTGTCTATGTAAGTGCTACACAGGCTTCTACAGGAGCACCATTGCCAACGCTAGAAGAGGGCGCAAAATTAGGACAACAAGCTTTGGTGAAAGAATTAGGCCAAACGGGTGCTAATATACCATGGGACCAAGAGCAAGTGCAGGTGGACGGCGTACAGGCTGTGAAATCTACGATGCTAGCAGGTGCTAATGGACAAAAAATTAGGTTTACTCAGTATACTTTCATTAATAAAGGTGTACTGTGGAATATACGCTATTCATACAGTGATAGTTCCCCACAAGGAGAAGAAATCAATCAACGTGTGAATGGGCACATTCAAGTTACTAAGAAAGAGGGATAAGACATGAACGTTTTAGTTGTAAACTGCGGTAGCTCCTCCTTGAAGTATCAATTAATTGATATGGAGCATGAAGTTGTATTGGCGAAAGGTCAATTTGAAAAAATCGGTTCCGATGATGCTATTTTCACTCATCGCCGTCCAGATGCTGACAAATTAGAACGCATCGAACCAGTAGCTGACCACAAAGTGGCGTTACAAGTCTTATTGGATATTTTAGTTGATCCAGAACATGGCGTGATTGGTTCCATGGATGAAATCGACGCTGTAGGTCATCGTGTAGTACATGGTGCTGAAAAATTTGCTGATTCCGTATTAATTACACCAGCAGTGATGGAAGCTTTGGAAGAATGCGCAAAAATCGCTCCACTTCACAATCCTCCAAATATCCAAGGTATCGAAGCATGCCAAAAAATTATGCCAAATGTACCACAAGTTGGTGTATTTGATACAGCATTCCATCAAACAATGCCAGCTGAGGCATTCTTATATGGTCTTCCATACGAAGCATACACTGATTTAGGTGTTCGCCGTTATGGTTTCCATGGTACTTCCCACAAATATGTGGCACAACGTGTAGCTGAATTGATGGGTAAACACATGTCCGATCTTCGTATCGTATCCTGTCACTTAGGTAATGGTTCTTCTGTTACTGCAATCAAAGGTGGTCGTTCCATCGATACTTCCATGGGTTTCACTCCATTGTCCGGTTTAATCATGGGTACTCGTTGTGGTGATATTGACCCAGCTATCGTACCTTACTTGATGGAAAAATGGGATATGACATACCATGAAATCGATGCTATCATGAATAAAAAATCTGGCGTATTCGGTATTTCTGGCGTTTCCAATGACTTCCGCGTTATCGAAGAAGCTGCTGAAGAAGGCAATAAACGTGCTCAATTAGCATTGGATATGTTCCATTACAAAGTACGTGCTACAATCGGTGCTTACGTGGCTGTTATGGGTGGCGTTGATGCTATCGTATTCACAGCTGGTATCGGTGAAAATGGTATTGGCAACCGTGACGCAATCTGCAATGGTTTAGAATACTTAGGTACTCGTATTGACCCTGAACGCAACAATGTTCGTGGTAAAGAAGCGGAAATCAGTGCAGAAGGTTCCAAAGTTAAAATCTTTGCAATCCCTACAAATGAAGAAATCATGATCGCTCGTGATACAAAACGTATTACAGCTCCATTAGTGATGAAAAACTGGTAATCTTTGATTACTTGTGAAAGAGTCTCCTCTATGAGGGGGCTCTTTTTTGTTGACAAATGCTTTCATCGGTTGTTATTCTAACAGTAGGATGATGATACTGTTGATGAAAGGATGAGATCATGTCTATACAATATCAAGAACAATCGAAACGATCCAAAGCTGGCATTGCATTAGTTACTGTATTTATTGTGATAGCATTGGGAGCGTTGGCATATAGTGTATGGCGCTATGTGGAGTTAGGTAGTATAGCCTTAGCGGAAATATTAATAGAAGGAATGATTTTATTTGTCCTTGTATCGCAGGCAGTGGGGACCTATACATTTAGGTTGACCGAATCGGATCTCATCATTGATGAGGTAGGCTTGTTAGGAAAGAAACGAATGGTCATTCCGTATGCAATGATCAACGGGGTCTACCAATTTAAACAATCCATGATGCCCCCATTGAAATTCCGCTATAAATATCGTAAATTATCGTCCACTGATGATCGCCCTGTATGGGCCTTAGCTTACTCAGTGGTAGAAGGGAAAAAGTTAAAACATGGCCGTGTGTTATTAAAAGCAGAACAAGAGTTGTTTGATGTTTTAGCGCAGCATGTACCGAATTTGATACAGGTGAAAGAAGACCAAGTTGTCTTTCATGCGTATCTAAGAGAAGATGCTTTCAAACATGGAGAAGATTTTGCGATCTATGCAGCCAATGTATATGGGCAAGGTCAAGCGGGTGCAGAGGATGTGAAAGAATAAGCTTTTCTTAGTATAGGTTAGAAAGGGAGTTTACCCTAAGCAGATTGTTATCATTAGACCTCGACTGAGGTGGAATCTGTGGGAGAAGTTGGATAAAGTTTGAACAAAATAAAAGGATTTTTCTAATCTATAGAGAATTTATAGTATAAAGAAAGATATATGAGTGCCCACGATGGGTACATAGTGATGCGTCACACTCTTTGGAGTGTGGCGTGTTGTCGTTTATAGGGCTAAAGGATGTACTTTCAAATGTTGGAGGAATTATGTTGGATTTACAATCATATCAAATGCCACGAGAAAAATTCATTGCCTTAGGAGCTGAAGCGTTAGAATTAGAAGAATTATTAGCCATTTTATTGCGTACGGGATGCAAAGGTTTCACCGTCTTAGAAGTGGCTCATGAAGTGGTGAAACGCATGGAAGGATTGGTAGGAGGCTTGAACAATGTTACCGTAGATGCTTTGCGAGAAATTGATGGCATTGGGCAAGACAAGGCGGTGACTATTTGTGCGGCTATCGAACTGGGCAGACGTCTAGGACAGATGAAAGTGAAACGAGATTGGGAAGATTTTAGCACTCCGGAGGCGGCGGCTAATTACATGATGGAACGTCTTCGTCATAAAACAGAAGAACACTTTTATGTCTTATTACTGACGGTAAAAAATAAATTGATTAAGCCTGTTCTGATTTCTAAAGGAGGATTGACTAGTAGTACGGCGGAGCAAAGAGCAGTATTCCGTCAAGCTATCGATGCCAATGCGGCGGCTATTATTTTGATGCATAACCATCCATCAGGAGATCCTACCGAGAGTAGTGATGATGTACGGGTGACAAAAATATTTGCTAGAGCTGGTGAGGTGATGGGTATCCCTGTGTTAGATCATATCATTATTGGTGATGGTATCTATGTAAGCTTATTAGAAAAAGGGATACTATAGGTGCAGATGTTCTATAAATTTGCTATAATTAAATGATTGGAACAATGAAAAGAAATCAGAGGTTATAGCGTGCGAATTATTGGAATAGATCCAGGCTATGCGATTTGTGGATATGGTATCATCGATGTCATTGGAAGCTCTTTAAAACCTGTTACCTATGGAGTGATAACCACAGAGGCAAAAACGCCAGAAGCAAGCCGGTTAGAAATTATATTTAATGAACTAAGCGATATTTTAGAAGAATTTCGCCCTCAAAAGTTTGGTATAGAAAAATTGTACTTTGCCCGCAATGTAACGACGGGTATCGGCGTAGCACAAGCAAGAGGTGTTACCTTATTGGCGGCGAGTCAACAAGACTTACCAATTTACGAATATACACCATTGCAGGTGAAACAATCTGTGGTGGGCTATGGAAAAGCTACAAAAGAGCAGGTCACGTATATGACAATGAACTTATTGGGGATTCGTGAAAAAATTAAGCCTGATGATGCGGCTGATGCCTTAGCGATTGCTATATGTACAGCCCATAGTTCCCATACAGATACATTGAAGCAAATTTTACAATTGTGAGGAGTTTATGATTGCATATATAAAAGGGGTTGTCACCCATCGATTGCTAGATTCGGTGTACGTGAATGTCCATGATGTGGGCTATCGTGTGTACGTACCTAGTTCAGTGCAAAGTCAGTTGCAAGTAGGTGAAGAAACTTGTTTATTCACGTATACTAATGTTCGTGAAGATGCTATTCAGTTATATGGCTTTTTGACGATGGAAGATTATGAGTTGTTTTTACTGCTCATCTCCGTATCAGGAGTGGGACCTAAATTGGGGCTTGGCATTTTATCGGCCATAAGTCCAGAACATTTTGTAGGACTCATCATTAGTGGTGATACAAAAGGTCTTCAGAAATTGCCTGGTATTGGTAAAAAATCAGCAGAGCGATTGGTGCTAGAGTTAAAAGATAAAATTGAAAGCCTCGGTATTGCAGGAACTTTCACACCAACGGGAAGAATTTCACCAGTAGAACAAGTGCCTGTAGGTACTACCGAAGAAGTGCTAGAAGCACTTATGGCATTAGGATACAGCGCACAAGAAGTGCAGCCGGTAATCCAAGAAGTTTACGATGGCACACAAGAAGTACCAGTCTTATTAAAACAAGTATTAGCGGCATTGGGTAAAGGGCGATAAGAATGGATCAAGAAAATCGAATTGTAACCATGCAAGAACGGGAGGAAGACAATTGGCAATTTAGTCTTCGTCCTCGCTATTTAAAAGAATATATTGGACAAACACAGGCAAAGGAGAATCTTCATATTTTTATTGAAGCGGCCAAGCTGCGAGGAGATACTTTGGACCATGTCTTACTCTATGGACCTCCAGGGTTAGGGAAAACCACCTTGGCAGGAATTGTTGCTAATGAATTGGGCGTAAACTTCCGAGTTACCTCTGGACCAGCCATAGAACGAGCTGGCGATTTGGCAGCTTTATTGAGTAATTTGCAGCCGGGAGATGTACTGTTTATCGATGAAATCCATCGTTTATCTCGCTCTGTAGAAGAAGTGCTATATTCTGCTATGGAAGATTATGCTTTAGATATCATTATTGGTAAAGGTCCGAGTGCTAGATCGGTGCGCATTGAATTGCCTAAATTCACGCTGATTGGTGCCACAACACGAGCAGGATCTTTGGCGGCACCGCTACGTGATCGCTTTGGTGTGATTAGCCGTTTAGAATATTACAAGCAAAATGAGCTAGAGTTTATTGTGAGCCGTTCTGCTGATATTTTAGATATTCATATGGATCCAGAAGGAGCTAGTGAAATCGCTCGTCGTTCTAGAGGAACCCCTCGTATCGCGAATCGCTTGTTGAAACGTGTCCGTGATGTAGCACAAGTATTGGGTGATGGTGTGATTACAAAAGAAATTGCAGATCAGGCCTTACAGCGATTAGATATTGATAAGCTAGGTCTAGATCGTATAGATAGACGCATTTTAAGCACTATCATTGAAAAATTCGATGGTGGGCCTGTAGGGGTGGATACGATTGCAGCCTCTGTGAGTGAGGAACGTGAAAGTGTTGAAGATGTGTATGAACCATATTTGATGCAACTTGGTTTGTTGGCGCGCACAAATCGTGGGCGTATTGTCACTCCTGCTGCCTATGACCACTTGGGAATCCCTAGAAAGGTGGATGCATGAGAAAGGTAGGATATCGCTATGTGGCGATAGCGGTTATAACAGCTGTATTAGGAAGTGCACCTTTTGTAGGCGCAGCAGCATCGCAAAAGGAAGTGCCGAAACGTACAACAGTGAAAGCTACTTTTGTGAAACCGAATGAAAGAAAAGGTTCGGTAGCATCAAAACGGGTGGTTTTTAAGCCTGCTATTAAAGTGACGAAAGCGACGAAAACAACACCTCAAGAGACAATCAGAGTGCAAGAAAATACTGACAAACAAGCAAGAGTATCTAATGTTGTACAAGAGGTCAAGAAAGGTTCTAGTGGAGGGCCTGTGATACGAGTGTTGCTTGGGCATAGATCACAATCTTTTTCCATTAGTAGTGCTATGCCTATGGTTGTTCTAGATAGACGTGGACATCAAGTGCAAACTATCAAAGAAAATCAGACTGTGACAGTTTCGAGTGGAGGCGGTTCAGTACATATAAATGGACATAGTATTGATAAGTCAATTACTATTCAAAATACACAAGGTAGATATGGATCTGAATTGCAAACATTAGGAAAAACCTATCGAGGCGCGGTGACAGTACATGCTAATACATCAGGATCCATGAGTGTTATTAATGTACTGGGGTTAGAACAATATGTACAAGGTGTAGTACCAGAAGAAGTGGTACCTAGTTGGCCTACGCCGGCCTTAGAAGCACAAGCAGTGGCAGCTAGGACCTATGCCTTGCACTCCATGAAGAGCAAACAAAATAGTATGTATGATATTGGAACTACTACAGCTGACCAAGTATATGGAGGGAAAAGTAGTGAGTTTGTAAGCACAAATACAGCGGTAAAGCGTACACATGGCATGGTTCTCACGTATCAGGGCCAACCGATTAATGCTCTTTTTCATTCCGATGGAGGTGGCTATACAGAGGATAGCGTGAACCTATGGGGTAATGATTTGCCCTACTTAAAAGGGGTGCAAGATTACTCGAATCATGAGGGTACAACCGTATGGAATGTCATTACCAGCCGTCAAAGTATAGAACAAAAATTAGCAGCAGCTAGCAAATCGGTAGGGTACTTACAGAAAATTGAATTATCTCCATTGGCAGATCGACCTATGAAAGTACAAGATCGAGGGGTTTCAGGACGTGTAAAAACAATGAAATTTGTAGGTGAAAAGGGCTCTATATCGCTTACAGGAGAACAGGTGCAAGGGATATTTGGCTTAAAGTCCACCTTATTTGATTTTTATGTAGGACAAACACCGCCGAGTCGGATTCAGGGGTCTTCTGTAAAAGCTAACCATACGTTTAGTAAAGCGAATCAGACTGTGACAATTCATGGATATGGTTGGGGACATGGTTTGGGACTTTCACAGTGGGGAGCGGCGGAAATGGCTAGCCGAAAAGAGGCAAGTCAGCCTGATTATTATAAAGTGATTTTACAACATTATTACCAAGGTACGGCACTTACGAAACTGTACAATTAATGAGGAATAGTATGAAAGTATCTGATTTTAATTATGATTTACCTGAGGAACTCATTGCACAACATCCGGTAGAACCACGGGATACGTCGCGATTGATGACCTTGGACAAGGTAAGTGGAGAGATATGCCATAAAGCATCCTTTCACTCCATACTAGATGAACTATCTGAAGGGGATGTGTTAATCTTTAATAACACTAAGGTTATCCCTGCTCGTTTGTATGGAGAACGTAAAGGGACAGGTGGTAAGGTAGAAGTACTACTGTTAACGCCCAAAGGAGAACATCTTTGGGAGTGTCTGGTAAAGCCAGGGAAAAAATGTCTAAAGGGGCAACTCTTATCCTTTGGTCCTAATCTAGAGGCTGAGGTTATAGACCATACAGATTTTGGCGGTCGACTGATTCAATTTAAGCCGAACGGTAATTTTGATGAGATTATTAATGATATTGGGGAAATGCCATTACCTCCGTATATCCATGAAAAACTAGAAGACAAAGATAGATATCAAACGGTATATGCCAAAGAAAAAGGATCCGCAGCAGCCCCCACAGCAGGCTTACATTTTACACCGGAATTATTGGATGAAATTCAGCGCAAAGGGGTACAAGTTGGATTTGTTACATTGCATGTAGGGTTAGGTACATTCCGCCCTGTGTCGGCAGAATCCATTGAAGACCATGATATGCATAAAGAGTTTTATCACGTGTCAGAAGAAACTGCAGAGCTGGTGAATCGTGCCAAAGCGGAAGGACGAAGAGTGATTGCCGTAGGAACTACATCGGTGCGTACATTAGAATCAGCAGCGACCGAGGTAGGTCATGTAAGGAGTGGGTCTGATTGGACTCAAATCTTTATTTATCCTGGCTATGAGTACAAGATGGTAGATGCGTTGATCACTAACTTTCATCTGCCACAGTCTACCTTACTCATGCTTATTAGTGCCTTAGCTGGTAGGGAGCATTGTTTGGCAGCCTATGAAGAGGCAGTCCGTGAAAAATATAGATTTTTTAGCTTTGGTGACGCAATGTTCATTCGATAAGTTGAAAGTTGTGTTATAATACAGAAGTAATAAAGGAGTGTGTATATGGCGATTAGATATGAATTGCAAAAACAATGTCCCCACACAGGTGCACGGGCAGGGTTATTGCATACTCCTCATGGGACATATGAAACACCGATGTTTATGCCCGTTGGGACACAGGCGACGGTGAAAACATTAGCCCCAGAGGAGCTGAAAGCGATGGGCTCTCAAGTTATCTTGAGTAATACCTATCATTTATTCTTGCGCCCAGGTCCAGAACTAGTAGAAGAGGCTGGAGGCTTGCATAAATTTATGAACTGGGATCAAGCTATTTTAACGGATAGTGGAGGATTCCAAGTGTTTAGCTTGGGCAAATTGCGCAAGATTACTGAAGAAGGGGTTAATTTTAGATCCCATTTAGATGGGTCGAAAAAATTTCTCTCTCCTGAGGTGGCCACTAAGGTACAAGAACAATTAGGTTCTGATATTATGATGGCATTCGATGAGTGTATTCCATACCCTGCGGATCATCGATATGCAGATGCATCAACAGCACGGACCACACGTTGGGCAGAACGTTGCCAAGAAGCACGTCGTTCTAAGAATCAAGGCATGTTTGGTATCGTTCAAGGTGGTATGTATAAAGACCTTCGTGAAAGAAGTGCCAAAGAGTTAGTGGATATGGACTTTGAAGGGTATAGCATTGGTGGCCTTTCGGTAGGGGAACCACATGATTTGATGTATGAAGTACTAGAATATACAACACCATTGTTGCCTACCAATAAAGCTCGTTATTTGATGGGTGTTGGTACTGCTGACTGCTTAGTGGAAGGGGTAGCTCGTGGAGTAGATATGTTTGACTGTGTATATCCAACACGAGTAGCGCGGAATGGTATGGCCATGACATGGAAAGGGCGATTGAATTTACGCAATGCTTCTTTCATGCGTGACTGGGGTCCGATTGAAGAAGGTTGTGGCTGTTATGCGTGCCAAAACTATTCAAGAGCTTATATTCGACATCTATACAAGGCAGAAGAAATTTTAGCTTTCCGATTGGTGTCGTATCATAATTTATATTTCTTACTAGAATTTATGCGTCAAATGCGTAAAGCTATCCTAGAGGATCGCTTTGTAGCATTCCGCGAAGAGTTCTGGCAGTATTTTACTAAATAGGAGGACTTATGGATTTCTTAGAATTTTTCCAAGGACAAACAGGGCAAGCGATTCTACCACTGTTGATTATGGTCGTGATTTTTTACTTCTTGTTATATCGTCCGCAAAAGAAACAACAAAAACAACGTCAAGTGTTATTGAACAGCCTTAAAAAAGGTCAAAAAGTATTGACTGTTGGTGGTATTTATGGTGAAATTGTTTCCTTAACAGAAGATACATTAGTGTTACAAGTATCTGAAAAAGTGGAAATGAAATTTGCTCGTACAGCCATAGCTCAAGTTCTTGGAAAGGAACAGAAGTAATGGATAAAACGGCATTGCGTAAGAAGTTTTTAGAACGTCGTCGCAATGTACAAGTCCAAGAGGTTGCAATTTGGTCTCAACAATTAGATGATCGACTTTGGTCTATTCCTACAATATCTGATGCAGAGCATATTATGGCGTACTTGGCTATGCCTAAAGAAGCCAATGTAGATATGTTGATTACAGAAGCATTGCAACAGGGTAAGTATGTATATGTGCCTGTGTGTGTGACGAAGACAGATATGGTAGGAGTTCGCATACAGAGTTTAGAAGACCTTGATAGGGGAACTTTGGGAATACGGATTCCTAAAGAACCGTATGTAGTTGTAGAACCTCAAATATTGGATTGTATTCTCGTTCCTGGTCTAGCCTTTGATCGTAGAGGGGGCCGCATGGGAATGGGAGCTGGATATTATGACCGATACTTACAACAGATTGCTGTAGAGAACCGAATCGGTATAGCCTGGGATAATCAAATTTCAGAAGAAATGTTACCCATGGCACCTCATGATGAGTGGATGCATACCATTGTGACCCCATCAGAGAGTATCCATTGTTATAAAGAATAGGAGGGAATCCATTGAACACAAAAGCAGCTTTACGCTTTTTCGGCGTAGTAGCAGTGATTTTAGGCCTATTTATTTGGCTCATTGGACCACTTGCTAACTCCATTAAACAAGGGTTGGATTTACAAGGTGGTACTCACATTGTATTAGAAGCGCAAGATTCTGGCCCTAACGTGGTTACAGATGATGCAGTAGAACGGGTTATTCAAATCTTAGGCCGTCGTATTAATGAAATGGGTTTAACTGAGCCTATCATTCAACGAGAAGGTAAAAAACGTATCATTATCGAATTACCTGGTGAAAAAGATCCACAAAAAGCCATCGAAACAGTTGGTAAAACGGCGGTTCTTGAGTTCCGTGATGAAAATGGAAAAGTCCATTTAGATGGTAATGACTTAAAAGATGCAAAAGAACAATTAGAAGGTAAACAAGCATCCGTTAATATCCAATTAACAGATGAAGGGGCGAAAAAATTCGGCGCCTTAACAACAGCTAATATTGGTCGTCACATCGGCATTTATTTGGATGGTGAGCAATTGACAAATCCAGTGGTCAACGAACCAATTACTGGTGGTAGTGCTCGTATTACTGGTAGCCGTGACTTGGAAGAAGCGAAAAGCTTAGCTATTTTACTACGTTCTGGTGCATTGCCTGTAAAAGTAGAAGTTATGGAAGTGCGTACCGTTGGTCCTACCTTGGGTCAAGACTCTAAAGATAAATCTGTCGTAGCTTTTGGTGTTGGTATTGCCTTAATCATTGTATTTATGCTTGTTTTATACAGATTGTCTGGATTCGTAGCGACGATCGCTTTATTGGTGTTTGTGTTAATTTTGGTAGCAATCTTAGGGCCGCATGCTTTGAATGCGACCATGACCTTGCCGGGTGTAGCTGGTATTATCCTCAGTATGGGGGTTGCCGTGGATGCGAATATCCTAATCTTTGAACGGTTCAAAGAAGAAGTGGTGGAAGGTAAAACATTACGCATGTCCATGGAATCTGGTTTCCGTCGTGCTTTTGATACGATCTTTGATGCGAATACATCCGTTATGATTACAGCAGTGATCCTCATTGTTCTTGGTAGTGGCCCTGTAAAAGGTTTCGCCATCAACTTAGCATTAGGGGTTATAGTATCTATGTTTACAGCTGTATCCATGAGCCGTACCTTAATGCATATGCTTATTGCAGCACAAATTACGAATCGTCCATTCTGGTATGGTTCTAACGTATCTCCATCTGTTACAATTGAAGCATTTAAGAAAGGAGATAAGAAATAATGACATTTGATGTAATAAAACGTCATCGTTGGTGGTTTAGTATCTCCTCCATTGCGGTTATTCTAAGTATTATTTCCATGTTTATGTATGGATTTAACTTTGGTATCGATTTTACAGGCGGTACAATTGTAGAAGTGGAATTTAGCAAACCAGTACAGGTGTCTGCTGTACGGGAAAATTTGAAAGCCTTTGAATTAGAAAATGCAGTGATCCAATTATCTGGTGCAGATGCTACTGAATCAGAAGGTAAAACGGTAATGATTCGTACTCGTAACCTCGAGGCTAGTGAAAGTCAAGCTGTGGTAGCAGCATTGAATAAAAATCTAGCGGAAGGAACAGTAAAGCGTATTGAATCAGTAGGCGCTGTTATTGGATCTGAAGTAACAGAACATGCATTAACGAATTTATTAATTGCTTTCGTAGCGTTAGCTTTGTATATTACATATCGTTTTGAGTATCGTGTGGCCTTGTCATGTTTGGCAGCTATCTTCCATGACCTTATCATGGTATTGGGGATATTCTCTTTCTTCCATTTAGAAATTGATTCCTCCTTTTTGGCGGCGATTTTGACAGTTATCGGTTACTCTATGAACGAATCTGTCGTAATCTTTGACCGTATTCGTGAAAATACACATACCCATAAGCGTACAGATACATTTGCAGATCTTGCAAATGCAAGTATCCATCAAAGTATCCATCGTTCCTGCTATACATTATCCACAGTATTGTTCGCATGTTGTTCCTTGTACTTCTTTGGCGGGGATACAACAAAGAACTTTGCTCTATGTATGATTGTAGGTTTCGTCAGTGGTGCGTACTCATCCATTTGCGTAGCTACATCTTTGTGGGCAATTTGGAAATCCAATAATAAAAAAGATGCACGAAATCGTCTCTAATAAAGCTATTCTGTTTTGCTAGAATGCTTGATTGGTGAAAGGGAAACGAGCAACATATTCCTTCTCAAGCTATACAGTGGTTATGCTTGTTCAGGAACATGTTGCTCGTTTCTGCGTTTCGGCATTTAGGTAATAAGGATATAGCATAACGTTCTACGCAAAGATGGCATTCCTTGGTGGTGTCATTGGAAACAAGTAACATATTCCTTCCCGAACTGATACAGTGGTTAGGTTTGCTCTGGAGCATGTTGCTCGTTTCTGCGTTTCGGCATTTAGGTAATAAGGATATAGCAAAACGTTCTACGCAAAGATGGCATTCCTTGGTGGTGTCATTAGAAACGAGCAATATATTTCTTCTCAAGCTATACGGTGGTTATGCTTGTTTAAAAAATATTGGGAAAGGGGTTGCAAAATGTTTAAAAATATCATATAATACATTCAGTGCTTGAGACACAAGCACTTTTAATTTTCTCGAAAGTTATTAACTAAGAAAATTAAAAAGATTAAAAATAACTGTTGACATGATAGTGTGAATCTGTTATTATAATCTAGTCGCCACAACACAGTGTTGTAAAGGCGAAGTTGATCTTTGAAAACTGAACAAT
>NZ_RQVF01000002.1:0-394883 GCF_003992235.1 Veillonella sp. 3913 | reverse complement strand
TGAAATTGTAGAGAAAGTTAATTGTGATGACACCTACACTTTATCAGGCATGTGTGTAATAATTAATCGCGAGTAAAAGGAGAATGATTATTATGAATCAGATTTTCAAAGTTGTGTACAGTGCAGCAAAACAATGTTATGTGGTAACATCTGAGTTTGCTAAATCCAATGGTAAAAAAGCAGCAGTTGTAGCAGCTGCATTGGTATTAACAAGTGGCGTAGGTGCGGTGAATGCGGCTGATGTTGATAGTTTAGATACTCGATTAACTTCTTTAGAAACAACAGTCTCTAAAATTAATGCTAAGGTAACAGCTGGTACACCAGGTGCAGCAGCAAATAATGCGCAAATTGAAGAAAACAAAGCAAATATCGAAAAAAACAAAACTGAAATTGAGGCGCAAGCTACACGAGTTGATAAAGTAGTTGATGCAGTAAGTGAGATATCTACAGACGTTGAAGAAAATGGCAAGAAAATCGATACTAATGCTAGCGATATCCTTACGAATAAAGAGGCGATTGCTGCCAATACAACAAAAATTGGAGAAGCTATTGAGAGTGTAAATGCTAACAATGAGGCTATTACAACTCTTAAAGCGTCTGTAGAGAAAGATGAAGAAAAATTAGATGTAGTTGATAAAGCAGTAGAAGCAAATCGTAATGATATTGATGCAAATACTACTAATATTGAAACTAATAAACAAGAAATTGCTAAAAACACAGAAGCAATTAAAGCAACAGATGCGCGTATTACAAAAGTAAAAGAACTTACAGCTAAAGCAATTACAAATGCTATGGAAAAGTTAGGAGAGGAAGTTCTTAATCCATTGGCTACTGAAGTAGCAAAAAATGAAGAGAATATCGAAGCCAATAAACAAGAAATTGCTAAAAATGCAGAAGCAATTAAAGCAGCAGATACGCGTATTACAAAAGTAAAAGAACTTACAACTAACGCGCTTACTGATGCTATGACAGACTTAAATGAGAAGATTCTTGATCCAATGGGAAAAGCTGTAGAAAAAAATGAACAAGACATTGATGAGTTGAAAAAACAACACTCCGCTCACGAAACTTCTATTACGAATTTGGATGACCGCACAACTGCATTAGAAGCTGTAAAAGGCACAAAAGAAGGCCTTGAAAAACTCAAAAATGTAGAAGCTAAAGTAGATAAAAATACTGAAAAAGTCAAATTAATCGGTGAAGCTTTAAAAGCAACGACAGAGGCTATCAAAGACAATGCAGATAAGATTCAAGCTGCAGGAGAAGGGTTAAAAGCAACTACAGAAGCGATTGGCGATTTAGATAAAAAAATCGATGAGGATACTAAAAAAGCCAAAGACGATGCAGTAGCAGAAGCTGGTACAAAAGCAGATGAAAAGGTTGCAGCAGCTAAAACAGAACTAGAAGGCAAAATTGATACAGCAAAAACAGAAGCCATCACAGAAGCTGGAACAAAAGCAGATGAAAAAGTAGCAGCAGCTAAAACAGAATTAGAAGGCAAAATTGATACAGCAAAAACAGAAGCCATCACAGAAGCTGGTACAAAAGCAGACGAAAAAGTAGCAGCAGCTAAAACAGAGTTAAAAGGAAATATTGCCACAGCGAAAACAGAAGCTATCGCTGAAGCTGGCAAAAAAGTAGATGCTGCAAAAACAGAATTAACAGAAAAAATTACAGAAGCTAAAATGGCGGCAGATAAAGCAGCTACTGATAAATCTGCAACAGCAAGAAAAGAGGCAGTAAAAGAAGCTGGTACAAAAGCAGATGAAAAAATTGATACAGCTAAAAAAGCCATTGCTGAGGATATTAAAACTGCAAAAGAGGAAGCTATTAACACAGCTGGTACTAATGCAGATAAAAAATTAAATGAAGCTAAAGCAGCGTTGGATCAAAAACTTGGTAATTTAGATACTACTACTGTTAAACTAGAAAAATATGATAAAGACATTGCATCTTTACAAGAAAAAGACAAAAACCATGAAGCTCGTTTAACGACTGTTGAAAATGATGTGAAAACTGTAGGCGCTAATGCAGCGGCGTTAGCAGCATTGAAACCTCTACAATACAACCCTGGTCAAACTACTCAAGTAATGGCAGGTGTTGGTACATACCGTGGTAAAACTGCAGTAGCATTAGGTGCTGCTCACTATGCTAGCGAAAACTTAATGTACCATGCAGGCGTAAGCTTCGGTAACGGCAACGGCGCAATGGCTAATGCTGGTGTTACAATTGGATTTGGCAGCGGCGAAGGTGCAAAAATGAACTCCTCTAAAGTAGCTGAATTACAAAGCGCAGTAGATCGTTTAACAGCTGAAAACGAACAAGTGAAAGCAGCATTGTACGATATCTACGCAAAATTACAAGCTAAATAAGAAATAACTTAGAGAATAGATCACTAGGGTATCTCCTAGTGTATAGAAAACTAAGATTATGACAGGAATACATGTTAGGTATACTCTATTTTGGGGTATCCTAACATGTATTTTTTATATGAATCAATATATGTTTTTCTCTAAGTGTTCAATGACTAGACTAGAATAGTGATACATGTAGTGACATACTAAGACTGCATTAGAGTTTCACAGGTGTGGTATAATTGTAATAGAATCTATATAGCATATCCCTATTTAGGTATTAGGGATGATGAGGTGTCATATGAAATATATTAAGGAGCCTTTACAATTAGACAATCCGTTGGAGTTTTGGCTAAACTTCGAGGGCGAAGAACGGGTCTTTTGGGTGGATCGTCAAAGTAATCGTGTAGTGGTAGGCGCTAAACGATTGGCGGTGGTACAAGACGACCGTGACCGAGAACAATATGCATACGTATTTTATGGAGGCACGTTTTTCCCTACTGTGAAAGATAAAAAATGGCGCAATATGGGCCATGAAATGGTGGCTTTCACCCATTACTATATTGTGGAAAATGGGGAGTCCTTTTACCTGCATGCAGGGGAGGGCGTAGACATACAGCGCCATAAGATTGAGCGCGTGAATCATACGTTCACAGAAACTAGTGATGATAAACAAGATTGGGATACCTTGATGGATGCCATTTTGACAAATATCCATAAAGGACGCATGACGAAGGTGGTTTCTTCTCGTGAGGTAGAGTTTACCAGCCCTACAAAGTTTGATGTGGTGAGCATATTAGACCGTTTGGTGGAGAATAATCCAAATTGCTTTATTTTTGGTTATGAAAAAGAGGGACGTACCTTTGTGGGGGCATCCCCTGAAATTCTCGTACGTCATCGGGGGGATGAAATTTTAAGCTATGCTTTGGCAGGAACAGCACCAAAGTTTGGTCCTAAGGCGTGGACGAAAGAACGATTCCTGAATGACCATAAAAATCGGGTGGAGCACAATATTGTGCGAGATCGTATTGTGCATACGATGCGACAAGTGACGGAGGATGTGACCGTAGGAGAGACAGGGATTATGGAGCTTTCACGGTTATACCATTTGCGGACCATCATCACCGCTAAGGATCGCACGAAATCCCTCATCGAATGGGGCCAATTATTACACCCTACACCAGCCCTAGGGGGCGAGCCACGAGAGTTGGCAATGGATTTACTGGCAAAGTATGAAGCCCATGAGCGCGGTATGTATGCGGCGCCCTTTGGATTTATGAAAGACATGGGGGATGGCATTCTAGTGGTTGCCATTCGGTCGGCCCTTATCATGGATAACCGACTCTATGCCTATGCAGGATGCGGTATTGTGAGCGAATCCAATAGCGATGAAGAGTACGAAGAAACTATCAACAAAATGGGTACTATATTGGATGCCTTGTAGGATGATACATCCACGTATAGATCCAATTAGGCATGCCATAGGGTAGGATGATGAATCCGTACCGATGTATTGAACAGATACAGGAAGTTAAACAGGAATGTTGAGCAATCAGCATTCCTTTTTTTGTTATGAACCCATGTCTATGTATGTCAGTTAATTATGAAAGAGATAGGGGCGTCTAGGTGTTAGATAGATACCCAGTGCAACTCATATGGATACGTACAGAATCTAAAAACAATGGTATAATACATAGTAGATAGTCACTATTAGATATAGTACAATACCACATATTGGTATGGGAGATACGATATGAATGAATATATAGCAAGTTTGGTAGATGAGTTATACCAATTAGGGGTGCGCCATGCGGTGTTCAGTCCTGGTTCACGGTCCACTACATTAGCGATGCTCTTTCAAAGCCATGGAGGCTTTCACACATATATGAATATTGATGAACGGTCTGCTGGGTTTATGGCATTGGGCATTGCCAAAGCACAAGGCGAACCAGCCGTATTGGTGTGCACATCGGGGTCTGCGTTGACTCATTATGGCCCTGCTGTAGTGGAAGCCAAGCACAGCGGTGTACCTATGATTATTTTGTCCGCCGACCGTCCGTACACCTTGCAACAGGTGGGGGCACCGCAGACGATTGATCAACAGAAATATTTTGGCACCGCCGTGAACTATTATGAGGAATTGTCTGTGCCTAGTGAAAGTCACTATTACACGTACCCTCGTCAAGTGGCACGCCGTGCCTATTTGAAAGCGAATGACCACAAATTGGGGCCGGTACACATCAATGTACCTTTGTTTGAGCCTTTGGTGCCCAATCGTGAGGAAGAGTATTTTAAACAAGGTCGCAGTGCGAAATCATTCCGACTTGTGAAACATCAGGAGATAGCATCCTTGGCATCGTTACTCAATGGAAAGCAAGTGCTCATCTTGGGTGGTCCTACTGTGACGAATCCCAAAGCAGTCGTAGACTTTGCCGATCGGATTGGCGCTGTTGTCATCGGTGATCCCTTGTCTAATTTGCGCCAATACGAGGGCGTGATTAGCACCTACGATGCGTTCTTGGCTCATCATGAACGATGGGAAGAGTTGCGACCTGATGTGGTCATCCAATTGGGACAAATCCCTGTGTCAAAACGGATTCAGCAATGGATGGGGACCTTGACGGACATCGATTATATTACCGTTAGCCCTAATGCAGATGTAGTGAATCCTAGCTTGACAACTACCATACATGTCATGGCGAGTGTAGAGGTATTCTTAGAGGAGATCTATCGTGGCTTATTTGCTATATTGGATCTAGGTAGTCGAATAGGCGATACAGTGCAGGGATTATTAGATAAGAGTGACGCGGAAGGCGCTAGCTCTTATAAAATTGGACTGGAACAGGATATCACAGATATCAATCATCGACATAGATTAGAGGAATCTAACACAGCATGTAGTTGCTATACAGTATCGGATATAGAGTATGTCAGAGTATGGCAACAAATCGAATCCAACAGCCGTGAACAATTAGACAAGGTTCAAGAGGAACCGAATCTATTTGAAGGTCGTACCATTCATATGCTACAACAAATGATGTCTGATGAAGGCCAACTTCTGGTGGCGAATAGTATGTCTATTCGTGATATGGACTATTTCTGGGCCACTGGACGATCGCAAGCCATGGTGTACGGAAATCGTGGCACCAATGGTATCGATGGGACCGTGTCTACGGCGTTAGGGCTTAGCACGAATGGAAAACCAACAGTGATGCTGACGGGAGATTTAAGTTTCTTTCACGATATGAACGGTTTAGCTATTGGAAAAACGCAGGGGATGAACTTGACCATCATTTTACATAACAATGATGGAGGCGGTATTTTCCAATATTTGCCACAAAAAGGAACGGATGATTTCGATTACCTGTTCAATACACCGCAAGGCATTGATTATAGTGGGTTAGCCACCATGTATGGCTTAGACTATGTAAAAGTCACTACGAATGCAGAGTTAGAACAGGCGATGCAACACTATATCGGTACAGAGGGGATTCACCTCATTGAAGTGCCTACCTCTAAAGAAATTAGTCGTGAGTTACACAAGGTCTATCGGGTGCAATAATATGAGACCGATGATTCAAGATATACGAACCTTAGATATGCAACGTATGCAGATCCACATAGGAGAATACTACTATGGGGTGACTGTAATGGGTACGGGAAAACCGTTAGTTTGTTTTCATGGATTTTCCGAATCCGGGTCTACCTGGGATGGCATTGAGGTGCAAGGTTATCGACTGATACGTATCGATAGTATGGGTCATGGTAGGTCGGCTCGACCTATGGAATTAAAACCTTATGAACTGCCTCAGATGCTCAGTGATTTGCATCGGGTTATCTATGCCGTAGCCGGTGAAAGATATGCTCTCATGGGGTATTCCATGGGGGCTAGGCTAGCTTTAGTATATGCGCTAGAGTATCCTCAGGAAGTGTCGCATCTAGTCTTGGAAAGTGGCTCTGTAGGGATAGAAGATAGAGTAGAACGACAAGACCGCTATGTAGCCGATCAAGGGCTGGCTGAACGGATTCGTGCACATGATATCACGTGGTTTAGCGAGACCTGGGCTCAGCTAGAGATTTTCAAGACACAACAAGGTTTGCCTACAAAGGTGCAACAGCAGATTAGAGGGCGGCGCTTGCTCAATAGCCCTCATGCATTGGCGTTCACCTTGAAAGGAAGCGGACAGGGGAGTATGCCTTATGTAGGTCATCGTTTGTCGGAGTTGACCATGCCCATTTGTTATATTAGCGGTGAGCTAGATGCAAAATATACAGCCATTGGGGCTAAATATTTTAGTGATGTTCATCGCATCGTATCGCAGGTGGGTCATAATGTGCATGTGGAAGCACCAGAGGCGTATCGGCAAATTTTAAAACAATTTTTCCTATAACCGTCACTACTAGCGAATGTCTCTGTAATGACTGTGTATACTAGTGATATGATAGAAATGAGAGGTGTCCTATGATTACAAATATTGCCCTGTACCATATGCAATTACCGATGAAGTTTACTTTCAAAACGGCAAAGGGTGAAGTCGGTGTCAGGGATACTCTCATTGTTCGTTTGGAAGATGAAGCGGGCTATGTAGGTTACGGCGAATGCGTGGCCTTCGTAGACCCTTTTTATACAAAAGAAACGGCGGCATCTTGTTGGGATACCTTATGTACGAGGTATTTACCAAACCTGTTGGGGCAAGAAACAACAACTACATTGCCACAACAATGGCTGATGGAAGGAATGCCTATGACTGTGGCATCTGTGGAAAATGCCTTGCTCCATCTACAATGCCATCGCTTAGGGGTCAATACAGTGGAATACGTGCTACAGCAATCCTTACTACTGACCGTACCTACGGGCATTGTCATTGGTGAGGTTCCTTTGGATACCTTGGTAGATACTGTATCTGCTTATGTATCACAAGGGTGTCAGCGTATTAAACTGAAAGTATCCCCTAAGGATGGTTATGAACGAGTACAGCGAGTGCGTTCAGCCTATCCAGACCTTATGTTAGCGGTGGATGCGAATCAAAGTTACACCTATGAAGATGTGGATAAGGTGCGGGCCTTACAGGGGTTTCATTTGGCCTGTATAGAAGAGCCCTTTCAAATACAAAGTTTAAAAATGTACCATCAATATAAGTCAACTCACGAATGGGGGATTACGACTCCTATATGTTTAGATGAATCGATTTTGGGATATGACGATTTGGTCTATGCCCATGCGCATGGCTTGTTGGATGTACTCAATGTAAAAGTGGGTCGTTTAGGTGGTCTTCGAGAAACGGCTAATGTCATTCAGTATTGTCGTGACCATGGCATCCAGTACTGGATTGGATCCATGGTGGAATCGAGTATTTCCAAATGGATGCATGTACAATTAGCGGCTCTAGGAGATAGTTATATGCCGGGAGATTTGTCAGATTCGTTGCGCTATTTTGAGCGAGATTTGACTCGACCGCCTATTATTAGTACAATAAAAAACTGCAGTATAGAGAGACTTTCACAGTTTGTGGAGGTACCTAATGGTGCTGGATTGGGTGTAGACGTTGATATAGAGGCGTTAGAGACGTATTGCATACATAAGAAATTATGGCACCTATAACGGATTTATATACTTGTATAGGTTGTGGATGTGGTATGATACAATATACAAGTAGTGTATGAAACTATATGATATATACAGATATGATGCATTTCAAGTAGAGGTGGAAAGTATCGTTCTTATACATAGGTAAGTAGGAGGTTTGTATGACAGAGTACATAGAATTATTAAAACGTGAGGTAAAACCGGCCTTTGGTTGTACGGAGCCAATCGCCTTGGCTTTTGCAGCGGCGAAAGCGGCAGAACTATTAGGAGTTCGACCAGATCACATTCATGGTCGGTTAAGCGGCAATATTATTAAGAATGCAAAAAGTGTGACCATTCCTAATTCAGAAGGTCGTACGGGCATTTATTATAGTCTTATTTTAGGCACCTTAGTAGGGACAGCGGCGAAAGAACTAGAAGTGCTAGAAGACCTTACTCATGAACAAGTGGTAGAAGCAGACCGTTTATTTGAAGCGGATTACTGTGATATTGAGCTAGCAGAAGGGGTAGAAAACTTATTCATCGAAGTCACTGCCGTCGCTGGTGAGCATACATCTAAGGTCATTGTTCAAAATACACATACCACTATTTCTTACGCAGAAAAAGATGGGGAAGTATTGATTGCCTTATCTGCAGAAGAAGTGGCTAAACACTCCATGGAATTGTGCTTTGACTCTTGCTATGAATTTGCTAGTACTGTAGATGCGAAAGAGTTGGAAGATATTTTAGGACCACAATTAGATTTGAATATGGCTATTGCCGAAGAAGGTATGAAAAACAATTATGGTTCCAACATTGGTAAATTGATTATTTCCAATTCTTCTTCCATTGCGGATAAAGCTCGTGCCTATGCAGCTGCTGGCTCTGATGCACGCATGGACGGTTGTTCTATGCCAGTAATGATTAACTGCGGTAGTGGTAACCAAGGGATTACATTATCTGTACCTATTATGATGTATGCTAAAGAATACGGTATCGATCGTGACCATACGTTGCGTTCTTTAGCCTTAGCCAATGTGTTAGCTCTATACATTAAACAATATATTGGTCGTTTGAGTGCTTATTGCGGTGTAGTGAGTGCTGCTTCTGCTACAGCCGCTGGTGTAGCATTCTTGCTTAATGAATCCAAGGAAGTAGTTTGGGAAACATTATCAAATGCATTAGCAGGCACATCCGGTGTGGTTTGCGATGGAGCAAAAGCATCTTGTGCTATGAAAATTGGTATGTCCCTTGGTAATTCCTTATTAGCCTATACACAAGCAAAGACAGATAATAGCTTTAAAGCAGGCCAAGGTATTGTAAAAGAAGACATTGACCATACGGTGCAAACGGTAGCAACCATTGCCCGTGAAGGGATGAAGCAAACCGATGTTGTCATCCTAGAAACCATGTTAGAAAAGTAATCTATGCATTATTGGTATAGAGAATGAGAACAATTCTATATTGATTTTTCTAAAAGTATAGTGTATGATAGATACATAGATTGATTTCATAGTCACATACTCAGTTTGTGCTATGTATAGGTTGTAACAATAAAGGAGATTTAGCATGGCAATCATCGGTAAACAACTACCAGCTTTTGAATTAGATGCATTCCGTAAACCAGAAATTATTAAAGTGAGCAATAAAACTATCGAAGGTAAATGGAGCGTGTTTGTATTCTATCCAGCAGACTTCACATTTGTATGTCCAACAGAATTGGCAGACTTACAAGATCAATACGCAGAATTGAAAAATTTGGGCGTAGAAGTATTCTCCGTATCTGTTGACTCTGCGTTCGTTCACAAAGCATGGTCCGATGCATCTCCTACAATCAATAAAATCGAATACACTATGGTATCCGATATTAAACATGAATTAGCTGACTTCTTCGAGACATTCTCTGAAGAGTCTGGCCAAGCGTATCGCGGTTCTTTCGTGGTAGACCCAGAAGGTATCGTTCGTGCCGCAGAAATCTGTGACATGGGTGTAGGTCGTTCTGCTGCTGAGTTAGTACGTAAAGTACAAGCTTGCCAATTTGTTGCAAAACATGGTGAAGTGTGCCCAGCGAAATGGACTCCTGGTGAAAAAACGTTGAACCCAGCAGATCTTGGCTTAGTTGGCAAAATCTAATGTAAATAAACAGCTCCTTTAGTAGTTTTGTGGTTGAAGGCTCCTCTCCCTCTCTCGAATCTTCAACAACACATGATGTACTAATTGAGTGTGTTGACTATATTTGTAAACTTTCCTAAGAACACATCTTAGATCCTTTACTTCCCATAAAGACGACAAAGCTATGCTTTGTCGTTTTTATCTTTCTCAAATTATATAGTTGTATTACTAAAAAGTATCCTTTATTCATTTAAATTATTAGATTTAGTTTAGAAATTTGTATATAATAAGGAGGTAAGGTTACAAATAGAATGCATATAGGAGAATGAGAATGTTAGAAGTTACATACGAACGATTGGCAGGGATTTTTAAAGCCCTTAGCGATGAAACAAGATTGCACATTGTAGACATGTTGTCTTGTAATGAATTATGTGCGTGTGATATTTTGGCTAGTTTTGAGTTATCTCAATCTACTCTTAGTTATCACATGAAAATTTTAATTGATGCAGGTATTGTGAATTCTGTGCGTAGCGGTTTGTGGACACGCTATTCCATTAATGAAGAAGCATTTGATGAATTTGTTAAATTCTTGCCTGAATTATATAAAACAAAAGATGAGTGCATTTGTGCACAAATCAAATACTGCCGTATTGAGGATGCTCCACAAGCGGTGGCAGAATAATATGAAACGTTGGATTATGCATGTAGATATGGATGCTTTCTTTGCATCTGTAGAACAACATGATCGTCCAGAACTACAAGGTCATCCAGTTATCGTGGGTGGCCTTTCTTCACGTGGTGTGGTGGCTACGTGCAGTTATGAAGCGCGAAAGTTTGGCGTGCGTTCTGCTATGCCTATTAAAAAGGCTAGAAAATTATGTCCAGATGGTATCTATCTATTGCCACGGATGGAACGATATCATGAAATTTCTGATCAAATTCATGAGGTATTGCATCGGTTTAGTCCCTATTTAGAGCCCATTTCGTTAGATGAGGCTTTTTTAGATATTTCAGGATTAGGAAAACTCTATGAGTCTCCTATGGCGGTGGGCCGTGCTGTGAAAGAACAAATTAAGGACTTAACGGGTTTGGTCGCATCTGTGGGAATTGGACCGAATAAGTTTTTAGCAAAACTAGCGTCGGATTTACGAAAGCCAGATGGTTTATATATTATTCCTCATGGTCAAGAAAGCGCTCATATTAAACATTTACCGGTACGCAGGTTGTGGGGCGTAGGGGCTCATATGGAACAAGCATTACAGCGAGGCGGCTTTCATAGGATTCAAGATATTGCGCAGTTAGATTCGTATCATGAGTTAGAACCTTATTGCGGTCATCAAAGTGAACGTGTGTATTTGTTGTCTAAAGGCATTGATGATCGTCCTATTGAGTGGAATCGTGAGTTGCAATCCGTAGGCAATGAACTGACCTATGAAAGGGACTTAATGGACCCAGAGGAAATCGACAACGAATGGCGATATTTTGCCCACCATGTAGCTAAGCGTTTGCGCCAGAAAAGACTTAAAGGTCATACGATAGCCATCAAAGTACGATTGCCAGACTTTACCACCAAAACAAGGCAAAAACGATTATCCTATCAGACGGATAGAGAAGATGTATTGTATGAGACGGCCTGTGTATTATATAATAAACTTAATGTACAGGGACCGTTCCGGTTATTGGGGATTACGGTCAGTGGCTTTCACCAAGAGGTGGAGCAAGACTCGCTCTTTCAGAGTGAAGAAACAGAGCCAGATCGGTTAGCACAAGTACTAGATACTTTGGAAGAACGATTTGGAGAAGATATTGTTACCACAGGAGCTATGTGGAAACGAAAATTGAAGGATGACACGACATCGTCCTAGGAGGATAGTATGCAACAATATATATTGGACCAGGAACAGATTGAAAAGTTGTTACAAGGCTTGCAGATAGCATATGGTCATTGCAAAAAAGTGCAACAGCAATATGTGGCGAATTTAGAGGCGCACCATATGGAGTCCCCTGAAATGGCTATGGAAGTGGTAGAAGACTTAGAAAACTTTGCTCATATGTTGGCTCTATTGGGAAAACAATGGGAAGAATTACGTGGGCTCCAACGTATGGTAACAGATCATTATCTGTATGATATGATATCTTCCTTAGAAGAGACACCAACAGTAGAAGCTATGGCGGATGAAGGTGTGGAAGGCTATGATGTAGGTGTAGCATTAGGCGTAGATTTTGTGATGGCTGAGCGTTGGCAAGGGGAAACGCCTGTAGAGAAGGTTGAATCGAAAGCAACATCGAGTTCTTTTATGAATTTATTCAGCAATACCAGTGAAACGAAGCGTATTAATGAGCATGACTATGATGACGATGGGGAGGATAACGACTCTAAAGACGATGAAGAGGATGCGGTCATTGAGTTAACGAAATATACTAACAAAAAATCTAACTTGTATGATATGTTTGAGATAGAGTCCTCAACAGAGACAAAAAAAGATCATAAAAAGCGTTGTAAACATTGCACAGAAGATTCTCCTATACCAGAAGAGCGAGATAAATGCTGCATTGTGAAACAAGAAAAAAAGAAAAAGAAGGAAAAAAGCAAAGATAAGTCGAAACATAAAAAAGAAACTCCCTCTGTAGACAAGTGGGCAAAAAAATTGTCTAAATGGGAACGCTATGCAGAAGAGCATGGCGATGCATGGACAGAAAAAGTCTTGCAAAAAGTAGCAAAAAAGGCAGAGAAAAAAGCGGAAAAGCGCGGCATGAAAGCGGTCTTCAAAAAACACAAGTTAGACCGATTTGCGAAACTGTCGAAGGAGGACTAAGGTATGGATATCATCAGTATTTTAGGCTTTATATTATTAGGGGTTGCCGTAGCGACGTTAGGTACCATCATCGGTGCCGGTGGTGGTATTATCTTTGTGCCTGTATTTTTATATTTCTTTCCAGAGTGGACGCCAGCCATGGTGGTAGGTACATCCTTGTTTACGGTAACCTGTAATGCCATTTCTGGTACGATTGCCTATGTGAAACAGAAAAAAATTCTCTATAGCGCAGCCATTCTTTTTAGTATTGCTACTTTCCCTGGATCTATCGTTGGAGCTCATGTGGCGGAATATTTTGATGGTAATGGATTCCGATTCTGGTTTGGTTCTTTCTTGCTTATCATGTCTGGCTTTATTGGCTATAAAAATATGAGAAAAGGAGAACGTAAAGAAGAAGCCTTGCAGTTAGAAGAATTGACCTATAATAAAGTGGTAGGTATTCTAATTAGTATGGTAGTCGGATTCCTATCCAGTCTATTTGGTATCGGCGGTGGATTGATTCACGTGCCAGCCCTCATTTACATTATGGGATTCCCTACGCATATGGCCACAGCTACTAGTCATTTTATCTTGGTTACCTCTACATCAGTAGGGACATTGACGCACTTCTTGAGCGGGCATATCCATTTTGAAGTGGCTATCCCTTGTGGTATTGGTGCCTTACTAGGTGGTCAATTAGGAGCCTATATTGCAAAACGCTTGCGTGCAAAAACAATTTTGATTGGGTTATCTATTGGGGTTGGTATCTTAGCCTTGCGTTTGATTTACACATCCCACGTATTATTCTAAAAAATAGAGAATAGATTAATTGGAGAGGATTCTATGGGAAAGGGAAAGAAACGAAAACAACACCAACCACAGCCACAACAGACGATTACTACAGCTCGTTTGACTACTATGATTAAATGGATGTTGTTTATTAATCATTTAGCCTTGTGCTGGTTCTTTAATGGTCGGGCTGATATGAGTTTACTAGCTGCTAATATGCTAGGTGGCTTAGCCCTTTGCGGGATTTACTGGATGCGTTTTAAGAAGGAAATGTTTACCGATGAAGATGTAGAGCGTGGCATGCGCTATGTATTGTCCTATATTCTGATGACGATGACAGCTTTCTTTTATACCTTGGCGATGTATCGATCTGGGGAGTTAACGGATACTATGTATCTGATTATTACAGGAGCTAGTTTCTTTGTGTGGTTTTGTTTGTATAGCGCTACACAAGGGTTTATCAAAAAAAGTGAATAATATATACTACAAGTTCTCATTACGTTATAGGTAATGGGAACTTTGTATATTTAAATATTTCGATAAACTATATGAAAAGCTATTGCATTTTATGATTTACTATGCTAAGATATACACATAACAAATAATAATTATTAATTGCTAATTAGAATAATTAGCAAAATAACTAAAGAAAAGGAGAAACCGGTATGAAAAACTTACAAGCAGTCAATCAATATATTGCAAACTTAGCAATTTGGAACATTAAACTTCACAATTTCCATTTTAATGTAGTAGGATCTCAATTTGTGCCAGCTCACAAATATTTAGAAGAAGTCTACGATGTAGCATTTGATTATTATGATGCAGTAGCTGAGCATGTAAAAATGCAAGGTGAAGAACCTGTAGTGCATGTGGCAAAATATTTAGAAATTGCTTCTTTGAAAGAAGAACCAGGCAACAAATTCTCCGTAGAACAAGTGTACAACTTCTTAGTAGGAGATTTCGAATTGTTGAACAAAGAAGCTCGTGCTATCCGCGAAGCAGCTGATGAAGAAGGTAACTTCGGATTAGTGGCTATCATGGAAGACCACATTGCTTACTATGAAAAACAATTGTGGTTCTTACGTGCTACTTTAGGCTAATTCCTCCTGACAGTAACATCGAACCAATCACATAACACTCCCTTATATGTGATAACATCCTGAATATGACAACACTTACAACTATACTATAAACTATACCAAAGGACCCCTGCTCAGGGGTTCTTTTAGTATATAAGGCATACCTTTGAAAGGTGATAAAACGATGTATTGTAAAATTTCATTGCCAGGTGATACAATACAAGTAATGTAAGAGAGGTTGAGAAAGGGGCATAGAGGATGAATCGATTTTTACGACGAGGACAATTACAAACTATAGAACCACAGAAGGATACATCTGTGGTAGAAGACATGGATACGCTGGTGAGTGAAGTGAGTTCGGATGAGTTCTTGGACATGGTGCAACAAGAGGGGACGTCAAAGGATTTGAACCGAGCTATGGATATGGTGGAGATTGAAGAGTCAGAAGAAAACCGTGCACCTTTGGACCCTTATGAAGCAATGACGATTCGTGATTATAGTCAATTGGATGTATTGCCAGAGCATGCTGATGAAGATTATGGTTTTTCTAGTGCAAACGAAACAGAACAGGATCAATTTTTCCATAACAACTACAATGATATTATGGAAGATGAGTTAGAGTATGATCAACAAGAGGCTGATAGTTCTTATGATTACAATTCTGGAGATAGTTTTGACTTC
The DNA here is from genome assembly GCF_003992235.1 of Veillonella sp. 3913. NCBI lineage: Bacteria > Bacillati > Bacillota > Negativicutes > Veillonellales > Veillonellaceae > Veillonella > Veillonella sp. 3913. The sequence continues at coordinate 379,507 of NZ_RQVF01000002.1, read as the reverse complement.
GACTTTGACGTTGATTTTGACTTGTTTGATGACTTTGATAATGACTAGTAAGGAATGAATGATGACGAAGCCCATACATACAAGGACATCAGTATGTCCTTATGATTGCCCAGATGCCTGTGGATTGATCTTGACCATTGAGGGAGACCAGTTACAACGGGTAGAAGGTATGAAAGATCACAGCTTTACGAGAGGAACGCTGTGCCAGAAAATGCAACATTACGAACGAACAGTCCACCATAGGGAACGTCTAACAACGCCTTTGCGACGCATAGGTCCTAAGGGAAGCGGTCAATTTAAACCGATTACTTGGGACGAAGCACTAGAGGAAATTGCTCAGCAGTTTCAGCACTGTATCCATACATACGGTTCTGAAAGTATTATGCCCTATTCCTATGCAGGGACCATGGGAATCTTACAAAAAAGTGCAGGTGATCCACTCTTTGCCATACTTGGTGCCACCCGTCAAGATAAGGGGATTTGTTCCCCTGCCAAACGGTATGGTTGGGCTAGTCTTATGGGGAATACCCTAGGGAATCGTCCACAAGATATACAACACAGTGATTGTGTGGTGCTGTGGAGCCTCAATGCAGTGGCTACGGATGTACATGTTCTACATGATGTGACCATAGCTCGCCAGCGAGGTGCCAAGCTTTGGGTGATTGATACGTACTATACGGAGACAACGAAATTAGCAGATGAAGTTATTATCATACGACCAGGTACAGATGGAGCCTTTGCGTTGGGTGTGGCCTATGTGCTTGTGGAAGAAGGATTAGTACATGAGGAATTTATTCATCAGTATGTACAAGGCTATGAAGGATTCCGTGATGCTGTTATTTCACAGTATCCACCATCGAAAGTGACTCGAATCACAGGTGTGCCAGAGGAACGAATTATCCAGTTTGCTCGTGCTTATGGACAGGCAATGGCGCCATTTATTCGCTTAGGCAGTGGACTATCTCGCTATGGGAACGGAGCGAATACAGTGCGATGCGTAGTGGCACTACCTGCCTTGGTGGGGGCGTACCTACATACAGGAGGTGGACTCTTGTCGAGTGCCTCGGGTAGTCAATTTGTTGGGGGCAAGCGTGTCAGTTGGGAGCGCTTTCAAATAAAAGAAACACGGTTGAACCCAATGATTCATTTAGGTCCAATGTTAACAGAGGTCAACAACCCACCGATTAAGGCCCTCTATGTATATTCCAGCAACCCTGCTGTGACATCGCCAGACCAAACAGTGGTGCGCAAAGGATTGGCACGAGAGGACCTGTTCACGGTGGTACATGAACGATTTATGACGGATACGGCGAAATATGCAGACATTGTGCTCCCTGCAACGACGTCTGTAGAGCATAATGATATCTATAATTCCTATGGACATTACACCATCGGTTGTGGCTATCAAGCCATTCCTCCTGTAGGTGAAAGTCGCTCTAATTGGGATACTATTTGTAGTATTGCCAGAGCTATGGGTATCGATGACCCTGTATTTGCTATGTCAGAATTGGAGATGATTGAAGATATTGTGAGACATGCTCCGATTCCAAGAGAAGTGCAAGATAGAATCTTGGCAGGGGAATTGGTGGAAATGGATCTATCTGGCACGTATAAGCTAGAGTACAGTACACCATCTGGTAAGATTGAATTATACAACCCATTAGAGCGTGAGCCATATCCTGTATATCGTGAAGCGTATGGAGATACAGCGGAGTTCTTCCTCATCAATGGTGCTGATCCACGTATACTAGATTCGTCCTTTTGTGAGATACAAGAAGATACACCAAAGATGGTTGCTCGTATGCATCCTGATGATGCCCAGCGCAAGGGCGTATGGCACAGTGAATTTGTGCGTATGTATAATGAGCGAGGTTCCTTGCGGATTGCCTTAGTCATTGATGATGCGGTGCCAAAGGGGACTATTGTGAGTAGTGGCGTCTGGTGGCAATCGCAGTCCCATGATTCAGAATATACAATGAATGTATTAACTGCCTCACGATCTACCGATTATGGTTGGGGTAGTACCTTTTATGATGTGAAAGTACATGTAGAGTCTTGCGAGTAAAAATGAGTAATGCTTGGTTATAGGTAATAAATGTAGTTTGCCTATCAATTATAGTTCGGATATATATGCATAATTGGTATAGACAAAGCCATTTTCTATAAAGAAAATGGCTTTTTATTTTACTTATAATTAGATATAATAAAAAAATAAGCATAAGAAGTGTTTTTATACAGTGTATATTTGTTATTATGGGATGTATTTGAAAGGAGATATTATGTCAGATCATACTCAACTATCAGGGCGAGCCTATATTGCTATCGGCCTGATGCTGTTCGCTTTATTCTTTGGGGCAGGTAACTTAATCTTCCCTGCTACCTTAGGTCAACATGCAGGTACCAATGTGTGGTGGGCCATCTTAGGGTTTATCGTAACTGGTGTAGGTTTACCATTGTTAGGGGTTATGGCCATGGGATACTCTGGTAGCCGTAACGTACAAAGTTTGGCAAGCCGTGTGCATCCAGTGTTTGGGGTCCTATTTACATTGGCATTATACTTATCCATTGGCCCTGCTTTTGCCATCCCTCGTACGGGGACTGTATCCTATGAAATTGCAGTGAAACCATTCTTAGGTGGAGCCGCCTCAGATACAGCACTATCCTTGTTCCTTGTGGGGTTCTTTGTAGTCACATTGTGGCTCTCTATTAATCCGCAAAAATTGGTGAATCGCATTGGTAAAATCTTAACACCAGCCTTGCTACTGACCATCGTGGTATTGATTGTTAAATCTTTGATTACTCCATTAGGCAGCTATGGTACACCGACAGAGTCCTACGCTACTAGCGGTACAGCATTCCTACAAGGATTCTTAGATGGATATAACACATTAGATGCCTTAGCATCTTTCGTATTTGGTATTTTGGTTATCGAATTCGTGACACTTTCAGGGGCACAAACACGTGATGAGATTACACGCGCTACTATGAAAGCTGGGTTAATCGCCGTAGGTTGCTTAGGCGTAGTGTACATCTTTATTGCTAGCTTAGGCGCTACCAGCGTAGAGCAGTTAGGTATCTTAGATACAGGGGCGCCTGTATTGGCAGAATCTGCTCGTTTATTGTTTGGCGATTTAGGGGCCATGATCTTGGCAGTCATCGTATTGTTGGCGTGTTTGACGACAAGTATCGGACTTGTTACCTCTTGTGCACAGTATTTTAGCACACAATTTGGTGGCTTATCCTATAAAGCTTATGCAGTGCTATTCGTATTGATTTCTTTCGGCGTAGGTATGTTTGGATTGAAAACCATCATTACCGCAGCCATTCCTGTGTTGATGTTCCTGTACCCATTATCCATCGCATTGATTGTATTGGCATTCTTACATCCGTTGTTCAACGGTCGCCAATGCGTGTATGCTTGGACAGTAGGGGCAACCTTCATCACAGCTCTTGTATCTGGCTTAGAAACAGCGAGCGTAGACTTAGGTAGCTTAGGACAATTCTTTGCTACACAAGTACCGATGCATGGCATCGGTATGGACTGGCTTGTATTCGGCGGCGTAGGATTCGTGATTGGATTGATCCATCGGGCGTTGGTGAAAGCTAACTAAAAGATTATTTTATATATGTTGGGACTACTTATATACGAGTAGTTCCAATATTTTTTTCTTATTACATAGGTATAACGGTTTGATGTATCGATCGCTGTGCCTATTTTTAGGTTCTAGGATAGTTAAATGATAAAGCTCTTTAAATTACATACCAATCGAGAAAACAAAAAGCTACACCATAGATAATATCTACGTGTAGCTTTTATGTATATAATCTTACAGGCATTCTTATTCCAAATCGTCGAAGTCGAAAGCCGCTGCTTTTGTATAGTTTGTAACTTTTGCCTCAAAGAAGTCAGTTTTCGTGCTGTTCAAGTTGGAGAAACTTTCAATCCAAGCCATAGGATTTTCCTTGATCTCTGGATATAACAGTTGCAAGCCGATGGAATCAGCACGTTGGTTTGCTAAGTATTTGATATAGCGTTCGATCAATGTGTTGTTGATGCCAAGGATTTTGTCGTCTGTAATGTATTGACCCCAAGCAATTTCATTTTCTGTACCTTCGCGAAGCATTTGTGTCAATTCAGCTTCTAGTTCAGGAGTGAATAGTTCAGGGCGTTCGATGCGAAGCTCACGGATAATGTTTTGGAACAATACTAAGTGAGTCACTTCATCACGGTTGATGTATTTAAAAATCGTGGAAGTTGCAGTCATTTTACCTTGGCGAGCCAATGTGTAGAAGAAGCTAAATCCAGAGTAGAAATAGATGCCTTCTAAAATATAGTTTGCCATAATAGTGCGGATTAAATTGTGCTCTGATGGTTCATCGCTAAAACGCTGATAAATGTCAGCGATGAAGCGGTTACGAGCTAGTAAATGTTCATCTGTACGCCACTCATCATAAATGCGGTCACGAGTAATTGGATTCGTTACCGTATCCAAAATGTAAGAATAGGATTGGGCGTGAATTTCTTCTTGGAAGGCTTGGATGTTTAATAAAGAAGCCACTTCGGATGCCGTAATATAACGGCTTAAATTCGGCAAGTTCTCGCTTTGAATGGAGTCCAAGAAGTTTAAGAAAGAAATAATTTTGTCGAAGGCACGGCGCTCGCTATCCGTTAAATAAGGAAATTGCTTAATATCTTCGTTCAAAGAAATTTCTTCAGGAATCCAGAAATTGTTCAGCATCGTGCGATACAATGTATTCGCCCAATCGTACTTAATACGATTCCATTCCCGTAAATTCGTCGTATTACCGCCCACCATACTTTGCGTGCCACGGTCACCATGTTCATTAAAAATCAGTTTCTTTTCCATGAAAGTAACTCCTACCTTATCTATAATAACAATATATTTATGAATTATTATGAAAGCCTGGATAGAATGCACGCTTTCATAGGTATATAGTTATAAACTACCTCTTATTATACTAAAAATGCATACTAAAAAGATAGGGGGAGAGATGATTAATAGGTAGAGTGTTGTGAGCTTTGATGCAGCAGTGTATAATGATATTAGATAAAAGTTAAAACAATAGTGTATTAGTATTTAGTAGCGGTATTATAAAAATAAAGCCATTAATGAAATAAAAAAGGATAGGTATATAAATATGGGGAATATAGGTCGTGTATCTAAAAATACACATGCGGTACCAAAAGAAAATAAACCGGATACATTAGTATCCTTAGCTAGTTTATCGAAGGAAGAATTAGATAAGGAATTGCAAAAAGGAATAGATTCGTTAAAGAATGATAAAACCTATGGTATAGATGAAGTAGATGCATTTTTTATGAAGAAATATGGTATATAAAAAGCACAGGGACGCGAGCCCTGTGCTTTTGTATACTTTATATTAGAATGTGGGGGCTATTCATTTAGTACAGTCTTATATCATCATTTCTGTACATTCTTATGATAGCATTTATACATTTATAAACTGTTTTCCAACAAGAAATCAATCACATGTTTGTGAACGATTCCATCTTGGCTAAAGTCAACGGTATCCATGGAGAGAACAAATTTAGGGTAATTATCTTGTACATGCGCATACACACCAAATTCACGTTGTCGTGTAGCTTCTGTTTCCATAAGATAGGACACTTGATAGTATACTCGTTCTTTATCCTTCGTAGCAATAAAGTCGATTTCCATATCTTTTACTTTACCGATTCGTACGGTATATCCTCTAGAAATTAGCTCAATATATATGATATTTTCCAGGGTTCTTTCAATATCTTTCGTATTAGAATACCCTTTGGCAGCCCGAAATCCATGATCCGTAAGGTAATATTTTTCATCAATTTTAAGATTCTTTTTACCGACCGTATCAAATCTAGACACCTTTTTTAGGATGAAAGCTTGCTGACAATAGTCTAAATAATTCAGTATAGTATCAATGGAAACATCCCGATGCTCGCTCTTTAAATATTTTTTAATACTAGTTGCAGAAACGGGGGACCCTATATTTTGTATAGTAAATGATAGGATTCGATTGAAAATATCCACATCGCGAATTTTATTGTGTGTCAATACGTCTTTGATCAAAACCGTATGATACACATCATTTAGATATTTATAACTACTATTTTCTTCTAAGTTAAAGTATTTTAAGGTAGGCATACCACCTAATTGGATGAACTTAGTGAATAGCTCTTCTTTACTAAGCTGTTTTTCTTGGAATACTTCTACAAACTCATCAAATGTAAATGGCTGTATTTCAAACTCTACATATCTGCCAGCAAGAAGTGTAGCAAGTTCGCCAGAGATTAAGGTGGAGTTGGAACCAGTAATATAGATGTCGCAATCTTTACCAACACGTAGACCATTTACAACTTTTTCCCAATCTTCCACTAACTGTATCTCGTCAAAGAAATAGTAAAGTTTTCCATCCAAGTGTTTTGTTGTTTCTATGAGATATTTTGCCAATAATGTGGCATTGTTTATCTCTAAAAATTCTAAGGATTCAAAGTTAATATAAACTTTGCGTTCATCAGGCACTTCTTGTAAGATGCTATCTTTGATGATTGTTAATAAAGTAGACTTCCCAACACGGCGCATGCCTGTGAGAATTTTAATTACAGGCTTATCAATGAATGGTTTTATTTGGGTTAAGTACTTAGGACGTTTAATATATTCCATAGCTAACACCTCACTTTCATTGATTCCATTATACTCGAAATAATTAAAGATTCCAATAATGATTTCGAGTATAGTCGAAAGTGTTACAGGTTGTACATATCGATTCGACTATACTCGAAAGGGTGGGAGAGAATTTGGTTTTGATTATAAACGAAATCCATAGAAGAGTCATCAACGTGAGTTGGGCTCATCTCTTCCTACTATGGGAGGAGATGATACTATGACGAAATATGAAACAATCAGCTTGATCATTTCTATTTTATCATTAGTAGTTAACATTATTGCTTTATATAAATAATGAAAACGCCTAACGTAAAGAGGTATCTCACCACCTCAACACGTTAGGCAAATCACATTTCACTACTTTTGAGATGAGCCTAACGCCACCACACGTTGAAGACTCTTCTTGTTTGTAAGTCAAGTATACCATAGTTACTTACAGAATACAAATCCGCCCTTCCCCGACAAAACGACGTCGTTCCGACTAGACTTTTGGTGGGGAATTTGCCTAATTCGAAATATACGAAAAGAGCACGGTGTGCCCCGAATAAACATCATGAAATGCCGTTTGTGAGGAGCATGCCGTGCTCTTATATGTATAAGGGTTAACCCCACCAAAGATTAGGAGGAACAGCTAGTGCATTCATCCATTTCTAAGGATTGGTTACGGATATAGTAAATTGTTTTAATGCCTTGTTTATACGCTTCCACATATAAATCTAGAATTTCTTTTGCTTTCATTTGTGGCGTAATGTACAAATTGAAAGACTGTGCTTGGTCGATATGGCGTTGACGGATACCGCAAGCCTTGATAGACCATTGTTGATCAATCGTGTGGGCTTCTTTGTAGAACCACATAGTTTCGTTGCTCAAATCAGGTGCTGTTTTAGGTGTAAAGCTACCTTTTTTCTCTTCAATGAAGAATTTTTTGAAGATAGGATCGATACCAGCTGTGGTATTAGCAATGTTGGATGTACTGCCTGTTGGAGCGATAGCCATTAAGTAACCGTTACGGATACCGTATTTTGCCACATCTGCTCGCAGTTGTTGCCATCTTTCAGAGGTATATCCACGGCGTTCAAAATATTCCCCCGTTTCCCATTGAGAACCTTTGAAAGCAGGGTAAGCACCTTTTTCTTTCGCCAATTCCATGGATGCCTTGATGGCAGCGTAGGCAATATTTTCAAACAATGTATCAGCCACAGCCAAATGCTCATCGCTTTCCCATTGTACTTTATGTTTCACCAAGTAGTGGTGGTAACCGCTAGTGCCTAAGCCGATAGCGCGATATTTTTCACTAGTTACGCGTGTTTCAGGCACAGGGAATTGGTTGATAGTAATAACGTTGTCTAACATACGGACTTGTAAGGCGATATTTTCTTCCAATTCTTCATCAGAGGTTTGACCTAGGTTGATAGAGTTCAAGTTACACGTTACCATGTCACCTGCTTTTGTGCGAGTCACGATGGATCCATCGTCTTGGATAATTTCTTCATCTAAATCGGTGAAACCAACGTTTTGTGCGATTTCATGACACAAGTTGGACGCATAAATCATACCTGCATGCTTATTAGGGTTCGCACGGTTCGTCGTATCTCGGAAGAAGATGAAAGGTGTACCAGTTTCTACAGCAGAACGCATAATTTTTTTCATCATATCCAAAGCACTGACTTCGATGCCGTGTAAATCTGGGCTAGCTTCACAAGCTAAATATTTTTCCGTGAATGCTTTATTCGTATCGTCATCGTAATAGTCTTCTAATTGGAAGCCCATCACACGAGATACTTCATGTGGATCGAATAAAGTGAAGTGCTCACGGTTGATAACACGTTCCATGAAAATATCTGGTACAGATAGAGCAGGGAAAATGTCGTGTGCCTTACGGCGATCGTCACCATTGTTCGTACGAAGTTCAACAAATTCGTAGAAGTCTTTGTGCCATACATCAAGTGTTACCGTAGCACCACCTTTACGTTTCCCCAATTGGTCTACCGCAACGGCTGTATCGTTGTATAAACGAATCCAAGGGATGACACCGCCAGAAGAATTTTTATAGCCACGGATGTCGGAGTTCAAGGCCCGTACTTTACCAAGATAAATACCAAGAGCGCCACCATGCTTAGATACACGGGAGAACTTTGCGTTCACATCGTAAATGGACCATAGATTATCCTCTACACCAGAAATAAAACAAGAGCTTAGTTGATGGAATGGTGTGCCTGCATTAGCCAATGTTGGAGTAGCAGTAGTCATCTTTAACTCGCTCATTAAGTCATAGAATTTTTTCGCGTAGTGTACCTTTTTGTCGCCTTCAATGACAGCTAAATGCATAGCGATAGCCATGAAACGCTCTTGTGGAAGTTCGTAAATTTCTTTGTTGAAGCCTTTCACTAGATAGCGGTCTGCCAATAGTTTAATACCTTCATAGTTAAACAAGTAGTCACGTTTTGGCTTGATATAGTCGCCAAGTTCTTCTAATTCAGCTTCTGTATATTGTGTTAAGAAAAAGTCTGCATAACGACCAGCAGCGACTAAGGTTTTTACTAAATCAGTGAAGTTACCATACCCAAAGGCTTTGTATTTACGGTTAATAGCAGCTTCTTTGTATAAATCGAATAAGTATAGACGAGCAGCCACGAATTGCCAATCTTGGTTCATGCGGTTTACCATGTTGCCAAAACCATCGTCTACTTTTTGGATGACTTTCTCGATGGCAGTTTGAACAAGAGTTTGTTGAATTTGTTTCGTAGTCATGCCGTCCACGAATTGTAACTTACAATCCATTTCTAGTTCGATAGGATCACAAGAGTCTAAGCCTAAACAAGCAAAGGCAACCATTTTCTTTGTTTTTTCTACCGACAATGGCTCATAATGGCCATCCCGTTTCTTGATCATAATGCTCATGAGAGTCTCCTTTTTCTGACGATGTAGTTTTTGTACCTGTTGTAAAGATTATCCACATATATTGAATATATGTGAAAGCATATCCGTTTGACATATGTATTAGGCCTTGACCATAAAAGGACTCCCATTTACGAATCGCAAATGAGAGTGCATAGATATGTTTTCACACGGACTCAATATCAATATATTGTATAGAGATAAAGTGCTTTGACACAACATCTTCTAAAATTATACTATATCAGTCATTTTTTCACAACGCCCTCAGCATGTCAAAAATGCATACCATAATGAGGAAAAGATACTTTACAAAATAAAGAGAATGAAAAATTTCGTCGTTTTTGTATAAGATAGTTTGTAATGGGTACTTTCAGAAAAAGAAAATGGAAAAAAATAGATATGACTTGTATTCGAGGTGTGATAAAAATCAATATATTGTAATATGAGTTTTGGTAATCTTAATAATGCAAAATAAATATATAAAAGAAAGAAAATAAATTATGAGAAAAACTATCACATAATAAAAATGAGTAATTTTAGAAATAGTAAGAGGAAATTATTTCTAAAGAAACTTTTAATAATGACAAAAAATTATATAACCTAAAAAATTGTGTAATAACAAGATAGTTGGGGGAAAAGATAAAAGTACACTGTATAAGTATAAATTGAATGAGAATTACCTTGAAAATAGTATATTGTTATATACTTACTTACACCCTGTGAAAAACGTTATCAAAACCGCTTAATCCCTTGTAAAAAGGGGGTTTTTAAGGGCTGCTGTGACAATTGTAACACTTTGGAATACCGTATATAATAAGGCTATAGATTGATGCATATATCAGTCATATATGCAGTTAAACATAGTTCCTTATTTTAAGAACAGTATGTAAGAGGTATAGTTCAAAATAAGACAAGTGTTTTTGAGGAGGTACGTATGGAACAATATGATGTTCTCGTAGTAGGTAGTGGTGGAGCAGGCCAACGAGCTGCTTTAGAAGCTGCACGACGTGATGGTTTGCGTGTAGCATTAATCACAAAAATTTTCCCAACACGTTCTGCCACAGCAATGGCACAAGGTGGTGTTAATGCGGCGTTAAATAACGTAGCAAAAGAAGACTCCACAGAAGTTCACACATTCGATACTGTAAAAGGTTCTGACTATCTTGGCGACCAAGATGCTATCGAATTCTTCTGTCAACGTTGCCCAGAAGGCGTATTAGAAATGGATTTCATGGGAACTCCTTTCTCTCGTACAGACGAAGGTAAAATCGCACAACGTAACTTTGGTGGACAATCCTATCCACGTACATGCTACAGTGCGGATAAAACTGGTCACGTAATTCTTCATACAACATATGAACAATGTCTTAAAGAAGGCGTACATTTCTTACAAGAATGGTACCTATTAGATATCGTTGTAAAAGACGGTAAAGCTGGTGGTGCTATTATCTGGAATATGAAAAAAGGTAAAGTAGAAATTATCAAAGCTAAATCCATCGTATTATCCACTGGTGGTGCTGGCCGTGTATTCTGGACTCGTACAACTAACCCATTCCTTTCTACTGGTGACGGCATGGCAGTAGCTTTCCGCGCTGGTGTAGGCTTAAAAGATATGGAAATGATCCAATTCCATCCAACTGGTCTTGGTAAAACTGGTATCTTGATGTCCGAAGCTGTTCGTGGTGAAGGCGGATACTTGTTAAACGTTGAGGGCGAACGTTTCATGAAAAAATACGCTCCTAACAAAATGGAATTAGCGTCTCGTGACGTTGTAGCAAAAGCAATCGAAGATGAAATCGCAGCTGGTCGTGGTTTCAATGGTTCTGGCCTTGATGCATACGTAGTAGCTGACCTTCGTCACTTAGGACCTGAAGTTATCATCGAAAAACTTCATGGTATCCGTGACTTGGCTCTTTGCTTTGAACATTGCGATCCTTTAACAGATCCAGTGCCAATTCGTCCTACTTGCCATTACATCATGGGCGGTATCGACGTAGTTGACTACAAAACTTGTGCAACAGAAATCCCTGGTATCTTCGCATCTGGTGAAGCATCTTGTATCTCTATCCATGGTGCTAACCGTTTAGGTGGTAACTCCTTAGCTGACGGCGTTGTATTTGGTAAAGTATCTGGTGCAGGTGCTGCTGATTATGCACAAGCTAGTGCATTTGCAGATTGCGATGCTGAATTGAAAGCAAAAGCTGATGAGTGGGAAGCTAAATTCGTTGAAGTTACATCCCGTACATCTGGTCGTCCAGTAGCTGAAATTCGTGATGAATTAGCTGTGGCGATGTGGAATAAAGTAGGTATCTTCCGTAACGAAGCAGGTATCACAGAAGCTCTTGAAGTGATCGATCGTTTGACAGAAGAATATGAAACTTGCTATGTAGGTGACTCTAACCGTACTTATAATATGGCATTCGTAAACTACGTAGAAATCAAATCTATGTTGACAGTTGCGAAAGCTATCGCTTTGGGCGCTTTACATCGTAAAGAATCTCGTGGCGCTCACGTTCGTGAAGAATTCCCTAAACGTGATGATTCCCAATACTTAAAACACGCTATTTGGAAACTTGGCGAAAATGGCGAATACGTAATGTCCGAACGCGATGTAGTGTTCACTAAATACGAACCACAAGAAAGGAAGTACTAAGATGAGACAAATTACTTATCATATCCACCGCTTTAACGAAGGCCGCGCGTATGTACAGTCTTATACTTTCGATTATGAAGCAGACCGTACTATCCTTTGGGGCTTACAAAAAATTAAAGATACATTAGATCCAACATTAACTTTCGTAGCAGCTTGCCGTTCTGCAGTATGTGGCGCTTGCTCCGTGAAAGTTAACGGTCAAGCAATGCTTGGTTGTGAAGCTAAAATTGATGAAATTACAGAACGTTTCGGTTCTGATGAAATCACAGTAGCTCCAATCGGTAACTTTGATGTAATCCGTGACTTAGTAGTTGACTGGGAAGCAAAAGTTAGCCGCTTGAAAGAAGTAGCTCCTTGGATTTTCGTAAAACCAGAATTCACTACTAAAACTGGTACACGCCAATCTGCTGCAGACTTCAAAAAATTCGTTATGAACACAGAATGTATCCTTTGCGGATGCTGTGCTTCCGAATGTAATAAATTGTCTGCTAACCGTGAAGACTTCTTGGATCCATATGTATATACAAAAGCTAATCGTTTTGTAATGGATTCCCGTGATGTGTCCCCAATGGCACATACCACACCAGCTTTCAATCATGGCTTGTGGAAATGTGTGCATTGTATGAACTGTATCACTCGTTGTCCAAAACATTTGAAACCAGAAAAAGATATTTCCAACCTTCGCCGTGTAGCGACACAAGCAGGCTTGTCCAATAAAGGTACTCGTCATGCTATCGCGTTCAAACAAGACTTGTTAAAAACTGGTCGCCTAAACGAAGTAACAATGAGCTTGAAAACAGACGGATTATTGGATTCCGCAAAACAAGGTCTATACGCTCTTCGTTTATGGAAACATGGCAAAATCAATCCATTCGAATTGGTAGTTCCTCATAAACCAGTGAATGGTATTGAAGGTGTTCGTACAATCGGTCGTGCAGTAGAGGAGGCTGGAAAATAATGAAATACGGATTTTTCCCAGGTTGCGTATTAGAAGGCGCATCTAAAGAAGACTACTTAGCAACCGTTGCAGTAGCGAAAAAATTAGGTATCGAAATCCAAGAATTAGATGGATGGACTTGCTGCGGCGCATCTCATGTTCAAGATATTGATCCATTATTGACTCTTTCCACTAATGCTCGTAACATTGCGTTAGCTGAAAAAGAAGGCTTAGATATTCTTACAGTTTGTAACACTTGTACTTTAATGCTTCGTGAAGCTAAAAAAGAGCTTGATGACCATGAAGTAACTCGCCAAAAAGTTAATAACATTCTTGGCGAAGCTGGTATGAGCTACAAAGGTACTAGCGAAGTAACACATTTCTTGTGGGTACTTATCCGCGAATATGGTTTAGATAATTTGAAAGCAAAAGTGGTTCGTCCATTGACTGGTCTTCGTGTTGCTGAATATTATGGTTGCCATATCCTTCGTCCAGAAGAAGAAATGGGCTTCGAAGATATGCAAATCCCAACAAGCTTGGCAGATTTGATTACAGCATTAGGTGCTACTCCAATCGATTTCTCCCGTAAATTAGATTGCTGTGGTTTCCATGCAGTATATCCTGCACATGATTCTGTAATGCAAATGACTGGTTCTATCAATGCTGATGCGCAAAAAGAAGGTGCTGATTGTGTCGTAACACCATGCCCACTTTGCCAAATGCAATTGGATATGTTCCAAAAAGAAGCAAAAGCAACTGTTCCAATGAATGGTGATATGCCTATCATCCACATGAGCCAATTAATTGGCCTTGCATTGGGTTGCACTCCAGCAGAAATGGGTATGACAGATCGTCACTTGGCAAGCACTGCTTCCTTGAACCGTTTCTTATAATCAGAAATACAATCGTATTACACAAACTTACAACAGGTTGTCCCTCGGGACAACCTGTTTTTTTCGTGCTCATGGAAGCCTTATATTGTAATTGTACATGTCTAACTGTGGCTTATAGGACAAACTGAGTTGGTTTTAATAGGGGTGATCCTGTTTAAATACTGGCTTCGTTGCATGTTAAAGTTGTTTTAAAAACGTTGAGGTCGGATATAATGAGATGTATTTCCTAGTGGTAAACCAAGTCAAATACAGGGGGTATTGTGTAGTAATCTTTTTAAAATATAGTAAATTACTATAACTATTGTAAGATTAATATACCGAACATATATATTGAAAATATAGAACAAATATGCTACCATACTAGTGTGGAGGAGGGATAGTATGGCAGTGTATATGTGTTTAGATTTGAAGAGTTTTTATGCTTCTGTGGAGTGTGCAGATTTGGGGGTAGATCCCTTTACAACTCCATTAGTTGTGGCCGATGCATCACGTGGGCTAGGGGCGATTACACTAGCTATTTCTCCGGCATTAAAGCAATTAGGCGTCAAGAACCGATGTCGGTTGTTTGAGATTCCCTCCACTATTGAGTATATGGCAGTAAAGCCTAGGATGCGACGATATATGGAAGTATCTGCCTCTATTTATAGCGTCTTATTGGACTATGTGGCACCAGAAGATATTCATGTATACTCTATTGATGAGTATTTTATTGATGTGACTCCATATAGCCGATTGTATAAGAAAACATGGCGAGAACTAGCATTGCTCCTCAAATATAAGATATTAGAACAGACTCATATTCATGCTACAGTTGGATTAGGAACTAATTTGTTTTTAGCTAAGGTAGCTCTCGATATGTTGGCCAAGCATGCGCCACAGGGAATTGGTATTCTTAATGAGAAGTTATTTAAAGAAAAAATATGGCATCATCAACCGATTACAGATATTTGGCAAATCGGAAGGGGAATCGCAAACCGGTTACATAAGTATGGTGTAGTGGATTTACATGGTATTACGACTGTGCCTGAGGAACGCTGGTATAAGGAATTTGGGATTAATGCGGAGCTACTCATTGACCATGCTTGGGGGCGTGAGACGTGCACTATGAAAGAGATTCATGCCTATCGACCAGCGAAACACTCTTTGTCGAGAGGGCAAATTTTACTGAGGAATTATACTTACGAAGAGTGTTTTGTGCCTCTTCGGGAGATGGTGGAATCTTTATTGTTGGAACTGATTGCAGAGAAAGCGCTGACAAAATATATTTCCTTAGGGGTGCGGTATGCAGATAGAATGGTGAAAGGTACCGGTGGATCACGACGATTATCGAAGTATACGTGCTCCTTAGAGGGACTTTCACAGGCAGTATTGGAACTGTATAAAAAAACTACTCACCCTCATCAAGAGATTCGGCAGTTATCGGTGGGATTTGATGATTTGGTTAGTCGTGAGGCGGTACCTTGGGAAGAAGATTTGTTTTCTACGTCTCAGGATAGAGAAGAAAAAGCATACCAAGTGGAGCGGACTGTATTGTCGATTAAGGAAAAGTTTGGCGGTAATTCCATACTTCGTGCTAGCAGTTTGCAAGAAGAGGGGACCATGCAGTTTCGTAACACCTTGGTGGGAGGGCATAATGCAACATAAACGACCGAAGATGACATTGTTACAGAGGGCTAAACAATTTATGCCCTTTGCTGCATTGAAAGGATTTCAAGAGTTATTGGAGGAAACTGCACGATATAAAGAGAATCGTAAAGAACTTTCAGAGGAGCAATTGGAAGTATTGGATACACAGTGTAAGGGGCTAGTGATAGGGGACGTAGTTAGTGTAGTCTATTACAATGGACGAGTTTATGATACGGTGCAAGGGCGATTACAACAGATTGATACAGTGTATCGAACGATGACGGTAGGAGATGTGCTTGTACCTATGTCTCATATTATGCGGGTTACCATCATCGGTTGAGTATTGACCATTTTTGTAAATCATGTAGAATGGTACATATAAGCTATGTGCTAGATATGCGAGCCATAGCGAACACATGAGAACAGGATGGACATAATGAAACAAAAACGATATAGAACCTATGGGTGGTGGGCTATAGGATTGAGTCTAATCTTGGCTTTGCTAGGGTTAGGCTGGAATATGTATGTGAAATATACAACGCCGGTGACGAAATATGTGGTAGAAGCAGGCGATTTTGAATTGCAAATCCCTAAGTTAGGCACAACTAGTACAACTATCTCTTTAGCTTGGAATCCAGTAAATGATGAACGATTGGTGGGATATGATATTTACGTTAATCAAGAAAAAGTGAAAGAAATTCGTCCTAGTGCAAAGGACGTATCTATCATTCCTAGAATAGAGTTGAAGGGACTAGAATCTGATACAGTATACTTAGTGCAAGTAAAAGCTGTGGATGATACGGGCTCTACCTTGTCTGATTCTTCCAAGATACCAGTCAAAACATTACCTCAAGAACCGCGTTTAGAGGCTACCGCCTATGGCGCAGTAGGAGATGGAATCACGGACAATACGTTAGCGTTACAAAAAGCGATACGTGATACCCCAGCGGGAGGTATCTTACATATTAGTAAAGGTGTATATCTCACAGGAACGCTATTCTTGCACAGTTATATGACCTTAGAATTAGATGAGGATGCTGTACTGATGGCGGTTAATAATAGCTCTGCCTTTGTGAAACCTAATTATGTGGTGACAGGAGGTACGCCATATTTAGGACTTTTACAGTTAGAAGGCGATGAGCAAGGACCTATCGAAAACGTTGTCATTCGTGGTGGTACTATTGATGGATATGGATGGAAAGAAGACCTTTTACAAGAGGAGAATACACCTGAAGCGGATGCAGTGACGCAAGATGTGCTTGATCATACTGGTTTGTTAAGTAAGTCGGAAGTACAAGCTGCTATGCGTAGAGGGGCTAGTTATGAAAAAGGTAATTCTACACGGTCTTCTTTAGTGGTTATCCATCATGGTAAGGATATTTTTCTGAAAAATACGGTGTTAAAAAATGCATCAGCTCATATGGTGGAGGCCACACAAGTGGATCAACTAAGCATCCAAGAGGTGCGTATGGAAGGTAGACACAGTGGTGATGGCTTACATTGGGATGGTGTAGGGTTACTGATACAGAATCTTGTGATGGAACGTATGCAACAAGGGATTGTGGTATTAGCAGGACACCCTGTAGGATCCAGTGTAACGGAGCAGTGGAATGCGTACAATTTACAGATTCGTCATAGTCGTGTAGGCATTGTTTTTGCTAATACAGGAAATACTTGGATTCAACATATGTATTTACAAGGATTGACTATGGAAGATGTACTACTTGCTATGCGTGTTCGTGAGACTACAACCATAGGAGGCGGCATTCGTGATATTGTGGTACGAGATACTCAACTGCGAGGGATTACACAACAAATAGATATAGGAAACAGACGAAATAGTCCTACAGAATGGATTCATACTACTGTAGAGCCCCTAAATTAACAAATAATAAAGGAGAGTTGATGTATCAACTCTCCTTTATTGTAAGTGTTTTATTTCTTGAGATTAGATTTGTTTTTGTAATGGATTGTAGAATAATCCCTGTGTTTTTTTGCGACGCTTATTAGGTACGTAGACCTGTAAAAACTTAGGCAATACTTCTAAGTCTACTGGTGCATCAGGTCCGATATCGCCATCCATGTTGGTGGACGCATCCATGGTGTCACACACTTCGATGCGAGCTTGTTTGACTTTTAATATGGTTACATATTTTGAATTATAAATAGAACCACTTAGAATGAGTGGCAAGATGAAGAATAGGTTCATGATGAAGTATTCTTTGAAAATAATAATACGCATATACCCATCATCTACGGAAGCAGTAGGCATAAAATGTTCAAAGCTAGATACCACATTGGTCAATAAGGCGATGACTAATGGGGACATAAATTCTTGGGTCCCTTCTTCAGTAGTGATGCGGAATTTATAATCCTTGGTTGTAAATAAAGCTTGTCCACCTTTGGCAAAGTAGGCTAAGGGGCCCAGTAATTGTTTTTCTTTTGGAGTGACGGAGGCCACAACCTCAGGGATGACCCCAATGGCGATATTGTTGCAAAAAAACGAATCGTTACAACGACCTACATCGACATGGCGGATGGTACTATTTTTTAAGCCGTGAATAGCTTCTAATGGTTGTAAGGGAATACCCAGAGCACGACTCATATCGTTGACAGTGCCAAGGGGAATGAAACCGAATTTGGAGCGACAGCCAGCTTTCACAATACCGTTGACAGTTTCATTGATGGTGCCATCACCGCCCATGCAAAAGATGGCATCGAACCCTTCGTTGGAGGCTTCGATGGCGAAGCGGGTAGCATCGCCGGATTGTCGGGTAAATTTTACTTCTAAGCGATCAAAGAGAGCGCTTAGTTGCCATTGTAGTTCCATTACGTATCGGCGAGCCCGACCTCCGCCTGATACAGGGTTTATAATAATTAGACAACGACTCATGGTTGATTCCTATGTTAAACATAAATATAGTAGTTATTACTATTATAGCATAGGAAATTTAATTGTGGGAAAGGGTTGTTTCTGTAGATTTCATTGATTTTTAGGACCTACTTCACGTATAATGAAAGAAATGTGTTACGTATGCCAGACTAGGTGAAAATATAGAAAAGTAACATCCTGGAGGGGGATTCGATGGATAAGACGGAAGAGTATCGTTTGCATAGTATTGACTCAATTGGGCGACTGCCGTTGAGTGAGCAAGTATATATGTCGCTAAAGCAAGCTATTTTAACGGGTTCTTTAAAGCCAAAAATGAAATTAAGTGAAGTGCGTATTGCAGAGCAATTAAATGTGAGTGCCACACCGGTACGTGAAGCATTTCGTAAATTAGCGAAAGATAATTTGGTGGTTATCAAGCCATGGAAAGGTGTGACGGTAAAAGGTTATTCTCCAGAAGAGATTGTAGCCATGTATCAATGTCGTGAAGTAATGGAAGGCTTGGGTGCTAGACTTTGTGCAGAACGATGCACAGAGGAGCAACTAGTAGAGTTACAAGAAGTGTGCGATGCAGGGATTCACACGGAAGATCCAGAAGAACGGGTAGCTATTAATAGTCGCTTTC
Source organism: Veillonella sp. 3913 (assembly GCF_003992235.1). Lineage (NCBI taxonomy): Bacteria > Bacillati > Bacillota > Negativicutes > Veillonellales > Veillonellaceae > Veillonella > Veillonella sp. 3913. The sequence continues at coordinate 360,293 of NZ_RQVF01000002.1, read as the reverse complement.
ATACGTTAATTGCAGAATTTTCTGGAAATGATCGTGTAGCAGATTATCTAGCAGATTTTCGGGAAATGGTCAATCGCGATATGTACATCAGTACATCAGATAAAACTCGAACAATCTCTTGTGACCTAGAACATCAACAAATTATGGAAGCTATCCATGATCGCAATGGACAGATGGCAGAAAAACGAATGCGAGCTCATGTACGGAATGCGTTTGTATTTAAAAAGGCTCATGCAGAGTTATTAGCAAAACAGAAAGAGAAGTAAATATCCTATTGAAAGAATATTAATAGGCTATAATATAAATATTTTATAATGTTATATGTAAAAAATATATAAAAAAGCTTTGAATTTATGGTTCATGTGTTTACTTTTAAAGTATCATTTGCTATAATAACTCAGGCAAAGGGTTCACACTACCTTTGCTAGATAAAGATCTCTCTCTTTATCTACCTAACTTACAATAGGGAAGGGTTTATCTTATACCTTCCCAGGTAAAAGACCCTACTTTTACCGAAGGGGCGCCCCCCATTGCCCCAACAAAACATTTGAAGCTATTTCAAATGTTCTCTCTCTTTTTTCTCAAATACAAAGACCTCGGCTGTATTCTCTTGGCCGAGGTTTTTGTATTTTTTGCTTATAGGGAATGTCTATATATAGAGAGCATTATATATGTTTAGAAAATAGATGTATAAATAGTCTTTAAGTGGCGCAAAAATAGTTTATAAATATAGGGAATATGATTGATGAAAAACGGTAAAAATGCTATTATTAAAGATGAACTTTGAGAGATTGATGTGTATCGAAAACACTTAATAAATAACAGTCTTTCTGTGGTCCTATATTACAATCCTAAGGAGGGTGAATCTCTTGCAAAAACGTAAAGATTTTATCTGGAAAATGGGCGGTCAGCAAGGTGAAGGTATTGAAAGCTGTGGCGAAATTTTAGCTACTATTCTTGCCAAAGAAGGTTATTCCTTGTACAGCCAACGTTTGTTTGCATCTCGTATCAAAGGTGGTCATACAACATTTGCATTACGTATCGCATTAGAACAAATTATGACAGTAGGCGAGCATATCGATTTCTTGGTAGCGCTTGACCAAGAAACTGTAGATATGCACGGTAAAGAAGTACGTGAAGGTGGCTTTATCATTTGCGATAGCAAAGTAAATCCTAATTTTGAAGCTTTCACAGGCACAGGTGTGACTTGTTTGGCCTTGCCAATTTCTGAAACGGCATTACAACAAGGTTCCTTGTTGATGCGTAACATCGTAGCATTGGGGATGTCTGTTGCCTTATTAGGCTTTGAAACAGAATTATTCTTAACAGCCATTAAAGCTCGCTTTGCGAAAAAATCCGAAGATATTATTAACAAAAACTTACAAGCATTCCAATTGGGTTATGATCTTGTAAAAGAACAATTGGGTGATGTAGAAGTAGATACATTGGACAAACCAACACCAAAAGATCAAATGTTCTTACTTGGTAATGAAGCCTTAGCATTAGGTGCGATTGCAGCGGGATCCCGTTTTATGGCGTCCTACCCAATTACACCGGCTTCTGAAGTAATGGAATACATGATTAAGAAAATGGATAAAGTTGGTTCTACTGTGGTACAAACAGAAGATGAGATTGCGGCATGTATGATGGCTATGGGTGGTGTATACGCTGGTGTTCGTGGCTTTACATGTACATCTGGCCCTGGCTTGAGCTTGATGGCGGAGTCTTTATCCATGGCATCTATGGCTGAATTGCCAATGCTTATCATCGATGTACAACGTTCTGGCCCATCTACAGGCATGGCTACAAAAGTAGAAACATCCGATATCGATGCAGCTTGCTACAATGCGCATGGCGATTATTCCAATATCGTTATCGCACCTACAAGCATTGAAGAATGTTTCTACGAAATTCAACATGCCTTCAACTTGGCAGAACAATACCAATGTCCAGTTATTTTCATGCCTGATTTACAACAAGGCTTGAATAAACAATCTGTACCAACATTCGATTTGAACCGTGTTGGTATTGAACGTGGTAATTTGATGAAAGAAGAAGAGTTGCCAGCATTGGAAAATCCTAAATATTTCAAACGTTTTGAAATTACTGAAAGTGGTATTTCCCCTCGTACTATCCCAGGTATGAAAAATGGTCTATTCTTGTCTACTGGTCTAGAGCATAACGAAGAAGGTAAACCAGCAGAAGCACCTTCTATGCACGTGGCACAAACAGATAAACGTTTCCGTAAATTATCTACAGTAGCAGATGTATATGAACCATTCTTAAACAATGCAAAACATGAGGAAGCAGATGTTCTTGTCATCGGTATTAACTCTAGCCGTGGTGCTATTGAAGAAGCTGTGGTGGAATTAGAGGCAGAAGGCCATAAAGTGAACCATTTACAACTTCGCTTGATTAAACCATTCCCGAAAGAACAATTGCTACCATTCTATAACAGTGCTAAAAAAGTTGTGATCTGCGAACAAAATGCTACAGGTCAATTGACTAACTTATTCCGCATCAACATGCCGAATAAAGAAAAACTTTCTAGTTGCTTAAAATATGATGGTAATCCATTTACAACATCTTATGTAAAAGCGGCAATTAAGGAGGTTTTATAATGGCTACAGCAAATGAATATAGAAATGATATCCGCCCTAACTGGTGTCCAGGTTGTGGTCATTATGGGGTACAAGCAGCCATCGCTGATGCAGTAGCTGCTCTTGATATTGCGCCTGAAAAATTGGCTGTTATCTCTGGTATCGGTTGTTCTAGCCGTATCGGTGGTTACTTCTATGCCTATGGTGCGCATACTACACATGGTCGTGCACTTCCTTATGCACAAGGTGTGAAATTAGCAAATGAAGATATGAACGTTGTGGTTTGTGGTGGTGACGGTGATGCCTTTGCTATCGGTATGGGTCATACGATCCATGCGTTCAAACGTAATGTAAATATTACGTATGTGGTTATGGATAACCATGTATATGGTTTAACCAAAGGTCAAACATCTCCTCGTTCTGACGTGGGTTTTGTGACAAAAACGTCTCCACATGGTTCTTTTGAAAGTCCATTGCCAATCTGTGAAACAGCCATTGCTTCTGGTGCTACTTTCGTAGCACAAAGTTACATGGTAAACCGTGCACAATTGGTGGATTTAATTAAACAAGGTATGCAACACGAAGGATTCTCTTTCATTAACGTGTTCAGCCCTTGCGTAACGTACAATAAACAAAATGGCTATGATTACTTCAAAGATAATCTGGTAAACTTGCCAGAAGGTTACGATCCAACAAACCGTGCAGAAGCATTTGCTATGTTAGGTGAAACCAATGGTCTTGTAACAGGCTTGATTTATCAAGATACAACAAAACCATCCTTTGAACAAGCATTATATGCTGCCAACGGTGGTCCACATGCGCGTGCATTAGTACATGATGTGGTGAAACCAGATGCAGAGATGTTTGCATCTCTTTGCAACGAGTTTAAATAGAAACAACATATCTCGTTTGAGGATATGAAATGTGGCGAAAAGCCGTACAACTTCAGAAAACTGCCCTACGCGAAAGTTTTCTTGAAGTTATACGGCTTTTTTTGCATTATCGTATTGTGTGGCGAGATATGTTGTTTCTACTGGGGGGACTCGAGGGGGAGGGAAAAGCCGCAGCGCTTCTGAAAACTGGGTGAAAGTTTTCAGTAAGCATTACGGCTTTTCTTGAGGGGGATGTTGTTAGAGTCTGTGATATGTTTGCCATATTTATTTTATAGTTTGTGAATTTTTGCTATACTGTAGATGTTACCTCCCCGATACTGGTGACAGGAAGGGGGTGAACCAATGGACTTCTTAATCAGCTTTACAATCTCTGTTATGGCAGGAATAGTTAGTTATTATTTTTGCAAATGGCTAGACAGGAGATTTAAGGGTAACTAGCCTAATATGGAGGTAGCTCTCCAAAAAAAGCAGAAACCCCACAGCTGCAACTGTGGGGTTTCGTTGTCCCAATGGAACTTAATCAACTTGTTGGTTATAGTATATCATAAATAAAGAGAATTGTCATCTAAAAAAGTAGAACCTCCACAGTAGCCGCTGTGGGGGTTCTTTGTTTCGATGGAAACACTCAACCTATATGTCTGTAGTATAGCACAAGTCAAGAAGGCTGTCATATACATATTAAACTTCTTTTTGAGGTATATGTACAATATATGCCGAAGGTTTAGATTAGTATAGTCTATAAGTTTAGTTGCTTTCAAAACCTCAATTGTATTGTTATAATGAGAGTATATTGAAATGAGGAGTGATAATTAGATGAAATCTGTTTTATATACAATGATGATAGCGGCGTTTTTAAATCCCTTTGTATCGAGTTCTCTCACGATGTCTTTTCCAGATATGATGCAAGAGTTTGGGGCTACTACGAATGATATGGCATGGGTGGTGGAATCTTTTTTACTGTGCTGTACAGTGGCGGTGATTCCTGCTGGTAAGCTAGCGGACATCTATGGAAAGCGCAAGCTATTTTATGTAGGTAGTATTGTATTTACGATGATATCTGGGTTTATGTGCTTTGTTGGCTCAGTAGAGATGCTGACGGTGTATCGAGCCTTGCAAGGAATTGCCTTAGGGGTTGTATATACTACGTCTATGTCTATTTTGACTTTATCGGTACCATTAGAACGGCGTGGTTACGCATTTGGTATGATCGGAGGTATGGTCTATTTGGGGTTATCCTTGGGGCCGGCCGTAGGTGGATTTCTAAATTATTATTATGGTTGGCGCAGTATTTTTGTGTTTACTACCTTACTAGGTGTTGTAGCAAATGTGATGGCTTTTCGCTCTTTGCATGAGGAATGGGTACATACACCAGATAGTAGTATTTCTACGAGAAGTTTACTTTTATACGCCTTGGGTATCAGTGCAGTAATGATTGGTATTATGGAATGGGTTCGATTTTGGTGGAGTGCCTATGCTGTGGGAGCTGGTATACTAGCATTATGCCTATTAGGTTATGTGGAGTGGAATAGTAAAGATCCACTCATACCAGTTAGAATGTTCTTGTCTAATATAGTATTTACGATGTCCAGTATAGCTGCGATGATGAACTTTAGTGCCACCTTTGGTGTAGGTTTTGTATTATCTTTATTTTTACAAATGATTATGGGATTTGATTCTCGTATGACAGGATTGATTTTGTGCATACAAACCGGAATTATGGTGTTCTTAGCACCACGGATGGGAGCTTTGTCTGATCGATATAATCCCGCAGTATTTGCTCGTTGGGGCATGGTACTCATCGGTGTAGGTTTACTAGCTATGGCGTATGGCACTTTCACTGAAAGCATGACAATCATTATGGTGAGCTTAGCTGTTGTTGGTATTGGAGTTAGTTGCTTTGCACCGCCGAATAATAATCTAATTATGAGTTCTGTACCGAAAGAGTACATTGGTTTTGCATCGTCTACCATTTCCACAGTGCGGCTATTGGGGCAGACATTGAGTATGGCACTTATAGGGATTATTCTTGCGTATACAATAGAAGGAAGAACGGCGCTACAAATGATGGAGTATAACAGTACTATTGCATTAGTTGTGTTTGGTATTATTTGCTTGGTTGGGGCGATTCCTGCTGGATGGAATAAAAAGAGTATATAATGCAAATGTACTTGATTATGGTTTTTTCATCATGAGATAACGAATAGTAGTGCATAGAGATTGATTAGAACAGCCATGTTGTTTCTAAAAACTTTCACGTAGGGTAGTTTTTAGAAGTGATGTGGCTGTTCTTGCCATGTGCTAGTTTGATATAGTAAGAGAGTTGATAGAGTGGTTTCTGCTGCTAAGTGGTTGTTAACTATTAGTTGACAACCACTTTATACTTGTGGGATCACGAACTAATAGCTGACAGTTGGCCCTGATTTTTGTATAATAATAAAGTAATATAGAATGCCCTAAGGGGATGTACAATGGATAATAAAATATTTCTATAAGGAAATGGGTTAGATAAAGGAGTTATAGTATGATTAATCGCTACACTCGTGAAGAGATGGGACATATTTGGAGCGAACGCAATGAGTTCGATACGATGTTATTAGTTGAAATTTTGGCATCGGAAGCGCAGGCAGAATTGGGGATTATCCCAAAAGAAGCGGCCGTAGCGATTCGTGAAAAAGGGGACTTTCAAGTAGAACGGATTCGTGAGATTGAACGAGAAACGAATCATGACATTATTTCCTTTGTCACTGCTGTAGGCGAATACGTAGGACCTGAGTTTGCGAAATACATTCATCTTGGTTTAACGTCCACAGATGTAAAAGATACGGCCTTGGGATACATGATGAAACAAGCTTGCGACTTGTTGTTAAAAGGCTTGCGTAATTTCCGTGAGGTCCTAGCTCGCCGTGCGGTAGAGTTCAAGTATACGCCGATGATTGGACGTACGCATGGTATTCATGGGGAACCGATTACATTTGGTGTGAAACTGGTGAACTGGATGTCTGAAATTGATCGTGACATTGCTCGTTTAGAACAGGCTCGTCAATCTGTAGCGGTAGGTAAATTGTCTGGAGCTGTAGGAACATACTCTAATATTGATCCATTTGTGGAACAATATGTATGTGAAAAATTGGGCCTAGAACCAGTGAAAGTAGCTACACAGGTGGTATCTCGTGACCGTCATGCAGAATTGTTGTCTATGATTGCGGTTATCGGCGGTACCTTGGATCGTATCGCTTTGGAAATTCGTCACTTACAACGTACAGAAGTGCGTGAAGCGGAAGAGTATTTCAGTCCAAAACAAAAAGGGTCCTCTGCGATGCCGCATAAACGGAACCCTATTACTTGTGAAAGAATTTGTGGTCTAGCACGTATCTTGCGGGGGCATGCACAAGCAGCCTTTGAAGACCAAGCTTTGTGGCATGAGCGCGATATTTCTCACAGCTCTGTAGAACGTGTGATTTTGCCAGATGCGACAATTACATTAGATTATATGATTCATCTAGCCACTCGTACGATAGATAAATTATTGGTATATCCTGAAAATATGATGAAAAACTTGAACTTAACAGGTGGCCTTGTATTTAGCCAAACGATTTTAACGCATTTGGTGGATAAAGGGGCTGTTCGTGATGAAGCCTATCGTTGGGTACAACGTCACGCCATGGCTCGTTGGTTAGAAGGTAAAGACTTTGCAACAGGATTAAAATCTGATCCAGAGATTGCAAAATACCTAAGTGCAGAAGAAATTGATGCCTGCTTTGATCCAACACCATTGTTACGTCATGTAGATACCATTATGGCTCGCTTTGGATTATAATAAGGGATGCGGGTATATAATTAGAATAGTAAAACTAAGCATTGACTTCAACATGTTATCAAACAAAAAAAAGGACGGTGGCTGCCGTCCTTTTTTACGTTCTACTTCTTGTACTACCCAGTATCCTCTGTGGTAACAAGCAAACGCGTTCACAATGCACAAGCATTCCCAATTGATTATTATTTAATGACGAAGGATATTACTGTTGACTAAATATCTTAGCAAATTTTATTCATGATGTCCTTTTGATGAGAAACGTAAAACTATAAAAAAAGAAACATAAGTGAGGATACTTTGTTATACCTGAAATCAGTTATATATCATGTATCTCACTTATGTTTCTTTTTATTTTCTTATAGTTACATTTTAGACAGCTCTTATATGCAAGAAACTGAACATAGTATACCTTTATTCTACAGTGGTGTCTTTTGTAATCACATAGTAGTCAATAGGGAATACTTTCACATTTTTTACTCGTTTTGTTGTTACTACATTGGCACTTGGATAGTATAAGAAATAACCAGCGCTATCTTCAAGCAACATATTTTGAATATCCTTAACAATCGCTGTGCGTTCTTCTTCGTTAAATGTGGTTGTCATTTTATTAATTAACTCATCAACCTTCGGATTCGAATAGTCGCCACGATTGGATTTGGCACCACTTTTGAAAGCTAGGCTAAGGAACCAATATGGATCATTTGTGGACATTGTTACCCAGTTTGTTTCTCCCATATCAAAACCATTAGGAGCTAAAGTTAGTAATTCATCAGGACCTTGTACACGTTTTAATTCGACTTCAACACCAGCTCGTTTTAAATCATCTTGAAGTTTTTCGTAAACGCTACTATCTTTACCAAAAAGAGCTAACACTAAGTGTAATGGTTTGCCATCTTTCATGTAGGTATCACCTTGTTTTGTGTAACCAGCTTGTTTTAGTAATTCATCTGCTTTAGCTAAATCTTTATGTTGTTTATTTTTTAGCTCGTCAGAGCCTAGGTTGGCTGTTGGAGGGAATGGCGCACCTCCAGTAACGGCACCATTACCGATTACTTTTGCTAATGCATCATAATCGATCATATTTGCGATAGCTGCTCGTACGGTCGGATTTGATAATACATTGCCCTCTCGGACATTCAACTGTAGCATATATGTGCGAACCCCTGCGGACTCAATGATGTTATAATCACTCTTTTCAAATAAACTTCGATTAGCACTATCTACCTTTTGGATCATATCTACATCTTTAGACTGTAGAGCCATAGCACGTTTATTATTATCTTCTAGATCTTTAACTGTTAAAGAATCTAAAGCAGGTGTTCCACCCCAGTATTCTTTGAACTGCGCCAACTGAATTTCTTCTTTTTTTGTATGTTTTACAATTTTGTAAGGACCAGTCAAAATTGGCGCATTATCCATATCTGTTGTACCTTGTACATCTACGATGACAAAAGCAGGTTCAGTTAAACTAGCTAGTAAATCAACATTTGGCTCTGTTGTTTTAATAATTAGATTTTGACCATCCACTGTAATAGAGTCTATCTTTACAGCTTCTTTGGAACGCTTGCTTTCGGCGATTGTGCGTTCAAGAGATGCTTTTACCGCCGTAGGTGTCATCATAGAACCATTATGGAATTTTACATTTTCTCGAATATGGAATTTCCATGTTAAAGGATCTACCACTTCCCAGGAATCGGCTAACTGAGGTTCGAATTTCATATCTGAACTTACCGTTGCCAACGTTTCACCCGCACCGATTCGTGTCAATGTCCACGCATCCCATTCATGTGTAGGGTTCAATGTTTCACCAAACCAATATAAACCAAGATTCAAATGCTTGCCAGTTTTGCTTGATTCATTAGAACCACAGCCAGCAATTAAACCGATAGCAACAAACAGCGTCATTGCTAGTGCAACCCATTTTTTCATATATCCTCCTTATAAAAAACTTAATAATAACTATATTATACTGTATTTTTCTATAAAAGACAATGATTCTCATAAAAGCGGATATATATTGGAAGTGTATAAGTTGCTAAATGCCTTTGTAATTATATATTTAATCATAATATCACGGATAAATTAAATTTTGATATTTACAAAGAAAGGCCCTATCCTATATACTTTAAGAGAAAATATATAAAGGAAAGGTGGATTGATATGGTACGAATATTATTATATAAATTGGCATCTATGGTAGGTGTATTATTGGCAGTCACATTGGGAACGTTTCTCTTAATGCAAATGTCTTCTGTAGATCCAGTGTCGGCACGGTTTTATCTGCAAGGTATGACGCCAGACCCCACTATAGTGGAACAAATTCGACAAGAGTTAGGCCTTAATGATCCTTGGTATATACAATATGGTCGTTGGTTGTGGCAAATGTTACATGGAGATTTTGGGCAGTCTATCTTCCTGAATGTGCCCGTTGTAGATTTGTTGCAAAGTGCTTTGCCAAGGACCCTATCCTTGGTGGCGGTTTCCATTGGTTTAGGCAGTATCCTATCGATAGGTTTAGGAGGACTGGCAGCGCATTATAAAGATACTTGGATCGATTATGTGGTGCGTATAGTATCCTTTCTAGCATTGGCAGTACCAGCATTTTGGGTAGGATTGTTGTTATTATATGCGCTAGCTGTGAAGATTCCTATTTTCTCTGTGACAAATACGAAGGGGTTAAGTGCTTACGTGTTGCCGAGTATTACCTTGGCGATTTGGTTTTGTGGCTTATACATTCGTCGCGTTCGCAATGCAGTGGTGCAGGCGTATGCATCGTTACCGGTGATAGGAGCAAAAACGATGGGTATACGTACTGCATATATCTATCGTGATTACATCATTCCTCAAGTGCGCCTTGTGCTGTTATCCATGTTAGGGATTACGACCGGCGCTATGTTGGGCGGTTCTGCAGTGATTGAAACGGTATTTTCTGTCAAAGGGATGGGCCAACTCATGGTGCATGGTATTATTAGTCGTGATTATATTGTGATTCAAAGTTATATCGTATGGATTTCTCTAGTCTATGTGGTGGTCAATACATCAGTGGATATATGGATGTACTTACTTCATCCTGAAAGAAGATATGGAGGGCGCCCATGATTCGTTTATGGAAACAAGATAAGCTACTCTTAGGGGCCATTTTACTGACTATACTTTGGATGGGACTCTTTCTATTTGGTTCTCAGTTAGCTCCCTTTGACCCTAATGAAACAAATTTAGGGGCTAGATTACAAGATATAAGTGCAACGCATTTACTAGGCACGGACCAATTGGGGCGTGATGTACTTTCACGGATATTATGGGGCGGACAAGATTCGTTGTTCATAGCCATATCCATCATTGCCATTAGCAGTATCATTGGCATTTGTATCGGTGGTTTGCTAAGTATGAGTCCTTGGTATATTGATGAATTGGGATCACGTTGTATCGATATGTTACTAGGGTTTCCTAGCATGATCGTGGCCATTGCCTGCATCGGTATATTGGGGCCGTCTGTGGAAAATATTATTATTTCACTGTGCCTAACTCGTTGGGCAGAATACGCAAAGATTACGCGGAACTTGGTGAATTTGGAAAAACAAGCACAATATGTGGTTGTAGCACGTATGTCTGGGGCTTCCTTGTGGCGCATTATCCGTCGCTACATGATTCCCAATCTTCGAGGGACTCTATTATTGGTCATCATTCAACATATGGGGGACACGATTATTACGGTGGCAAGCTTTTCCTTGATCGGCATTGGCGTACAACCGCCTACACCAGAATGGGGTGCTATCTTGCTGAATGCTCGAGATTTCTTGCAAACAGCGCCTTGGCTGTTGATCTATCCAGGGTTAGCAATTTTTATCACTGTTGTGTTATTAAATTACATTAGTGATGCCTTACAAGATGGTAGGCATGTGTAAAGGGCGAAATATTAGCCCCAATTTGATTCTTATGTAATGACAAAGGATAGTACCATTGACTAATACAGATTTAGTAAGCGTAGACAATTTATCCGTCTCTTACGATGGAGTAAAGGTCGTGAAAGAGGTATCTTTCACGTTAAAACAGAATGAAACCTTTGCCATCATTGGTGAAAGTGGGTCCGGAAAATCTACTGTAGCGAAAGCTCTCTTAGGTTTGTTAGAACAGGCAGACCTAACGGGAGCCATCCACTATGGGGGAGATAATTTGCTCACTTATGGACCTAAGGAATGGCAAGGTGTACGTGGTGTACATATAGCCATGATTTACCAAAATCCAGGTAATTATTTAAACCCATTCAAACGCATTGGGGAGCAGATGAAAGTAATCTTAGACTCCCATGGAAAGGCCTACGATGAAGGTGATATTTTGAACCTGCTAGAGGCTGTTTCCTTACCACGAGGAAAGGCATTGCTTGAGTCCTATCCATTTCAACTGAGTGGGGGCATGCAACAGCGTGTGGCCATCGTTATGAGTTTACTCATACATCCACAACTACTTATTGCAGATGAACCGACTAGTGCTCTTGATGTATTGGTGCAACAGGATATTGTGAAAGTCCTAGAAGAGGTGCAACAGCGGTTGCAGAATACGTTGCTGTTTATCACACACAATATTCAGATCGCCCGTAGATTGGCGGATCGCGTAGGTATTATGCATGAAGGTGTGTTAGTTGAAATCGGTAAGACCGAAGAGGTTTTATCGAATCCGCAACATGAATATACGAAACTACTTTTACAGTCCTTGCAGGAGGTGAAAGTATGATACTAGAAGTTCAGGGCGTCAGCAAACTATATACCCGCAAAGGGGAAACGGTGACAGCACTGCAAGATGTGAGTTTGTCCGTGCAAGAACGAGAGCGCATCGGAATTGCAGGTGGCAGTGGATCTGGTAAAAGTACCTTATTGCGATTGCTATCCTTGCAAGAAGAGCCAACTTCAGGGAACCTTTCTTTGTTTGGAAAATCTGTTTCCCAATGGAAAGGAAATGAGAGAGAGCTCTATCGTTCCTTGCAAGTGATGTTCCAAAACTCCTTTCACAGCATTAGCCCTCGCATGGCAGTAGGTGAATTTATGCTAGAGCCTTGCGTGAATTTTGGGATAGGCACAAAACAAGAGGCGAAAGAGCGCTGTGAATGGTGGCTTTCAAAGGTGGGATTGGATGCATCGGTGTGGAAGAAATACCGTCATGAATTGAGCGGAGGCCAGTTACAGCGATTGGTTTTAGCCCGCATGATGGCAGTCGGCGCTGAGCTTGTCTTATTTGATGAGCCGACGAGCGCCCTCGATGTGTGCAATCAAGCACGGGTCATCGAACTGATTCAAAACGTTTACGAAGAGCAACCGTTTACCTATGTGTTCGTCAGCCATGACCTAGGCGTTTTGCAAACTCTCACGGATCGTATTATTGTGATGAAAGAAGGTACGATTGTAGAAACCTTGGCATCAAAAGATTTGGGATTGGCAACGCATCCGTATACAAAACAATTATTGGCAGCTAGCCGTGGGTAAATGGCTGTGTCCATGACATAAGAAAGACCGCAACAGTTTCTTAGTGGAGAAAGTGTTGCGGTTTTTTGTGTTGTATGGGTTTAACCCAATTGCATCTACATAAAAATTGCCTTGCTGATAGGGTGAATCGTAAGAATCCTTACAGGGTGTGAATGTAATATTGTGGTTAGTGATAGCATGAATCGTAAAAAAATAGTATAATTGTATTTTAGAATATACGATACAAGTGATATAGAAGAAGATAGGGAGGAACGAATGAAAGAAATCAAAGATGTGTCGAAACTGAGTTATACCCATGTGCAGGGTGGTCAGTTTCGTTGGATAACGGTGAGTACCATCATGCTAGCTTTGGGAACGATTTTACATGCTGTATCCCCAAGTGTGGCAGGGGTCACACCGAACTGGACTATAGCTACTTATTGTGTAGCTATCAACTTAACGCGTCCAACCCTTAGACAAAGTTTAGGTATTGGTTTGGTAGCGGCCTTGATTAATGTATTCACGTCAAAATCGGCATTGCCATATGGTAACCTGATTAGTGAGCCTTTGGGGGCTTTCACTTGTGCCGTGTTAGTGCATTATATTTCTAATTTGAAAATTGGTAGGCTAAATGTAATGCCGATTTTAAGTGCTTTCATCAGTACTGTAGCATCTGGTGGAGCTTTTATTACTTGCTTATATCTCGTGTTAGGATTGCCTAGCAATGTGTATTGGAATGCTATGTGGCCATTGGTGTTGATGGTATCCCTTTGTAATGCGGTAGTGGCACCATTCTTGTACATTCCAGCGCAAAAATTATTGGCTCGTCAAACTGTGAAAGGGCAAGAATTGACGGACAGCAGTGATCACAGTGATTTACATATTGTACCGTCTGTGAAAGCACCGATTGTAATCGAGCATATGAGTTATCGCTATGGGAATCAAACGCAGTATGCCGTGAAAGATATTAACTTAGTGGTGAACGAAGGAGATTTCCTTGTCATTACAGGCCCAGCAGGCTGTGGTAAATCTACCATTTGCATGGCTATGGCAGGAGCTGTACCGAAGTTCTATGGTGGTACCATGGAAGGCATGGTATTCATCAATGGAAAAGCAGTGACGCAATTAGAAATTCCAGATGTAGCAGATGATATCGGTATCGTCTTAGCTGACTATGATACACAACTAGTGACCATGACAGTGGCAGAGGAAGTAGCCTTTGCCCTTGAAAATCGTGGCTATACAGCGGAGGCGATTCAAGAGCGTACAGCCATCGTGTTAGAACAAGTAGGCTTAACTGGATTGGAAGACCGCAATGTGTACAGCTTGTCTGGGGGGCAACGTCAGCGGTTGGCCATTGCCTCTGTGTTAGCTGTAAACCCATCTATTTTAGTGTTAGATGAACCGACTAGCTCTTTAGATCCAGAAGGCACAGAAGAATTATATCGCTTAGTAGGTTCCTTGAATCGTGACCATGGTATTACTGTTGTGGTTATTGACCACGATTTACACGCTGTCTTACCGTACGCAAATCGTATGGTATTAATCGATGGTGGGGAGCTAAAAATCGACAGCTCTGTAGAAGATGTATTGTCTTATATGTATGATACGAACACATACGTAGATGCATTGCCATCCTTATTTGTGACCTATAAATCCTTAGCAGCAAAAGGGATTGATTTAGATACACCATGGTTGTCTTTAGCATCTGCGCAGTCTAGTCTTATGAAAGGAGAACGCTAATATGTTGACAGTTGAAAATTTGCGCTTTTCCTATGTACCGGGACAAGATATTATGAAAGATGTAACTTTTACCATAGGAGATGGAGAATTCATTACATTAGGTGGCCGTAATGGGTGTGGTAAAACAACGGTAACTCGTTTATTAGTGGGTTTGGAAACACCCGTAGAAGGTAAGATTTCTTACGACGGCCAAGATATTACGAATATGCCTACCTCTGAAAGAGGACGTTTTATTGGCTATGTATTTCAACAGCCAGATCGTCAAATGTTCCGCCAGACTGTGGCAGAAGAGGTGGCATTTGGTCCTGAACAATTGGGATACGACAAAGCAACGGTAGACCGCATCGTACAAGATGCTCTAGAACGAGTAGGTATTTCCCATTTAGCAGAATCCTATCCATTAGGCTTACGCCGTGGAGAAAAGCAACGAGTAGCGATTGCCTCAGCGTTAGCGATGCAGTCTAAACTGTTGATTCTTGACGAACCTACTAGTGGACAAGATGGAACAGAAACAAAAGGTTTACTTGTGTTGTTACAAGAATTGCAAGCCCAAGGTTTGACCATATTACTCATTACCCATGATATGGAAATTATGGCAGAATATTCTACACGAGTGATCATTATGGGATATGGCACAAAAGCCTTCGATGGATCCCCGGAAGAATTATTTACAAGCCGTGAGGACTTGTTGGAACTTGGTTTGACAAAACCACCGAGTGTAGTGCTTAGTGAAACGGTACCAGACTTAGGGTATTGCAAATCGATGAAAGAGTTTGAACTGCGCTATGCAGAGTATGTGAAAGGATAGGAGGAGACCGATGAAATTTGTACCATTAACAAAAATTTGGGCAACAATCTTCGTGTCCATCTTAGCCATTGCTATGAAAACTCCGGAACTATTGTTAGCATTATTTGGAGTAGAATTGCTGGTAATGCTGATTGGTGGTATCTTGTTGCGTCAATGGAAAGCATTATTCGCCTTAATCGGGTTTTCTGCGTTCTTAGGTATTGTACAGTATTTGGGTAGCTGGTCCGTGGACTCTGCGATTGTGACAGCATTGCGCATGTTGACAATGACCACTATCTTTATGATGCTCATCGTAACCACAAAAACACAAGATTTAACAGTGGCTCTTGTGCAACAATGTCGCATCCCCTATGCGTATGCCTTTATGTTTACAGCGGCCCTACGCTTTGTACCAGATTTTTTACGTGAAAGTAAAGCGGTGCAAGAAGCACAGGCCTGTCGGGGCATGTCGTTAGAAGGGAATTGGCTGACGAAGATAAAATCTTACATGACGGTCATTCAACCGTTGATGCTGAAATCATTGAGCCGTTCGGAGACAATGGCATTGTCCTTGGAACTTCGAGGTTTTGGAAATCAGCAACATACATTTATGCGGAAAGTTAGCTTGCAAGCAGTGGATTATGTGGCAGTTCTTGTTATGTTGGGAGCGACCCTTGTGACGCTATACACCTTGTGGGGCGTCACTAGTTCCGCTATATAGCCTGTGGCGTTCTTAACTGAATAGGGCAAAGGGAAGAGCACGGTATACCCCCTCTCAAACGGTATTTTATAATGTTTGTTCGGGGGTACACCGTGCTCTTCTTGCGTTTGTGTGATTTAGGTAGTTAAGGGAACGCCACAAGGCTACTACTCGTAACTGCATTCCTTAGGGAAAAAGAGGGCTGTTTATTTTGTTATAGTTTATAACTATGCAAATTTAGCATAGAGAGATCTATGGTTATATTTGACGTCCTATTTGCATCTAAGATATACTAATATTATAGGATATAGAAATATATCGATATAAAAGATAAGTTTCGTTTATTGAGGAGCATACTATGAATAAAGTAATGAAACAATTAGCGTTAGCAGTTGTGGTAGGTGCAGGTTTATTTGCAGTGGCTGTGCCAACACAAGCGGATTTCAGTAAATATACACCGGTACAAGCGCAAGCAGCAATTAGCTATGATCGTGCGGTGGAAATTTTTAAGGCACAATATCCAGATTATCAAATTAAAGATGTTGATTTTGATGTGGACTATGATCGCCCTCATTATGAAATTGAAGGCTTCCGTGGATATGAAGAAGTTGATGTAAAAATTGATGCGGCTACAGGTGAGATTTATCGCGTGAAATATGATCGTGACTAAGTCGTCTCTTGTTTTGCTATGCAGCCTGTGCCGTTCGTAATTGAATAAGATAAAGGGAAGACCGTAACACCCCCCTTCTCAAACTATACAGTGGTTATGTTTGTTCAGGGGTATGTTACGGTCTTCTTGTGTTTGTATGATTTAGGTAATAAGAATGCCACAAGGATGCTACGCTTAACTGCGTTCCTCAAGGGAGGGATCATTTGTAAATTTGTGCTTTGCTTAGTTTGTTTTTTTGTGTGGCACTAACATAAATAAAACAATACGAATATATTATGCTATAATGTAAATATGAAGGGTCAACAACGTGAGTTGGGCTCATCTCTTCCTATTGTAGGAGGAGGTGATACTATGACTAAGTATGAAAAAATCGCTTTGATTATTTCTATTTTAAGTCTAGTAGTTGATATCATTGCCTTATATAAATAGGTAATGAAAACGCCTAACGCAAAGAGGTTTCGCCGACCTCAACACGTTAGGCACATCAGTTTTGCTTATTTGAGATGAGTCTAACGCCACTACACGTTGATGACTCTTCTTTTGTTATCTATAGTATATCATATATTTAGAATATATGACAATCGTTTTGAGCTTGGTTATACAGTTTCTGGTGGTGGCATATATAAATTTGCATTTTACTGGGGTTGCTTAGGAAATGTCGCATTTACTTTGGTTGAGCTAAGTTTTTAATAATAACTTTCAAAATTATTCTGCAAGTACTTGAAATGGACATGGCTGTTAGTGCTATAATAGAATGAGGTAAGTTCGTGCAGGGGTTGAAAGGAGAATTGATGGATTATAAAGTAGCAGCTTCTTTTTGGACAGAGAAGGATAAAACTGCAAGAAAGATGGACCCACGTGAATTGCATGTTGAGATTGTTGATTTTTTGAAAGCCCATCATACGTGTGCTTTGTCGACGCATAGTGAAACTGGTGTCCGTTGCACTCCATTATCGTATACTGTGCATGGTGGATACATTGATATTTTCTCTGAAGGTGGTGAGAAATTCTTTCACTTAGAAGAAGATAAAAACGTATCTCTTACTGTGTTCGATCCTTATGAGGGTCCGGGTACGGCAAAGAGTGTTCAGATTCAAGGTGTAGCAACGGTGCTAGGCCCTGATGATGAAGAGTATGCTAAGGTACTAACAGAAATTGGTATGGAAAAATTATTAGACCGTGATGATGCATTGTATTTGATTCGTGTGAAATCGAATGAGATTGTTTACTTGAATGGTTCTTTGCGAGCACGTGGCTATTATATTCGCCAAGTCTTGGCGAGATAGGGTAGATTCTTTTTGCACATCTGCGTCAAGTATGATATAATAAATAAAGACCGCCGTTAGAGGTTTCATCTAACGGCGGTCTTTATTTTAGAAATGGAGACAACAATTAATGAATATACAACGTATCTTACTGAGTGCGCTATTAGGAGCAACGTTAGTAGTGACGGCTGCTTGTGGTACTGACGCAGCTCAGCAAGCAAAATCTGAAGTAGGGAAAGAAGTGAAAGTAGAAACAAAAATGCCTAGCTTTGATGCGACGCCAATCGCTGATGAATATGCTACGATTCATACGAATAAAGGCGATATCAAAGTGCGTCTGTATGGTAGTAAGGCCCCTATTACTGTGAAAAACTTTAAAAGTTTATTTGAGCAAGGATATTACAATAATTTAACTTTTCACCGTGTTATCGATGGATTCATGATCCAAGGTGGAGATAATAAAAAAGGTGGTCCTGGATATACAATTCCTGATGAAGTAAGCAATGATTTACACTTTAATAAAATGGGGATCTTGGCGATGGCTAATGCAGGCCCTAATACAGGGAATGCTCAGTTCTTTATTACAGTGGCACCAACCCCATGGCTAGATAACAAACACACTATCTTTGGAGTGGTTGTACAGGGTATGGATGTGGTAGAAGCGATCAGTCGTGTGCCGAGAGATAAACGGGATACTCCAAAAGAACCAGTGGTGATTCAGTCTGTTGATTTAGCACCAATTCCAGCTGGTGAATAAGATGGAAGAAAAATTTTACACCTATATGGTACGCTGTGCAGATGGCTCTCTATATACGGGATGGACTACGGATTTAGAAAAACGTATACGAGCTCATAATGGTGAAATTAAAGGGGGCGCCAAGTATACACGAAGTCGAAGACCAGTCACTTTAGTATGGAGTACAGCTTTCAGTAGAAAGCAAGATGCTCAATCCATGGAACAGCAAGTAAAGCGCATGGAACGGGCCCAAAAAGATGCCCTCATTGCGGCAAATTGTGATATAATGAAATGATACAGATAGTGCGTGAATACGAGAGGAGGAATGCTAATGAAACGAGTCATTGTGTCCGTGAAAAGTACGCAACGTGATGCGGATGGAGAAGATACGGTGGTGGAATTAGTATCCTCTGGTAAGTATTATGAAACAGCCTTGGCGAAACATATCATTTATGATGAAAGTGAAGTCACTGGTTTGGGGAATACAAAAACAACCATTAAAGCCTATAAGGATTCGGTGGTACTCCTAAGAACTGGTGAATTTTCTATGCGCCATGAATATCAATTAGGAAAAACTAATATTGCTAGCTTAGAAACCCCATATGGGGCGGTAGAACTAGCTATGTTAACCCATGAATTAGACATAGATTTGAAAGATGGCAAGGGCCATATTTGTTTAGGATATGATATCTCTGTTGGTGGTGAATGGCAATTTTACAACCAATTGTATGTAGAGATTCGGGAGGATGTACATTATGGACATGAAAGAAGTTTTGAAAGCAGCCATTAAGGATGCTTTGCAGATAGCTCTAGAACAAGGAGAATTACCAGAAGGTGCCTATCCAGAAGCACATTTGGAAGTGCCACCGCAGAAAGAATTTGGCGATTTTTCTACGAATATTGCTATGCAATCTGCACGGATAGCGAAATCCAACCCACGTGCTATTGCGGAAACGATCATTTCCCATATGAATTATGATTGGTTAACGCGCGCAGAAGTAGCAGGTGCGGGATTTATTAATTTCTTCCTAGCCTCTGATGTGATTTACGATACTTTAAAAAATATATTAACAGCTGGTGAAACATACGGTAATGCACCACTTCGTGAAGAAGATACTGTGCAAATCGAGTATGTTAGTGCAAACCCAACTGGTTTGTTACATGTAGGCCATGGTCGTGGTGCTGCCTATGGTAGTGCCTTGGTAAATTTAATGCGTGCAGCTGGATATAATGTGTTTGCTGAATATTACATTAATGATGCAGGTAAGCAAATCGATAACTTAGCGGCCTCTGTGAATGCTCGTTATTTAGAACTATTAGATATGAAACATGAGTTCCCTGAGTCTGGCTATCGTGGTCAAGATGTCATCGATACAGCGCAGGAATTGATTAACTGGAGAGGCGATTTCTTTGCAGTACTTCCAGAAGAAGAGCGTGTTCCATTCTTTAAAGAATTTGCTTTAACAGAAAAATTAAATGGATTACGCAAAACATTACGTAATTTCCGCGTAGGGTTTGATCGTTGGTTTAGCGAACGTAGTTTGCATAAAAGCGGTGAGATTCGCACATTGGTGAATCAGTTATTAGAATCTGGCGGAATGTATGAAAAAGATGGGGCTTACTGGTTGGCATCTATGCAATATGGAGATGACAAAGACCGTGTAGTTATCCGTGATAATGGAGAGCCAACATACTTAGCCGCAGATATTGCGTACCACAAAGATAAATACGAACGTGGTTACAAACAATTAATTAACATTTGGGGTGCTGACCATCATGGTTATATTGCTCGTGTAAAAGCAGCGATGGAAGCGCTTGGGTTCAATCCAGATAAGTTAGAAGTTCTGTTATTACAAATGGTATTTTTATACCGTGATGGGGAACTTGTAAAAATGTCCAAACGTACTGGTGAAACCATAACTTTGGATGAATTGATTGAAGACGTAGGAGTGGATGCAGCAAGATACTTCTTCTTGATGCGCTCCTTAGATAGTCAATTGGACTTCGATATCAACTTGGCATCCTCTAAATCTAACGACAATCCAGTGTACTATATCCAGTATGCACATGCTCGTATTCATAGTATTTTTGGGCAAGTAAAAGAAGCAGGTATTGCCTATGGTGACTGGGCAAATACATCTTTCACAGCATTGCAAAGTGAACAAGAAGTGGAATTGATTAAAAAATTAGCGGCTTATCCAGAAGAAATTCAACTATCTGCTAATAATAAAGCGCCACATCGTATCGCTAAATACTTGTACGATGTAGCAAGTCTATTCCATTCCTTCTATAAACAAGGTCGTATCATGGGCGTTGAACCAGAATTGCAACAAGCTCGATTAGGCTTGATTACGGCAACAGCACATGTATTACAACATGGTCTTGGTATCTTAGGTATTTCTGCTCCTGAAAAAATGTAATCAGAAGCGCATAATTTATTAGGGAGGCATCATGTCAACAAAGTATATTTTCGTAACAGGTGGCGTCGTATCATCATTAGGTAAAGGCATTACTGCAGCATCCTTGGGACGTTTGTTGAAAAACCGTGGATATAAGGTGACAATTCAAAAATTTGATCCATATATTAATATTGACCCAGGTACAATGAGTCCCTATCAACATGGTGAAGTGTTCGTCACTGACGACGGTGCAGAAACTGACCTAGATTTAGGCCACTATGAACGTTTCATCGACATTAACTTAGGTAAAACATCCAATATTACAGCTGGTAAAGTGTATTGGTCTGTGATCAATAAAGAACGTAAAGGTGAATATCTTGGCTCTACTGTGCAAGTTATCCCTCACATTACGAATGAAATCAAAAATGCTGTGTTCCGTGTAGGTAAAGAAGACAATGCTGATGTGGTGATTACAGAAATCGGCGGTACTGTAGGTGATATTGAAAGCTTACCGTTCTTGGAAGCTATCCGCCAAGTGAAAAAAGAAGTGAACCGTGATGATGTGTTATATATCCACGTAACATTGGTACCATACATTAGTGCAGCTGGTGAGTTGAAAACAAAACCAACACAACATAGCGTAAAAGAACTTCGTGGCATCGGTATTCAACCAGATATCATTGTATGCCGTACGGAAAAAGAAATTTCCCGTGAAATGAAAGATAAATTGGCATTATTCTGTGACGTGGATCCAGATGCTATCGTGGAAAACCGCACTTGCAGCACGATCTATGAAGTGCCTTTGATGATGCAAGATGAAGGATTAGACAGCATTGTTGTACGCAAATTGAACCTAGAAGATCGTCCTGCAGATATGACAGAATGGAAAGAAATGGTTCATAAAATCTTACATCCTAAACAAGAAATTACCATCGCTCTTGTTGGTAAATACGTAGCATTACATGATGCGTACATTTCTGTAGCCGAAGCATTGGGTCATGCAGGTATCGTAGAAGATACAAAAGTGAACATTAAATGGGTTGATTCTGAAGCGGTAGAAGCTGAAGGTACTGATTTAGCCGAAGTATATAAAGATGTAGATGGTATCTTAGTACCAGGCGGTTTTGGTTGCCGTGGTGTAGAAGGTAAAATTTCGACCATCCAATATGCTCGTGAGCACAAAGTGCCGTTCCTTGGCATTTGCTTGGGCATGCAAACATCTGTGATGGAATTTGCTCGTTCCGTTTTAGATATGAAAGGCGCTACTTCCACAGAATTTGATGAAAGTTGCCAGTTCCCTGTCATCGACTTAATGGATGACCAAGTAGATGTAGATGAAAAAGGCGGTACAATGCGTCTTGGCGTATATCCATGTAAAACAGTACCTGGTACAAAAGTACATGAAGCATACGGCGAAGACTTGATTTACGAGCGCCATCGTCATCGTTGGGAATTCAACAATGCCTATCGTCAACAATTGACAGATGCAGGCTTGATTATCTCTGGTACATCCCCTGATAATCGTCTAGTAGAATGCGTTGAAGTAGCTGATCATCCTTGGTTCGTAGGCGTACAATTCCACCCAGAATTGAAATCTCGTCCAAACAATGCACATCCATTGTTCAAAGGATTTGTGAAAGCGGCCATTGAGAATAAAAAATAAGACATAGTGAGTATGTAACATAGAAAGGACTGTAACAGAATACAATAGATTCTGGGTGCAGTCCTTTTTAGTTAGTGTGAGATGAGGGAGAGAAGATATGGATATTATTGATTTATCTACAGATGAACAACTTTCTATATTATTAAAGCCGATCATAGCTTCTTTACAAGAGGCTGGTGGTAGCTTAACACGAACACAATTGAAAGATAGTATTTGTGAAAAAGATGATGATATTGCTGCTTATGCAGAAATTATACGCAGTTCTAAGAAAACAGGAAATACCTATAAACCATTTAATTTTAAATTTAACTTTGCTATAACAGAACTTATATTAGTAGGTATTATTATATATGGAAAATCAAAAAAAGAAATACAATTAACAGAAAAAGGAGTGCAAATCAATTTAGATTTATTTGATATATACCAAGAAGTTCGTATTCCTGCAAGTATGTATTGGGAAGAAAAAGCACGAGAAAGAGCAAAGTTAAAAGAGCAAAAAGGAATTGATAAAAAAGGGGCTACTAACTCTGAACTATCTATTGATATAGAAGATAATCATGATGATGAAGAGTCTATTGGAGATATTAATGAAGGAAATATTCTTGATGATGTAAACGTAAAGTTGCAAGAGGCTATTAAAAATATGTCTCCAGCTAAGTTTGAACAATTTTCTAGATTATTGTTAACCAAGATGGGAATTACTTTTACCAATAAAGGAATTTCGATTTCAAATGATGGTGGTATCGATGGATATGGCTATCATATGAGCGATGATTTCAGAACCACTCGTGTTGTGATTCAATGTAAACGCTATACTGTAAATCCGGTGGGAGAACCAGATATCAATCAATTTTTAGGAGCTATGAATAAATTCCAAGCAGATTATGGTGTATTTATTACAAGTAGTCGATTCACAACAAAGGCTAGAGAAGCAGCACGTGAAGGTAGTCCTATTACGCTAATAGATGGCGATGATCTTGTAGAACTAATTATAAAATATGAATTATTTGTGACGCCTGTTACAACATATATCTTAGAAGATTTTTATCGGAATGATGAATGTTAAATAGATTCTTCTATTCATAAATAAGGAAGAATCACCGTATTTTATATGTGTACTTATTTCTAAAAGCATATATAAATATAAGAGAAAAGAGTGATATAATATGAAAAAATTCAGAAAACATGATTATCCGATTTTACGAGATAGGAAAGAAATAGATATAGATGCGATCAATGAAATCCCTAAATTAACTTTGGTTCAAATGGAAGAATTAAAAGAATTGAAGTGTAGATGGGAAGAAAAGGCTAGTGAGTATAGATTAGAGGACAATTCTATTGATTTATTTTGTATCAATATTTCAGAAATACAATTAATGGCTCAACAAGGAGATGCACAGGCACAATTTTTATTAGGGCAAAGTTATGAATATGGAGATGATGTAGATGAGAATATTGATTTAGCTTATAAGTGGTATGTATCCGCTGCAGAAAAAAATCATATTACGGCTATGTCATGCTTGGGTGATTTATTGTATATGAATACAAACTATGAGATGGATATATATAGAGCTTTACAATGGTATATTCCGGCAGCTACTTTGGGAGATGCATATTCTCGATATATAATTGGTAATATATTTTTTTATGGTGAAGGTGTAGAACAAGATTATCGCGAAGCTTTACATTGGTATATTGGTATAATTGATAGTAAAGAAGACGATTGTTATCAAAGTAGTGCTCTTGAAAAAATAATGGAAATATATTATAAGGGGCTAGGTGTTAAAAAAGATGTAGAAAAAGCATTGTTTTATCATGAAATATATGCTAATTGCGGTCATCATTCTGAGAAAAAATATATTGCAGATATGTATTATGAAGGGATAGAAGTTCCGAGACAAGCGGAGAAATATATCCCTTTATACGAGGAAATGAGTGAGTTTGAGGATGGTGAAGCAGAATATAGACTTGCAGATATTTACTATCATGGTATTGGAGTTAAGGCTGATGAAAAAAAGGCCTTAGATTGGTATGAACGAGCCTTTTTTGATAGTACAAATCGAATAAAAGGGCATATATTTTTAGAAGGTAAAAGTAAAAATATAAAGTCTGAATTTACTTCTTTTGTAGAAATGTTTGAGTACTATAATAGTAAAGCTAATAGTGGTGAAGCAAAAGCACAATATCGTTTGTCAGGACTTTACTATCATGGATATGGTCCATCAGTAGATACAGATTTAGGATATACATGGTTGCTAACAGCTGCTGAAAATGGTGATATAGATGCTTAATATGAATTGGCAGAAAGATATCATTACGGTGAAGGCGTGGAAGAAAGTTTAGATATTGCGTTTCAATGGTATATGAAGGCGGCTGAACAAGGAGATGAGATGGCACAGTTTCAAATAGGTGAATTTTATTATCATGGGGATGGAACGGTTGTGCCTATTGATTATGAAAAAGCTATATTTTGGTATAGGAAAGTATCAAATTTAGAAATTGCTGAGTTTAGAATACATGATATTTTTGAGGAAAGAAATAGGTGATTAAAAGTATTACTTATGGAGTACATGATATAGTCACTCTATTGTTTTTTATCTCAAACAATGCTATACTTAAGACATAAATAAGAAGAGCCGTCAACGTGTGCAGGCGTTAGGCTCATCTCAAGCTAGAAAAAATGATGCCTAACGTATAGAGGGTGCGAACCTCTTTCGTTAGGCTTCATCATTAATTATTTAAACAAATCAATGATTTGTACTATTAGCTTTAAAATCAAAATCAATACATTGATTTTTCTAAAAAACTTTTTCATAGTACCACCTCCTCCTATAGAGTAGGAAGAGATGAGCCCAACGCACGTTGAAGACTCTTCTGCAATTTCATTATAGCAGAAGTTATTCGTATTGTGTATATGCCGAAAATAAAAAACACATTAGTCTATTGACAAGCGACTCGAAATACTATAGAATAGTCTTCAGTTACATAAAGCAAATGCGATGAACAGGTATAAAGATATAGTTAGTTGCTTTCAGAGAGCTACTGGTTGGTGTGAAGTAGTAGAACGGTTATATTGAAACTCCCCTGTGAGCAGCGATGGTGAAATCAAGTAGTCATCGACGGTAGTTCCGTTATAACTGTGAGAACCAACTAGGGTGGGACCGTGTTATTGAAATGATAATGCCCCTTGATGTGCACTGCACATTGAGGGGCTTTTTTGTATCATAGGTTGATTAGTGTTTCTTACATTTTACGATGAGATCTGTATAAGGTATACAGTACAAGTAGACTCTATTAGAATGTTCTGATAGTTGTAAGTATAGCTTACTAGCAGTAGAATATGCGGTTGGTTGTGAACAAACCGCTACACAAGATAGAGAAAAATCTGCGATGTAGTACTACTAGAACTATAGTATGTAAAATGTAAAAACCTCTATGAAACCAATACGCTACATATAACGCCCCTAGGGATGCATAGTCATCTCTGGGGGCGATTTTTTATTTTTAGAAAGAGGAATCATCATGGACAACAGAATTTATTTTTTTGATACTACACTACGTGATGGGGAACAAACACCAGGTGTGTCCCTTCAAACACCAGAAAAAGTAGAAATTGCACAAGCTCTTGTACGCCTTGGATTAGATGTTATAGAAGCGGGGTTCCCAGCTGCATCGGAAGGTGACTTTGAGGCGGTATCTACGATTGCTAGAGAAGTGCGTGGATGTACAATCGCAGCCCTTGCTCGATCCAACGAAAATGACGTGACAAAAGCAGCAGAGGCGCTAGCTAGTGCAGAGCGCAGTCGTCTTCATGTGTTTATCGCTACAAGCGATATTCACCTAGAATACAAATTAAAGAAAACTCGTGAAGAAGTGTTAGACATTGTGAAACACATCCTTGAGTTTGCCAAAGGTAAATTTGATGAAATCGAGTTCTCCGCAGAAGATGCATCTCGTACAGATTTAGACTATCTATGCCGTGTCTTTGAAGTGGCTATCGAAGGTGGAGCTTCTATCTTGAATGTGCCAGATACAGTAGGGTATATGACTCCAGAAGAGTTTGGCAATCGTATTCACTACATTAAAGAAAATACGAAAGGCATCGAAAAAGCAATCATCAGTGTACATTGTCACAATGACTTAGGTCTTGCGAATGCCAATACGTTGGCAGCTATCGAAGCTGGGGCTCGTCAAGTAGAATGTACTATGAATGGCTTAGGAGAACGAGCTGGTAATGTGGCTATCGAAGAAGTAGTAATGGCCATTAAAACACGTCATGACCACTATCCATTTGATGTACATATCAACACACCACTATTTACTCGTACTAGTAAATTGGTGAGCAAACTTTGCGGAGTTGCCGTATCTCCTAATAAAGCTATCGTCGGAGCGAATGCCTTCGCTCATGAGTCTGGTATTCATCAACATGGTATGTTGAATAATCCAACTACCTATGAAATCATGACACCAGCTAGTGTAGGGGCAGAAAAAACGTCTATCGTATTAGGTAAACATTCTGGTCGTCATGCCTTTGAAGATCATCTAGTGAATTTAGGCTTTCAGTTAGAAGAAGAACGAGTGAATGAGCTATTTGTGCAGTTTAAAGCCTTAGCAGATAAGAAAAAACAAGTTTACGATGAAGATATCTACGCTTTGGTGATGGATACTATGCATCACGAACAAGCATTTCACGTGGTACAACACGATTACCATTCCGATCAAAATGGATACGTTCTTGCTAGCATTCGTGTATTAACACCGAGTGGGGAACGCATGGATGCCGCTGTTGGTGATGGTCCAGTAGATGCTTCTTTCAGAGCTATCGAACGGTTAGTGAACACACCATTTGTATTGGAAGATTTCCAAATCCGTTCCGTAACAGTGGGTAAGGATGCCCTTGGTGAGGCGGTTGTGAAAGTTAACTACAATGGCCGCAGATTCCAAGGCCGTGGGGTGAGCACAGATATCGTAAAATCTAGTGTAAACGCCTATATCAACGCAGTGAATGCCATTTATTTAGCAAAAGAATTAGAACAAGAGTTTGGAAACCAGGAGGGTTAATGTCATGGGTATGACCATAACAGAAAAAAATATGGCTCGTCACGCAGGGCTAGCAGAAGTAAAAGCAGGTCAAATGATCGAGTGTCAATTAGATTTCATCTTAATGAACGATATTACATTTCCGCCAGCGAAAAAAGAGTTTGAAAAAATCGGTAAGCCTGTATTCGATGCAGACCGTATCTACTTAGTACCGGACCATTTTACACCGAATAAAGATATTAAATCCGCTACACAAGCCAAAGTGATGCGTGATTTTGTGCGACAACATAAGATTACGCACTATTTTGAAGTAGGTCGTATGGGTATCGAGCACGTATTATTACCAGAACAAGGTTTGATTGGACCAGGGGAAATGATCATCGGCGCCGACTCTCACACTTGTACGTACGGTGCATTGAATGCTTTTGCTACCGGCGTTGGTTCTACAGATGCTGGGGTTGCTATGGCAGAAGGTAAAACTTGGTTCAAAGTGCCAGAAACGATCAAAGTCGTGTTAGAAGGGAAACCTGCCAAATGGATTTCCGGTAAAGATATTGTGTTGGACTTAATCGGTAAAATCGGTGTGGATGGAGCTCGTTATAAAGCTCTAGAGTTCCATGGTTCTGGTGTGCAGTACATGACGATGGCAGACCGTTTGACCATCTGTAACATGGCCATCGAAGCAGGCGGTAAATGTGGCGTATTCCCATACGATGCAGTGACAGAGGAGTATATCCAAGGTCGCATCACACGCCCTATCGAACCGATTGCAGCAGACGAAGATGCAGACTATTGCCAAGTAGTGACCATCCAATTGGACGAATTAACACCAGTGGTAGCATACCCACATCTTCCTTCCAATACACATTACATGAAAGACATTGTGAAAGAAGACCGCATTCAAATCGACCAAGTTATCATCGGTTCTTGTACGAATGGACGCTTTGAAGATTTAGAAATGTGCGCAGAAATTTTTAAAGGTCGCAAGGTAGCGGACTTCGTGCGTTGCATCGTGATCCCAGGGTCCCAAGATGTATATAACCAAGCTGTGAAAGCAGGCTTAATGGATATCTTCATCGAAGCAGGCTGTGCTGTAAGTACGCCAACATGTGGTCCTTGCTTAGGTGGTTACATGGGTATCATGGCAGAGGGAGAACGTACCGTGTCTACGACAAACCGTAACTTCCGTGGTCGTATGGGACACGTGGACAGTGAAGTATATTTGGCAAGTCCCTATGTGGCGGCAGCAAGTGCAGTAGCAGGGTATTTAGCAAGCCCTGAGGAGGTATAATATGGCAGACTTTCAAGGAACAATTTGGCGCTACGGCGACAATGTAGATACAGACGTAATCATCCCAGCACGCTATTTGGCAATCGCGGATATGGCGGAATTAGCAGAACATGCTATGGAAGACATTGATACGACTTTTGCACCGAATGTGAAAGCTGGTGAAATTATGGTAGCTGGCAAAAACTTTGGTTGTGGTTCCTCTCGTGAACATGCACCAGCAGTGATTAAAGAAAAAGGTATTTCTTGCATCGTAGCAGATAGCTTTGCTCGTATCTTTTTCCGCAATGCTATCAACATCGGTTTACCAGTGATCGAAATTGGCGAAGCTGTGGACCGCATTCAAGAAGGTCACGAAATCGCTGTGGAAATGGCCACAGGTGTTGTCCATAATGTGACAACTGGTGAAAGCTACCAGGGAACGGCACTACCACAATTTGTGCAAAATATTGCCAAAGCAGGTGGCCTGGTGAATTTTGCAAAAACAAGACAGGAGTAATACTATGAGTGAAAAACAAATTGTCCTAATTGCTGGTGACGGCATTGGGGAAGAGATAACAAATTCGGCGCGCGCTGTGGTGGATGCAGCCTTTGCCAAAGCTGGTGTAACAGCAAACTGGATTGAGAAAAAAGCAGGTGGTGCGGCTATTGATGCCTTCGGTGAACCATTGCCACAAGATACCATCGATACATGCCAAGCAGCAGATGCTGTATTATTAGGTGCTGTAGGCGGCCCTAAATGGGATGACGTAGATCCGTCCATCCGTCCAGAAAAAGCCATCCTTGGTTTACGCAAAGCATTGGGCTTGTTCTGTAACTTGCGCCCAGTGAAAATCTATCCAGCATTGCGTGAATTTTCTCCGTTGAAACCAGAATTGGTAGAAAGCGTTGACTTTGTCATCGTTCGTGAATTAACAGGCGGCATCTACTTTGGGGAACGGGAAGAAGCACAAGGAGAAGGCCCAACAGAG
The DNA here is from genome assembly GCF_003992235.1 of Veillonella sp. 3913. Taxonomy (NCBI): domain Bacteria; kingdom Bacillati; phylum Bacillota; class Negativicutes; order Veillonellales; family Veillonellaceae; genus Veillonella; species Veillonella sp. 3913. Next base: position 330,268 of record NZ_RQVF01000002.1, on the reverse strand, counting down.
TTTGCTTGGGACAAAGAGACCTATGCTCGTTATGAAGTAGAACGCATCATGGATGTAGCTGTGGAAACAGCTCGTAAACGATCTGGCAAAGTGGTGAGCGTAGATAAAGCTAATGTATTGGCGTCTTCTCGTTTATGGAGAAAAATTGCGAAAGAAAAAGCAGAAGCGAATCCAGATATCAACATGGATTACTACTATGTAGATAACACAGCTATGCAATTGGTAACAAACCCAGGTCAATTTGATGTGTTAGTGACAACGAACTTATTTGGAGATATCTTGAGCGATGAAGGGGCTGTTATCTCTGGATCTCTTGGTTTATTGCCATCTGCTTCCATTGGTACAGGTACTTCCTTGTATGAACCAATCCATGGATCGGCACCGGATATTGCAGGACAAGGCATTGCCAATCCATTAGGTACGATTTTGTCTGCTGCTATGATGTGTCGTTACTCCTTGGACTTGCCAGAAGTAGCAGATTCCATCGAACAAGCAGTGACAGCCGTTCTTGATGCGGGCTATCGCACAGGTGATATGTACCGTGAAGGATTCACGAAAGTGAATACACAAGGCATGACTGATGCTGTCATAGCGCACTTAGGATAAGATGTAAGAGTATATAAGGTATAAAAAATCGCGGCACACTCCTCCACAAACTGATACTATCGTTAGGTTTGCTCCGGAGCATGCCGCGCTTTTTTCATATATTGTTGTCTAGATACCACTAACATCGCCTAGGGGCGCTATGAGGGGATTAGAGAAAAGTAGCTATGTATAATTTTAGGGAAAAGAGGAAGGTCTGTACAGACCTATCTCACAAGAAATATATATACTGGTTAAGGTTTAGTGTACTTTTGTGTATAATAGAGTACATATGTCAATGTTAGGAACGGAATATAGGAGGAGTTACTATGCCAGATGAACGAGTTACGGATCTACAGTTGGCACACTCTGTGCTAGGCTATACAGGCGTACCTGGGGCCTATGCCTATGAAGTGTTACAGAATGTACTTTCAAAATATATAGAAAAGGGCGGATCCGTGGAAGGACAACGGATTGAGCGCTGTCAAAGTCATCGTGAGCTCGTACAGGCTGTTCACGAAGGGCGCATCGATTATGCTATATTGCCTATTGAAAACTCCATTGTCGGAGAAGTGCGAGATAGTACGGATTTAATCAAAGATAAGAATATCCACATCGTAGGAGAAGTGCGACATCGTATTAGCCATAGTTTGCTGGGGATACCGGGAGCCAGCCTTGACACGATTCAAGAAGTGTACTCCCACGAGCAAGCACTCATGCAATGTTCGCAATTTTTGGCAACTCATAGTTCATGGCAATTAGCACCTATGAACAATACAGCCATGAGCGCAAAATACGTAAACGAAACACAGGATATCACGAAAGCATGCATTGCTAATGCATCTGCTAAAGAACTATATGGACTCACATTATTGGCATCAGACATTGCGAACTTCAAGGAAAACTTTACACGATTCTTCATTATTACCCACAAGGATGTAGTGATTCATGATGCCCATAAGTTAAGTATCATTGTACAAACATCGAATACGCCAGGGGCACTGGTGAAAGTATTACGAGTCTTTGAAAATCATCAGCTGAACATGGTGAATATCAAGTCACGACCATGTATGCACACGCCGTGGGAGTACTTTTTCTACATTGATATAGAAGGGGAAGGCCGTGAAGAAGTAGTACAACAAGCTTTAACAGAAGTGCGAGAACTATCTAATTACTTGCAAGTGTTAGGACATTATAAAATCTATGATGTACTGTGAGGGTTCAATCAGAACTCTGATATCATAGAATGCTAATATAGAGACATAATGTTTTGCGATTTCTAGATGTTGTAATGATGGATAGTATAAGAGGAGTAATTTAAAAGTTTGATGAAGTTTGGATTTACCCCCCTTGCCCACAGAAATAGAGGTATGATACTATATTACTATAAACCATATAGAAATATGTAGATATACTATGTAGATGTATTATGCAGACATATTATACTAATGTACTATGCAAATCTAGTATAGGCGGTCGCCAATTTCTATGTGAGTATTAAGAATGTGAAATTTGAGTAAGGAGACATAGTATGAAACGAAGCATTATTTCTTTTTTAGTAGGCGTAATCGTGACAGGTTGTGCAATGGGGTGGTTTTGGTATCACGATCGTGAACAGTATACACGTGCCATTCCAGCTGTAAAAGGATCAGCCCAAGTAGCGCCAGTGGTGAATGGGACACTAGCAGGAACGACAAATAATGCTGTACAACAAACTGGAGCTGTAGTGCCACAAGCAACGCAGCAACAAGTACAAATTACGCAAGAAAAAGCGATGGAAATCTTCAAAACAGCATACCCTGACTATCGAATTGAAAAAGTTAAGTTCGATACAGATCATGGTCGTGCTCATTATGAAATCGATGGGGAAACCTTAACACGGGAAGTAGAAATTAAAATCGATGCTATTACTGGGGAGATCTTCCAAGTTAAAGAAGGGCATTAATAGTTTTTATTTTAAATACGATAGTCTCACTTTATATGCAAGCACATAACTTTACATAGTGATGAATTATAATATGGAACTATATCATAATTGCAACACATCTATCATAATAAAGAATGATTATGGTTTGTAAATTCCCTTGTAGTATCATTAGGCGTATGTTACTATATAAGTATATCGAAGGATATAGATATAGATATAGATTAAGTGATGGAATAAGATATATAAGTTATACAAGGAGAATACAATGAAACGATTTATTATGGCAATATTAGTGGCAATTATCAGTACATCTAGCGTGATGGGTGCCGTTTGGTCCCAAGACCGCGTACAACATACAGGATCAACATCGACTATGAAAGTATCTGCACAAGCGGCGCAAAGTGATACAGTAGTACCGAAACGTACAGGCAATACAGAGTTCAAACAAACAACGACTGTAGTACCTGTACAAGTGAACCAACCGGTGTACCGTGCACAAGATAACACTGTGGTACCGAAACGAGTAGGCAATGTATTGGAAGCGACTACTGTTGTGCCAGTACAAATTGCAGAATAATACCTAGTGACAGATTCTTATGATATAGAATATCATTGGATGCATTAAGAATACCTAACCTAAGTTTTGGGTTAGGTATTTTTTTGCTTCTATGGATAGAGTTTTAATAGCTAAGTAGTATTATGTATAGGATACTTGGTACCTGTATTAGTAGTCTTCATAGTATGGGTAATGAATACGAGGTATCATAAACTAAGTCCATAGAACATTCGCAAAAATTAGGATACTTTGCTATAATTAAATTGATCACATTGAATATAAGAAATGTTATGACCTTATAGATTAGATTGTTCTATGCAGAAAATATAAGAGAGGAATTATAAATGAAGTTAAACCAAAACACATCGATTACAAAAGAAGAAACAGAGGTAATCGAACACTTAAAAAATTCCTATAATGAATTAGTGTATCCATCTAAATCTTTTGGGGTTACCTCCATTAATAGTTTAGAAGCAAAGGCAAAATTGTGGGGGTTAAATCCAGTTCCAGCTAAAGAGGCTCGCGTGTTAGAACTAGGTTGTTCTATGGGTGGGAATATCATTGGGCAGGCTGTGTATCACCAAGGGGCTACTTTTGTAGGGGTTGATCTTAGCGAATCTCAAATTGAAATTGGTAACGAAATCATCAACGCTATGAAGCTAAAAAATGTAAAATTAGTAGAACAAGATATTCTAAAAATTGACAAAGACTTTGGAACCTTTGATTATATTATCGTTCATGGGATTTGGTCTTGGGTGCCAGATGTGGTAAAAGATAAAATTTTAGAAATCTGTAATGTAAACTTGTCCGAACGTGGGGTAGCCTATATTTCTTATAACGTATACCCAGGTTGGCATCGATTGAATCAAGTTCGTGAAATGATGATATTTGCCACACAAAATGATCAAGGTATGGATTTATTAGAACGTACAGAAAAAGGAATTTCCTTTGTACATCATATGAATGAGCTTATTAAAGAGTCTAAAGATCTTGTTCCTACCTTGGAGTGGAAAACAAATAGCTTTGATTCGGCATTGGATCATAAAACCTATTATATTGCTCATGAATATTTAGAACCTATCAATGATCCGGTATATGTGAGTGATTTCATTAAGAGAGCTAAAAACTATAACATGGTATATGTAGCAGATACAGATTTCCAATTGTCGGCGATTACTTGGATGAAACAAGAACGTAGGAAATTAATTAATACTATGTCAGACGGAGATTGGAATACAAAGGAACAAATTCTAGATTTTTATTATGACACACAATTCCGTCGTTCCCTATTATGCCACGAGTCGCAAGCGCATTTACTACGTCATACTGAAGAGTTTTTAATTGAAACTTTAGATTCTTTGTATTTTGGTATGGTTAATAAAGGTAAAGAGTTGAAGGATACTGACAATTCTATAGAGCAAGCCATTGTAAATCAATGCCGAAAAGGAGAATTCTTTAATGTCGCAGATTGTAAAGCAGAACTGGAACGATTGCAGAATGGTGCAGAATACAATGAAATAGAATTATACAGTATGCTCATTCGTTTCTTGTTATGTGGATTCATTGTACCTGTGACGGAGAAAAAAGAAATTACTACATTCCAAGAAGGTATGTCCACAGTGCCAAAAGAGATGGCTAATTATGTACAAACTGTTGTGGATAGAGGCGGTCATAAGTTCATCAATATCTCCGACTTATACAACGACAGCATCACTGGATTTAACTCTGGACATGTGCTGATGATGAAAGAATTAGAAACACCAAAGACATTAGAAGAACTCTATGTACTGGCAGATGAAAAATTAAAAGTAAATGAAACAGAATCATCTGGAAAAGTGGTAGAAATAGCTGGTCGTACCGTTGTAGATGGTGTTTTAGATGATTTGGGACGTCTTGGATTCCTGTGTAATAAGTAGATGGATGTATGTCTGCCTAGATGGTAGATGTAGCTTTTCCTATTAAAAAGAGCTGTACTAGCATGTCTATGTGACATGTAAGTACAGCTCTTTTGTTGTGCTAGAGAATATACAAAGGACAGGACATTCATAATGATGTGTATACAACAGGGGGAATCGCGTAGCGATCCCCCTTGTGTATGGTGTTATTGTAATTTTTCTAATAAGGTTAATAAGAATTTAGATACTGTATCTACTGCTGGCAAGTGTAACCGTTCTTTTGGAGTATGAGCGCCTAAGATAGTAGGACCAAAGCTAATCATTTGTGTATTCGGTAATTGTGCTTTTAATAAGCCACATTCAAGGCCTGCATGCACGGCTGTTACATGAGGTTCTACACCGATTACCTCTTTGTATAGAGCAATCGCTTGTTCTTCTAAACGGCTACCACGTTCGTATTCCCAAGCTGGGTAACGACCTTGCTCGGAAGCCGTGAAGCCATGTGCTTTTGCCAATGTCATGATGCGGTCACGTAGGTATGCTAGTTGACTCATAGTCAAGCTACGTACGGAGATAAGAATATCTAATTGTGTGTCATTATCTTCTACGATAGCGATATTGTTGCTGGTATCTACTAAGCCCTCTAACTTTTTACTCATACCAAATACACCATGAGGTGCTAAGTATAAGAATTGCAAGAAGGTGTGTGCTTGTGCATCACTATAGATTGTAGCAGGTGTGTCACAAGGAGTGACTTTCACTTGTAGATTTGGATCTTGTGGAGATAATTCGTGACGAATGATCTCAGCGTTGCCTTGAATATGAGCTTGTAATGCATCTGCATCAGAAGGTTGGCAAAGAATAGTTGCCTCTGCAAAGCGAGGAATCGCGTTATGTTTAGAACCACCTGTAAAATGGCTTAAAGAAATAGGGGATTCTTGTTGTGCTTCCACTAATAAGCGAGCTAGGATTGTCACAGCATTACCAAGTTGTTCACCAATTTCAATGCCGGAGTGACCACCATGGAGTCCATCTACGGAGACTTTCAAAGCAGTTAATCCAGCTGGTGTTGGTACAGCGTTCGTTGGCAAGGTAAGGTCCAAACGACAGCCCCCAGCACAGGCTACAATGAATTCATGTTCTTGTTCTGTATCGATATTGAGCAAATATTGTCCGTGTAGGCGGTCACCTTTCACAGCCATGGCACCATTCATACCTGTTTCTTCATTAGTGGTAAATAGGCATTCTAAAGGTCCATGCGGGATGGTTGGATCATCTAGCACGGCCAGTGCCATCGCTACAGCGATGCCATTATCGGCACCTAGAGTAGTTTCGTTGGCGTGCAACCATTCACCTTCTTCAATCAGCTCGATGGGGTCCTTGGAAAAATCGTGAGTGGATGTGTCAGATTTTTCTGCCACCATATCGATATGACCTTGTAAAATGATAGATGGATGATTTTCATAGCCAGCAGTTGCATTAGCACGAATGATTACATTTAATTCTTCGTCTTGTTCTGCTTCTAAACCTCTATCTTTGGCAAATTGCATTAGAAAATCGCTAATACCCTGCTCATTACCAGATTCACGAGGGATTTGACTGATTTCACGGAACCAGTGTAATACATTAGTTGTATAGTTAGTATGTGTCATAATAAACCCTTTCTTAGGATGGATGAAATATTCAATAAAATAACTATACTCTATTAGCCGTAAGGGGTCAATATAAGAATAAATGATTCTTTTATGATGAAAGTCTATGTCAATGGTGTGCCAAGGAATGCTATAATAAGAATAGTGATTTCAAAGGAGGTTATCACATGAAGGATACAAAGATTATGATTATAGGCACAGGAGGTACCATTGCAGGTACAGGAAATGGGTCTAGTGCATTAACGGAATATAGAGCGGGATCCATAGGCGTGTATGATTTGATACAGGCTGTGCCTGCTTTGAATGAGTATGGTCCTTTTGAAAGTGTGCAATTCTCTAACATAGATAGTTCTGAAATGAGCCCTTATCGGTGGGTACGGTTAGCACTACTTGTGAATGAAGTGGCTGAGCGAGATGATATAGGTGGTATTGTTATTACCCACGGCACAGATACGATGGAAGAAACTGCGTATTTCTTGCAATTGACGGTACATACGAAGAAACCGGTTGTGATGACTGGTTCCATGCGTCCTGCTACAGCACTCAGTGCTGATGGTCCGGTGAATTTGCTGCAAGCAGTGCAAGTGGCGCGCAGTGAAAGTGCTATCCACCAAGGTGTTCTTGTAGTGATGAATGGATACATTGATAGCGCTAGAGAAGTAGCAAAATTACATACCACCGATGTGGCTACCTTTGGAAATACCCAATTAGGCCATATGGGGTGTATACAAAATGGAAAGGCTTATTTTTACTATACTCCATGTCGTAAGCATACAAGTGACAGCGAATTTATTTTGCGTGAAGAAGTGGAATTGCCACAAGTGGGAATTGTGAATCTCTATGGAGGTATGGATACAGAAATACTAACTATGGTAGCAAGTCGATCACAAGGGTTAATTGTGGGTGGTTTTGGGCATGGCACATTGCCACAGGCTGTACGAGATACGCTCAAAAAAATTACCATTCCCAAAGTACGATCATCTCGCATTGGAAATGGTATTGTGTCCAGTAATTCATCAGATGTAAAAGAAGGCTTTATCGTTAGCGATTCCTTGTCACCTGTGAAAGCTAGAATTCTTTTGATGTTGGCTTTACAACAAGAACGAAGTCGAGAAGATTTAGAGAACTTATTTGCACTCTATTAAGGCATCTCTTGTCTTGCTATGCATTCTATAGAGGTCTAGGTTAACGAAATGGTAGCAAATAAGTCCATAATATTTACAGATCCAAGGTAGCTGTGTTTTCTAATGCTTTTTCTATAGCACTTCGCACGGCTTTAGCTAAGGTGTCACCAAATTGGGAGAAGGTTCCTGTATCTGTCAGGAGCGCTCCATTTGGATCGATGGTCATGATGACGCCATCTGTGGATGTACCAGTGGCAGGCTGATTAGATAGAACGCTAGTGATTCCTATAGATTGAAGTGCCACTGTTTTGGCTTCGGTAATTGTGAGAAGTGATTTTGTAAGTGCTCCATCAGTAAGTGCACAATTAGTAAAGACTAAGAGATTGATGGTGCCTCCAGCGTGAAAAACTCCATCTTTTTCGTAGTATGTGTAGCCATCGCCTGCTCGATGCGCTGTTTTTTCAACACCGGCGGTGGCAATGACTTCTACGATGATAGTTCCTTCTTGGTAACATACATAGGCATGTCGATTCATAGAGGCACTAGTCAATAAGGCTGTACAAAAATGGATGGGTAAGTCTAACTGTACGCATTCTTTTGCTAAATAGGCAGAGGTGGACCCACCAGGTAATTCACTTTCATTATTGACAAAAAAAGTTAATTGCTGATTGCGTACTGCCATGACATGGTGTAGGCCACCGTTGAAAGGGCTTGTGCTGATGGCATAATAGGGCATATCATAGGTAATGGTAATGGCTGAACTATGGATGTCCACGTAACCACCACTACGTAGTGTAGTAGGAACCTTGTATTGATTGTAATTGGGCATATATCCTCCTAGTAAGTAACATGTTATTTTATATAGTTATAGTACCATAAAAAGAACTAGGATAGTATAATAGATTATATAATCATTGAGGAGGAGTCTATCATGGAAGAGAGTCATTTTTTTGCGCTATTGCAGCGTATGAAATATATTCAACGCTGGAGCTTAATGCGCAATACAGAAGTAGAAAACTTACAAGGCCATAGTTTGGAAACAGCTATGATTGCGCACCAATTAGGGGTGTTACGGAATACCTATTTTGATGGGGCTGTAGATGTGAACCGATTAGCGGTATTGGCTATGTATCACGATGTGAGTGAAGTTTTTACAGGAGATATGCCGACACCGGTAAAATATTTTAACCCTAAGTTGCGTGCTCTCTATGGAGAAGTAGAACAGTTGGCAAATAAAACTTTGTGGCATACATTACCAGAAGAGGTTCAACCGTGCTATGAGGAAGCTTTATTAGGTAGCTCTGATGAATATGCAGTCTTAATTAAAGCAGCAGATACGATGTCAGCATTTATGAAATGCGTCACAGAAAAAGCTGCTGGTAATGATGAGTTTAATGCAGCCTATGACAGTATTTATAAGCGTTTGCAGGATATGAATTTACCAGAGGTGAATTTATTTTTGAAAGTGTATGTTCCGAGCTTGACAAAGTCCTTGGACGAAATGAATGTATCCTTTGCAAAATAATTTATGTTATAGATAGATGATTGTTGTAAAAATATAGATAGATTTATGGACGGATATATTGACGGTGTTACATGCTTTCACGTATACTAATATTATATAGATAATGACTAAGAAGAGGAAAAATCTTTTGAACGCATCACAGAGAGCATTGGGTTGGTGGAACAATGTATGTAATAGAAAGAGGGTAGTCTCGGAGTTGGCATGGTGAACTAGAGTAAGTATGCCCGCTGATCAGCGTTAACGATAATGAGTGATTGCTACGGCAATAATCTAGGTGGTACCGCGGAAGTATAGACCCTTTCGTCCTAATGGACGAAGGGGTCTTTTTGTATATAGAAAGAATATCTATCATTTTTGCGACTTTGCAAGTTTACCATAGAAATATGCTAATTGAAGGGTAGGAATGTAAAGATATATTTGAACTAGGAGGACATATGAAGGAATATAAAAATCTCACAACTTACAATCCAAAAGAGATTGAACAACAATGGTATACATATTGGGAAGAGAAAGGGTACTTTCATGAGGAAGTGGACACAAATAAAGAGCCTTTCAGCATTGTGTTACCGCCACCAAATGTAACAGGTCAATTGCACATGGGTCATGCCCTTGATAACACCTTGCAAGATATTTTGATTCGTACGAAACGTATGCAAGGCTACAACGTGTTGTGGATGCCTGGTACAGACCATGCAGGGATTGCAACGCAAGTAAAAGTAGAAGAAAATATCATGAAAACAGAGGGAAAATCTCGTCATGATTTAGGTCGTGAAGAGTTCTTGAAACGTGTATGGGAGTGGAAACAAGAGTACGGTAGCACCATCGTAAAACAAATCCGTAGTTTAGGTGCTTCTTGTGACTGGACGAGAGAGCGTTTTACCTTGGATGAAGGCTATCATGAAGCAGTATTAAAAGTTTTCGTAGCATTGTATGAAAAAGGGTTAATCTATCGTGGTGAACGCATCACTAACTGGTGCCCTAATTGTTTGACAGCTTTATCTGATATCGAAGTAGAACACGAAGATGAAAATGGTCATTTATGGCATATTAAATATCCTGTGATCGGGGAAGAAGATGTATTTTTAACAGTAGCTACCACACGCCCTGAAACGATGTTTGGTGACGTAGCCGTAGCGGTGAACCCTAACGATGAGCGCTATGCCCATTTAGTAGGCAAAGAATTATTGCTTCCATTTGTGAATCGTCATATCCCAATCATTGCCGATGAATACGTAGACCAATCTTTCGGTACTGGTTGCGTAAAAATCACTCCAGCTCATGACCCTAATGACTTTGAAATGGGACAACGCCATAACTTAGAAAGTATCGTGGTGATGAACCCAGATGGTACCATGAATGCAGGAGCAGGTCACTTTGTGAACATGCCTCGTGAATTAGCGCGTAAACAAGTAGTGACAGAATTAGAGGCTCAAGGTTTATTAGAAAAAGTGGAAGAACATGGGCATAGTGTAGGTCATTGTTCTCGTTGTAACACGACAGTAGAACCTATGGTGTCGAAACAGTGGTTTGTATCTATGGAGCCATTGGCAAAACCTGCCTTAGAAGTGGTACGTGATAAATCTATTGAATTTGTACCAGAACGTTTTACTAAAACATATACCAACTGGTTAGAGTCTATTCGTGATTGGTGTATTTCTCGTCAATTGTGGTGGGGACATCGTATCCCAGCGTGGTACTGCCAAGATTGTGGGGAAACGATTGTAACGACAGAAACATTGACAGAATGTCCACATTGCCATGGCAAAGTAGAACAAGATCCAGACGTACTAGATACATGGTTCAGCTCCGCTTTATGGCCATTTGCCACAATGGGTTGGCCGGACAATACAGAGGAAGTGAAACATTGGTATCCAACTAGCGTCATGGTAACAGGGTATGACATTATCTTCTTCTGGGTAGCTCGTATGATTTTTATGGGTTTAGAATTTAAAGAAGAAATTCCTTTCAAACACGTATTCATTCATGGCCTAGTACGTGATAGCCAAGGCCGCAAAATGAGTAAATCCTTGGGCAATGGTATCAATCCATTAGAAGTGATCGAAGAATACGGTGCCGATGCGTTGCGCTTTACCTTGGTAACAGGCAATACACCGGGGAACGATATGCGTTTCTACATGGAACGTGTGGAAGCAAATCGTAATTTCGCCAACAAAATTTGGAATGCCTCTAAATTTGTGTTGATGAACTTAGAAGGTTTTGATGAAAGCTTCGTACCAAGCGCAGAAGATTACACATTGGCAGATAAATGGATTCTAGAAGAATACAATAAAACAGTCGCAAACATTACGAATAACCTTGATAAATTTGAATTAGGGGAAGCAGCGAGCGCTGTATACGATTTCATTTGGAATACGTACTGCGACTGGTATATTGAATTAGCAAAACCTCGTTTATACAACAAAGAAGGTGGTCGTGACCGTCAAACAGCTCAATACCTATTGGTATCCATTCTTCGTCATATGATGGAATTGTTGCACCCATTCATGCCATTCGTAACAGAACATATTTGGCAACACTTACCACATGAAGGGGAGAGTATCATGGTCGCTCCATGGCCAAGTACATTATCCATGGAAGGTTTCGGTTCTGCAGCGGCACATATGAATGTGATGATGGACGGCATCAAAGGTATTCGTAACATGCGTGCAGAAATGAATGTACCAATGGGCAAACGTTCTGAAGTTATCTTGGTGCCTGCTACAGAAGAATTGAAAGGTATCTTAGAAACCCATGGTGATTACTTCCATACCTTAGGTTGGGCAGAAAAAGTGACAGTACTTTCACCAGATTCGCCAAAACCAGAAAACGCTACAGTAACTGTGGTGAACGGCTTAGAAGTGTACTTGTTGCTGAAAGATTTAATTGACGCAGACAAAGAAAAAGAACGTATCGCCAAAGAACAAGCCACAGTATTGAAAGAAATCGCTCGTTTAGAAGGTAAATTGAACAACCAAGGATTCTTAGCGAAAGCTCCTGAAGCAGTAGTAGCGAAAGAAAAAGAAAAATTGGAAGAATACAAACAAAAACAACAAGCCTTGAACGAACGTGAAGAGTTCTTAAAAACATTAGCATAAGGAGATCCATCATGAATTATACGGAAGCGATTGCCTACCTAGAAGAGGTAGCCTCCTTTGGGATTCATCCAGGATTAGAACGGATTACAGCGCTATTAGAAGAGCTAGGAAATCCACAACATACATATAAAACGATCCATGTCACAGGAACGAATGGGAAAGGATCTGTATCTACCTATATTACCTATGGCTTGTATATGAGCGGGCTTCGAGTGGGGACATTTACGTCCCCGCATCTGCAATCCTACACGGAGCGCATGCGTGTGAATACGGCCTGTATTACAGAAGAGGCCTTTGCTGATTTGATTGAACGTGTAAGTCATGCTGTGAAAACTATTATGGATCGCGGTGTGGAAGCACCCACACAATTTGAAATCTTGACGGCAGCAGCATTCTTATTCTTCCAAGAACAAGGTGTGGACTATGCCGTTATCGAGGTAGGCTTAGGTGGATTACTAGACTCTACGAATGTCATCACTCCAGAAGTGGCAGTAATTACAAATGTGACCATTGACCATCAAGCGTACTGTGGAGATACCGTAGAGGAGATTGCCCGCCATAAAGCAGGTATCATCAAACAAGGAGTGCCTCTTGTAACAGCAGCTCAAGGGAGCGCTCTAGATGTGATCAAGGAAACGGCTCGTTCTCTAGGCGTGACCTACCATGTGTTCAATGAAGACTTTACCATCGATAGTCGCAGTGCGATGGCGATGGGACAAATGATTACTGTAAAAGATAAAGAAGAACATAAAGACATGCTCTTTACTTCTATGCATGGTATCCATCAAGCCCTGAATTTAGCGTGTGCAGCAAGGGTATTGCAAATCCTGAAAGACAAAGAACAAGCAGTGAGCGAAGAAACGTACCGTGAAGGCTTAGCTCGTGCTACTTGGCCAGGACGGTTTGAAACCTTCAAAGTCCATGGCAGGACAATCATTTTAGATGGGGCTCATAATGCGAGCGGAGCAGAAGCCTTTTCTATGACTTTCAATGAACTGTATCCAGAAAAAGCGAAAACTGTGGTTTTATCAATTTTGGAAGATAAAGATGTATCCACTATGGTTAGTTATTTAGTGGGACAAAAAGACCGTGTTATTACGGTGCCAGCACCAACACCACGAGGCATTGCACCGCAACAGTTAGCAAAACAAATGCCCGTCCAAGCAGATCCTATGGAGACAATCCAAGAGGGCTTAGTCCATGCTATGAAAATAACTAAGGAAGGCGATATCATCGCTGTGGTGGGATCCTTATACATTCTTGGGGACGTGCAACAATGGCTCGCCCAAGAAATGGGGCACTAATGGATGCCCTACGTAGACTATCTGTGGACCAATGGATAGTCTACCTCCTCTATGGAGCCACCGTGTGCATTCCCTTAGTACCCATAGGTGGCAATATTCTTGTCCTTGTGGCGGGGATACTAGCATTGCTATTTGATAGGCAACGATTTTCTGGGGCCTTACATTGGCTACAATGGGCAGTTCTGGGGTTTATTCTTTGGACGGGATTTTCTATCGTTAATTCCATGAATATACAATGGTCGGCTATGAGCTGGTTTTACCATATAGGTATGTATGGCAGTATCTATTGGTTGATGACATATTATATAGATAATGAATTACGGCAGAAAACGTTTTTGTCCTTATTTTGTATGACTGGAGTTCTCGTGTGCTTAGGTGCGGGGTATCAGTATTTTTATATGACTCCGGAACATATTCATGAATGGGTGGATAATGTTCATTTTCCAGGACTCATGCGACGCATGTATGGGACGTTACAGAACCCTAATTTATTGGGTGAGTATTTATTGTTTGTCCTATCCGTTGGTGGATTAGGAACGATACAGGTATTGAAAGCTAAAGATTGGAAACGCTTTACCTGCATGGCATTAGCAGTCATATGTATGCTACTATGCCTTGTTCTTACTTATTCGAGAGGCATGTGGCTTAGTTTGGCTATTGTTGTATTTGTGGCAGGTATTTGTGTAGAGCGAAGACTATTATATGCTCTTCTAGTAGTGCCGTTAGTGTTATTCTTTTACCATGGGGAAGTATCCAGTCGATTATGGTCGCTTTTTAGTGGGCAAGATACATCGGTCATGCTCCGGTGGGCATTATGGGATAGCACTATGTACATGATAGAAGATTTTCCTATCTTTGGTATTGGTTGGGATGCATTTTGGATGACCTATCCAGACTATAATTATTTTATCCAAGATCCAACGGTCATAATCTATCATGCCCATAATTTGTATTTGCAAGTGGCTGCAGAAACGGGTCCGATTTCCTTGTGCTTGTTGTTAGCAATTTTATTAGGGCATAGTAGAAATATACAAAAACAAAAGCACCTTGCCATTCCATATCGCTATAGTATGACCTTGATTACCGTAGTTGTTTTGGTAAGCGGTCTCTTTGATCATGCTTTATATAGCCAGCAAGTAAGTATGGTCTTATGGCAACTATTAGGCTTTTCTATGAGTGTCATACGAAATAAAAAAATAATATAAAACTTAAAAAGTATAGAGAAGGTCTTATGACTATCTCTATACTTTTTATATGTAGTAATCATTGTATTTAGATTGTATATTGTCTATAACAATATTTGCATACATCAATTGTTATAGAAGAGTATGAATATTGAATTAAGAAATATGAAAAATGATACTGTTGTTTTGAAGTTAAAGGAATCATCAATTATATAGCTTTGAGTGGACTAACACAGTAAAGTAAAAAACTATAACTTGGGAAATAACAAAAAAGAATAAAAGCAAATAACTGTTAGTTATGAATAATATAACACGTAGAAATGCATAAACATAAATAGAGTGTATGCATAAGAGTTGAAATATCGAAAAAAGTTGTACTACACCAACATTTATAGATATAGGTAGTTAAAGGGTATAACAAAAAGTTATACTCGCATTGGATTTATCTGTTCTGTATGCCTATTATGCATATATTTGCATATATGGTTGACAATAATAAGAAAAATGAGTAGTATTTATGAGAATTAACAAATGTCACACTTTGAGTAGATATTTAATCTTATATTTCTATAACAGTTTTGTAAGTAAGAAATTTCTTTCATAATAGAAATAAAAGAATTGAATGTATAGTGTGATTGTTAGATAGCTGAATAAGTCATTCAAACTAAAGGAGATGGTAGTATGATCGACATTTTAGATCGCGTGCAAGGCGCAGCGTTGCAAGCAAAAATTACTACAGCAGAAGAAGCAGCTAAATTGATTAATCCAGGAGACCATGTAGGTATCAGTGGTTTTACACCATCTGGTTACCCTAAAGCAGTGCCATTGGCTCTAGCAAAACGCATGGAATCAGATCCTTTCCAAATTGATCTTTGGACTGGTGCATCAGTTGGTGATGAAGCAGACGGAGCGTTAACTCGTGTAAACGGTATTCGTCGTCGTTTCCCATATCAAACAAATAACGATACTCGTAAAGCTTTAAATAGCCAAAAAATTCGTTATATTGATATGCACCTTAGCCAAATGGCTCAACAAATCCGGTATGGTTTCTTCGGTGACACTGACGTAGCTATCATTGAAGCGGTTTGCATCCGTGAAGATGGTGGTATCGTTCCTAGTACATCCGTTGGTAACTCTCCAACATTTGTTAGCCAAGCTAAAAAAGTTATCGTAGAAGTGAACGTATCTCAACCAATGTCTTTGGTAGGTATGCACGATATCTATGAACCACAAGATCCTCCATACCGTGAGCCATTCCCAATCAAAGCGGCTGGCGATCGTATCGGAACAGATTACATCCCATGTGATCCTGCGAAAATCGTAGCTATCGTTCCATGTGATGTACCTGACACAACTCGTCCACTAGCACCAATCGATGATGATGCAAAAGCGATGAGTCAACATTTGATTAACTTCTTCTTAGAAGAGGTAAAAGCAGGTCGCTTACCTGAAAACTTATTGCCATTACAATCTGGCGTAGGTTCCGTAGCAAATGCTGTTGTGTCTGGCTTGGCGGAAGGTCCTTTCACAAACTTATCCATTTTCACAGAAGTTATCCAAGATGGTATGTTGGACTTAATCGATGCAGGTAAAGTAACAGATTGCTCTGGTACAGCATTATCCCCATCCCCAGATGGATTGAAACGCTTCTATGACAATATTGAAAAATACAGCAAACATATTCTCTTGCGTCCACAAGAGATTTCCAATAACCCTGGCTTAGCTCGTAGACTTGGTGTTATCACTATGAATACAGCGATTGAATTCGATATCTTCGGTAATGTAAACTCTACTCATATCATGGGTAGCAAAATGATGAATGGTATCGGTGGTTCCGGGGACTTCACTCGAAATGGTTATATCTCCATTTTCTGTACGAACTCTGTAGCAAAAGGCGGAGATATTAGCTCCATCGTTCCTTTTGTATCTCACATTGACCATACAGAACATGATGTACAAGTATTCTGTACAGAACAAGGTATTGCCGATGTTCGTGGTTTGGCTCCAATTGAAAGAGCATACAAAATCATTGAAAACTGTGCTCACCCAGACTACAAACAAGAATTACTTAACTACCTCGAAAGAGCTATTGAAAAGACAAATGGCGCCCATACACCTATCTTATTAGATGAAGCTCTTTCTTGGCATAAACGCTTCACTGAAACAGGAAGCATGAAAAAACAAGGTTAATTTTATAGGAGGATGATGAACATGGCTAATGACAACTTAAAAGCCAAACTTGCTGAATATGATGCAGCGTACGCTAAAAACTGTGAGAAAGTACCTGCTCGTCAAAACTTACCAGAACAACCGGTATACACACCGCTTGATTTAGAAGGTTTTGATTATGAACGTGATCTTGGATTCCCAGGATTCTATCCTTACACTCGTGGTGTGCAACCTACTATGTACCGTGGCCGTTTCTGGACAATGCGTATGTATGCTGGTTTCGCAACTGCTGAAGAGTCCAACAAACGTTATCGTTACTTAATCGAGTCCGGTGCAACAGGTCTTTCTTGCGCATTCGACTTACCAACACAAATCGGTTATGACTCTGACGACGCTATGGCTGAAGGCGAAGTTGGTAAAGTAGGTGTTGCGATTGACTCCTTAAAAGATATGGAAATCTTGTTCCAAGGTATCGACTTAGGTAAAGTTTCCACTTCTATGACAATCAACGCTCCTGCATCTGTACTTCTTGCTATGTACATTGCAGTTGCTGAAAAACAAGGTGTACCTTCCACTGAACTTCGCGGTACAATTCAAAATGATATTTTGAAAGAATACGCAGCTCGCGGAACTTACATCTTCCCTCCAAAACCATCCATGCGTTTAATCACTAATATTTTCGAATATTGCTCTCAATATGTGCCAAAATGGAATACTATCTCCATCTCCGGTTACCATATTCGTGAAGCTGGTTCCACTGCTGCGCAAGAAATCGCTTTCACAATTGCTGATGGTATTGCATACATCGAAGCAGCTCTTAAAGCTGGCTTGGAAGTTGACGATTTTGCAGGTCGTTTATCCTTCTTCTGGAACGCACACAACAACGTATTAGAAGAAGTTGCGAAATTCCGTGCATCCCGTCGTCTATGGGCACATATCTTGAAAGAACGTTTTGGTGCTAAAAAACCTAAATCTATGATGTTACGTGTACATACTCAAACAGCTGGTTCTATGTTGACTGCACAACAAGTTGACAACAACATCGTTCGTGTTGCTCTTCAAACTGCAGCTGCTGTAATGGGTGGTACTCAATCCTTACATACTAACTCTCGTGACGAAGCATTAGCTCTTCCAACTGAAGCATCTGTACAAATCGCTCTTCGTACTCAACAAATCGTTGCTTACGAATCCGGTTTAGCTGACGTAGTTGACCCATTGGGTGGTTCTTACTATGTAGAAGCTATGACTAATGCTATCTATGAAGAAGCTAAAGCATACATCCAAAAAATCGATGAAATGGGTGGCGCTGTTGAAGCTATCGAAAAAGGTTACATCCAAAAAGAAATCCAAGAGTCTGCTTATAAATGGCAAATGGAAGTGGAATCTGGCCTTCGTACAATCGTAGGTGTTAACAAATTCCAAGTTGAGGAAAAACCAGTTGAAGGTCTTCTTCGCATCGATGCTTCTGTAGGTATCAACCAATCCAAGAAAACACAACAAGTTCGTGCAGACCGTGATCAAGCAGCAGTTGATGCAGCATTAGCAGCATTAAAAGCTGGTGCAGAAGATGAATCTGTAAACTTGATGCCATTAATCTTGGCTGCCGTTAAAACATATGCTACATTAGGTGAAATTTGTAACGTATTGCGCGGCGTATTCGGTGAATACCAAGCTCATTCCACACTATAATTAATCGAACCTATTTGGAGGTATAACATCATGGCAGAAAAACGTATCAGAGTAATCGTAGCAAAACCAGGTCTTGATGGTCATGACCGTGGTGCAAAAGTAGTAGCACGCGCACTTCGCGATGCTGGTTTCGAAGTTATCTACACAGGTCTTCGTCAAACACCAGAACAAATCGTTGAAGCTGCTCTTTCTGAGGACGTTAACGTAGTTGCGTTATCTCTTCTTTCTGGCGCGCACAACACATTGTTCCCTAAAATCGTTGAAATGCTTAAAGAAAAAGGCATGGGCGATGTATTAGTAGTTGGTGGTGGCGTTATTCCTGACGCTGATATTCCTGGCTTAAAAGAAGCTGGCGTATCCGCAGTATTCACACCAGGCACTCCAACAGCTGATGTAATTGAATTCATCAAAGCTAACGTAAAATAATATACTTGAGCTAGGCTCGGGCATGTATGTTCGAGCCTAGACGTATATATAATTGGGACGGTGACAATATGGATTTAATCAAAGAACTATTAGAAGGTTCTCGTCTTGCATTGGCTCGGTCCATAACGGCTGTAGAAAATGAATACGATAATGCGATCGACATTATGAAATCTATTTATCCACGTACTGGTAAGGCTCGTATCTTGGGTATCACAGGTGCTCCAGGAGCTGGTAAAAGTACATTGACAGATAAAGTGGTTAAGCATTATCTAGAACAAGGTAAGAGAATCGGCATCGTTGCTGTTGACCCGACCAGTCCATTCTCAGGCGGCGCTATTTTAGGTGACCGTATTCGGATGAATGATTTGACATTAAATGAAAATGTGTTTATCCGTAGTATGGGTACACGTGGTAGCCTAGGTGGATTATCTAAAAAAACAGCAGATGTTGTTAAATTAATGGATGCATTTGGTATGGATCTTGTTATCATCGAAACCGTAGGTGTTGGACAATCCGAAGTAGATATCGTTAAAAATGCAGATACTACATTGGTTGTATTGGTACCAGGTTTAGGTGATGATATCCAAGCAATCAAAGCGGGTATTTTAGAGATTGGCGACGTATTCGCTATCAATAAAGCAGATCGCGATGGCTGTGATAAGCTTAATGTTGAAATTGAAATGATGCTAGACTTAGATTCTCGTGAACTTGATTGGAGACCACCAATTAAGAGAACTATCGCTAGTAAAGATGAAGGTGTTGATGAATTAGTGGAAGCACTAGATGAACACTTTGAATATCTTGAAGATAGTGGAGAATTAGCAGCTCGCCGTGCAGAACGTACGCATGATGAACTTGTAGCGATGATCAATGAGCAAATTATGCGTTATGTTCATGAACATGTGGTTGAAAGTGACGCTTTCAAACAAGATGTAGCAGCTGTTAATAATAGAACTAATGACCCTTATAGTGTTGTTAACGCGGTATTAGAAAAGTCCTTAAAAAGATAATAAAAAGAATGATAAAAATCTAATATCGTGGTATCATATAAGTAATCGAAAGATGACAAAAATCACTTTCGAGTTGCAGCTCATTTGAAAGGAGAGTTATTATGGCATTCAAAGTATTACAAGTAGACCACATCGGTATCGGTGTATCTGACTTGGCAGCAACAAAAGAGTTTTATAAAAACGCACTTGGTATGGAACATCTACCAGAAGATGAAGTAGTTGAAGAGCAAAAAGTAAAAGTAAGCTTCTTCCCTTGCGGTGATGCTGAACTTGAGTTCTTAGAATCTACAACTCCAGATGGCCCTATCGGTCGTTTCATCGAAAAAAATGGTGGCCGTAATGGTATCCAACACGTAGCGCTTCGCGTTGATGACATCAAAGCAGCGATTGCTGACTTAAAAGCAAAAGGTGTTCAATTAATCGACGAAGAACCTCGCTATGGT
This sequence comes from Veillonella sp. 3913, assembly GCF_003992235.1. Taxonomy (NCBI): domain Bacteria; kingdom Bacillati; phylum Bacillota; class Negativicutes; order Veillonellales; family Veillonellaceae; genus Veillonella; species Veillonella sp. 3913. The sequence continues at coordinate 309,687 of NZ_RQVF01000002.1, read as the reverse complement.
GCTGGTGGATCTGCAATTGCATTCCTTCATCCAAAAGCTACTGGCGGTGTTTTATTAGAACTTTGCCAACGTATGAAATAATAAACTATATCCGTAATTATTCTATGGAGGTGTAAAATGGCAACGGTTCAGGAAAAAATTGAATTATTGCACAAAAAGCTGTCCACTGTTAAACAAGGTGGCGGTGAAAAACGCGTAGAAAAACAACATGCGAGCGGTAAATATACAGCTCGTGAACGTATTGAAAAATTATTCGACGAAAACAGCTTTGTTGAATTAGATCAATTCGTTAAACATCGTTGTGTGAACTTCGGTCAAGAGAAAAAAGAATTACCAGGTGAAGGCGTAGTGACTGGTTACGGTACTATCGATGGACGTTTGGTATTTGCTTTTGCTCAAGACTTTACAGTAGAAGGTGGCTCCCTTGGGGAAATGCATGCTGCTAAAATCGTTAAAGCACAACGTATGGCAATGAAAATGGGTGCTCCTATTATCGGCATCAATGACTCCGGTGGAGCTCGTATTCAAGAAGCAGTAGACGCATTAGCTGGCTACGGTAAAATCTTCTTTGAAAACACAAACGCTTCTGGCGTTATCCCACAAATTTCCGTTATCATGGGACCATGTGCAGGTGGTGCGGTATACTCTCCAGCATTAACTGACTTCATTTACATGGTTAAACATACATCTCAAATGTTCATCACTGGTCCAGCAGTTATCAAATCTGTAACAGCAGAAGAAGTAACAGCAGAAGACCTTGGTGGTGCAATGGCTCATAACAGTGTATCTGGTGTAGCTCACTTTGCAACAGAAAACGAAGATGATTGCTTAGCACAAATTCGTTACTTGTTGAGCTTCTTACCAAGCAACAATATGGAAGATACTCCATTAGTTGATACTGGTGATGACCCAGCTCGTGAAGATGAAGGTTTAAATACTTTACTTCCAGATAATCCAAATATGCCTTACGACATGTTTGATGTGATTCGTGCAACAGTAGATAATGGTGAATACTATGAAGTACAACCACACTACGCACAAAATATTATTACCTGTTTCGCACGTTTTGCTGGACAAAGCGTAGGTATCATTGCTAACCAACCACGCGTAATGGCAGGTTGCTTAGATATCAATGCATCCGACAAATCTTCCCGCTTTATCCGTTTCTGCGATGCTTTCAATATCCCTGTTGTAAACTTCGTTGACGTACCGGGCTTCCTACCGGGCACAAACCAAGAATGGGGCGGCATCATTCGTCACGGTGCGAAAATGTTATATGCTTACTCTGAAGCAACAGTACCTAAAATTACTGTTATCACTCGTAAAGCATATGGTGGATCTTACCTTGCAATGTGTTCCCAAGATTTGGGTGCAGACCAAGTGTATGCATGGCCTACATCTGAAATTGCTGTAATGGGACCTGCTGGTGCAGCGAACATCATTTTCAAACGCGATGAAGATAAAGATGAAAAAACAGCTAAATACGTAGAAGAGTTCGCAACTCCATACAAAGCTGCTGAACGTGGATTCGTTGACGTGGTAATTGAACCTAAACATACTCGTCCTGCTATCATCAATGCATTAGCAATGTTGGCAAGTAAACGCGAAACCCGTGCTCCGAAAAAACACGGTAATATCCCTCTATAAACTATTTCCTAGAGGCATACTACACACTTTGCTTCTTGCATGATTCTACTATCATGGTTCTCTATTAATGAGGTGAAAGTATGACAGATAATCCGTGGCTAATTATGGCCATCAATATGACAATTGTATTCGCCGTTCTAATTTTGTTAGGCGTGCTTATGCATATTATTTATCTAGTAGATCCTACAAAAAAAAAGTCAACTAAGGCTGAGGTAGCAGAGGTACCATCAGCCACAGCTCCTAGTGTGGCAAGTACCACAACAAAACATGATGAAGTGGTTGCAGCCATTGTGGCAGCAGTATGTGCGATGGGATATTCCAAATCACAAATTGCTTCCGTAAGACCGATTGTGAGCACAGGTTGGAAATTGGACGGTAGACTGCTAGGTAGGAATGTAACCAGATAGTTTGGAGGAGAACTTAATGAATAAGACTACCAACGCACAAGCTGCAAACAAAGAAACAGAAGTTGTAGCAGCTATTGTCAGTGCTATCGTTGCTATGGGCTATTCGCAAAATCAAATTGCATCCATTCGCCCAGTAGTGTCTAATTCTTGGCGACTAGCTAGTCGTTTACAGGCCCTATAAGCTAATCTAAGCTTATGAAAAAGTTTCATTACAAATAGGTAATTCAGGAGGAAGTTATAATGAAAAAGTTCAATGTTACAGTAAACGGTACAGTTTATGAAGTAGAAGTTAATGAAGTTGGCGGTGCAGCTCCAGTAGCAGCAGCTCCTAAAGCAGCAGCTCCAGCTCCTAAAGCAGCTCCAGCAGCAGCTCCAGCTCCAGCAGCGGCAGCGGCTCCAGTTCCAGCAGGCGCAGAAACAGTAAAATGCCCAATGCCAGGTAAAATCTTATCCGTAGCAGTTACAGCTGGTCAAGCAGTTAAAAAAGGCGATCTTCTTTGCATCTTAGAAGCTATGAAAATGCAAAACGAAATCTATGCTCCACATGATGCAACAGTAGCTGAAGTTCGCGTAGCAGCTAACCAAACTGTAGCAACTGGCGACGCTTTAGTTGTTTTAGGCTAATCATAACTTTATACTGCTTAAACTAAACCCTTCTATTTCTTAAGGAGGAACTCCATATGGACGCTTTTCTTGTTGCACTCAACTCTGTTTGGGTGGATAGTGGTTTTATTAGTTTCACAATGGGTCATGGTATCATGATCCTTGTAGGAATTATCTTATTGTATTTAGCTTTTGCGAAAGGCTTTGAACCTCTATTGTTGAGTCCAATCGCATTTGGATGTATTTTGGCTAATATTCCTAATAATGGTTTCCATGAAGGTGTTATGAACCTTATTGGATTAGGGATTAAATACGAAATTTTCCCACCTCTTATCTTCCTAGGGGTAGGTGCTATGACTGACTTCGGTCCACTCATTGCAAATCCTAAAACATTATTATTAGGCGCAGCAGCTCAAATCGGCGTATTCGTGGCTCTTGGTGGAGCGATGATGGTTGGATTTACTGCGAAACAAGCAGCAGCTATCGGTATCATCGGTGGTGCTGACGGTCCTACATCCATTTACTTAGCTTCAAAATTAGCTCCTGAGTTATTAGGTGCTATCGCAGTAGCGGCATATTCCTATATGTCTCTTGTACCATTGATTCAACCTCCGGTTATGAAGTTATTTACAACTCAAAAAGACCGTGAAATCGTAATGGAACAATTGCGTGAAGTAACTCGTTTTGAAAAAGTTGTTTTCCCAGTAGTAGCGACAATTTCCATTTCCTTGTTGTTACCACCGATCACTTCTTTATTAGGCATGTTGATGCTTGGTAACTTATTCCGTGAATCTGGTGTAACAGCTCGTTTGGCAGATACTTCTGAAAACGCTTTAATTAACACAGTAACAATCTTCTTAGCTACTGGTACAGGTCTTACAATGACAGCAGACAGTTTCTTAAATTTAGAAACCATTAAAATTATCGTATTAGGTTTAGTTGCCTTCATCGGTGGTACCGCTGGTGGTGTCATCTTCGGTAAATTAATGTGCTGGGCAGACGGTGGTAAAACAAACCCATTGATCGGTTCTGCTGGTGTATCTGCGGTGCCAATGGCAGCCCGCGTATCGCAAGTAGTGGGTTCACAGGCAAACCCTTCGAACTTCCTATTAATGCATGCGATGGGGCCAAATGTAGCAGGTGTTATCGGTACAGCTGTAGCAGCTGGTACGATGCTTGCTATGATGAAATAATTTGTAACAGTGTCTAGGCAATCCGCCAAAAAGGGTTGCCTAGGCTATTACAGATACTTTTATGATGAACTATATAGTTTGTCTTAAAGCGCTTTAGAAATACTCAGACTTTTTTCACTTTTATTATGTATGAGGTGACGCCTATGATATTATCAGACGAAGGAAAGGTTTTTGCTTGTATTTGTATTGCGCTTTTTATTTTTATCATTACCGCACTCCTATTAGGTGAAGAGCGAAAATCTAAATGGTTTCAAAAACGAAAAACATATAGCTTTTTTCTCCGCCGTGGCCTACTTGGAGAGTGGCTACATTTTGGATACCCTTGTACAGCAGAAGGGTATGGAGTAGCGGCGATTATGTTATTTCTTATTGGCCTATCTTCCTATATTATATACGCTTTTTTTTAAAGCGTTTTGCGGCTAATAAGGAATGTATCCCTTAGGGAGGAGTTGATTCTTATGGATCCGGCTGTACAAACCTTAATTGTCCTTGGTGTAATGGCGTTATTATTTGTAACAGAAATTATTCCACTTGCAATTACGTCTATCGGTGGTGCTATGGCACTTGGTTTATTAGGTGTAATTCCTATGAAACAAGTATTTAGTGGTTTATCTGATAGTACAGTAGTTTTATTCGCAGGTATGTTTATTATTGGTGCTGCATTATTCCATACTGGTTTAGCACAAAAAATTGGTATTTCCGTTGTTAATAAAGCAGGTAAAAGTGAAAACGGTCTTATGATTGCTTTGATGCTTGTAACAGCAGGTATGTCCTCTGTGCTTTCTAACACAGGTACTGCAGCAGCGTTATTGCCAGTAGTTATTGGTATTTGTGCATCTGCTAAAATTCCAGCATCCCGTCAATTGATGCCTATGGCATTTGCTGCAGGGATTGGTGGTATCATCACTTTAGTGGGTACACCTCCTAATATCATCATCAATGGTGCATTAGGCCAAGCTAAACTACCTCAATTCGGTTTCTTTGAATTTGCATGGATTGGTATTCCTTTAACAGTTGCATTTATGATCTACATGGTAACAATTGGTAAACATTTTTTACCTAAACATGATGGTAATGCAGATGCTGAAGTAGAACAAGAAGTAGATGCTAGTGAAATTTCTAATGATCCTAAAAAAATGTGGTACTCTGGTATCATTTTATTAGGTGTTGTATTATTCATGGCATTGTCTGATCCATTGAAAAGTATTGGTATTAATGTTCCACTTCACTTAGCAGCTATCGTTGGTGCTATCTTAGCCGTACTAGCTGGTTGCTTGAAAGAAAAACAAGCGTATCAATCTATAGACTGGGTAACTATTTTCTTATTTGCTGGTATGATGCCAGTAGCAGCGGCTATGAATGATTCTGGGGCTGGTAAAATGATTGCTCATGCAGTAGTAAGCATTATGGGTGATAACCCAAGCCCTCATGCAGTACTTATGGCGATTGGCGTTGCCGCATCTTGCGCATTTGCTACACCAGTAGGTACACCACCTAATACAATCGTATTAACACCTGGTAATTACAAATTTATGGACTATGTGAAAGCAGGTACTCCATTAATCCTGGTTTGCTTCATCGTAAGTCTTATCGTGATTCCAATGGTATGGCCTTTCAATATGCCATAATGTAACATACTTTACTTAGGTATAATGCAAAATTAAATAGGTAATAGATAAGGACTGACGCAGAATCTTGTTTGTAAGATTTTGTAGTCAGTCCTTTTTATGAAAGGTATTAAAAGAAATATTCTAAAAGGATTGCATATACTTTTATAGCATGGTACATTAGTAATGCAAATAATCATTTAGAATAGTTAGGAGCTATTATAATAGTTTAATAAATAGTAGTTAATACTAGGTTTTATATACTAATAATAAGAAGGTGAATGTGTGAGACCTACATATGTAGAAATTGATACAGCACAAATACGAAGTAATTTACGAAAAATTAAGGATTGTTTACCAGAGTGGTGCACGAGTACTGCGGTGGTGAAAGCAAATGCGTATGGACATGGTAGTGTTATGGTAGGACGTATTGCCGTAGAGGAAGGGTATGAGTCGCTAGCCGTAGCTTTTCCAGAAGAGGCGATTCCTTTGCGTGAGGCGGGTATAACGGTACCTATTTATCTATTAGGTCTGACGTTGCCACAATCCTTTGATTTAGTGATAGAAGGGCATTCTAGACCTGCCATTTGTGAATCTACTGATTTAGAAGCGTTGGATGAATGTGCTCGTCGACATGAAACAATTGTAGAGTGTGCTATTGCTGTAGATACAGGTATGCATCGTATCGGTAGTAAGCCAGATGATGTATTAGCATTTTTAGAAACAGTAGAGTCTTATGAATATTTACGAGTAGATGGATTTTTTACACACCTAGCCAATGGGGATGCTGCGGATCAAACTCATGCCAATCAACAAGTACAACAATTTCGAGATGTGGTGGAGTTAATTCGTGCCAATCGTACTGAGGATTATCGCTTTTCTTTAGCCAATAGTGCTGGATTGTTAGCAGTAAGAGATAGTTTATTTAACGATGCTCGACCAGGTATTATTCAATATGGCATTATGCCTTCCATGGATGTGCCTAATCGATTGGGATTGAAACCAGCTTTGAGTTTATATAGTAAGGTAGTACATGTACAACATTTACCCAAAGGGTCATCTATCGGCTATGGAAGTACCTATACAACGATGGCTGAGGAAACGATCGCTACTATACCTGTGGGTTATGCCGATGGATATCCTAGGGCGTTGTCTAATAAAGGATCTGTGCTTATCCATGGTACACGCTGTCCTATAGTAGGGCGTATCTGTATGGACCAATTTATGGTGAAAGTACCAAGTCATATTACCGTAGCTCCAGGAGATGCTGTTGTGCTATTAGGACAACAAGGACAAGAGAGTATTACAGCGCTTGAATTGGCTTATTTGGTTGGGACCATTCCTTATGAAATATTCTGTAATTTCTCAGAACGGGTGCCAAGACATTATATTTAGAGGCTATCTTGTTACACCCCCTTTTACTAGAGATATGTTGTTACACTCTCCTTTGAGCAATATAACTATAAATGTAACTACAATGATAAGATTAAGATGAATACAAAGAATGCTCTACTTAGGTTCTCTTTGAGAGAGGCACTAGGTAGAGCATTTTTATTGTAATTTGTATGTATACTATACGTATTGTAGGCTATATAGAGTTTCTTATTTATTGGTTTTCATATATGGGAGAGCTAAATAAAGAACGTGCTGCATTTTCGATATATAAGGCTGTATTAGATTGGTTCATTGTGTATAGATGAATACCAGATACGCCTTCTGTTACAAGGTCTACGATTTGATTTAAGGCGTAAGCAAGGCCAGCATCACGAAGGGCGATTGGATCATGCTCATATTTGTCTAAAATAGCTTTAAATTTGCGTGGAATAGCGGTAGCATTGCTTGTTAATAGACGCAAAGCTTGGTTGCGGTTGATGATAGGCATTACTCCGGCTAAGATTGGTACATCAATGCCTGCTAAGGCGCATTTTTCTTGGAAATCGTAGAATACATTGTTATCTAAGAAAAATTGTGTGACTAATAGTTCAGAGCCGGCATCTACTTTTTCTTTTAGAAATTTAATGTCCTGTAATTGATTGGGTGAGTCTGGATGCACTTCTGGATAGCAAGCACCAGAAATTTGGAAATGCGGAGCATAGTCTTTTACAAAATGTACGAGTTCTGAAGCATATTTAAAGTCTCCTACTGGTGGTAGGTCTTCTAAAATATCACCGCGAAGTGCTAGTAGCTTGTGGATACCTAGTTGATCTAATTGATCAATAACGGAGCGCACCTGCTCTTTAGATAAATAAATAGCTGGTAAATGGGCTTTTGTAGGGATATGCAATGTATTTTGTACATAGTTGGATAACTTTATGGTTGTTTCTTCAATATTGCGTTGTTTATTACTGCAGGTAACAGAGATAAACTCTGGTTTTAGGCTTTTTAATTCATCTAATACAGTAATGATTTTTTCATCGCCTACTTGCGTGTTAGGAGGGAATATTTCGTAAGATAATGTTGGTCGTTTTTGCTGTATAGTTTCGCTCATGGCTGGTTCCTTTCATATCTGTAAAACATGTTCTTATGATACCAATTTTTTTCTATATAGACCAATTCTTAAAATATATAGTTTGTTATAGGTAAAAACTATAAAAATGTAATAAAAGTTAGAATTTAGGGATATGCATATGAAATTAGCATAGAGAAAATAGGAGAATCGTATGCTATATGTATTGGAACTTTCAGTAGAAATCTATATAATAAAAGTATTCGGAATACCGCTATTGCTAGTTAGTTATAGTAGGACTTTCAGAAGAAGAGAAAAATGAGGGAATGTAATTCCTGTAGTCATAGAGTTGTGCATGTCTATTGTGCAAGAAAGGAGAAAGTGATGAGTCAATTACTAGAAGAAATTGAATCCTTGCGAGGATCCATGAAGACATTAAATGATTTTTTTTTCGACCATCCAGAACTAGGGAATGAAGAGTTTTTAGCCCATGGTAAATTAACAGATTTACTGGAAAGTGAAGGGTTTACTGTAGACCGTGAAGTGAGTGGTTTACAAACCGCATTTCGTGCTGTGTACCATGTGCAAGGAGGAGGACCGAAAATTGGGCTTCTCTGCGAATATGATGCCTTAGAAGGTTTGGGTCATGCTTGTGGGCATAATCTGCAAGGGCCTTCCATCTGTGCAGCAGCTATTGGTTTACGTCGTACCTTGCAAGTGCCAGCTACATTGGTGGTGTATGGGACGCCAGCAGAGGAAACGGCATCTGGTAAATTGGTGATGGCAAAAGAAGGCGTTTTTGACGATTTAGACGTAGCTTTCATGATGCACGGTAGTGATTCTACAACGGTAGATGGCAAGTCCTTGGCCCTTAATTTAGTGAATATTAAGTTCCATGGCAAATCGGCTCATGCAGCGATTGCTCCAGAAAAAGGCATCAGTGCTTTGGATGCAGTGTTGTTATTCTTTAATGGCATGGAATATCTTCGAGAACACGTGCCTACAGAAGTACGTATGCATGGGATTATTACAGATGGTGGTAAGGCAGCGAATATCGTACCAGATTATGCGTGTACACAGTGGTATATTCGTTCCTCTAGTCGTATTCGCTTAGATGAAGTGGTGGAGCGCGTGAAACAAGTGGCTCAAGGGGCAGCTTTGCAAGTGGGAGCTACTATGGAATGGGACGAAGTAAAAGCCTATGATAACAAGGTCAATGTACAAAGTTTAAATGATTTACTCTTAAAGAATGCGGAAATCGTAGGCGCTCCAGATATTTCAGAACCGAGAAAGGTAACTGGTTCTACTGACTTTTCCAGTGTTACGTTCCGCGTACCAGGAGCTTGTTTACGGGTTAAATTTGTAGGTAGAGGAGTGACTAGTCATTCTCAAGAATGGCTAGATAATGGGAAAACTCAATTAGCAGAGGATGCTATTATGTACGGAGCCAAGGGGGTTGCTCTTACAGTAGAGGAAATTCTCACCACACCGGGCTTATTGGCTCAGATTCAAGAAGACTTTCAACAGTCGAAAGCAAATTATTAATTAGCCTATCTTCATAGGTAAAGGAGAAGTAGTTATGAATTTATTGTTGTGCGCTATCGTAATTTTATGCGCAGGTACATTGGTGATTAAAAAGTTTAAAGCACAAACAGTATTGTTGTTAGGCGGTTTAATCATGATGCTAGGGGCGTATTTCCTTGGCTATACAACGGAGTTTGTAGATGCGAAAAAAGGAACAGGCATGATGTTCTTTGATGCTTTTGAGTGGATTAATAATACTACTGCAAAGGATGCAGCAGGGTTGGGTCTCATGATTATGACATGTACTGGCTTTGCTAAATACATGGATCACATTGGTGCTAGCTCTCGCTTGGTTACAACTGCGATAAAACCTTTGCAAGCGATGAAAGCTCCTTATGTAGTATTATCTTTAACATTCTTATTAAATATGTTCATGTCCTTGGTAATCCCAAGCGCATCTGGTCTAGCTATGTTGATGATGGTGACCATCTTCCCTATTTTGGTGCGTTTAGGCGTAAGCCCAGTAGGGGCAGCGGCAGCGGTAGCTACTGGCCATTTGTTGGACATTGGACCAGCCTCTGCTACAAGCTTATTAGTGTCTAAAACAGTGGGCTTAGGAGTAGAAGAATACTTCGTAGGCTATCAATTGAAAGTATACATTATTTGTGGTATTGTGACAGCTATTGCGCATTACATATGGCAACAATACATGGATAAAAAATCCGGTCATGTTCCTTCCGAAGTTGTACATACAGAACTACAAGAAGAAGTAGCAGTAGGACCTCTTGCGTATTTAATATTGCCATTCTTGCCACTTGTATTTATGTTAGGATTTAGTAAATATGGTATTGCAGGCATTAAGATGAATGTTAACTTGGCTATGTTCCTAAGCTTATTCATCGCCATGATATTTGAATTGATTCGCTTGCGTGATTTCCGAAAAGTAGCTGCGTCTATTCAAACTTTCTTTAAAGGTATGGGGGACCAATTTACCAATACGGTAACGTTGATTGTAGCAGGGGAAACCTTTGCATTCGGTTTGACATCCTTAGGGATTGTGAATGAGTTTGTAGCATTCATTAAAACCTTCTCTATCCAAGCAGATATGGTGGGTGTTATCGTATCTGTGATTATCTTAGTATTGAGCATTGTTATGGGCTCTGGTGTAGCATCTATGTTTGCATTCTCACCATTAGTGCCAAATTTTGCTAAAGAATTAGGTGGTAATGCGATTACCATGCTACTAGGTATGCAAAATGCGGCCTCTGTTGGACGTTTGTTGAGCCCAATTAGTGCGGTTATGATTGCAGTAGCTGGTGTGGCAAATATTTCTAGTTTTGATTTAGTAAAACGAACTGCAGTGCCAGTATTGATTACATTCATTACCTCTACGATTTGTATTTTAATTTTCCATTAATGAGTGAAAGATGCATAAGATAGGGATTGATTATAATTCCTAAGGATTTGATAGAAATTAAATGTTGACGATGAGTGGTCTTTTATGTATTATAGTTGTACAAGACTATTACCCCCTGAGGGTGAATAATGGAATCGTTAACAACATGAAGTACCTAACGTGTAAGTATTTGTAGCTTACTCGTTAGGTTTTTCATTCCTATGAAAGTAATGAAAAAGGATATACTTCATGATAGATATAGAAAAGGCCAAAACAGATGAGAATACAACAATTACAATATTTAGAAAAAATTGCAGAAAAAGGATCTATTAATGAAGCGGCTAAGGAATTATATTTATCCCAACCTAGCTTATCCAATGCGGTAAAAGAACTAGAACACGAAATGGGTGTTCAACTATTGTTGCGCACTAAGTCAGGGGTAACCTTAACCCATGATGGACGTGAATTTATGATTTATGCTCGACAAGTACTAGATCAAATTCAATTATTAGAAGAGCGATATAAATCGAATACCAAACGAAAAGAACATTTCTTTATTTCTGCTCAACATTATGCCTTTGTGGTGCATGCTTTCGTAGAGCTTATAAAAAGTGTAGATACTGATGAATATCAATTTGGTTTGCGGGAAACAGAAACACAAAATATTTTTGAAGATTTAGCTACTTTTAAAAGCGAATTGGGTATTTTGTATTTGAATAGTTTTAATCGTCAAGTAATGGAAAAGTTATTTAAAGAGTATAAATTGACATTCTACCCATTATTTGAAGCGGAACCGCATGTATTTCTGTGCCGAGAACATCCCTTGGCAAACCAAGATAAAATTACCTTGGAAGAACTAGAGGATTTCCCTTATTTATGCTATGATCAGGGAGAAGATAATTCCTTCTATTTTTCAGAGGAAATTTTAAGTACTTTGGACAGAAAAATGACTATTAAAGTATCTGACCGTGCTACTATTTTCAATTTAATGGTTGGTTTGAATGGATATACTATTAGTTCTGGTATTTTGAGCCGTGAATTAAACGATGATAAGATCATCGCCATTCCTCTAGATGTAGAAGATACGATGACTATGGGTTACTTAATGCCACATATGCTAGAGCCAAGTCCCATTGCGAAAAAATATTTAAAACTCTTGAAAGAACATATTCGTAACTATGGTTTTGAAGTCATGGAATGGAAAAAGAAATAAGCTTTTGTAATAGAATATAAGCGATAGAACAGAGGTATGCTACTGTAGGCGTATCTCTGTTTTTGCATATCTAGTAGGTGCTATTGCATAGAATGGGAAGTTCTTTTGAAAAAGGAGTGAGTGATGGTAGAAGAGTGAAGGCCTGTAAGAAGATGAAAGAGAGGCGAGTTAGTAGACAGTGTGTAGAGAGACTTAGGGATATAGAGAGATGTGCATATGTTAGAATGTAACGAGTCTATTGAGAATAAATATAGATTATACATTAAATAACTATTAGTAATGAATAGGTGGTCTATTATGAGATAGATGCTAATCATTGCGTTAGTAAGACTGTAAAATGCGTTATAAGTATCTTGTGATAACTGAAAATTATGTAAATGTGAAATATTGTTATAGTTCATAAAGACCGTTCTATTCTTTCAGAAAACAGTTTATAATCAAGGTATAACTTTATATTCGCCTTACTGGTGCCGCGAGGCTTAATAGGGAAGCTTGGTGAAAAGCCAACACGGTCCCGCCGCTGTAAAGGGGAGCGAAACTTCATGTAGCGTCACTGGGAAACTGGGAAGGCGAAGCGTAGCGAAGATCCTGAGTCAGAAGAACTGCCGTAAGAAGCATGTCGTTAGATCCGCGAGAGACGGGTAGAGATGGTTTTGCGCTAAGTGCATACGCTAAATCATAACCTACCGTTTTCAATCGAAAACGGTTTTTCTTTTATGAATGATAGTTATATCTTTCAGTAAGAGACTAGGTAGGGTGATGAGTTATAGGGATGGGTAGGGTATACCCAGTTTCTAATTGTTTATTTTATTTTATGAGAGCTGCAACGATTACATAAGCTATTAGAATCTCTATGATGAGGCAAATCTCACTAGAAAAGTGGTTTGAGTAAGGGAACGTATGCCTATGTGGTCAGAGAAAGGAAGCTAGACTATGGGACAAGACAAGCATCATGAACCACAAGTTCACGAAGAACAGTTTGAGCTACCAGATGTATCGTTTGATGAGTTTTCTATCCCTACCTACGAGGAGTGGAAAACGACGGTAGAAGGTATCTTGAAAGGGAAAGATTTCCAAAAAAGTATGTATACAAAAACATACGAAGGAATTACTTTACAACCAATGTATTGGTTGAGCGACCAAGAGGGATTGACTCAAAACTTGACATATCCTGGTCGTGATAGCAATTTACGGGGTGCGAAAGCTAGTGGATATATCCATACACCTTGGACAATTGCACAACGTTGTGACGGAAAAACAATTGCTGACATGCATGACATGTTACAATTTGAATTAGATAAAGGTAGCACAGCTATCAGTTTCACACTGGACAGTGCTACACGGAAAGGACAAGATGCTACGAAAGCTGAAGCTAAAGATGTGGCTGACGCAGGGGTGTCTTTGTCTACTGTAGAAGAAGTGGAAGCTTTATTAAAAGGCATGGACTTAACTACAAAAGAATTAGATATTCGTACAGGTGCTAGTAGCGTATGCTGGGCGGCTGCATTACATGCGCTTTGCGAATCTCAAGGGGTGGATGTAAAATCCTTGTCCGGTATGATTGGGGCAGATCCAATCGGTACTTTGGCACAAGATGGTCATTTATCACGCCCTATGGACGAATATTTCGATGATATGGCACATACCATTGCTTGGGCATCTGCACATGCACCACAATTGCGCACAGTTTTGGTAGATACAGATGTATACCATAATGGCGGTGGCAATGACGTACAAGAATTGGGTTTTGCTATGTCTACGGCTGTGACATATTTACGTGAGATGGAACGCCGTGGTATCGATGTGAATACATTTGCAAAACAAATTCGTTTTCATGTCAGTGTAGGAGCTAATTTCTTCATGGAAATAGCTAAACTACGTGCTATAAAAATGGTATGGGCTCAAATTATTGAACATTGTGGCGGTGATGAAGAAGCGAAGAAAATTAACTTGTTCGTAAGTACATCTCACTTTACACAAACTGTATTTGATCCATATGTAAACTTATTACGTGCTGGTTCTCAATCCTTCTCCGCAGTAGTAGGTGGTATGGATGGTATGTTTGTACGACCTCTTGATGGCTGCATTCGTCCAAGTGATGAATTCTCTCGCCGTATTGCCCGTAATATTCAAATCATGGAGCAACAAGAGTTCAACTTCATTCAACCAGTTGACCCTGCCGGTGGTAGCTGGTACTTAGAACCATTGACACAAGAGTTGACTGAAAAATCTTGGGCATTGTTCCAAGAATTAGAAGGTAAAGGTGGCATCTTAGAAACATTAGTATCTGGTGAAACGCAAGAAGCCGTGGATGCTATTTTACAAAGCCGCTTTAAAAACTTGGCAACCCGTAAAGATCGTGCCGTTGGTAGTAACATGTATCCAAATATGACGGAAGAATTACTAGAAGTACCAGTGGTAGATTTTGAGGGCTTACGCCAAGCTCGTGTAGCAGCATTAGCTAATGTGGGTACAACTGATGCAGCTGAATTAGCTCTAAAAAAATTACAAGAATCCGACTTCAGTGAAATTGGTTCTTTGGTAAGTGCTGCGTATACTGCATTAGTAGCGGGCGCTAGCTTTGGACAAGTTTTTGAAGCCTTAGCAGATGGTAGTGAAGGTATCACTGTGAAAGCAATTCTATCTCATCGTTGGACAGAACAATACGAAGAATTGCGTATGCGCACTGAAAACTTCAAAGAAACACATAATGGGGATAATGTTAAAATCTTCTTGGCTAACATGGGTCCAATTCCTCAACATAAAGCGAGAGCCGATTTCGTTACTTCTTTCATGCAAGTAGCTGAATTTGATGTGCTTACAAATGATGGATTCCCAACTGTGGACGAAGCAGTAGCAGCTGCCTTAGCATCGAATGCAGATGTGACAATTGTATGTTCCACTGACGATACATATCCAGAATTGGCACCAGCAGTGACAAAAGCAATCAAAGCCGCTCGCCCAGCTATGAAAGTATTCTTGGCAGGGGCTCCATCTCCAGAGTTGAAAGAACTTTGCGATGCAGCAGGCATGGATGA
This sequence comes from Veillonella sp. 3913, assembly GCF_003992235.1. Classification (NCBI taxonomy): domain Bacteria; kingdom Bacillati; phylum Bacillota; class Negativicutes; order Veillonellales; family Veillonellaceae; genus Veillonella; species Veillonella sp. 3913. Next base: position 294,613 of record NZ_RQVF01000002.1, on the reverse strand, counting down.
TTATATTAGTGTACGCTCCAATTGCTATCAAACATTATTAGCAATGCAACGCGAGAAAGGAATGATGTAGATGATTCCGGATTTTAGAAATATTCCTTTTACAGCTGCTAGCCCAAAAGCATCCGATTTCGATGCATGGAAAGAGCAATTACAGGCTGAAACTGGCAAGTCCTATGATGACAACTTCATTCGTACTATGGAACAAATCGATGTGGGTCCTGTGTATGATGCCTCCATTTATGATCAATGTAACCATTTACAATATGTAGCGGGTATTCCTCCGTATCTTCGTGGACCATATGGCACAATGTATGTACAACGTCCTTGGACAGTACGTCAGTATGCAGGTTTCTCCACAGCGGAAGAATCCAATGCCTTTTACCGCCGTAACTTAGCGGCAGGTCAAAAAGGTTTATCTATCGCCTTCGACTTGGCGACTCACCGTGGTTACGACTCTGACCACCCTCGTGTAGTCGGTGACGTTGGTAAAGCCGGCGTTGCGGTAGACTCCATTCTAGATATGGAAATCTTGTTCTCTGGTATTCCATTGGATCAAATGTCTGTATCTATGACAATGAATGGCGCCGTATTACCAGTTATGGCCTTCTATATCTTAGCCGGTGAAGAACAAGGCGTAGATAAATCCGTTATGGCAGGTACGATCCAAAATGATATTTTGAAAGAATTCATGGTGCGTAATACTTATATTTATCCACCAGCAGCTTCTATGCGTATTATTGGTGATATCTTTGCGTATACATCCAAATACATGCCTAAATTCAACAGTATTTCCATTTCTGGTTACCACATGCAAGAAGCAGGTGCTACAGCGGATATCGAATTAGGTTACACCTTGGCCGATGGTTTGGAATACTTGCGTACAGGTGTGGCAGCGGGTCTTACAGTTGACCAATTCGCACCGCGCTTATCCTTCTTCTGGGCAATGGGTAAAAACTACTTCATGGAAATCGCTAAAATGCGTGCAGGTCGTATGTTATGGGCTAAAATTGTTAAATCCTTTGGCCCAAAAAATGTTAAATCTATGGCATTGCGTACTCACTCCCAAACATCTGGTTGGTCTTTAACAGAACAAGATCCATTCAATAACATCACTCGTACTTGTATCGAAGCGATGGCAGCAGCCTTGGGTCATACCCAATCCTTACATACGAATGCTCTTGACGAAGCGATTGCGTTGCCTACAGATTTCTCGGCGCGTATCGCTCGTAATACGCAATTGTATATCCAAGATGAAACGAATGTATGTAAAGTTATCGACCCATGGGGCGGTTCTTACTACGTAGAATTCTTGACAAATCAATTGATCCGTAAAGCTTGGGCTCATATTCAAGAAGTTGAAGCTTTGGGTGGTATGTCTAAAGCGATTGATACAGGTCTTCCAAAAATGCGTATCGAAGAAGCGGCAGCTCGTCGCCAAGCGCACATTGACTCTGGTAGTGAAAAAATCGTCGGTGTCAACTACTTACGCCTTGATAAAGAAGATCCGTTAGATATCTTGGAAGTAGACAATACAGCTGTACGTTTGGCACAGATCGAACGATTAAAAACATTGCGTGCTAATCGTGATAATGACAAAGTACGCAGCTGTTTGGATGCGATTACAAAAGCGATGGAAACAGGAGAAGGAAACTTGCTTGAATTAGCCGTAGAAGCAGCTCGTGCTCGTGCCTCTAAAGGTGAAATCTCTGATGCGGTAGAAAAAGTATGTGGCCGTCATAAAGCGATCATTCGCTCTATTTCCGGTGTATACAGCAGCGAATTCAGCGATGACGATGTAATCACAGAAGTACGCAGCATGACTGAAAAATTTGAAGAAAAACATGGTCGCCGTCCACGTATTTTCGTAGCGAAAATGGGTCAAGATGGTCATGACCGCGGAGCTAAGGTAATTTCTACAGCCTTCGCAGATATGGGCTATGACGTAGATATCGGACCTTTATTCCAAACTCCAGAAGAAGCAGCAAAAGATGCAGTAGATAATGACGTACATATCGTAGGTATGAGTTCCTTAGCAGCAGGTCATAAAACATTGATGCCTCAATTGTGTGAAGAACTTAAAAAATTAGGCCGTGAAGATATTATGGTTGTTATCGGTGGCGTTATTCCAGCTCAAGATTATGATTATCTCTATGAGCATGGTGCAGCAGCGATCTTTGGACCTGGTACAATCATTCCAGTTTGTGCTAAAAAAGTTCTCGAATTATTAGACGAACGCTTAGAAGAGGAAGAATAATCTGATTAGACGATTCTAAACTCGTAAATAGGTAAGACATGACACGTAGTCAGTGCCTCGTGCTACTTTGTAGCTGGCTACTGATTGCGTGTTTGTCATATTCGAATCGGTGAAAGGAGGGTGTCTTATGAGTGATGATACCTATAAGCCTTCTTGGGTTCCTGAGGAGAAAGATGATAAATTTGCATGCCGCGTTATGCGTGGTGTGGATGGTGGTCATGATGGGATGGATGTACATACCCATGCACCACAAAAGCCGGTAGCTCCTAAAGTAGTAAAACGAAAAAAACTGACAGTCGATGACTATGTGGAGGGGGTACTGGCTGGTAATCGGATGATTTTATCCCGTGCCATCACATTAATTGAAAGTAATGCAGCAGCTCATTTTGAAATGGCACAGCAAGTGATTCAACGTTTGTTGCCGTACACAGGTAAGTCCACCCGTGTAGGGATTACAGGGGTGCCTGGGGCTGGTAAATCTACTTTAATTGAAGCGCTAGGCACAAAGCTATGTCAAAACGGTCATAAAGTAGCGGTTCTTGCGGTGGATCCATCTAGTACAGTGACAGGTGGCTCTATCCTGGGGGATAAAACTCGAATGGAACAACTTTCACGGGAGCCGAATGCATTCATTCGCCCATCCCCATCAGGTGGCACTTTGGGCGGGTTGACTCGTAAAAGTAGAGAAACTTTGCTGTTATGTGAAGCGGCAGGGTACGATACAATCCTAGTAGAAACCGTAGGGGTCGGACAAAGTGAAACGACAGTACGTTCCATGGTAGATTTTTTCTTGCTCGTAGTGCTTACTGGCGCTGGTGATGAATTGCAAGGCATGAAAAAAGGTGTTATGGAATTAGCCGATGCTATAGTGGTTAATAAAGCTGATGGTGACAATTTACAACGGGCAAAAGTGACACGCCAAGAATACGAACGTATTCTATGGTTTATTCGTGATGCCACGGAACAATGGACAACCCATGCCTACACATGTTCTGCCTACACTGGGGATGGCATCATGGAATTGTGGCAAGGTGTCATTGAAAAATTCATGGAACAATGTAAAGGTAATGGAGTGCTACAAGCACGTCGCCGTGACCAAACTTTATCGTGGGTATATTCTATGGTAGAAGAACATTTACAAAACTTGTTCTATCGTGCACCAGAAATTGTAGCGTGTCGGGGTGGCATCGAAGATGCTGTCATCGAGGGCCGCTTAACACCAACATTGGCGGTGCAACAATTCATTAATACATTTACACAAACAGCTTTGGGGGATCAAGCAAAGAACACCCCATTATTTGAGCTGAAATAAAATAGAAACAGGAGGGGGAACTCTCCTGTTTTGTGCTACTGAGGGCTAAATCCTAGTAGATTTTAGGGTATATGAATTTTGAAAGATACATAATGAAAAATATTTGATAAAAATCTACATGTGTGACAAAAGTAACATAAAAACAATATAAATGTATATTCTATATGGATGTGTAAAATTTTATTAGAACTTAAAAGAATAGAAAGATAAATGGCATATACCTTTCTTTTCACAAGCCTGAATATTTGTTATAATATGACGGAAAGTTAATGAATACATAAATAGTATTGTTTACACTATGTGAGGTGCATAATAATGAGTTTCGAAAGTCGATTCCAACATCTTGATCGCCGTGCCCCGATTGCTGAGGATAATGTGGCGATTATTCATGATTTAGAAAAATGTAAGAACTGTACTCTTTGTCGTAAAGCATGTGCTGACACTATGAGCGTACTTGATTACTATGATTTGGAAGCAACAGGAGATAATCCTATTTGTATCCAATGTGGTCAATGTGCGGTAATTTGCCCATTTGGTGCAATGTACGAACGTACAGAATTAGATAAAGTAAAAGAAGCCATTGCAGATCCAGAGAAAATTGTGGTTATCCAAACAGCGCCAGCTGTTCGTGTATCTATCGGTGAAGAATTTGGATTCGAGCCTGGTACATACCAAGAAGGCAAAATGGTAGGTGCTCTTCGTGCGTTAGGTGCTGACTATGTAGTAGATACTAACTTTGGTGCGGACTTAACCATCATGGAAGAAGCAAATGAACTATTAGAACGTAAATTACATGGCACAGGTCCATTGCCACAATTCACTAGCTGTTGTCCAGCATGGGTAAAATTCTGTGAAACATTCTTCCCAGAATACGTATCCCATATTTCTTCCGCTCGTAGTTGTATTGCTATGGAATCTGCTATGGTAAAAACATATTTTGCAAAAAATATGAACATTGATCCTAAGAAAATTGTATCCGTGTCTGTCGCTCCTTGTACTGCTAAAAAAGCGGAAATTCGTCGTCCTGAGCAAAACAATGCGTCTCGTTACACTGGCGAAGACTTAGGCCCAGATACAGATATCTGTATCACTACACGTGAGTTTGCACAATGGATTCGTGAAGCAGAATTAGATTTTGCCGCAGTAGAAGACTCTGCATACGATAAATTCATCGGTGCTGCTACTGGTGGCGGTGTTATCTTCGGTAATACTGGTGGTGTTATGGAAGCAGCGATGCGTGCATCCTACAAATTCATCACTGGTGATGAACCATCTCCAGCTCCACTTCTTAACTTAACAGATGTGCGTGGTATGGACGGTGTGAAAGAAGCAAGCGTAGAAATCGGTGGACATACCATCAACGTGGCTGTGTGTCATGGTGGTAAAAACATCCGTGAATTCTTGAACGAATTGAAAGAATCTGGTAAAACATATGATTTCATCGAAATGATGGCATGCCCAGGCGGCTGTATCGGCGGTGGTGGACAACCACGTGCTAAATTACCAGTGGCTAATAAAGTAAAAGGTGAACGTATTGAAGGTCTTTATAATTGGGACTCCAACATGAAGCTTCGTTCTTCCTATGAAAACCCTGAAATTAAAGATGCATACGCTAATTTCTTGGAAAAACCATTGGGACATATTGCGCATGAATTGTTACATACTACCTATGTAGATCGCAGCAGTGACTTAGGAGCTCGTAAAGACGTGACTCCTGAAACATGTCCAACATCTCCAAAATTTAAAAAGCCGGAATAATTTAGTTAGTAACTTCAACTCCGGTGAGTCAGCGAATGTGTAAGTTGGTTTGCTGCTGAACGAAGTTATTATATAGTCATCTAAGGATGACAACATACTGCAAGACGAAAAGACTCTCTGGGGACATTCCCTCGAGAGTCTTTTCTATTCTATATATACTCTTGTACATTTTCCGTGTTGGGTGTATAATAGTTTTTATCTAAAATACAAATCAGTGAATATTCATATGATGTGAAGGGCTAGAAGGATAGATATACGTACACGTTCACGGCTTTCACAGGTATGGAATAGTAGGAGGACAGTATGGCAAAGATTGATATGAACAATTTAGATTTTAGTTATAAAGAAACGCCATTCCGTTATGTGTCTAATTTCAAGGATGGTCAATGGGATGAAGGCGGTTTGACGGATGAGGCGAATATTGTCCTCAATGAATGTGCTGGTGTATTCCAATATGCGCAAACAATTTTTGAAGGTTTGAAAGCCTATTACACGAAGGATGCTCATATTGTGTGTTTCCGTCCAGATTTAAATGCACAGCGTTTGCATGATTCTGCAAAATATCTTGTGATGCAACCATTTCCAACGGATCGTTTTATCGAGGCTGTGAAAGAAGTGGTAAAAGCGAATCAAGACTTTGTTCCTCCATACAGCACGGGTGGTAGTTTGTATCTTCGTCCATTCTTGATGGGTACGAACAGTGTTATCGGTGTTAAACCGGCAGATGAGTTCCAATTCCGTATTTTTGGTACTCCAGTAGGGGATTATTTCAAAGGCGGTGTGAAACCGCTGAAAATCCAAATCTCCGATTTTGACCGTGCAGCACCACATGGTACAGGTCATATTAAAGCGGGTTTGAACTATGCTATGAGCTTGCATGCTCTAGAAGCAGCCCATGAAGCAGGGTATGCAGAGAATATGTATTTGGATCCACAAACTCGTACAAAAGTAGAAGAAACTGGTGGAGCGAACTTTATTTTCATCACGAAAGATGGCAAATTAGTAACGCCTAAATCCGATAGTATTCTTCCATCGATTACACGTCGTTCCTTGATGTATGTAGCTGAACATTATTTGGGCATGACCGTAGAACATCGTGAAGTGTATAAAGAAGAATTGAAAGACTTCGCTGAATGTGGTCTTTGCGGTACAGCGGCTGTTATTTCTCCTGTTGGCATGGTTCATACAAAAGAAGAAGATATCTTCTTCCCAAGCGGCATGGATGAAATGGGACCAACATTAACAAAATTGCGCGAAACATTACTTGGCATTCAACATGGTGAAATAGAAGCACCAGAAGGCTGGATTGTTCGCATCGTATAATAGAATACTTTTACAATGACGTAAACGCATGGTTACCTTAGGGTAGCTATGCGTTTTTGTATATTCCTATATAGGGAGATATGAAAGTAGTATGAGATGGTCCAAACTTAAGAATACATGTATACATAAGTAATATGTATTGAAATATATAATAAATTTTGCTAGTATAATATGCAGTTCTATATTCTATAGAAAATAACTATTATGTATGACCAGTATAAACTAAAGTTATGTAGTATGGTAAGGTCTAATTCTTACAGAAGAAAGATCAAAAAGGTACATACTCATCCGGTTTATAGTTAGACAGCTATACGTATAGTCAAAAAGCATAGGTGAATTAGAACTTTCAGTATATGTATACCTAGTGTTAAGTATGCTAGTGTAGTGATAGAAAGCCTAAAGGAGGAGAGGGTTATGATGGAAATGAGTACCATTGCAAAACAACATGAGGAGCAGCGCCATTTGGAAGCAAATGGTTTGTATAGTTCCCAATTTGAAAAAGATGCGTGCGGTATGGGATTTGTAGTCAATATTAAAGGTAAAAAATCCCACGATATCATCGACGATGGTTTGCGTATTCTTGAGCGCTTGGAACACCGTGGTGGTGCTGGCGCCGATAAGGATACTGGCGATGGAGCGGGCATCTTAGTGCAAATTCCACATGATTTTTTCCGCCGTGAGTGCGAAGTGTTAGGTATCCATTTACCACCTGCTGGTGACTACGGGGTGGGTATGGTTTTTGCTCATAAGTACGAAACATTACGGAATGAGCAAAAGCGAATCTTAGAAGAAGTAGTTCGTGAGGAAGGACAAATTGTATTGGGCTGGCGGGAAGTTCCGGTAGACTCTACAGCAGTTGGCCATGAGGCGGCATTAATTCGTCCTTGGATGATCCAAATTCTTATCGGTAAAGGTCAAGATGTGACAAACCAAGCGGAGTTTGAACGCAAATTATATATGATTCGTAAAATTGCAGAAAAGCGTATCGTCCCATTGAGCAAAGAAATGAGTAGCGATTTCTACATTGCCTCTTTGTCTTCTAAAACGATCGTCTACAAAGGTATGTTGACACCAGTGCAATTACGAAACTTTTACCTAGATTTGAATGATTTAGATTTTACCTCTGCCTTGGCGATGGTTCATTCTCGTTTCAGTACGAATACATTCCCAAGCTGGGCACGGGCTCATCCTAACCGTTATTTAGTACATAATGGGGAAATCAACACCATTCGTGGTAATGTAAACTGGATCAATGCTCGTGAAGGTAAAGCAGAGTCTCCATTGTTCCCAGATATTAAAAAAGTGTTCCCTGTTGTTGATGATACAGGATCTGACTCTGCTATGTTCGATAATACCCTTGAGTTCTTGCATATGACAGGCCGTAGCTTACCACATGCGATCATGATGATGATTCCAGAACCATGGGAACGCAATACCTTGATGAGCCAAGAAAAACATGACTTCTATGAGTTCAATAGTTTCATGATGGAACCATGGGATGGTCCAGCGGCGATGGGCTTTACTGATGGGACTGTGATCGGTGGTGTCTTAGACAGAAATGGCTTGCGCCCAGCGCGTTACTATGTTACAGCAGATGACCGTGTGATTATGGCATCCGAAGTGGGCGTTGTAAACGAAGCAGATGATATGATTCGTGCCAAAGGCCGTTTAGAACCAGGTAAAATGCTATTAATCGACACAGAAGAAGGTCGCATCATTTCTGATGAAGAAATCAAACACCGTGTGGCTACAGAACTTCCTTACAATGAGTGGGTGAAAGAACATGTGATCCACTTGTCGGAGATTCAACAAGCTACGGAAGAGAGTATCCCTGAGGTAGGGGACTTGTTCATGCAACAACAAGTATTCGGCTATACCCAAGAAGATTTGGTACGCATGATTATCCCTATGGCAAAAGATGGGAAAGATCCTGTAGGATCTATGGGGGCTGATGCGCCGCTAGCAATCTTGTCGGACAAACCACAAATGTTATACTCCTATTTTAAACAGCTTTTTGCACAGGTGACAAATCCCCCAATCGATGCTATCCGCGAAGAAATGGTGACATCCACACGAGTGATGCTCGGAAATAGCGGTAACTTGACGGACCCTAACAAAGTGGGCACCTATGCAGTATCCATGCGGACACCTATCATGACGAATCAAGAATTGGCAAGTATTAAACAATTGGACTGCCGTCGCATGAAATCCGTGACCTTGTCCATCTTGTTTGACCCAGCCAAAGGTGCGGAGGGTATGAAAGAAGCCTTAGACCGTTTGTGCAAGGATGCAGAGGAAGCAGCTCGCACGGACCAAAATGTGTTGATCTTGTCTGACCGTGGCGTGGACGAACACCATGCGCCGATTCCAGCTTTATTGGCAGTGGCAGCGGTGCACAATCATTTAATTAACACTGTATTACGCACAGAAATGGGCTTAATCTTAGAATCTGGGGAACCTCGTGAAGTGCATCATTTCTGTACACTCTTAGGCTATGGCGTAACGGCCATCAATCCATATGTGGCATTAGCAACAGTACGTGACTTACAAGCCACCAACCGATTGGGAGACCTTACACCAGAGGAAGCAGAAGCAAACTACATCAAGGCCTCTGTGTCGGGCATTATGAAAGTGATGTCGAAAATGGGTATTTCCACTGTACGTAGCTACCATGGGGCACAAATCTTTGAGGCATTGGGATTGAATACGAACTTTATTAGTACCTACTTCCCGAACACACCGACACGCATTGGTGGTATCGGCTTAGGTGGCGTAGCCCATGAAACATTGGAACGATTCCAACGGGCTTTCAAAGAAGATGTGAAAGTCCTTGAACCAGGTGGTTGGTACGGACCTATGAAAGATGGGGAAGAGCATTTATTCAATCCAGATACGATTAAGTTATTGCAAACATCTTTAATCGAAGGAGATTACAATACATACAAAGAATACTCCAAAATGATTCGCAATGACTATCATGTGACCTTGCGTAGCTTGATGGAATTGAACTTCCCTGTAGGTGGCGGTATTCCTGTGGAAGAAGTAGAACCAGTTGAAGATATTGTGAAACGCTTTAAAGCTGGCGCTATGAGTTACGGTGCTATCAGTAAAGAAGCGCACGAAACTATTGCTATCGCTATGAACCGATTAGGATCTACGTCGAACTCTGGGGAAGGAGGCGAAGATACAAGTCGCTTTGTTCTCGATGCCAATGGAGATAATCGCAATAGTGAAGTAAAACAAATTGCATCAGGTCGCTTTGGGGTAACAACGAATTACTTGGTCCATGCGAAAGAATTGCAAATTAAGTGTGCCCAAGGTGCGAAACCAGGTGAAGGTGGTCAATTACCGGGCAAAAAGGTATATCCAGAGATTGCCAAAGCTCGTCACTCCACGCCAGGGGTAGAACTAGTATCTCCGCCACCACATCACGATATTTATTCTATCGAAGACTTAGCAGAGTTGATTTATGATTTGAAATGCGTTAACCCAAGTGCAGCGATTTCCGTAAAATTGACTTCCGAAGCTGGAGTAGGTACCATTGCCGCAGGGGTAGCCAAAGCGAAAGCAGACAGCATTCTCATCTCCGGCTACGATGGTGGTACTGGCGCAGCAGGTCGTACATCTGTAAAACATGCAGGTGTGCCATGGGAATTGGGACTTTCAGAGACACATCAAACCTTAATGTTGAACCGTTTGCGTGACCGTGTACAGCTGGAAGTAGATAGTAAATTGATGACTGGTTATGATGTGGCTATCGCAGCCTTGTTGGGGGCAGAATTATTCGGATTTGGTACCTTGCCATTAGTAGCTGTAGGCTGTCGTATGGCACGGGTTTGCCATATGAATACATGTCCGTACGGCGTGGCCACACAAGATGAGAAGTTACGTGCTAAATTTACAGGTAAACCAGAATATGTGGAAAACTTGATGAAGTTTATCGCCCAAGAATTGCGTGAAATCATGGCTCGTTTAGGCATCCGTAGCGTGCGTGAGTTGGTAGGTCGTATTGATTTGGTACGCCAACGCTCACAAGATGATAATTTCAAATTGTCTCGTGTGGATTTGAAACGGATATTATTCAAGCCATATACAGATGCGTCTGTGGGACATTTACACAGCATTGACCAAGACCATGAATTGGAACGCACCTTAGATATGAAAAAATTACTTCGTATGTGCCGTCCTGCCTTGGATGATCAAAAACCAATTCGTGCCAAATTGGCTATCAGCAATGTGAATCGTGTAGTAGGTACCTTAGTTGGTGGCGAGGTGGTTCGTCGTTACGGTGAAACGGGCTTGCCAGAGAATACTATCAAATTGAATTTCGTTGGTTCTGCAGGTCAAAGCTTCGGCGCTTTCATTCCGAATGGTATGACATTGGAACTTGAAGGTGATGCCAACGACTATCTTGGCAAAGGCTTGTCTGGTGGTACTATCATTGCGTACCCACCAAAAGCTGCTACCTATGAGGCGCATGAAAACATCTTAATCGGTAACGTGGCATTCTATGGGGCTACTTCTGGTACTGCCTATATCAACGGTGTGGCTGGGGAACGGTTCTGCGTTCGTAACAGCGGTATTACCGCCGTTGTAGAAGGTGTAGGTGACCACGGTTGCGAATATATGACTGGTGGTGAGGTCCTTGTCCTTGGCCGTGTGGGTCGTAACTTTGGGGCTGGCATGTCCGGTGGTTATGCGTACGTGCTTGATTTAGATGGACGCTACTGTAATACAGGACTTGTGGAACTTCGTAAAACTAGTGAAAGTGATCTAGCACGGATTCATGAGCTAATACAACAACATGTATTGCATACGAACTCTAAACAAGGTCGACATATGTTAGAAAACTGGGTATTGTACAAAGATCGCTTTACGAAAATCGTGCCAACAGCTTACGAAGAAATGGAGCAAAGTATTGCTCATTACCAAGGTGAAGGCATGCCATTAGAAGAAGCACAATTGGCAGCATTCAAAGCGAAATATATGAGTGGAAAATAATCTACCTAGTAGATAGTTAGTAGCTATGCCCTAGTTGACTAAGAATATAAAAAGGAATGGAACTGATACTTCAGAACCATTCCTTTTTTGTGGAGTGTGTAATTGGTTTATATTGATAATATGTTATATAAAGTGATGTTATTTTGCTTTTTAGTTATTTAGTAGATAGAAAGGGCAGCGGATTTTCATACGCTACGGAAATCAATGATAACATAAGCAATAAGAGAATGCTTGTTTACTAGATAGTATTAGGATTTTGCAATAAGAGTAGTATTAGAAAGAAGGATAGTTTTGCTATTGATTTGGTAAAATAAATACTTATAAATAGAAAATATTGATATACATATTCAGTTAAAAATATTTATCTATATAATTAATAGAATATAGTACAGATAAAAATATTTATATACTAGCTTATTTTGAAAACTATACAATATGAATATGAAGGTATGATGAAATTTTATTTGACTTTCACTTTCATTATGTATATAGTTAAGAAGAGACTGTTGCAACGGTTTACAATAGACAAGTAAAGGTGTGTGTAGATAAATAAATTAGTTTCTTTCACTTGTAATAGTAGTCAAACCTTGCGATGCATCAATGCCTATGATATGTGTAAGGCGTGGTATCCTTGTCGTATATAGGGAAGATTATTTTTTAATATGAGGTGTTAGGATGTATCAAAGAAAAACGGGCAAGTATTTACTGTTATACGGTGCAATTATGACATGGATGGGTATGTTCCATGGCGTAGCAGCGGAGAATGCCGTATATGTAGAAGCGGATCGATTAAAAGCAGCTGAGCAGTATGAGACTCAGCATACAACGATTATTACGCAAAAAGACATTGAAGCGAAACAGGCTAAAAATGTGGAAGATGTGGTCTTCCATGAAACAGGTGTATCTCGTACAGTGGATGCGATGGGTCGTGTGGGTGTGTCTATTCGTGGTGCAGACCCACGTCATACCTTAATTTTAATTGATGGTCAACCAGCTATCGGTGAGTTTGCTAGATATGCAGGGCAAGGCGATGAATTGATGCGCCTAGGAACGGAAAACTTAGATCATATTGAGGTTGTACAAGGGGCAGCTTCCGCGAAGTATGGTTCTGGTGCTATTGGTGGCGTTATCAATGTAGTCACAAAGAAACCGACAAAAACGAGTGGTCTTCAGTTCAATGTAGAGTCTTTGCGCACTAAAGGTGACAAAGGGTCTATGCCATATTCTAATTTCTTCATGCGTGCTGACACGGGAAAAATTGGCAACATTAATATGGCCATTTATGGTAGCAAACGTGATGTGTTACCAGTGTATGCAGCAAACCCGAGAAAATCGGTGGAATTAGCCCATGATGACATGACTGTTTTTAATAAAAACTCTTTGCGCTATTATGGTGAACAATCCAATATCGGTATGAGTGCGCATTGGGATGCAAATAAAAATCATAGTGTAGATATTCGTGTGGATCAACATACAGAAAATTTACATCGTTTTAATAAAGGGTCTAACTCTTTAATGGCTCCCGAAGTGCAGTTCAAACGAAGCATTAAACGAAATCAATACAGTATTGGTTGGCATGCGAAAAATCAAGAGAAAATCAATTGGGATGTAGAGGTAAACTACGCTAAATTGAAGGAAAATGATATTACCTTAACGAATACAGTAGGTCATGTACCGTTCTTTGGTGCCAATGAATTGAACCAAGTAGATACGATCGACCATTCCCAATTAGATATGCATTCGGACTTTCATATTAACGTTAATGACAACCACTATGTGAATGCTGGATTTGGTATTAAAAAAGAAAAAGGTAGTGGTAGCCGTTTAAAAAGCGCTCCTAAGACATCAAAAATGTTTATCAATCCTTGGGACTATGATAAACATTTACGGGAAGACCCAACTACGCATGAAGTATCCTCTCGTGTAGAAGACTATCCAATTGAAAAGGATAAGGATGGCACGCCATATTGGAATCGTTTGAAAGAATGGTATGGTTATGAAAAAGGTGTGCAAGGCAAGGAGTATTTACCATCTTTTACTTACGAAGAGTTTTTCAGTCAAGAGCATGCCTTTGATTTAGTGGACACAGTGCCAAAAGAAATCGAAGGTTCTCATATGAATAGTAATAACCGTATTTCCTATTTCTTGGATCATACTACATCGGAAACGAGAGATCGCTTTAATCAATTAGTAGATAAGTTATATGAACAAAATCCAGAGATTAAAGCGGCTAATGCTAGTGAATCTCGTGTGCGACAAAGTGCCATCGTATATTACTACTATACAGGCAAGCCGATGGTTATCAACGGTAAATCTTACGATGTGAAGTTGAATAATGTACAATTCAAAAAAGGCGATGCCTTACATAATCGTGTCACTGTAGGTCAAGCAGAAATTCAAAAAGAATATGTATATGTACAAGATGATTGGCAAGTCAATAAAAATACGACCATTACACCAATTGTACGTCTTGATCATAGCAACTTATTTGGTAGCAATTTGACGTTCAATGTAGGTATGTTACACAATGTGGGTGGCAATGTACATAAACGGTTAAAAGCCAATGTAGGTACTAGTTATAACGAACCAGGTATGGGCGAATTGTACTATAACTGGGAAATGTATGCTGGTAATCCATTAAGTGGTGGTCTTGGTGGTGGTACTGCAAGAATGGGCTGGTATTGGGTTGGTAATCCTGACTTGAAACCTGAAAAATCTATTAATATGGACTTAGGATGGGAGTATGAAAATAAGAAAACATCCTATCGGACTAGTGCATTCCACAATAATATCAACAATTATCATTCCATTTACTTCACTGGTCACTTATTAGATTTCTATCCAGAATATAATGAAAAAACACATTTAGGCTCTGAAAAATATCAACATTCCCCAGATATGATTTATAGCTTCAAAAATATTGGTAAAGTGTCCATTACTGGTCTTCAAGCAGAAGTGAAACATAATTTTAATAAAAATTGGTCCAGTAAATTAGGATATACCTTCTTGCATACAGTGAATAAATCAGACCCTAATTTGCCAAAACAATTATTGGATAAACCAAAACATAAAATTGATATAGGTATTAATTACGATAACAAAGATTCAGGGGTGTATGCGTCCTTGTATGGCAATCTATATGTGAAAATGCTAGATAGTCGTTCTTTAGCAGGGAATGGTAATTTTATCGATTCCTATGGACCATCTGAAAACGAAAATCCAAATATTTCTCATATTGATACATACTTTAAAGAAGGTAAAAAACAAGAGTATCAATCAAAAACATATAGCGTATGGAATTTCATCGTTCAAAAATCTTGGGGCAATGATATCAAAGCATATATCGGTGTAGATAACTTATTCAATTACCGAGATGATGACCGAGCGATGCAAGGCCGTGTATATCGTTTTGGCTTTAACTTTAAAGTGGGCAGTGATGGACATGTACAAAAAGTTTTGAAAGATCAAACAGGTAAAGAAGTAGCTACTATTGATTTAGGTCCAGTAGATTTTGACAAGTTTATTACCACACCATTCGAAGATATTAGTAGTTCTAAATTGCGCTTTATAGGTGATTATGCTTGGCGTACTCATTACATGGAAGGTCAAAACCGTCCAGATGTAAGAACGACATTAACATCTGCTATTGGTTCTGCGATGAAGAACATGGTGGATCCTTCTGAACATGGATGGGAACAAAAAGTGCAAGTTGGCATGGAAGGTCGTGTGAATGACAAGACGGCAGTGAAAGTTATCACAAGTGCCAGCGGTCATACAGGTCATGCCACAGAGGACAATGTAAAAACAAGCCGAGGTCTAAACAAAGTTAAATTAGAAGAGGCGAATGTTACAAGAAAAGAAAAAGCTTGGGACTTCTCCGTTGGTCGTTTACCTGAAAAATTAGGGGAAACTGGCTATTGGTTCAACCAAACTTTTGATGGTGTACGTGCTGTTTGGACGAAGAACAATACGCAAGTACGTGTTGGCTATGGTGATTTCTCTAGAAATACAGGTATCACTGATTCTGCCTATACTCAAGTATCTTATAAAACAATGGAACGTCCATTGACAGTGGTTGAGTTCTTAGAAAATGTAGATGGATTGAAATTAACAAAACCATTTACTCCGTTGAATAAAGCGATTCGAGAAAAAGTAGGGGATGTGGCTGGTCAATACGAAACTATTCGTAAGTATTACAATTGGGCAAAACAGGCCTACCCTAATTACTTGAAAAATGATGAAGTAAAATACTATATCAGTATTCCAAAAGCGGTGTATGGTTATACTAAAACATATGAAGCATCAGCAAATAAAGCGCCTGAAAAATTAGGTGAAGCAGGTGCGGCATACCTAAAAGAAACAGGTACATATCCATATTATGGAACGGATACTGAAAAGTTTAATAAGCCTACATATAATTTCCCTAGAACGATGTCGGCGGATTTATATCCATCATTGAATAAGGATATTTTAGGGTATAGTTATGACGATGATGCACCAATTCAAGGTGATGGTAGTGCTTTCGTGAAAAAATTCTGGGCTGACCATGGAGCTACTTTAATTGAACGATACAACAAAAAAATTAAAGAAAATATCACTAGTGCCGAAAATAGTGCCAAAGAAGACTATGGATATGCTATGGATGATTTAAAATCTCATACAGAATCTAGAGATACAAAACAAGGTGAGCTAGATGCGGTGAATAAAGAGATAAGTGCCCTTGTAGCAGCGAATCCAACAGGATTGGGAACCTTAGAATCATATCGCGGTAAAGAAAGTGCGAATGGTACTTTCACAGAAACAGAGAAAAAACACTTTGAATTGCTGAAAAAGCAAGACTTGGCATCTTGGCTTGTAGATTACTACAATGGAAAAATTGAAAATGACAAGGAAAGCCTTGCTCGACCTCCATTTACAGCCACAGATATTGTAGGTGGAACGATTGATGAAGCAGCGTTACGTGCTACAATTGAGAAGGAAAATACTTTACCTGCTGATGGAGTTAACAATAAAGGCTTGGTAGCGCCAGTAGCTGCGTATGCAAATAAAATTGACAGCGCCTTACGTTTCACTGAAAAAGGAAGTGCTTTCCCACGTGTACCATTAGGGGAAGCTACAGGCGTTCATGTATTACAACAAGGCTATGTACTTGATCGCGCGGAAGTACCAAGCATTAAACGAGCTCTCTTCGTAGAAGTGAAACAACAAGTTAAAAATAACTTGGGGTTATCTGCGTGGTACTTACATTCTCAAGGCGGTCGCAATGTGGCATTTGAAACAGCTAAAGAAACAGCTGGTGTGAAAGGTAATGAAGTACATCGCTACAACAAAGTAGCCAATGTAGTAGCCGTAGGCGCTAGATACAATCTTGGTAACACAGCATTGTTATCTTTTGACTATGGTAAAAATATGTCATCCTTGGGTAAACACCTAAACGGCAATATGCAATATGACTATAATCAAGGTACGAATACATTTGCCTTGCTAGGTCATAGATTGGGTAAAACTCCTACATTCTGGGTATTGCGTGCTCAAATTGGTGCTGCAGATATTTACAGACCTCATACATGGTCTATGTATGCAGACTATAAACATTTCGAACATGGCTCCTTCTTCGGCGGTAATGGTACAAATGGTTTAACTGACCGCTATTTAGATGGGATCCGAAGCTTTACTGTAGGCGGCTCCTATGTGCCAGCAAGAAACTGGTTAGTCGAAGCAAGTTACACATTCGGTGCGAAAGGTATCGGTCAACGTGATACATTATTCGGACCAGAACGCTTTAACTTGGGCAACTACTCCACAGTACAAATGACGTATAAATTTTGATAACTAAAAAAGGGTCCGAGAGGACCCTTTTTGCATAGTATATTAATTTATGAAGATTACTCTTCATGACTTTTTAATTGCATACCTTCTAACAATGTTTTCTCCGATTCTTCCATATGGATGCGAGCAATCTGGCGAGCTCGTTCCACATCGCGATCGGAGATAGCTTCCACAAGTTGACGATGTTCATCCCAAGTTTTGGCAAGACGACCTGTTTGGCTCATAGACAATGTACGGAACCGCAATGTTTGTTCCCGTAGATTGTTTATCATTTCAACAAGACGATCATTACGAGAAGCTTTATAAAGGATTTCATGGAATAGAATATCGGCTTGTACGACTTTGTCTAAGTTATTTTCGTTCATGTAATTGCCGATTTCTACAAGATGTTGCTCTAAGGCCTCGATTTCTTCATTCGTAATACGTTCTGCAGCTAGTTCTGCGGCTAATTCTTCTAAGATAGAACGAAGTTCAAACACTTCTGTTACATCTTTCAAACTCATATCTGCCACATAGGTACCACGGCGAGGAATCATAACAATGAGTCCTTCTTGCTCTAAAATGCGGATGGCTTCACGGATAGGAGTGCGGCTCACACCGAGTTCTTCTGCCAAAGGAATCTCCATGAGACGTTCTCCTGGTGGTAAAATACCATCGCGAATAGCTTGGCGCAAAGCATCGCTAACAATCTCACGAAGCGGTTTGTAAGCGTCTAAACGGATGGGTTGTAAACGTGGTGCATTCATCGTAGGGCCTCCTCATCATGTGTTTTCGTAATTAGTGAAAGCCAGTTATAACCAGCTTGTTTGATGTATTCTTGTAATCGAATCGCATCCAGTGCTTTTTCCAATAGAACCACCATAGTAGGACCGCTACCAGTCATGATGGTAGGAAATCCACGGTCTAAGAAAAACTGTTTGCATGCGGTAAGCTCTGGGTGGACCGGAAACATTAATTCTTCAAAGGTGTTATCACTCGCCATGAAAGCTTGACGGAAGTCTTTTGCTTTCATATGTGCGGTAACGGTATCCATCGTATCAGAAGTCACACGAGACGTACCCGTAAATCTACCGTAGGCTTTTGCTGTGGAAATGCTCACTTCTGGTTTTACGATCAGTAGCCATTGAGCACTGCTAGTTGGTAAAATTTCTAATCGTTCTCCTCGACCAGTGCCACGCGCAGTGCCGCCTTTCAGTAAGAAAGGAACATCAGATCCGAGTTTAGAAGCCATGGTCAATAGTTCTTCATCGGTTAAGCGAAGGTCCCAAAACTTGTTAAGGCCTAGTAGCATAGCGGCACCGTCACCACTACCACCGCCCATACCAGCACAAGGGGGAACTCGTTTTAACAAATGAATGGCAGCCCCTTGGGTACAGCCCGTATAGTCTTGTACCATACGAAGGGCTTTCATAGCAATATTACTTTCTGTATAGGGAATTAATTGTGCCATATAATAAGGCAGTTCAGGCGCATCGCCAGAGAACACCACAGAATGGTGACGTGCGAAATAGAGGGAATCCCCTAAGAAAATAGATTGAAAAATGGTATCTATATCGTGGTACCCATCATCACGTTTGCCCGTGATAGCAAGACCTACATTGATTTTACTAAAAGCTCGTTGTTCCATAAGATTGTCACCTCAGTGAAGTCATCGAAAATGTTTACATGTACTCTTTATTATATCATAATTAGCTTAAGAAGTGACGATTCTCTGAAAGTATGGTATTCTATTGTGTAGCGGCAATTGGAAAGGAAGTGACTGTATGACTGATGAAGAGTATATGCGTGAAGCCTTGGTAGAGGCACGTAAGGCCTATGATATGGGTGAGATTCCTATTGGTGCAGTATTAGTGCATGAAGGCAAGATTATCAGTCGTCATCACAACAGACGCGAGATTGACCATGATGCGACGGCTCATGCAGAGGTCCTTGTCATCCGTGAGGCGAATGCTATGCTTGAAAGGTGGCGGTTGACCGGTTGTACGCTTTATGTTACCATAGAGCCGTGCCCTATGTGTGCTGGTGCTATTATTAATAGTCGTATAGATCGTGTTGTCTATGGCAGTAGTGATTATAAGGGCGGTGCGGTAGAATCTTTGTTTAATGTACTTTCACATCCGAATTTAAACCATGAACCACAGGTGTTGGCGGGTGTATTGCAAGAAGAATGCAGTCAAATTATGAAAGATTTTTTCAAAGAACGCCGACGTATACGGAGAGGTACTCAAGTGGCTGAAGAGTCCGCACTCGAAATGCGGTAGGTCAGGAAACTGGCGCGGGGGTTCAAATCCCCCTCTCTCCGCCAAAGTAAGGGCTGTGTCAGTAGATGCAGCCCTTTTTTACAAAATGACGTAGTTGTAGGAGGCATGATATGGAAGTATATTACTCCCCTTTACAAGAGGTTAATCAAGAATTAATTCATAAACGATTAGATTTTTTGTTGCGTAAAATTGGTTTTGGTGAAATTGGTTGCGCTGGCAAAAAAGTGGCTCTACTTCGCAATGATTTGCATAGCGATTATGAGGCCTATGAAACGGTAGTGGCATATATGAAAGCACGCATCGAATCCGAAGGCGGCACTGTGGTCTATGTAGATGAGCCTAGCCATCATTCCCGTGAGGTTATTATTCCTGATGGTGAATCTGTGAAAGTAGCCTATATCGATGAACGCATTGCAACTAGTGATGTGGTGATTTCCGTGAATCACATTAAAGCGAATGAGTACAGCGGATTCTCTGGGGCTGTGAACAATACAGGATGGTACTCCGCCAGCTTAGAAGGTCGTCGTGAATTGGTAGCTTTAACAGGTACAGAGCATCATAAAGCGGTGGCTGAATATGCAGCAGCTGCCACACGGAATCGTCAACGATTCCATGTAGGGGTAGCGATGGACGTTGTGGCGGATTATGTGAACCAAGAAAAATTAAAAGACGCAGGTGCCACTAACGAAATCGTAGGAAACCTAGGTATCGTTGTGTCCTACGATATGGTGGCGATGGACGAAGCCTTAGGCGATATTATTACCCAAGCTACACCAGTGGAAAACGGTGTATTAAGCACAGTGGAAAAACGCACATGGGATTATTTCAAAGATATTTCCCCTAATAGCGAATGGCAAGCCATTTTATTACGTGCAGACCGCATGGGACTTGGTACACGTTCCTATGCTTTAGTGAAAGACGAAGAGTTAATCTTCTATGGTGAAAAAATTTAATAGATAATAAAAATCTCTAGTGTAAGCGAGTGCGTAAGGCATAGCTTATACTAGAGATTTTTGCATATTTGTATATGATGTAATGGATGTATCCCAAAAAAGTATATATAAGGGGATACACTGTGTCGTAACAATTCTAATGTATTAGGAGTGACGGTATAGATAGAGAAGCAATAGTTGCCTTGTTATATACAGTTTCGCATTCATTAGGTGTATTAACGAGGATAATACATAATAATCAATACCCCGATGATAGACACAATGCCACCGATGATATCATAGCGATCGGGTGTGATTCCATCTACATAATAGCCCCATAAAATAGAGAGGGCAATGAAGATGCCACCATAGGCGGCGTATACTTTACCGAAAGGCGCTTCTTGTAAGGTAGGGATAATTCCATAAATGATGAGTGTAATAGCACCTGCGAGCATATACCACGGGCTTTTATCGTCTTTCAGGTAAAGCCATACTAAATAACCGCCACCGATTTCAGCAATACCGGCTAGAATAAAATAAAATATTGATAAGAGAATTTGCGACATAGTAAATACCTTTATGTTAACTGCCTTTCATAGGATGAAATACATACGGTACGTTGTGCAAGAATTTTATAATTTCAATATACCGTGTACTAAGACCGTATGTAATATATAGTAAATGATATATATTTTCATTATATAAACTAATCATAATAATTTCAACCACCAAGGCATAAAAAAGCAACCAATCCGAAGATTGGTTGCTGTAGTATCCTATTATTTGGAGTACAATTCGACGATTAATGTTTCGTTTACTTCGATAGGAAGTTCTTCACGTTCAGGAAGGCGAGTTAATGTGCCTTGGAAAGCGTCAAGATTTTTTTCGATGTAAGGAAGTTCGAAAGAACGAAGTTCTTGGAAGTTCACTTTGAACATTTCGTTGTCACGGCTAGCTTCACGAAGTTCGATTACATCGCCAACTTTACATTGGTAGGATGGAATGTCAACGCGTTTACCGTTAACAAGAATGTGGCCATGGTTTACCATTTGACGTGCTTGACGGATGGAGTTACCGAAGCCAATGCGATATACAAGGTTGTCCAAACGGCATTCCAACAATTTTAACATGTTTTGACCTGTAACACCATGCATTTTTTTCGCTTTATCGTAATAGCGTACGAACTGGCGTTCTAGCAAGTTGTAGTATGCTTTAACTTTTTGTTTTTCTAATAATTGAAGACCATATTCAGACATTTTCTTTTGACGTTGGTCTTTTTTTACACGTTTTAAAGCCTTCGCGTGACCGAAAACGTTCACACCGAAGCGACGGCATAACTTAAATCGTGCTTCTCTTCTCGTTGCCATGTGATTATCACCTCATAGATTAATAAAACTTTGCACAAATCGTGCTTAATTATTATACCCTATGAAAATGAAAAAGTCAAAGGGCTATAACCATTGTCAAGGGCCGTGTATGTGCTATAATAAAGGGTGCAGTATTAGTATTTCCATTGGGAAATGATGTAAGAGGAGATTCACAATGAATGTGTCCTATAATGTTAAAGAAGAATTATGTATAGAACATACACCAGGTGCAGGTGCCATCGTTATTTTTGGGGCCTCTGGAGACCTGACAAAACGTAAATTATTACCAGCTATTTATTCCTTGTTTCAACGTGGTTTACTTTCACCGAAGGTAGCCGTAGTGGGCGTAGCACGGACAGCCATGAGCCACGACGAGTTTCGTGAACAAGTGAAAGCATCCATATTAGGCGATCGTGAACCAAGTGTAGAAGAACTAGCATTTATTGAACGCTTTTCCTATGTGTCTGGTCAATATACAGAGCCTTCTACGTATGTAGCATTGCGAGAAGAGTTAGAGCGTGTGGCAACGGCGCATTGCACAGGTGGTAATGCACTATTTTATCTAGCCATGCCACCAGAGTTATTTGAACCTATCGTACGTGAATTACATGGGGCGAAGCTATTAGAAGAAGTAGGGTCTTGGTCTCGAGTAATCATTGAGAAACCGTTTGGGCATGATTTAGAAAGTGCTATCGCATTAGATGAATCATTAAAACAATATATAACAGAAGAGCAAACCTATCGTATTGATCATTATTTAGGGAAAGAAACGGTACAAAATATTTTGATGCTTCGTTTCGCCAATGCTATATTTGAACCACTTTGGAATCGCAAATATATTGAACGTGTAGAAATTACGGTGGCTGAAGAGTTAGGTGTAGAAAAACGTGCTGGCTATTATGATGGGGCAGGCGCTTTGCGTGATATGGTGCAAAACCATATGATCCAGGTATTATCTTTGATTGCTATGGAACCACCTGCCAGTTTTAATGCCGACGATTACCGTGATGAAATTGCTAAATTGATTTCGTCTATTCGTGGTTTACATCGTCAAAAATTAGGCGATATTGCAGTGCGTGGTCAATATACAGATTCTGGTAATACAGAACGTCCAGCCCCAGAGTATCGGAAGGAAGAAAATGTGCCACCCACGTCTACGACAGAAACTTATGTGGCTTTGAAACTGTTCATTGATAATTGGAGGTGGCGTGATGTGCCGTTCTATTTACGTACAGGGAAACGATTGCCGAAGAAATCGAGTGAAATTGCTATTACTTTCAAACCAATTCCGCACTCCATTTTTAAACCGTTCCATGCGAAAGACTTTAACCAAAACGTATTGGTTCTTCGCATGCAACCAAATGAAGGAATGGGATTGTCCTTAGAGGTAAAATCTCCAGGATCGAAATTAAGTGTCAATACGTTAGAAATGGACTTTTCTTATAGCAATTCTAAGGAATTAGCAGATATTCCAGATGCTTATGAAAGATTGATTTTAGATGGTTTATTAGGAGACCAAACATTATTCGTTCGCAACGATGCGGTAGAAAAATCTTGGCGTTTATTTAAGCCATTGATTGAGGCATGGGAACGAAATGATGAAGAAACACCGTTATGCTTCTATCCAGCTTTCAGTGAGGGACCAAAAGAGGCAGAAGAGTTATTAGAAGGAGGATCTTGGTCGTGGCGAGAGATATAATTCATGCATTTCCTACAGGAGATGACGTGGCGAAAGCAGTGGCCGATCGTTTTTTAACTTATACAAACGAATGCATTGCAGAAACGGGTGCTTGCGTGGTGGCTGTATCTGGAGGGACTACACCAAATGCATTGTTTTCGTTGCTCGATTCTGATGAGTATACAAATCGTATCGATTGGGAGCATATTTTCTTCCTTTGGGTAGATGAACGATTTGTGCCACAGTCGAATCCAGATAACAATTTTGGCCGTGCAAAAGATCGCTTATTTGGAAATATTATGGGAGCGGCTCACTATTATCCAGTACCAACGAATAATGGTACTGTGGAGGAAGCAGCAGATAAATATGAACAAGAAGTACAAATGGTCTTGAAGCGCACAGAAAAGGAATCCATAGATTTAGTCTTATTAGGCTTAGGTGATGATGGACATACAGCGTCCCTGTTCCCTAAATCTGAAGCTTTGTATGAACGTAATCGTATGGTAGTGGCCGTAAAAGACGGCAAAGTATGGGAACGTGTGACATTAACATTCCCAATGCTGGTGAATGCGAAATCTGTGTGGTTCACGGTGGTAGGCGCTTCTAAAGAGGCGGCCTTAGCTCGTGTGCTTCGCCAACGTAAAGAATATGAAGAATATTCTTGGGAGGATCGAGTAGACCATTGTTTACCAGGTGCGGTATTAACTCATGAACCAGTAGAATGGTATGTAGATGATTCTGCGCATAAAAATTAATTGATTTGAAATGCGAGGTATTAGGTATGTTTAATTTTGGTACACAAGAGTTATTTCTTATTTTAATTATTGCCCTTGTTATCTTTGGACCTAAAAAGTTACCTGAAATTGGTAAGGCCATTGGTAAAAGTATTAATGAATTTAAAGATGCTGTTAGTGGCGATAAAAAAGTAGCTAAAGAAGAACCTGCAAAAGCGGAAACCATTGATGTAGAAGCTGGTGCTACTAATAGTCATAAACAAAATAATTAGGATGTGCTATAATGAATTTAGTCATATTTCTGCTCCTTATTTAGGGGCTAAAAATAGTCATAAACAAAATAATTAGGAGGAACTATGTGTAAAGATTGTGGTTGTGGTAGCACGGGTAATGTGACTACAAAATTATTTCACGTGCCAGGCATGATGTGCGGGAACTGTGAAAACACTGTAAATGGGGCCGTTCGTGGGTTGCCAGGCGTATTAGAATCTACTGTGGATTTGAAAACAAAAGAAGTACGGATTCGCTTTGACCATATTAAAACGGATGAAGCAACCATTCGTGCAGCTATCGACGAAACAGGTTTTGAAGTGGAATCTGTGAAAGACTATGTTCATGAACATGGTGGCATTTTGGGCGCTATTAAGAAAATATTCAAATAAGGCGTACTATCTGGTGATATGCCGGGTATATATTAGAATACAAGGAGGGGCTATCTGGATTGATTTCAAGATGGCCCTTTTATAGGAGTTAGTATGATACGCAAGTTTAATCAAAAAGAATACACCTGGGATGGAGTCGACACGTTGGTATACAAGCAAGATAATAGCCCTTTTAAAGATGTGACCCGTCAAGTTTTGTTTGATGGAGCTTGGGATATTCCATGCCAATTCCGTTATTTTGAGGTACAACCAGGTGGGTATAGCACTATGGAGCGCCATGAGCATACGCATATGGTCATGATCTTCCGTGGGAAAGGCCAATGTTTACTAGGCGACACCGTGGAAGACGTCCAAGAAGGAGATATGATTGAAATCCCTAAATTGATGGCACACCAATTCCGTGCGAACCAAGACGATCATTTAGGCTTCCTCTGCTTGGTTAATGTGGACCGAGATAAGGTGCAAGTTATCACAGAGGAAGAACAAGCTGTGATGATGGAAAATCCTGTAATCGAGGAGTTTTTAAATAGCTAGTTAATCAGTTTACATACAACTGTCTCACAAGGAAGAAATATAAGTGATGAGGAATCTAGGCATCTAATATTGATGTTAGGAGTTATCGTTACTTATGTTTCTTTTTTATTTTAAAGTGAAATTGCATTATACAATTAAGTAGATAACATTTTCTGATATACAATAACGGAGTCTAGTTATAATCATGAGAGTGGGACGAAAACTATACGATGCATATCACAGCTAATAGTTGTAATACATAAATGGACAAATATATTATAAATTTAAGATAAATCCCTTTTATTAGAGAGAAATATTTGTTATAATTGAAAAGTTCTCATTTTTTATAGAAAGTAGGTTACATATGAATTTTATTCGTAGTATTAATCGCTTGTTCAATGATTACCTAGCATGGATTGTGTTAGCTATGGCAGTTATCGCATTCTTAGTGCCAGAACTATTCATGGGGGCAGCGAAACAAACAGTTCCTTTGTTACAATTAGTTATGTTCAGCATGGGCTTAACCTTAACAGGGAAAGTATTCTTAGACGTATTTAAACAACCGTGGCAAGTGATCTTGGTATCCTTGATTCAATTCTTGTGGATGCCACTAGCAGGTTGGTTAGTAGGTACCTTGTTTGGATTCCCACCAGAAATCGCCTTAGGATTTATCTTGTTAGGGGCAGCACCAGGTGGTACCGCATCCAATGTAATGACATTCTTGGCAAATGGTAATGTGCCATTGTCCGTATCTGCAACGACAGTATCCACTTTGTTGGCACCAGTGTTAACACCAATCTTCATCGTCTTATACGCAGGACAAACTGTAGATATTGCATTCTGGCCGATGTTCATGTCCATCGTGAAAATCATTGCGGTCCCAATTGCGTTGGGCATTATTGTAAACTATTTCATCGGTTCTCGCATTGAACCTGTGAAAGAAGTATTACCAACAGTAGGTGCCGTAGCTGTATTAATTATCCTAGCTGGCGTCACTGCCGTTAGCCGTGATAATATCTTAGCGCACGGTGTGATGATTTTCTTAGCTTGTTTAGTGCAAAATGTGAGCGGTTATGTAGTGACGTATTTCATTTGCCGTCTATTTGGTTCTAACGTACCAGATCGCCGTGCCATGCAAATCGAAGTGGCAATGCAAAACTCTGCCTTGGCCGCTAGCTTAGCGTTGAAACATTTTACACCACAAGCAGCCGTAGCAGGCGCCGTGTTCTCCATTATCCATAACTTTACAGGATCTATCTTTGCGGGCATTTGCCGAAGAAACGATTCTAAAAATACACATTAATCTATAAGTTAATGTACTTTGGGTATTAGAGCATTTAGAAAATTAAATATCTAGTAGAAACGTCATGTACTTTCATAGCCTGTTATAGGATGAAAGTATGTGACGTTTTTTCCTTGTAAAATTATAAAATAAAGTATATAATAGACTGTCGTAGTACGATTTGTACAAATATTAGGAATACCCTACTTAAGTAGATAAAGGAGTATAGAATGATTCGTGAAAATCTTCGCAATGTGGCGATTATCGCCCACGTTGACCATGGTAAAACAACATTGGTAGACGCATTGCTTAAACAAAGTCATATTTTCCGTGACAATGAAAAAGTTGCTGAGCGTGTAATGGACTCTAACGACTTAGAACGTGAAAGAGGGATTACGATCCTTTCCAAAAATACAGCAGTTATGCATAACGATGTAAAAATTAACATCGTGGACACACCGGGCCATGCTGACTTCGGTGGTGAAGTAGAACGTGTATTGAACATGGTTGATGGCGTATTGTTATTGGTGGACTCTTTTGAAGGTCCAATGCCACAAACGAAATACGTATTGCGCAAAGCTTTGGAACAAGGTTTGAAACCAATCGTGGTTATCAACAAAATTGACCGTCCTGACCAACGCGTTCATGAAGTAGAAGATGAAGTATTAGAATTATTCATGGAATTGGAAGCAGACGATGATCAATTGGACTTCCCAGTGGTGTATGCCTCTGCTCGTGATGGCATTGCGAAAGCATCCATGGAAGATGATTCCACAGATATGACTGCATTATTCGATGTATTGATTAAAGAAATTCCTGCTCCACAAGGTGATATCGATGGTCCATTGCAATTCATGGTAACTACCCTTGACTATGATGATTTCGTAGGAAAAATTGCAGTAGGTCGTATCGTTCGTGGTCGCATGAAAACTAATCAACAAGTGGTGTTAATGAATGGTGAAAGCACTCGTAAAGGCAAAATCGGTCGTGTGTACACATACAATGGTTTAAATCGTGTAGAAACTGATGAAGCAGGCATGGGCGACATCATTGCTTTCGTAGGTATCGATGACATCAATATTGGTGAGACCGTAGCGGATGCAGAAAATCCAGAAGCACTACCAACAATCTCCATTGATGAGCCAACATTGTCTATGATGTTCTCCGTTAATAACTCTCCATTCGCAGGCCGTGAAGGTGACTATGTAACAAGCCGTCATTTACGTGACCGTTTGTTCAAAGAAGTAGAAACTAACGTATCTATGCGTGTAGAAGAAACAGATTCTCCAGACTCTTTCAAAGTATCTGGCCGTGGCGAATTGCATTTGGCAGTATTGATTGAAACCATGCGTCGTGAAGGTTACGAATTACAAGTGGGTAAACCTCGTGTAATTTTCAAAGATATCAATGGTCAAAAATGTGAACCATTGGAGCATTTAACTATCGACGTGCCACAAGAATTTATGGGTGCTGTAATGGAAAACTTAGGTGTTCGTAAAGCTGAGTTAATCAACATGGTTGAATTAGCTGGTTACTTACGTATGGAATTCGTAGTACCTGCTCGTGGCTTGATTGGTTTCCGTGCGCAGTTCTTAACAGCTACAAAAGGTAATGGTATCATGAACCATGTATTCCATGGCTATGCACCATACAAAGGAGATATCCCAGGCCGTACGCGCGGTGCTTTGGTAGCTTTCGAAGATGGTGAAACAACACCATATGGTTTGAACTCTGTACAAGATCGTGGTACTTTATTCTTGGGCGCTAACGTACCAGTATACACAGGCCAAGTTATCGGCGAAAATGCTCGTGAAAACGACATGGACGTAAACCCTAACAAAAAGAAACATGTTACTAATATGCGTTCTAGCTCCTCTGATGAGGCAGTTCGTTTAACACCTCCACGTATCTTCAGCTTAGAACAAGCTCTAGAGTGGATTAACGATGATGAATTGGTAGAAGTAACACCAGAAAATATCCGTATGCGTAAAGCGATCTTGGATCGTTCCGCTCGTGCGAAAGCAGCAAAAGCAGCAAAATAATTACATATACTAGACTAGGAATAGTCTATGTACATAGAAATAGAGAAAGTAGTGGGATACCATGGCTTTCTCTATTTTGTTGTATTTTATAGGGGTGAAAGCCTATAATAGATATATAAGTAATACATTAGTAATGATATAGGAGATATAGGAGACAGGATGAAAGAACTTCGCACACTGCCAGATGGTAGCATTACTTATGAACTGCATAGAAAACGCGTGAAGAACATGAATCTTCGTGTCACCACCAGTGGCGTAGTACGAGTGTCTGCCTCCCCTCGTGTCCCCCTAGGAATGATTGAAGCCTTCATCTGTCGTCATCGAGCTTTCGTTGAAAAAGCACTGCAAAACCGAAAAAGCAGAGGCGGTCATCCGATGGTACCTGCTGTAGATACAGAAATCATGGTGATGGGTAAGATGTATCGAGTAGTATTAGAAAAGCCTCACGCAGTATCTGCCTACTTGGAAATATCTTCGCAGGATAGTCAATTAAGCGATACTCCGTCAGATTCTCCATTGAAAGGTAGTTCATCAAAAAGGAAGGGCGCACAAGGAAGCCGATCACAAAGAAAACTGTCGAGAGGGAACGCCTCTACCTATGCAGTAACGGTGGTAGACGACATATTGTTGGTACGCTACCCAAGTAATCATGAGACCTTGGATGCTAGCAAAGTAGAACGAATGTGGCTTAGCTTTTGGAAAACCATAGGTCAGGACTTCATGGAAACACTAGCACAACAAGTGTATAGTGAGTTTCAACAAGCGGGGTATACAGTGCCGACACCGGCCTTGCGATTGCGATATATGACGAGCCGTTGGGGATCCTGTATGCCTGTAAAAGAAATTATCACTATGAATACTCGATTGCTATTAGGGCCTACCGAGTTTGCTCACTATGTGATGGTCCATGAATTTGCGCACTTTATAGAGCCGAACCATTCGTCACGATTTTACAAGGTCATGAATGATGTGTTGCCAAACTGGCAAGAGATAAAACTAAAAATGCGTGCATATTATAAATAAATATAGTTGCCTAGTATCTATCTACCAAGAAGTAAAGTTTATTAAATAATGCAAAGCCTATGTAGTTTGTTATACAGATTACATAGGCATTTTTATTTTGTAAGTATCCATGGATTGATAGATGACAAACGCTTTCACGGTACACTGAAATATGCAAATTATGATATAATAAAAGGAATGAAAGTATATCGCGTTACGTTAGTAAGGAGGGCACATGAGACCATTTGTACATCTGCATAGTCATAGTGAATATAGCCTCATAGATGGCATTAGCCGATTGCCACAAATGGTGAGTCGTGCGAAAGAACTCAATATGCCTGCCCTAGCGTTAACGGACCATGGTAATATGTATGGAGCCATATATTTTTATAAAGAGGCCATGGCACAAGGTATCAAACCCATCTTAGGATGCGAAGTGTATGTGACCGAAGGCAGTCGTTTTGACCGCCCTGAAGGTAAGACCTATGAACGATTAAAGCATTTAATTCTCTTAGCAGAAACCATGGAAGGATACGAAAATATTGTAAAAATTGTATCTAAATCCTCTACAGAAGGGTTCTACCGCAAGCCGCGTGCTGATCGAGATTTGCTATCTACCTACAACAAAGGAATCATCGCTTTGAGTGCTTGTATTGCAGGAGAAATTCCGCAACTGATTTTACAGGACAACATTGAGGGCGCTCATCGTGCTTTGGAATGGTATCTTGAGACCTATGGAAAAGAGAACTTTTTCTTAGAGATTCAGAACCATGGAGATTCTAAGGAATTACGTGTTCAAGATGTGTTGGTAGATATGGCGGAGCAATATGGTGTGGGACTTGTATGTTCTAATGACTTTCACTATGTTTATGCAGACGATGCGGAAGCTCATGATATTAAGGTATGTATTGCTACGGGTGCAAGGCGGAATGATGTAGATCGCATGAAGTTTTTCAGTAATGAGTTTTACATGAAAAGCGGCGATGAGATGGAAGAACTCTTTGGTCATATTCCAGAAGCTTTGGATAATACCTTGAAGATTGCGGAACGTTGCCATGTAGAGTTCAATTTTGATGCACACCATTTGCCAAAATTTGATGTACCAGAAGGGGAAACAGCACATTCTTACTTGCGTAAAGTTTGTGAGTCCTATATTCCTCAATTCTATCCAGAGGTAACACCGGTATTACAAGAGCGACTAGATTATGAGTTAGGTGTTATTAGTCGCATGGGCTTTGAAGATTACTTCCTCATCGTTTGGGACTATGTTAAATATGCTCGTGAACATGGGGTACTAGTAGGCCCGGGTCGTGGTAGTGCAGCAGGGTCAGTGGTAGCCTACTTATTAGGGATTACAGGTCTAGATCCTATTAAATACGATTTGCTCTTTGAACGGTTCTTGAATCCGGAGCGGGTGAGCATGCCCGATATCGATATCGACTTCTGCTATGAAACTCGGAATAAGGTCATCGAATATGTGACAGAAAAATATGGACAAGAGCGAGTAGCACAAATTATTACCTTCGGTACCGAAGCGGCTCGTGCTGTTATTCGTGATGTAGGTCGCGTGCTAGATATGCCTTTGCCAGAGGTGAATCGATTAGCTAAGATGATTCCCAATGAGCTAGGTATCACTTTGAAAAAATCTTTAGAGGTAAAAGAACTCAAAGATCTATATGAAAGTGATGCATCGGTAAAAGAACTATTTGATCTTTGCTTGCGCTTAGAAGGCATTGCGAGAAACTCTTCTACCCATGCGGCGGGGGTCGTAATTTCAGCAGCACCATTAGATGAGTATGTGCCGGTACAAAACTCCAATGAAGATGGTTTTGTCACGCAATATGATAAAGATAATATCGAAGAACTAGGCCTATTGAAGATGGACTTTTTGGGACTTCGTACGTTGACAGTGATGGGTGAGGCACTACGCCTCATTAAGGAAAATCATGGTGTTGAGCTAGACTTGGATGCCATCCCGTTAGATGACAAGGCATCTTGTGAAATCTTATGTAAAGGGGAAACAGCAGGGGTCTTCCAGTTAGAATCGGAAGGGATTACAAAATTAGTAATGGATTTGAAGCCAGAACATTTTGAAGATTTAATTCCTTTAGTGGCCCTCTATCGTCCAGGACCGTTGGGATCGGGCATGGTAGAAGATTTTATCAAGCGTCGTCATAAAGAAAAAGAAGTGACCTATTTACATCCTATATTAGAGCCTATTTTAGAGGATACATTTGGGGTTATCCTATACCAAGAACAAGTTATGCAGATTGCCTCTGCTATGGGGGGATTCTCCTTGGGGCAGGCGGACTTAATGCGCCGTGCCATGGGTAAGAAAAAGGAATCTGTACTAAAAGCACAACGAGATTCCTTTGTGTTTGGTTCTGTGAACAATGATATCGATGAGAAGCTAGCCAATGAAGTATTTGATCTCTTGCTATATTTCGCAGGGTATGGATTTAATAAATCCCACTCTGCCGCTTATGCCTATATTGCGTATCAAACGGCGTACCTGAAAGCCCATTATTTCCCAGAGTTTATGGCTGCTACTATGACAAGCTTTATGGGTAATATGGATAAAATGACGAATTATATCAATGTGTGTAAAGCGAAACAGGTGGCTGTATTAGGACCAGATATCAACCATTCAGAGCGTATGTTTACCGTACAAAATGGACAAATTCGTTTTGGCTTAGGTGGCATTAAAAATGTAGGTGAT
Source organism: Veillonella sp. 3913 (assembly GCF_003992235.1). Lineage (NCBI taxonomy): Bacteria > Bacillati > Bacillota > Negativicutes > Veillonellales > Veillonellaceae > Veillonella > Veillonella sp. 3913. Next base: position 261,944 of record NZ_RQVF01000002.1, on the reverse strand, counting down.
AATGCCATCGAAGAATTACTAGCAGAACGAAAGGCCAATGGACAATTTACATCCATTGTTGATTTCTGCGAACGTATACCATACCGTGTGGTCAATAAGCGTTTGTTGGAAAGTTTAATCCGATGCGGGGCTATGGATTCTTTCAAAGAAAATCGTAATCAGCTATTGCAGATTTATGAACAAGCCCAAGGGATTGGTTCTAAAGGACAAAAAAATAGTGCTTTAGGAGCGGTGAGCCTCTTTGCGGAGGTAGAGGAAATGGAGAGTATCCATGTTCCAGACTTGCCAGACTTGCCCAAAGAGCTGAAACTGAAAGATGAAAAGGAATATACAGGATTTTATATTACGGGCCATCCTTTAGATGCCTATCGTGATGAATTGGAAGGACTATTTCAATTAGGGAGATTAGCAGAAAATCCAGAGGATTTTGATGGCAAAACTGTTACCATTGGTGGATTGATTACGGAAAAAGTGGATCGATTAACGAAGGCAAAACAGGAAAAAATGTGCACCTTAACCTTGGAAGATTTCACAGGCACCGTACAAGTAGTAGTATTCCCACAAGGGTATCAAAAAAGTCATATGCTATTGCAACGAGATGGTGTGGTAGCTATCGAGGGACGCATTGATGCGGATGAAAAAGGTGTACAATGCATTGCTAGTTCCGTACAATTATTGAAAGTAGAATATGATAGAGTACGACAGATTCGTATTCATATTGATATAGCTCATGATACACCGCAAGTGAGCCAACAATTACAAAAGCTGTTGCAAGAATTACAAGGAGATACACCAGTCACTCTATTCTTGCAACGTCAAAAACGCAGCTTAGCGGTGAATCGTAGTTTTTATTTCACCCCATCAAAAGAATCTATTGGGCGTGTGCAAGCCTTACTAGGGGCCAATGCAGTAGAGTTACTATAAGGAGATAGAAATGAATAAAAAAACAAAGATTGTTTGTACCATGGGACCTAGTACAGATAGTTTAGAAATGGTAGAATCCTTATTGCGAGCAGGTATGAACGTGGCACGTTTTAACTTCTCTCATGGTTCTCATGAAGAGCAAGCAAAGCGTATGGAGCTCGTTCGCTTAGCCTCTACTAGAACAGGTATTCCAGTGGCATTAATGCTAGATACAAAAGGTCCTGAAATTCGTCTTGGCCTATTCAAAGACGGTAAAGTATGCTTAGAAGAAGGACAAGCTTTTACATTGACTACAAGAGATGTGGAAGGAACGAAGGAGATTTGCTCCGTGAATCATGCAGGATTGCCAGAAGATGTGAAAGAGGCAAAACAAATTCTCTTATCTGATGGATTAGTGACATTGCGCATTGATTCTATTGAGGGTACGGAGATTCATACGACTGTTATGAACACGGGTATGATGAGCAATCGCAAACGAGTGGCTGTACCAGGAGTATCCTTATCCTTGCCGCCAGTGTCGGAACAAGATGAAAAAGATTTGGTATTTGGTTGTGAAATGGGTGTGGACTATGTAGCAGCTTCTTTCATGCAACGGGCCAGCGATGTAGTGGCAATTCGTCGTATTTTGGAATCCAAAGGGGCAGATATTCGCATCATTTCTAAAATCGAAAATGAAGAAGGTCTTAATAATTTAGATGATATTTTAGAAGTCTCTGATGGATTGATGGTGGCTCGTGGTGACTTGGGTGTAGAGATTCCAGCCGAAGAAGTGCCTGTATTGCAAAAAATGATGATTCAAAAATGTAATGCGGCCTCCAAGCCTGTGATTACAGCGACCCAGATGTTAGAGTCCATGGTAACTAATCCAAGACCTACAAGAGCAGAAGCTAGTGACGTTGCGAATGCCATATTAGATGGTACGGATGCGGTCATGTTATCTGGGGAAACTGCAGGTGGGGACTACCCATTGGAAGCGGTCACCACTATGGCTCGTATTGCAAAGGTAACAGAAACATCTGATTTATATATGAATAGTAATCATACAGTGCCGTTAGAAGAAGCAAAAACGACAGATGCTATTTGCTCTGCTACTGTTGAAGTAGGACGTTCTTTGGGAGCTGGTGCGATCATTACTTGTACTGAATCGGGTATTACAGCCATGAGTATTTCTCGTCATCGTCCAAACTGTCAAATTATTGCAGTAACACCACATGAACACGCTGTACGTCGTATGCAGTTATACTGGGGGGTGACACCGATTCAAGGGCCTTCGCACTCCAATTCAGATGAAATGGTACACTGCGCTATGAGTGCTGCCTTAGGAGAAGGTTTAATTCAATCTGGTGATTTAGTGGTTGTTACAGCTGGTGTGCCATCTGGCTTATCTGGTACAACTAATATGATTCGTGTTCATGTCACTGGTAATGTATTGATTAAAGGTCGCGGAGTTGGTAAACTATCTGTAACGGGAACAATCCATCACGGTGATTCTACAGAGCCTATGGCAGATGGAAGCATTCTAGTAGTTCGTGATTTAGAACCAGAATATATGGAACTAGCAAAACGAGCTGGTGCTATTATTACCGCAGAAGAAGGATACACATCGACAGCAGCTATTGCAGGTATTCAATTTGGTATTCCTGTTATTTTAGGTGCTCATGAGCAATCGCAATTGACAAATGGTCAAGTGGTAACAGTAGATGGCATTCGTGGTAATGTCTATGAAGGTATTGCAAACGCAAGATAGGAGGTAACTATGGAATATCATGTTCCTACACAAGCAGATACAGTGGTAGTAGAAGAAATTGTAAATCGTAAATTACGCAATTCTATGCTTTGGATGGTGTGGGGCTTATTGACTACAGCCATCATTGGGTTTATGGCGTTGACGAACTCCAGTTGGTTGCGCTTTGCCCATTCCAACTTTAATATTATTTTGTTAGCCGAAGTGGCGGTAGTGTTCTTATTTTCCTTCCGTCAATACACGGCGTCTAACACATTTTTGAAAGCCATGTTTTTCCTCTATTCCATTATGAATGGATTGACCTTGACCGCTATTGCGTTACACTATTCCTTTGAGGTGGTAGTATATGCTTTAACAGGAGCTGTAGCGGTATTTGGCAGTTTTGCTTTTTTAGGAGTAGTGGTAAAAAAAGATTTGTCTGGATTAGGCACATTTTTAATGGGTGCAGTGATTGCGCTACTCATTGCTAGTTTGATTATGATGTTCTTCGGTGCTAGTGACTTTGGATTATTAGTATACAGCTATATAGCCGTAGGGATTTTTTCCTTATTTACCATGTATGATGTATATCGCATTAAACGGACCATAATGGAAGTAGCTTATGAAGATGAAAGTGTTCTGGAACGTGTTGAATTGATTGGTGCTTTAGGTTTATATCTAGATTTCATCAATATTTTCATCAATCTACTTCGCGTTTTCGGTCGTCGGTAACGTATCGTTAATTTGTGAGAGTACATTTATAAAAGGGGGGAGCTATAAGCTCTCCCTTTTAGTATGCAAATCTTTCGATATATGAGATAATATATAATAGATTAACACAAGTAAGGAGGTTGTATATGGAAGCAAAAGAATGGCAAACCTTCGTCACAGTGGTGGAAGAAGGCAATATTACGAAAGCAGCAGAAAAATTATTTCTTTCACAACCTGCATTAAGCTATCGACTAAAGCAAGTAGAAGATATTTTAGGGCGGCCCTTATTAATTCGTGCTAATGATGGCATTGCGTTAACTGCAGAAGGCGAGTTGTATTACGATTATTGCCGACGTATGATTCGATCCCGGGAGGAATTGCGACAAAATATTGGAAAGGTGACGGGAAAAATACAAGGTACCTTAAAAATTGCTGCATCCATTAATTTTGCGGACTATGAGTTGCCTCATTTACTCAATAATTTCACAAAACAGTATCCTAAGATTCGTATTGAAGTAAAGACAGGGTATAGCTCCCATGTGAATAAAATGTTTAATTCTGGAGAGGTGATGATTGCCTTTGCCCGTGGTGAATATAATCATGTGCCGAATGGTGTGCGTCTTTTTGATGAACCCTATTGTTTAGTCTATAAACATCCTGTAGATTACAAGGAATTACGAGATATTCCGATGCTTAACTATCGCACGGATGGATCCATTGCGACAGTGGTAGAAAATTGGAAGAAAGAACATAGCGTGGGGGATGTGAGACCAGCCATGGAACTGGATTCTATGGTGACTTGCCGTCACTTTGTGCGAGAAGGATTAGGTTGGGCTATTTTACCATATTTAGGACTTGGTAGTTGCCGTGAACATGGTATTTATGTAGAACCTTTGCGGATGAAAGATAATCGTCCATTGGTACGTTCTACCTATTTGTTCCACGATGAAGTAAGTACAAAGCTTATTGCAGTGAAAACTTTCATTGATTATGTAACAGAGTATTACGAAAATCATCAAATCGTTACATTATCGGGATATACAAGCTAAGAGGCTGATGTGCGTATGGTAAGGATTTACAACTGTCAGGTATTTTTGTCCATAGATATAAGTATACAACTTAATGGATTTGTATATATTTGGTCAGCAAAAAATATGTCCCTGACTACGTATATAGATAGGGGTTACATGTCTGGTCGAACAAGGCCTCATAGTTGATAAAGCGTATAAAGTATTACATATAAAGAGCGCAGCTAATTGAGTTGCGTTCTTTTTGTATGTGGTTTGCATTGTAGTTGGTACTTTTGTATATTAGTATGCTTGAGTTTTTACAATGTATAGATTTTTCTAATGCTAATATTTGATTAGTTTAGAATACTATTAACAGACTGTTAATGTATATGAAAGTAGCAATTATTATAGATATATATCATGAAAATAGGAACAATTTAGTAGGAATAATATAAAAACCGCATGATACCTATGTTTATAATGTATTCTCTAAATGCATACATGAAGGCTTTTTGATGATAATAAAATTTTTATAAGCCTTATAAAGGATTTTTATTTTTACCTTCTGAAATGATTGGATATAATGAGAGCGTAAAAAGACCTAGACATTTGCACGTTCTAGTATTCTAGTAAGTGGTGAACCGCCCTTATATACATTCATTTATATATATATTAAGTTTCACGTTTATAGAAAGTATGAGTGCAAGCAACATAGGCAATGTATTTATATCTTATGTAGTAAGGAGACACAAGATGAACAAAAAAGTAATCAATGCTTTGATTATGTTGTTAATCCCAATCGTGATCTGGTATAGCCCAGCTCCAGAAGGATTAGCAGATGGTGCTTGGAAACTATTTGGTTTCTATTTAGCAGCTATCGTAGGCTTAATTTTGAAGCCATTTCCAGCTCCTGTAGTAGTATTATCCGCTATCGCAGGTTCTGCATTATTTTTAGGTAACACAAAAGCAGTTCTTTCTGGTTATGCTACAACAACAGCATGGTTGGTATTCTCTGCATTTGCTTTATCTGTAGCATTTGTAAAGACTGGCTTAGGCCGTCGTATTGCGTATCATCTAATCAATGCATTTGGCGGTACAGTACTTCGTTTAGGCTATGTAACGGCTTTATTAGACGGAATCATTTCCCCAGCTACACCATCTAACACTGCTCGTTGTGGTGGTATCGTATTCCCAATCATGAACTCTGTAGCGAAATCCTTGGGTTCTGAACCTGGTGAAACAGCGAACAAAGCTGGTCGTTACTTAATGGTTAATACGTACATGGTAACAAAAGTTACATCCTTAATGTTCCTAACAGCGATGGCACCAAATGCACTAGCAGGTGACTTCATGGCAAAAATGTTAGGTGTACATTTAGATTGGGGCTTATGGGCATTGGCTATGTCAGTACCAGGCATAGTAATGTTATTAGTAGTTCCATATGTAACATACTTATTAAACAAACCAACGTTGACTACAGTTGACAATAAGAAAATTGCAGCAGAAGGCTTAGCAGAATTAGGACCTATGACTAGTGCTGAAAAAACATTAGTTGGTATTTTCATCTTTGCATTAGTAGGCTGGGCATTGCCTTCTATCTTAGCAGCATTTGGTATTAAATTTAAAATTGATGCTACTGCAGTAGCTATTGTAGCTATGGTTGCTAGCTTCTGCTTAGGCGCGATTAAATGGGATGATATGGTTGCCAATAAAGGTGGCTGGAACACATTGATGTGGTTCGGTGGTATCATCGGTTTATCTGATGCGTTATCTAAAGCAAAATTCTTCGAATGGTTAGCAGATGTAATGCAAACACATCTTCACTTCGGAGATAATGGATTTGTAGCACTTGTTATTATCGGTATTATTTCCGTAGCAATTCGTTACTTATTTGCATCTGGATCTGCTTATGTAGTAGCAATGCTACCTGTATTCTTGGCAGTAGGCCCAGCAGCAGGTGTAAATCCTATGGCATTAGCATTAGTGCTTTGTGCATCTAACTCTTATGGTGGTGCATTAACACACTACGGCGGAGCAGCAGCACCAATCGTATTTGGCGCAGGTTACAATGATGTAAAAGATTGGTGGATTACTGGCGGTATTATCGCTGTATTGTGCTTAACCCTTACATTCGTAGTAGGCTATCCATGGTGGGGTATGCTAGGCATCCTATAGGACAAGGTAATTTGTATAGTCAGAGTCTACAGGGGAAATACCTCTGTAGAACCTGACTTTTATGCTATATTTTGATGTAATAGAAAGGATTTGCTATGAAACATCTAGTGAAAGCAGCTATGGCTGGCTTTGATGAAAAAAATGATGTATTGGTAACGGTTGAACCAATTGCATCTGGTATCGAAGTAGAATTAAAATCAAAAGTTGAGCGTGCTTATGGTAAGCATATTCGTGCTTTCATTGAAGCCACTGTAAAAGAAGCAGGCTTCGATGGCGTGAAAGTAACAGCTATCGATAAAGCAGCTTGGGATTATACTATTAAAGCCCGTGTATTGGGTGCATTAGAAAGAGGGAGCGAAGCATAATGAGCCAATTAACTGAATTAGCAAAAAAACGTTTATCTCGTTCCATGATGTTCGTACCAGGTAACACGCCTAAAATGATTAACAGTGCTGATATCCACGGTGCAGACTCCATCATGTTTGATATTGAAGACTCTGTAGCAGTCACTGAAAAAGATACAGCTCGTTTATTGACAGCAGAAGCTTTGAAAACTTTAAAATTCAAAGGCGAAACAGTGGTTCGTATCAACCATCCTACACAAACTCCATATGGTTATGCTGACCTTGATGTGATTGTACCAGCAAAACCTGACTTGATTCGTCTTCCAAAAACAGAAGATGTATCTGAAGTAGAAATCGTTGCTAAGAAAATTGAAGAAGTAGAAAAAGCGAACGGTTGGGAAGAAGGTACTATCAATATTATCGTTGCTATTGAATCCGTTAAAGGTCTATACAATGTGCGTGAAATTGCACAAGGTCCTCGTGTAGTAGCGATTGCTCTTGGTGCGGAAGACTACCGTGCTGACCTTCGTACAGGCAAACATAAACCAGCTCATGAATTGTTATTTGCTCGTCAAACAATCCTTCATGCAGCTCGTGAAGCAGGTATCCGTGTACTTGACACAGTATTCTCCGATGTGAAAGATCCACAAGGCTTCCGTGAAGAAGTAGAATTCATTAAAGCTCTTGGTTATGATGGAAAATCTTGTATTCACCCAAGCCAAATCAAAATTATCCATGAAGTGTTCACTCCAGATGAAAAAGAAATTGCTCATTCTGTAAAAGTGTTGAACTCCTATGCAGAAGCACTTCGCAACAATAAAGGCGTTATCGCTGTAGATGGTAAAATGATCGACGGTCCTATCGTAGTACGTGCACAACGCGTGGTAGATAAAGCCCGTGCAGCAGGTATCAAAGTAGAGCTTGAGGAAGGAGCAGAAATCGATGTTAAATAAAATTGGTCGCGATATTCCTATGGAATTAGAATGCCTTCAAGGTCGTCGTCTCTATGAAGGACAATTTGCAATGACAGAAACTGCAGTTCGTGCAGGTAAACCAGTGAAACTTCACACTCCAGGCGAAAATAAATTAGTAGGCTCTATCGATGAAGCTATTGAAAAAGTAGGTCTGAAAGATGGCATGTCTATTTCCTTCCACCATCATTTACGTAATGGTGACTATGTAATGAAACTTGTGATGGACCGTGTACAAGCCAAAGGAATCAAAGATATTACAATCCTTAATTCTTCCTTAGCACCCTGCCATGAATTCTTAATCGATATGATTAAAGATGGTACAGTAACAGCCATCGAAACATCTGGTCTTCGTGATGCATTGGGCAAATTCTTAAGCTTGAACCCAGGCGTATTAAAACGCCCAGTAGTAATTCGTTCCCATGGTGGACGTGCTCGTGCCGTTTGTACTGGGGAAGCTCATATTGACGTAGCTTTCATGGGCGTACCTGCTTGTGATCGTCGTGGTAATGCTACAGGCCGTAAAGGTAAATCCGCTTGCGGTGCGTTGGGTTATGCTATGGTTGACTCTCACTATGCAGACCAAACTGTATTATTAACAGATAACTTAATCGACAATGTATACCCAATCTCCATCCCTCAAACAGATGTAGATTACATCGTAGAAGTAGAGGCTATCGGTGATCCAGAAGGTATCGCATCTGGTGCTGTGGGAATCACAAAAAATCCTGTACAAATTAAAATTGCGGAAATGGCCGCAGAATTCCTTGATGAAGCGGGCATTATCCAAGAAGGTTTCTCTTTCCAATTAGGCGCTGGCGGAGCTCCATTAGCAGTAGCTAAATTCATCGGTGAAAAATTAGAGAAAAAAGGCGTTGTTGGTGGATTCGGTGTTGGCGGTGCTACAGGCGTACTAGTCAGCATGCTTGAAAAAGGTCACATCAAAGCGATTTATGATACACAAACATTTGACACAACAGCAGCGGCATCTTTGGATACAAATCCAAATCATATCGAAATGAGCGCATCCATGTACGCAGACCCTACAACAGACTGCATGACAAACTACTTAGATGTAGTATTCTTGGGCGCTACAGAAATCGATACAGATTTCAACGTAAACTGTATGACTGACTCCAACGGTATCTTGATGGGTGCATCTGGTGGTCACTCTGATACAGCAGCAGGCGCAAAAGTAACTGTTATTACATGCCCATTGATTCGTGGTCGCTTGCCAATGATTCGTGAACGCGTGGAAACAGTTATCACTCCAGGTGAAAGTATCGACGTTTTGGTAACAGAACGTGGTATCGCGATCAATCCAAATCGTCAAGATTTAATTGAACGTTTCAAAGATTCTAACTTGCCAATTTACACAATTGAAGAGTTACAACAAATGGCGTACGACATGGTTGGTAAACCAGAAGGTATTGAAGTATCTCAAGATCCTAAAGATGTAGTAGCTATCATCGAATATCGTGATGGATCTATCATCGACGTAGTACGTAAACCATTACTATAATTACATACTGTCAAATACAAAAGGATTGAACTCAACGAGTTCAATCCTTTTTGTATATCTAGTATATGTATATGCAATAGACTATTATATAGTGCTTTTTATATAGGTAATAAAGGTATGAACAGCTCTACGTTGTAGGGAATTTGCTTGATAATAAAGCTTTGTTTCTCGCAATAGAGGTGTACCATCTTCCCATAGTAATGGATCAAAGGTAAATTCATCAGAGAACCTTCCCAATCCTGTTTCTGGGAGAACAGACCATCCTAAATTTTTTCTGATGAATTGTCGACATGTAGCCATGGTATCAACTTTTATACTATCGTTGGGAGGGACTTGGTAATGCTGTTTCCACCATTTATCGATGATAGTATATAAATCATGGGCTGTTGCATATCGTATAAATGGCAAAGTCAAGATGTCTTCTCTGGGCATAGGTTTAGAAGGTAAAGATGTATTGGTTACTAAACCGATGCGATCTGTGTGAATTAACAATGATTCACCGTCAATGGATTGAGGACCGCGAATAATAGCAACCTCTACCTCATTAGACTGAAATAATTGAGCTATTTTAGAGCTAATGCCAGTATAAACTTCTAACTTTACCTTTGGATAGGCTTGCGTAAACCCTGATAAAATATCAGGTAACATATAATTGGCATAGATGCTTGAGACGCCAAGCCGTAATGTTCCTGTTATTTCTTTACTATAATTGGATAGAGTGTTTTCAAATTCACGCTTTCTATGTAGCATATCTAAGGCATAGTGATAATATAATTCCCCTGTTTCTGTTAAGGTAACGCCACGAGATGTACGTATAAATAAAGGTTTATTGAACTGCTTTTCTAGTTGCTGTAGACGATACGATAACGCAGGCTGAGAGATATATAAACGATTGGCTGCCTTCGTCATATTTCCCTCTTCTGCAATAGCAATAAAAAAATGCCAATCTTTTTCCATAGTTTCCATGGTCGCCCTCCTTTAATAAAAATATTTTATCACATAAGATAAATGTAATCTATTTTATTTATTTACTTACAACATATATACTTAAACTATAAAGGCCTTCAAGTAAGGTAAAACCGTAGTTAGTCATAAGTAGGAGGACTAAGATGGCAGGAAAAAGTTTAATCTATAAAATATTAGAATCTCATTTAGTAGAGGGAAGATTGGTTGCAGGTGAAGATATTGCTGTTGCCATAGACCAAACGTTAACACAGGATGCCACAGGGACTATGGCGTACTTAGAGTTTGAATCATTAGGTTTAGATACAGTAAAAACTCTATCCGTATCCTATGTAGATCATAATACATTACAAGATGGATTTGAAAATGCAGACGATCATAAATATTTACAAGATGTAGCAAGTAAATATGGTATTTATTACTCAAAAGCAGGTAATGGGATTTGCCATCAAGTACATTTAGAACGATTTGCTAGACCAGGTCAAACCTTAGTAGGTGCAGATAGTCATACTCCAACTGCTGGAGGTTTAGGGATGTTTGCTGTCGGTGTTGGGGGTATGGATGTGGCGGCATCTATGGCAGGAAAGCCATTCCATTTAACTTGTCCTAAAGTTACGAATATTAAATTAAATGGGCGTTTACAACCTTGGTGTGCAGCAAAAGATATCGTGTTAAAAGTATTAAGTATTTTAACCACTAAAGGAAATGTAGGAACAGCCATCGAGTATACAGGTGAAGGTGTGGCATCTTTAACAGTACCAGAGAGAGCAACAATCACGAATATGGGTGCAGAAATGGGAATCACTACATCCATTTTCCCAAGTGATGCAAAAACAAAAGAGTTTTTACGCGCTCAAGGTCGTGAAGATGTATGGGTGGAATTACAGGCAGATAAAGATGCACAGTATGATGAAGTCATTGAAATTGATCTAAATGCATTAGTGCCTATGATTGCATGTCCACACTCTCCAGATAATGTAAAAACAGTAGCAGAATTAAAAGATGTTGCCGTAGATCAAGTGTTAGTGGGAAGCTGTACCAATTCCAGTTATCGAGACTTAATGATCGTAGCAGCAATGTTGAAAGGACGTAAAATTCATCCAGATGTGAGTTTTGGGGTTGCTCCTGGATCCAAGCAAGCATTAGCTATGATTACAAAAAATGGAGCCTTAGCAGATATACTTGCTTCCGGAGCACGTCTGTTTGAAAGTGCTTGTGGATTCTGTGTAGGTTGTGGACAAGCACCACGAACAAAATCTATTTCATTGCGTACGAATAACCGTAACTATGAGGGTCGTAGTGGGACTAAAGATGCCTTAGTACATTTAGTTTCAGTAGAAACAGCGGTAGCCTCTGCTTTAACGGGAACGATTACAGATCCTCGTGAAATAGGAATAGAAGTACCAACAATTGAGCTCCCTGAGGTGTATGAAATTGATGATTCCTTGATTGTTGCTCCAAGCTGTGATGTGAACCAATCTATTTTACGTGGTCCTAATATTGGCGAACCTCCTAGTAATAGTGCCTTACCAGAAACAATTTCTGCTAAAGTAGCTATAAAAGTAGAGGATAAAATTACTACAGATCATATTATGCCAGCTGGACCATATTTGAAATTTAGATCGAATGTACCTAAATATAGTCAATATGTATTTAGCCCTGTAAAACCAGATTTTGCAGAAGAATGTAAAGAAAATGTTGAGCATGGATACTATAATGTGATTGTAGCTCGTGAAAGTTATGGACAAGGATCTTCTCGTGAACATGCCGCGCTTTGCCCAATGTATTTAGGAGTAAAAGCAGTGATTGCAAAATCTATTGAACGGATTCATATGGATAATCTTGTTAACTTTGGTATTTTGCCTTTATTATTTGAAAATGATGCAGATTATGAGAGTATTCAAGAAGGTGATGAATTATTCTATCATTGTGATGATGCTTCCTTTGCAGCTGGTGTATTTACCGTAGAGAATAAAACAAAATCTACTATTTATACATTAAGAACACCATTAAATGAACGACAATTAGAAATTGTTCGAGCAGGAGGTAAATTGAACTTCTTGCGTAATGGTGGACAATAATTAGTAATAATAGTTAATAGATACAGTAAGAGATGGCACAGTGTAGACTGTGTCATCCTCTATATTCGAGGTGAATGATGAAAGAATATATGAAATTACCCGTATTATATATGCGTGGGGGAACTAGTAAAGGAGCTTATTTATATGCTCCAGACTTGCCTAGAGATCAAGTAGAACGGGATGCAATGATTCTATCCCTCTATGGGAGTCCAGATATACGTCAAATTGATGGGATTGGAGGAGCAGACCCTTTAACGAGTAAACTGGCTATTGTGGGACCTGCTTCGGTGGAAGGATGTGATGTAGATTATACATTTGCTTACGTAGGTATCGATACGGCAGTTGTCGATTATGAAGGTAATTGTGGTAATATTTCATCTGGAGTTGGTATTTTTGCTATGTTACGTGGTTTGGTAGAACCAGTAGAGCCAATAACTGTAGTTCGCATACATAATACGAATACCCATAAAATCATAGAAGCTCATATACCTGTACAAGATGGATTACCAGTGGTAACAGGAGACTTTGCCATCGATGGAGTTCCTGGTACAGGGGCACAAATCATGCTTTACTTTCAATCCCCTAGTGGGTCTAAAACTGGGAAATTACTGCCTACAGGCAATGTGCGAGATACCATTACTTTGGAAGTAGGCAATGCGCATACGGCGAAGAACAATCAAAGGATAGACGTAAGTTTTGTGGACTCTGCCACACCAGGTGTATTTGTGAAAGCAGAAGATTTAGGGTATACAGGAACAGAAATGCCAAGTGACATTGAAACAGATAAAGAGGGGCTATTGGCTATATTAGAAGATATTCGTAAGACTGCCGCTGTCAGAATGGGATTAGTTACATCAAAAGATAGTGCTAGTCCAGCCATTCCAAAGGTATGTATGGTGGGAACGTCTTGTACGTATACAGATATACAGGGCCGTGTCATTGAGGGCGCATCGATCGATATAGTGGCGCGCACAAAAGCATTACAAGTGATTCATAAGGCTTATGCAGTGACAGGAGGCATTGCCACAGCCACAGCAGCCCTCATTCCAGGAACGGTTGTCAATGATGTGGTCAGTGAAGAGGCTAAGCGTACGAAAACCGTTACTTTGGGTCATCCAAGTGGGACTTTTACATTTACTATTGATATAGATACAGAGAGTTTATGTGTTACCAAAGCAGGTGTAGCTAGAACGGCTAGACCTATAATGGATGGCATTGCCTATGTTAAGGTGGGTAAATACTAGTAGAATGCAGTAGAAAATTTACTGTAACAGATATACCATGATATACAGAGGAAAACCTATTATATTGTATGTTCTTTTCTTTAAATCTATTTTTATAGTATGTTAGGAATCATAAAATACATCTATTTTTGTGAATAGATATATGTACACCTTGTAATGAAGGATAAATTCCTTTATTATATAGCTATATATTATAGTATATAAGTAAGGAGAGGTAATATACATGAAACAACCATTAATCGGCATTTCAGGTTCTCATATGATTGACCAAGGAGGTCCATTCCCAGGGTATAAACGATCCTATGTAAATGATGATTATGTGCAATCCGTATTAGAAGCAGGTGGTATTCCTGTGATTATTCCATTCCAAGAAGATGAAGCTGTATTGAAAGCTTTGGTGGAGCGCATTGATGGGTTACTTTTATCTGGCGGTCATGATATTGCCCCACAATTCTATGGCGAAGAGCCAGAACGTGGGTTAGGTGAAATTTGGCCAGAACGCGATATTTTTGATATGCGTCTATTAGCCTTTGCGAAAGAACGGAACATTCCTATTATGGGTATTTGCCGTGGTCATCAAATCATCAACGTAGCTCACAAAGGTTCTTTGTATCAAGATTTACCTGCCTTTGCTACGATTAAGCATGCCCAAAGCCAAACAGCAGGATTACCAACTCATTCCATGGTGATTGAAAAGGACTCCCAATTATTTGCTATGGTAGGTGCAGAAGAAGTGATGGTGAATTCCCATCATCACCAAGTCGTGAAAGAAGTTGGGGAAGGCTTGCGTGTGGTAGGACGTGCGAAAGATACTGTAGTAGAAGCAATGGAAGGCACTGACTATCCATATCTACGTACGTATCAATTCCATCCAGAAATGATGCGTCATACAGAGTTAAATAAAGTAATTTTTGAAGATTTTGTAGCCGCTGCTAAGTAATATGTAAAGAGTTAATTTTGCTCTCAAATGGCGTAGCTTGTGTAAGGAAATTGATATACCATGTAATTTACATATTGAAAGGGTCCTTAGGGACCCTTTTTTGTATTGTGTATTAGTCGGATTGTTGTAGATACCCTGTACTATAAAATACTTAGATAAAGGCATCAATAGTACGGAATATATGAATATAAAATAAATAGAGGAACATTGATACGCAATGATCAATGTTCCTCTATTTACTGTAAAGTGTTGTAGTGTTTTTGTTCACATGGATATAAAATGCATAGCCTCGTAGCTACTATTCTTCTGAATGCGCTTTGTAGAATTCTAAAAACTGTTGTGCCACCATGGACAAAGGTTGTCCTTTGATGGTAATAAACGCTTTATAGAATGTGTTGGTCAGTTCTGTTAACTTAATGCGAGTCATATCTGGATGAGATACGGTTTCCTGTCCATCCATAGGAATAATGGCTATGGTACGTCCAGATTGAGCCCATTCAATGGCAGAACTCTTTGTGGTAGTTACAGAAATAACATTGAGAGAAGAGAAGTCATTGTGATGAGCTTGCATCAACATACGTACAGAACCACCAGACAAGCTAAGAGGACATTTGGCAATATCATTCCAAGAAATACTTTCTAGGTCACGGTCTGTCCAAAATAAATCTTTTCGGAACAGAGCATATAAGTCCTCCGTTTGCGTATAGAGAACATCAAATTTGTTGGTATCTACCATTTGCTCGTTGCATAGACCAATTTCAGCGCTACCATTTAATAAGGATTCTGTAACATCTGTCATTAATCCTTCATAGATTTCATAACGCACCACAGGGTATTGGCGGGAAAAGAAATGTAAATATTGCTGAATTAAGGCGGTAGACCTTGAGGCAGAGGAGGCGATACGAAGAGTGCCTTCTACCTCAGAACTAAGACGCTTTACATCAGCGTAGGTAGACTCCTCAATGGAACACAATTGTTGTGCTTTTTCATAGAAAATGCGACCGGCTTCGGTGAGGTGAAAGCTAGCTCCACGTTGGCCACGCTTGATAACTAATAGGGGGGTACCAAATTCTGCTTCTAAGTACTTGAGTTGCTTACTTAAAGCTGGTTGCGTAATGTGCAGTATCTCTGCTGCTTGCGTCATATTCCCCGTTTGTACTAAGATGATAAAATTATAATAGTAAGATGTATCCATGGTATCCTCCTAAACATACGTAGTCAGATGTCATGTTAGTTCGTTTCTATTCATGGGCGCACATCATCGTACAATAGATCTCTTATTGTTAACCTTTACTATTCTATTGTACTATAAATTTTATAATTCGTCTCCTATATTTGTTAACTAATGCTGTTAATTATGGTTTAGTTTATGATTATAACTCATGGATATAAACCTATATAAAAAGTAGGAATATTGACGTGCTATATTGAGAATGATATAATTGGGTCATATTGTTGCCTGTACAGTGCAGGGAATCAAGAAGTAATTGGACTATAGTTAGGTCTGGAAAGGAAGGGGAATTTGTATGGATATGCCATTTTTTACACAATTTCTCATGATTAGCGATCTCATGACAGTAGGAATACTTGTGTTATTCCTTATTGCGTTGGGATACGTGTATTTTCTTCAAAAAAGAAATATTCAATTCGGCACATTGGTAATGATTGCCACTGTAGTAGGTGCTGTGTTAGGGGTTGCGGTGCAATTGATTGCAGGATTCCCTAAAAACCCAATGGACGTGGTGTTTATTAAGGAAAGCACGAAGTGGTTCTCTCTTATTGGGGGAGGATTTATTGATTTAATCCGTATGCTTGTCATTCCTGTGGTATTTATTTCCATTGTTCATGTTATCTTACATATGGATACGAATGCGAACTTAAAACGCCTTGTATCCTCCACAGGTGTAGTAGCTTTAATCATGGTAGGTATTGCTGCTATTATAGGTTTAGTACTAGGTACTGTAACAGGATTAGGAGAAGGTACCTTAGCAGTGGCTGGTGATTCTAAAATGCGAGAGGTAAAACCTGTTGTAGATACATTGCGTGCCTTGATACCAGCAAATCCTATTAATGCAATGGCGCAAACTAATGTTATTGCTGTTGTTGTATTTGGCGTTATTATTGGTGGTGTTGCTAGACTTGTGAAACAACATGGTGCCAGTGATTTAGAAGTAGTCACAAAATTATTTGATGAAGTGCACACAGTTATCTTCTGGGTAGCAGATTTTGTGATCGGCTTAATGCCATATGGTGTTGTGGCGTTGTTGGCTACAACATTGGCGCAAAAAGGGTTTGGTGCTATTGCTGACATGGGCTTGTTTATTATCTTAATCTATGTAGGCGTTGCAATCATGTTAGTAGTACAAGCTGTATTATTAACTATGTTTGGTGTTAGTCCAATCATGTACTTCCGTAAAGCAAAAGAAGCCTTAATCTTGGCTTTCACATCTCGTTCTAGTATGGGTGTATTACCATTGACGGTAGAAACATTGACTAAAAAGTTAGGCGTTAACCCTGCTACTGCGAATACAGTAGCAAGTTTTGGTACGACAGCAGGCATGCAAGGCTGTGCAGGCATCTTCCCAGCCTTATGTATCGTTTATATCGCTCGCGTATCTGGAGTGCCATTAGACTTTACAATGTATGTGATGAGCGTTATCGTGATTGCATTAGGCTCCTTAGGGATTGCAGGGGTTCCGGGTACAGCAACTATGGCAGCATCCGTATCCTTATCTGGTACTGGTATGGGAGCATTCTTCGGCTCCATTTCTCCAATTTTAGCAGTAGACCCTATTGTAGATATGGGACGTACAATGTTAAATGTAAGTGGTTCTATGACAAATGCTATTGTAGTAGATCGTTTGCAAGGAACTTTTGACCAAGAAGCCTTTAACGACACAAAAACAATTCGATAAGGTATAAGTAATGTATTAGATGCATCATGTATCTATGATGAAAGTACTAAAAGATATACAGCTGCAACCTATTGATATCGCGTAGGTTGCAGCTTTTTTCTATCATAGAGTTGAAGAAAATAGGCTATTCCTTGAGTGTGCCATGACAGATGTAAAATAAGGACCTCTATCGCGCGATAGAGGTCCTTATTTGTGATATAGGGAAGGGAATATAAAAGAATATAGATAAGGGTAGTGTAAGGCTATTTAAGGGTATTTAAGGGTATATATAGGAAACCTTACCATCGATCAATGCCTAGGTGGCGTTCCATACGACGCATCATGCGTGCGAAGGCATCATCTTCCTCTTTTTTCTGCGATTTTGTTTCTTCAACTACAGGAATGGAGTTAGGTGATGTGATAATCACAGTATCACCAAAGGTATGGTATGTATGCCCACCTACACGTTTAGTTTGGGAGTAACTTTCATCATAGGAGTATGGTTCTACACGATCTTTATGAAAAAAATCATCCTTGTTATATTCACGTACACCTGCATTGTAAGCATCGATAGCAGCACGTTTTTTAGTAATCAACATTTGAATCACTGCATCTGTATCTGCTAAGTAATTTTCCAAATCTTTCGTGTATGCTTTCATATCCTCAGTAGATGCCATTTTAAAAGACATAGGTGTATGGTCGCTTTGAAAATTAGGGTAGTTGATGGATGAAGCAAAAGCGGAAGAACCAATAGTCATGGCTATAGTTGTCAATAGTAGTGCACGTTTCATAAGTGTCTCCTTTTCATCATTACATTTGTAAAATATAGTTCAGTACCTAGTAGTGTTTACAATCACCGCAGGTATATTTTGAAAACAACTGCGTGTAAGGGTTTGTTACATACTAGTATCCATCTTGAGAAGTGGACCTTGTAGTTAAAGTATATCCTAGTAAAATGAAGATACGATGATACATGGTGAAAGATATGTATAGCTACTATATGGAGGATACCTATGAACCTATATACTTATGAGTTAGGGTACAAAAAAGCGACTGTTTTCACAGTCGCTTTAGTATACCTATACTAGTTCTAACCCACTTGGGATAAGGTATATGTAATTTGACCCACTTGGGTATATATCATTACTACTTAGTATATCATTTGTATGGGGTACTTACCCTTAGAACTACTTAGTTCTCTATGTAGGTTGTTTTGTATCACTTGATACAATCTTATAGTACTTATCTAAGAAACCACTCGGCTTACTGATTAGATAAGAGTTTCTCCGTGTTGAGAGAAGAATGCTTGTGGATGAGCACATACTGGGCAAAGTTTTGGAGCTTCTTCACCGATGTGGATATAACCACAGTTAGCACAGATCCAAGCAATTGGTTGTTCACGTTTGAACACTTTACCGCCTTCAACAGCAGTTACAAGGTCAAGGTAACGTTCTTCGTGACGAGCTTCGATAACACCAACTTGTTCGAATAAGTAAGCGATTTTAGCGAAACCTTCTTCTTTTGCAACTTTAGCAAATTCTGGGTACATTACAGTGTGTTCGTAGTGTTCGCCAGCAGCAGCATCTTTTAAGTTGATTGCTACGTCAGCGTTTACATCGCCACCGTGTAACAATTTGAACCATACTTTAGCATGAGCGGATTCGTTGATTGCTGTTTCTTCGAAGTAATCAGCGATTTTGTTCATACCAGCTTTACGAGCTGCACTTGCATAGTATGTATATTTACGGTTAGCTTGAGATTCACCAGCGAATGCTGCTTGAAGATTTTTTTCTGTTTGAGTACCTTTTAATTCTGGCATTTTGTTCCTCCATGTACTTTACATTGTTGTAATAAAATAAATACTTATTTGTATAGTGGGCTTGTTCACTTGAACAAGTCCCTATTGATTTCGTTACTTAACGAATAATCATTGTTGATTACATTATAGACTATGAAAATGAGAAATGCAAGTCTTTTTTTAGAAAAATTTAAAATTTTTTGTAAATGATAAAGCCTCTCAATCGGCTATAGTATCGCATTTATAGCTATTTAATTCCCTATAAAAACAAGGGGATTACACAGAAAAGAAATTGAGAATCGAACTCAAGAGATAAAGCTGTAATGATAATACATAGAAATCCCTCTATTTATAGGGTTTCTTAGTTATGAAACAGAAAAGGGGAGTTGTCAGTTGCTAACAAGTGATAGCAGTCATCAGTACTGATGAGAGGGTTGACAGACTTAGTGCAAACTTTTAGTAATACCCATACGGCCCTATAGAGAAATATAAAGTTAGATGATATACTATAAACATAATCATGGAAATAGGAGGTGCCTATGGGATTTATAAAATACCAAGTAGGTGATGTGGTACAAATGAAGAAACCCCATCCTTGTGGTAGTCAGAATTGGGAGATTAAACGAACTGGCGTTGATTTCGTAACAGTCTGTGAAGGCTGTGGGCATCAAGTGATGATACCACGACCTAAGTTTGAAAAGAATGTAAAAAAGATAGTATCCAGAAAAGAAGCAACAGAAGAATAAAATATGATTTGTAAATCATAATAATTTTCTAGGAAAGGGATACCTATGGTTGATTTAACGAAATATGCAGCTAAGGGCGGTTGTGCTTGCAAGATTGGGCCGCACATTTTAGAGGATGTGTTGCAACATATGAAGATGCCTACACATCCAGCTGTATTGACCGATGCATCTGGTATGGAAGATGCTGGAGTGTATCAAATTAATGAAAGTCAAGCTATTGTACAGACGGTGGATTTTTTTACACCTCCAGTGGCAGATCCGAGACTCTTTGGTAGAGTAGCGGCTTGCAATAGTTTAAGTGATATATATGCCATGGGGGGCACGCCTATATCAGCATTGAATATTGTAGGATTTCCTGTGTCTTTAGTGAAAGAAGGTGTCCTTCGTGAGGTCTTAGAAGGGGCCAATGAGGTTTTACTGGAGACGGGAGTAGCTCTTCTTGGTGGTCACAGTATCGAAAATGAAGTGCCTATTTTTGGAATGGCTGTGACTGGTCTCATTAATCCACGTCATATTTGGACGAATGGAGATGCTCAAGTGGGTGATGTCTTAATTCTATCTAAACCGATTGGAACGGGCATTATGAACACGGCTGCAAAAGGTGGCGTATTCTCTGAAGGTGTGCAGGAAGCTGTGCACAGTATGGGAACGATTAATAAAGGAGCTCGAGATGTGGCGGCGCAGTTTATCATTCACGGTTGTACGGATATTACGGGATTCAGCTTGATTGGTCATGTATCTGAAATGGCAAAAGCTAGTGGAACATCTGTGGAACTCTATGCGGAGCAAATTCCTCTCTTTACGGATGTATTAGAGGCTGCTAGTATGGGCTTAGTTCCAGCGTCTACCTATGGGAATCGTAAAGCATTAGGCGATCAAGCTGAGTTTGCTGACCATTTAGATCCAGTATGGAGCGATATTTGTTTTGATCCGCAAACATCAGGTGGTTTATTATTTGCTTGTTCTGAAAGTGAAGGAAAGCAGTTACTTTCAGAGTTACAGGCAAAGGGTTTACAGGCCGCGCAGATCGGCCGTGTCATTCAGGAAGGAAGGAAACAAGTCTATGTCAAATAAAGAAGTAACGATAGATATGCGAGGCCAAGTATGCCCAGCGCCTGTGATTGAAGCAAAAAAAGCGATGGATTCTGATGCGAATCTGTATGTAAAAGTCATTGTCGACAATGATGTGAGCCGTGACAATGTGGTGAAATTAGGAGAATACCGAGGCTATGAAAACCATGTATTAGAACAAGAGGGAAATTACATCGTTGTATTGATTCCCCCTACAGCTGTGAAAGCGGAAGTGACTGCGGTTAGTGCTGTAAATATTCAAACTTCGAATGATTTAGAGGACCTAGATTTGGAAGATATTTTTGAAAATGAATTTGCTGCACCCCTAGGAAAGGTTGTAACGAATACAACGATTGCCGGTGGAGAGGCCCCATTTTATATGACAAATGGTACAGGTAGCTTGGAACGCAGTATTGCAGCTTATGAAAAAACAAAAGCAGAAAAAGCAGCAATGGGTGCGCCGATTAGTCAAGATACAGTTCCCCCTGAATTGATGGGAACCGCGGTACCGTCTGTGCCAACCCCTTCTATGGGTGGTAAAGTCTTATTGCTGACAAAAGACTATTTAGGTGAAGGTAGTGAAGAGTTAGGTCGTAATTTGATGAAAACATTCATCTATGTATTGACAGAAACAGATGTGAAACCCAAAGCCATCTATTGCATTAATAGCGCTGTAAAAATGCTCGTAGAAGGGTCTGAACATATTGAAAACTTCAAAGCCTTAGAAGCAGCAGGGGTGACTGTTAGTGGCTGTGGCATTTGTTTAGACTTTTACGAGGTGAAAGACAAAGTGCAAGTAGGCACTATTACGAATCTGTATGCTATTACTGAAAGTATGATGCAAGAACCATTTGTTACGTTGTAATTAGATGCGTGGTAACATTGGTAGATAGAACTGGAAAGATGGAATGAGGTAGACGCACATGAACGTTTTTGCAGTAGATAGTAAGAAACTTGATACAGCTACAGATAAGGTACCACAAAAAGTACTCGTTCTATTTAGTTCTTACTATTTTGCAGATAAAGCAGATAAAATGTTAGGGCAATATAAAGTGCCTCATCAGTTAATGCCAGTTCCACCAGAGCTATCTAGTGCTTGTGGGCTCTCTATTGGTGTGCAAGAAGAATACATAGAAGAAGTGTTACGTATCTTTGAAGTAGAAAAAATAACCCCTTCTCATATGTATTATTATGAAAAGGGAAAAGAACCAACTGAATATGTACGCAGACCTTGCTAACTAAAAGAGGCATATACAGTGATATTTTAAGTAAAAGTACACTGTATATGCCTGTATTGTTAGTAGGTTATTATACGTTGAAGCGGAAATGTGTTACATCGCCGTCTTTCATGATATAGTCTTTGCCTTCTAGGCGCACAAGACCTTTTTCTTTGGCAGCATTTTGGCTACCGCAAGCTTCTAAATCGTCAAAGGATACGATTTCCGCACGAATGAAGCCTTTTTCGATATCGGAGTGGATTTTACCAGCTGCTTGTGGAGCTTTTGTGCCTTCCACGATAGTCCACGCACGAGCTTCCATTTCACCAGCTGTGAAGTAGTTAATTAAACCTAATAAGGAGTAACTAGCTTTGATTAATTTCGTTAAGCCACTTTCTTCTAAGCCAAGGTCAGCTAAGAAAGCAGTTGCTTCTTCGTCGGATAATTCAGCGATTTCAGATTCGATACGAGCAGATACTACAACTACACCAGAGCCTTCTTTCGCTGCATACTCTTCTACTTGTTTGACAAATTCGTTGCCAGAGTAGTCGGATACTTCATCTTCTCCCACATTGGCTACGTATAAAGATTTTTTTGCTGTCAATAAGGTTAAATCTTTTAAAATCTCTAGCTCATCTTCTGTTAAGCCTTGGGCACGAACAGGGATGGCATCGCCTAATGCAGCAGATACTTTTTCTAAAATAGGTGCTTCCATACGAGCATCTTTGTCGCCAGATTTTGCTAACTTAGCAATGCGTTGTAAGCGTTTATCTACGCTTTCAAGGTCAGCTAAGCAAAGTTCAGTGTTGATGATTTCAATATCGCGAACAGGATCTACAGAACCTGCCACATGTGTGATGTTAGGGTCATCGAAACAACGAATGACTTGGGCGATAGCATCGACTTGGCGGATATGACTCAAGAACTTGTTGCCCAAACCTTCCCCTTTGGAAGCACCAGCTACTAAGCCTGCAATGTCTACAAAGCGCATAGCAGCAGGTAAGATGCGTTTAGAACCGAACATTTCAGCCAATACAGCTAAACGAGCGTCTGGTACGTCAACAACGCCTACATTTGGTTCGATGGTGCAGAAAGGATAGTTTGCCGCTTCTGCGCCAGCCTTTGTAATAGCATTAAACAATGTACTTTTTCCGACATTCGGAAGGCCTACAATGCCTACTTCTAAATTTGTGCTCATTGGTAACTCCTTTAGTGCTTGCGATAATTATTAAAATAATATAAATGCCTAACGATATAAGGTTTCGCGTACCTTAACACGTTAGGCATTTCGATTTTTGATACGTTTCGAGATGAGCCTAACGCCTAGTATACGTTGTGGGCTCTCTTTTTTACAGTCATAGTATACCATAATTGCATACTACCTGCCAATAGATTTATGCAAAATATAAAAATAGAGGAACGTTGATACTCCTTGATCGACGTTCCTCTACTTTGTTTTGACTATGTTATTACAGTCCCGAGTATCTCATGAAATAAGATGCTACTAACGTATATCTTATAGATAATGTGCACGTAATTCTTCAGCAGATTTTGGGGATAACCAAGCTGGTGCAATATCGAATACTGTGAAAGCACCACGGCCACCATGTGCTGCTAAGCGGTGTACGCCACGAGCGAAGGCTACTAATACAGCACCTGTGAACTCAGGGTTAGAATCTAATTGTAAGCCGAATTCATAGATATGTTTTGTACCTGTTGTAGTTTCGCCACTACGGATGACAAGACCACCATGTGGAATACCTTTGTGGTTTGCATCTAATTCTTCTTGGGAAATGAATGTTACTGTTGTTTCATAACCAACGAAGTAGTTAGGCATTGTTTTGATTTCGTTTTCAATACGAGCTGCGTCAGCGCCTTCTTTCAATACTACGTAACATTCGCGAAGGTGAGAAGATGTCGCTGTTACTTCAGGAGTTTCACCGTTACGGATAGAGGAGATGATCTCTTGTTTAGGTACTGTATATTGGCGTGCATCTGCCACGCCTTCGATACGACGGATTGCGTCGGAATGACCTTGGGATACACCACGGCCCCAGAATGTGTAGGAATCGCCTTGAGGTAAGATGCTTTCAGCGTATACACGTTGTAAAGAGAACATGCCAGGGTCCCAACCGCAAGAAATTAGAGCAGCAGTGCCGGCTTCTTGAGCTACTTTGCCTACGTTTTCAAAGTGCTCAGGAATACGAGCATGTGTATCAAAACTATCGATGACATTGAAATGTGCTGCGATAGCTGGAGTTTGATCGATTAAATCTGTAGCGCTGCCACCGCATAATACCATCACATCAATCTTACCTTTGAAAGACTCTACGTCTTCCATTGTGTAGCTAGGCACACCGCTAACAGTTTGTAAACCAGAACGACGGGAGAATACGCCTACTAATTCCATATCTGGTTGTAATGCTACAGCCGCTTCTACACCGCGACCAAGGTTACCGTATCCAATGATACCAATACGAATGTTACTCATGTTACTTCCTTTCGTGAAAGTTGATACTTTCATTAATAATAATACTATACGAACTGTAATGGAAAATTACAGTATATGATGAAATAAATTAGGGACATTGCGCCCACTATTTTCGCATGTATCATTATAGCGGAAAATTCCCATATAGAAAAGGGGAATATTAAAATTGTAATATTTTAATGCGATCTACTGCGCGAATCGTATTTTCTCGGCTGCCGAATGCAGTGAGACGTAGATAGCCTTCTCCTTCAGGGCCAAAGCCGGATCCAGGGGTACTTACAATGTGTACCTTTTCTAATAAGGTATCGAATAAGTCCCAACTGCTCATACCTTTCGGAGCTTGGATCCAAATATACGGAGCATCGACGCCACCAAATACAGTAAGACCAATGGCTTCTAGGCCTTCACGGATAATGCGTGCATTTTCCATATAGTAAGCGATATGCTCTTTAATTTGGGCACGGCCCTCTGGTGTGTATACAGCAGCAGCACCACGTTGGATGATGTAAGGAACTCCGTTGAATTTTGTAGTTTGACGACGATTCCACATAGGATTTAGAGGAACCCGTTTACCCTCTGCATTTTTTGCAGTTACTTCATGAGGGACTACAGTGTAGGCGCAACGAGTGCCAGTGAATCCAGCTGTTTTAGAGAAAGAGCGGAATTCGATAGCCACTTCACGAGCGCCTTCAATTTCATAAATAGAACGAACTGTATCCGTAGAAGTGATGAACGCTTCATAAGCAGAGTCAAACATCAAAATTGCTTCGTTTTCTTTACACCATTGCACCCATTCAGTCAAGCGAGCACGGCTTAATACAGTGCCTGTAGGGTTATTAGGGCAGCAAAGATAAACAATGTCTACACGTTCTTTTGGAAAATCCGGAGAGAAATTGTTCTCTGCGTTCGTTGGTAGGTATACTACTTTTTCATAAATACCGTCGATAGCTTTGCCAGTACGACCGCCCATAACATTAGAGTCAAGGTATACAGGATATACAGGGTCAGTAATAGCAATGATGTTATCTTCAGAGAAAATTTCTTGGATGTTACCCACATCAGATTTAGCACCGTCGGACACGAAAATTTCATCCGCTTGAATGGTAATACCTAGGGGAGCGTAATCTCCTTCAGCAATAGCATTACGCAAAAAATCATAGCCTTGCTCAGGACCGTAACCACGGAATGTGTCAGCAGAACCCATTTCATCCACCGCTGCGTGCATAGCTTCAATTACAGCTGGCACAAGAGGACGTGTCACATCACCAATACCAAGGCGAATGATGTCTGCCTCAGGATGGCTTTCTTTGAAAGCTTCTACTTTACGAGCGATGTTAGCGAATAAATAAGAACCTTGTAGGTTTTCGTAATTTGGATTTACAGTAGCCATAGGAGCTCCTTCTGTTATACATCAATAATGATACATTTATATATAGCTTAAATTGCATTTCTATATTCTATAGTATTTGGAGCGATATGTCAAAATAAAATGGCTTTATCTGAAAAAGTCTGATATATGCATTGTCTATAGCCTAGTTTTGTATTGGAGATTATAAATACTTGTAAGAGGGATACTAAGGAATATAAAAAGGACTGCTCTAGGTGAACAGTCCTGTAGAATTAGAGTGTGTTATTTTCTTTCACGTCAAATATAGTAATTTACGTTGCACTCTCCGCAAGCGATACATATAACATAACGCTGCCGTAGAGGTACTTGACAATAACCCGATCCATACGGAATAGGGGCCAAAATCTGTGAATAGATAACATAGATACGCAACGGGAACGGTTACCCCCCAATAAGTACCTATAGTAATAATAGACACGCTAGTTACATCACGATAAGCCCGAAGTACACCCTGCAATGGAGTGCCTAGAGCATCTATGATGGTGAAAAATACAGCGTAAGAAATGAAGCTATCGATGAGAGGAATCATGTGTTCCTCTTTAGTGTATAAGTTAGCTAAGAAATCGATGTGTGTGAAGGAATAGGTCCCAATACCAAGAGCGATACATATGGCTACGCCACGAGTAATCCATGTGTAGGTAATGGCATTTTGATATCGTTTAGCCCCCAATTCATAGGCAATAACGATGGTAGCTGCCATACTTAGACTAAGTGGAAAGGAAAACGTTAGACCAAGGAAACTAGAGGCAGCTTGATGGGCGGCTATAATTTCTGTACCAAATTTTGTCATAGCAATACCGGCAGCACTGAAAATGCTAATTTCAGCAAAGATAGATAAACCGATAGGGATACCTAAGGCTAATTGGTCTCTGATTAATATCCAGCTAGGTCCAGTGAAAGATGACCAAAACCGATAGTGCTTAAAGTTCTTGTGAAATGTAATTAATCCAAGGAAACACAGCATCATATACCAATAGGCGATGGCCGTTGAAATACCGGCACCAAAGCCCCCAAGAGCGGGGATGGGGCCATAACCTTGTATGAATAGTACATTGAAAATGGACTGAAAAAGTACGCTGCTGCCAATGATGTATAAAGAGTAGCGAGTATTTCCGTGAGCATCGACGATATATCGGAATCCAGACATAATCATCATAGCTGGAAAGGCGACGCACATGGCGTTCATATATTGGATGCAAACAGATTTTGCCGCTGGTTCTAATCCCAATAGATCTAACAAAGGAGATAAACCAAGTAGAGTGGCAAGTATAAGAACTGTTGCAAATGCAAGCCCTAAATAGATATTTTGCCACATAGTAGCAGCTACCGATTCAGTTTTTTTAGCCCCTAAGGCGTGAGAAATAATAGGGGTCACACCAAGGAGAATTCCTGACAGACCAAAAAAAGCGGCGACCCATAAGTTATACCCCACACCGATAGCTGCTAAATCTATAGTACTGTATTGCCCCGTTAATGTGACCGCTACAAAACTACCAGCAATGATAGAAAATTGTGTAGCAATGACGGGGGCAGCTACAAGTAGAAAATGTTTAATCATAGAAACTAAAGACATAGTGCCTCCCAAAAACAAACTCACTTATGATATTAATAATGTTAATAACATTTAATTTTATCACTTGTTACACTATATATCTATAGCTGTTGAGAGGTATTGTCTCTTAAAAAGACATGGTGTATAATGGTAACAATTCAGTTATATCAATAGATGTAACGAGGTATATTGTGGAAAAATCATAGATGTATATAATTTTTGCATATATCTATGTAATTATCGCAATGAGTTTGGTGGAAACACCGGAAAGGAGTTCTATGTTAGGAGCAATCATTGGAGATATGGCGGGCTCAATCTATGAGTTCAATAATATCAAAAGCAGAGACTTCGAGTTTTTGTCAGAGGCTTGTAAGCCTACAGATGATTCGATTTTAACATGTGCTATTGCACGAGCTTTAATTGATGTAAAAGGAAGGGGGACACATTTACAACGAGCTACTATCTATCGTATGAAAGAATATTTTCTTTCCAATCCATTACCGATGGGCGGATTTGGTGCAAAATTTTTCCGATGGGGGTTATCTGATGTGACTGAGCCCTATGGTAGTTGGGGTAATGGAGCAGCGATGCGTATTAGCCCTGTGGCTTACGTAGGGAATAGTGAAATGGAAGTCAAGTTGTTGAGCCAAATTGTAACAGGTACCACCCATAATGATCCGGAAGGATTAAAAGGTGGAGAAGTGACGGCTTTAGCCGTGTTCAAAGCACTTCATGGAGCGACGAAAGAAGAAATTCAAGAAATGGTACGATCCTATTATCCTGGTGAGTACAGTGTGGAAGAGTTGCATAAGACTTATAGGTTTGAGCCAAGCTGTCAAAAAACAGTGCCAGAAGGAATGCAATGTTTCTTTGAAAGTGAAGACTATGAATCGGCTATTCGCAATGTAATGTACATCGGTGGTGACTGTGATACATTGGGTGCCATTGTCGGTGCTGTAGCGGGGGCCTATTATGGAATCCCAGAATGGATCCAAGAAAAAGCCTTATCCATAATGCCGGACTATATGGCGGAAGATTATGAAGACTTCAAAGCAATGTATATGGACAAAGAAAAAACCCTCTAAAGCTAGCGCTGGACACGCATATTGCCTTTGAGGGTATGATACAAGGGGCCGGAATCCCCTATGCAATTGTATTGTACCATGTGAAAGGCAATGACGATAGAGAGAAAATAGAATTATGATAAAAATATGGGAGGCTACTCGTATGTGAGTGGTCTCCCTATTTACTATTGACGCAAAAAAAAGAACCTGCCCACCGGCAGGTTCTTTTTAGGATGATGATGTACGCCCATACAAAATCATGACAACTATATCAACACTTTGAGTGCTAATACCATAATGGTGAATTCACTTGGCCATGATAAGGCGATCATCAATATGTGACGTATCCCATACAACGCATATTGTAGTAATAAAAAATCCTTTTTCTTGTATTTTGGAGTATCAGAAAAAGGCCTTTGATTCTCCTCCCTATCTCTCGTAGGTCAAGTGGTGAATGATGAATAGGCAGTTCTCCTGACTCAGCTTCAACGCGCCTCCAGCCTTCCCAGTTTCCCAGTGACATAATTGGATTTGCTCTGCTTTACAGTGGCGGGACCGTGCCAGACTTTAACTGGCTTCTCTATTATGCTTTCGCACCTATTCCCGAATGTTTGATTGTATGTGTGTATTGTACTCCTTTGGTTTTTCGATGTCAAGAACAAGATGAATAAGTATGACTATTTTATAATTAGAGTGGTATAATTGTGACTTTTATTACTAATTGTCATGATTGAGATTGAAGTGCGCCTTTTCTTGCTAAATAGATAGCATTAATTTATAATGAATGAAGATAATACAATATATTGTGTAATATAAAGGATGATGAGATGAAGTATACAAGTACGCGCAGTCATGAAACGGTGAGTGAAACCTTTGCGTTGCTCCATGGATTGGCAAGTGATGGCGGTTTATATGTGCCGGTGGAGTTTCCGGAACAATGTTTGTCCTACCGCGATGTGGCAGACAAGAGTTATGAAGAAATTGCACTGGTTGTGTTGAGTAAGTTATTTACGACTTTCACAGAAGCGGAATTAGAAACGATGATTCGTAGTGCCTATAATACGGTGAACTTCGATACACCAGATATGGCGCCTATGCATTCCTTGTTAGAGCGAGTATCCGTGTTGGAGTTGTTCCACGGTCGCACCCAAGCTTTTAAAGATATGGCCTTATCTTTGTTCCCATACTTATTGGTGGCAGCAAAGGAAGCGGAAAAAGAAATAAAAGAAGTGTTGATATTGACAGCTACCTCTGGTGATACAGGAAAAGCAGCCTTAGAAGGATTCAAAGATGTACCAGGCACACACATTCAAGTGTTCTTCCCAACGGATGGCGTTAGCCCTATGCAACAAGAGCAAATGCAAAAGCAAGAAGGTGCAAATGTCAATGTAACAGCCATCGAAGGTAACTTTGATGATGCTCAACAATTTTTGAAGCGTCTCTTTGTGGATGCTGATGTGGCGAAGGAAGTGGCAGACAAAGGAGTGAAGTTCTCTTCTGCTAACTCTATTAATATCGGCCGTCTAGCGCCACAAGTGGTGTACTATGTGGCAGCCTATGCTGAATTGGTAAATACGGGGGCTATCCACGAAGATGAAGCGTTTAATGTGGTGGTGCCAACAGGCAACTTCGGCAATATTTTGGCCGCTTACTATGCAAAACGCATGGGTATTCCGGTTGGTAAATTAATTTGTGCATCCAATCAAAACAATGTGCTCGCAGATTTCTTCAGCACTGGTACCTATGATATGAACCGTCCGTTCTATACAACCATCTCTCCGTCTATGGATATTTTGGAAAGTTCTAACTTTGAACGGTTTATTTATTATGTGAGCGGTGAAAATGCAGAATTGACAGCTGAGCGTATGAAAGCACTGAAAGGAGAGGGCAAATTCTCTGTCACTCCAGAAGAACTACAAGCGGTGCAAAAAGAGTTTGCTGGCGCCTATGTAGACGATGACATGACAAAGGCTGTCATCGAGCAAGTGTACAATTCCTATGGCTATGTAATGGATCCGCACACAGCGGTGGCGATGGGAGCTTATATGAAAGAGCTAGAGGCTCATCCTGAAGATGGTCACCGTCATACGGTGATTGCTTCCACGGCGCATCCTTTCAAATTCCCAACACCGATTTGTGAAGCCTTGGATATCAAAGTAGGATCAACTCCTTATGAAAGCTTAGACAATATTTCGGCAGTCACAGGCGTAGGTTGTCCGAAACAATTGGCAGAGTTGCAACATAAGCCATTGCGTTTCACCAAGGTGATTCCAAAAGAAGCTATGAAAGAAGAAATTCTATCCTTTGTGGATACTTTCAAACAATAGGTGACCTATGGTACAAGCATTTTTCTTTTCCCTCATGTCATCCTTCGCCTTCAGTATTATGAATTTATTTGTGAAACTTCTAGGCGATGGTATGCCGGCGGCAGAGGTGACATTTTTCAGAGGGCTCATAGGAACAATTGCCGTACTCATAGTGATGCGACAAAAAGGAATTTCCTTTTCCACGGAACATCGAGGGCTATTAACCTTGCGTGGTATCTTCGGTGGATTAGGAAATTTAAGTAATTTCATTGCATTAGTCTATATGACGATGGCAGATGCATCCATACTATTTCAACTATCAGGTATATTCGTCCTGATTTTTAGCAACTTTGTGTTGAAAGAAAAATTGCCTGATGGATCTGCTAAATGGTTAGGATTGATCTTCTTAGCCGTTGTGTATATGATTCAACCTTGGAATTTATCGGGATTGCATTGGTATTCTTTTATTGCCATTGCAGGAGCAGCCTTATCGGCGGCGGCCTATACAACGATTCGCACCATTAGCTTAAAGGGTGGTCACAGTTCCTATGAAATCATGTTTTATTTTTTAGTCACCACCATGCTAGTAGGCGGTATCGTGATGATACCAGATTTTGTATGGCCTAATGCAACACAAGCACTGTATTTAGGGATTATCGGAGCCATTTCCGTAGTGGCGCAATTCTTCCTAACTGGTGCGTTTGTGGCAACCAATGCAGTAGTGGCACAATTTATGCAATATGTAGGGGTATTCTTTAACTCCTTCTGGGGATTTATCGTCTTCGGAGAAAACCTAGCCTTGGCTACCGTCATTGCAGGTATTATTATGTTTAGTTCATCAGTGATGTTGGCTCGTTTGAAAGAAGAACAAGCTCACACACGATAGTCAATCAAGAAAGAGGTATGACGATGAGTGAAAAATTATATCAATTTGGTCTAGTTGGTTTGGCTGTTATGGGACAAAACTTGGCCCGCAACATTGCCCGTCATGGATTCAGCATTGCAGTGTACAACCGTACACCACAAAAAACAGACGATTTTGTAACCAACTATAGCCACGAAGGAACAATCGGCGGAGCACATACTCCAGAAGAGTTTGTAGCAATGTTAGAAAAACCTCGTAAAATCATGTTCTTAGTGAAAGCAGGTCAACCTGTAGACGATATGATTGAAGCCTTTTTACCATATTTAGACCAAGGCGATACATTAATCGATGGCGGTAACTCCCATTACCCAGATACGATTCGTCGTACAAAATACTTAGAATCCAAAGGTTTCCGTTTCTTAGGAGTTGGCGTATCTGGTGGTGAAGAAGGGGCTTTAAATGGTCCAAGCTTGATGCCAGGTGGTAACGAAGCTTCCTACAATGAATTGGCTCCTATCTTTACATCCATTGCAGCCCAAGTGGCAGACGGTCCTTGCTGCACATATGTAGGTGATGACGGTGCAGGTCACTATGTAAAAATGGTGCACAATGGTATCGAATACGGCGATATGCAATTAATTTCCGAAGCCTACTTCATGATGAAAGAATTACTTCGCATGAGCGATGATGAAATTGGCGATGTATTTGCAAAATGGAACACAGGATTATTAGATTCCTACCTTATTGAAATCACTGCTAAAATTATGAAAGTAAAAGATACTGATGGAACTCCATTAGTAGAAAAAATCTTGGACAAAGCTGGTCAAAAAGGTACTGGTAAATGGACTAGCCAAGAAGGTTTAGACCTTGGTGTGCCAATTCCAACCATCGCAGAAGCCGTGTTTGCTCGTGCTATGTCTGCGTACAAATCTGAGCGTGTGTTGGCAGAACCAGTATTAGCAGGCCCAACAGAAGTTTTTGAAGGCGATAAAGAAGCATTAGTAGCTGCTATCCATTCTGCCTTATATGCGTCTAAAATTTGCTCCTATGCACAAGGTTTTGCATTGATTAAAGCAGCGGCAAAAGAATATAATTGGAATATTAACTTCGGTGACATGGCATTGTTGTGGCGTGGCGGTTGCATTATCCGTGCAGCATTCTTAGAAGATATTAAAAAAGCATTCACAAATAACCCAGATTTGAATAACTTGATGTTGGATCCATTCTTTGCAGAAGCATTGCAAACACACCAAGCAAAATGGCGTGAAGCGATCATTGCTGCGAAACGTTACGGTATCCCAACACCTGCTTTCAGTGCATCCTTAGATTACTTCGATTCCTATCGTCGTGGTGTATTGCCAGCAAATCTAATCCAAGGACAACGTGACTTCTTCGGTGCTCATACATACGAACGTACAGACAAAGAAGGCACATTCCATACAGAGTGGGCGGAAGCGTAACTACTATATAGCTAGATTTTGTAACATGAATATATAGCAAACATCCCTAGGTGGCGGCCTAGGGATGTTGACTTTTGCAGTGCAATGTTTTACTATATACATAAGAAGAGCAATTGATGTCTAACAGCGTCAAGCTCATCTCGGGATGTAAGATGAGGCCTAACGTGCAGAGTACGGCGAATACTCTACATATACGTTAGGCCTTTAAACTTATATATTACTTGATCAATGCTATGATCATAACAATACATGTGATTAAAAGTACCACTAAGGTACATGAAGTTAATACGATCATTAAAGCTTCAAATACAGTCATGGCACTCACCTCCTTTCGAGGGGGGATTTAACAAGTAAATCCGAAGTCTACTAAGAGATGAGCCAAACGCATATCGCCCCTAGGGGCAACATTAATTGCTCTAAGTTTAGTATAGCACTTTACAACTGGATAATACATAGCGAAGCGACTACTTCTTACAGAGAATGTGAGGGGTGGTCGTTTTTAGTTTTTTATTATATAGAACAAGTGAGATGTCCTTGTATAAAGAATATATTACTGTAAATGTTGACGGGGGGGACATTTTGTATAATTGTGCTATGAAACGTATTTATGACGTTGTAAAAGAGGATGAGTTATCATAAAAGGAGGAAATGATAATGGCTATGTTTTTGTTTTTTGGGGCAATTATTTGGCTTTTAGTGGGGTTATTCAAACCTAAAATGGTGGCACCATTTTTTACTACTAAACCTAGATTAAAAATTTTAGGAACTTCACTAGTGGTTATGTGCGTTGGTATATGGCTTTCCGGCGACACTCCTGCTACAAAACCAAAGGAAAGTGTAACAACTACAAAAGTAGAAACAAAAAAAGAGAGTGAAAAAGAAACTAAAAAAGCTGAAACGGAAACAAAATCTGAGAATACACATAAGATAGGGGAAGTAGTTAAAACTAAAGAATTTGAGTTTGTGGTATTAAATCGAGAAATTTTGCCACAATGGATAGATGAGTATGGCGTTGAACATCAAAAACCACAAGGTGTATATGTGGTTGTTACTTTAAAATATAAAAACATTAGTAATAATCCAGCCAAAATAGAGGGGAATGAAATTGGAATGGTGGCAGGAAAAAGTTCTTATGCGTACTCATATAGAATTGACCATGCGAACCAAGATTATTTAGATTTAGTCAATCCAGGTGTTGAACATACGAAAAAACTTTATTTTGATGTGCCGCAAGATGTAGCTAATAGTAAAGCTTTGCAGTTTGTTATCGGAGGAAGTGCTTTAAGCCGTACGAAAGATCAATATATTACTTTAAATCCATAGTTAAATAAATAGGTAGCCAGTATGAAAACTTATAAATGCATTTCATGTGATAAGTCAATTGTAGCTGACTTTAATGGGAAATTGCAAAAAGGAATGATGAAGAAATCGGAAAAATATCTTTGTCCTATATGCTTTAAGAGTAGAAATCTTACTAATATGGAAATTGAGGATTTAGAGTACGATGAGCTATTAGCTTTATATAAAAAGAAAAATTGGGTTTTGCCTGAAAATTTTACCGTGACACATAGAGTACACCGTGTAGCACCAGGAAGAACGAATAATGTATATATTGAAGTAGATGAAAAAAGGCAACTTATTAATATACCTTTATTAGATACGGGGTTCTTTAGTGATACAATTACAGATTATTTAGTGTCTTTTGATAATATAGTGGATTTTGCAATTATAGATAATGGTAATCAAACTGGTGTGGGTAGTAGTTTAGTTGGAGCTGCAGTAGGTGGATTGCTTTTTGGTGAAGCAGGTGGAATTATTGGTGCAATGTTACCATCAAGAACTGATAATAGAAAATGTGAAATGCTACAAATTAAAATTGTATTAAACAGCATAGATGCCTCTCAAAGGTATATCAATTTTATTGGAGAACATTCAGGTGTACCGCCACAGGCTAGGTCATCTTATGAATATAAAGGTATTTATAAAGCCTTAGAAGAATGTGCATCGGTTCTAACAATTATAATGAAAAGAAATGCAGAAAAGAAAAATAATACAGTTGTAGTAACTGATCATAGGCAAGCATCACATACTGGGAATCAATCAGTTGATATTATTGAAAGTATAAAAAAGTTAGGGGAATTAAAAGAACTCGGTTTAATTAGTGAAGATGAGTTTGAAATGAAAAAAGTAGAGTTATTAAACAAATTGTAATTTGGAGGAATAATAATGAAGGATATAGCTGGAACTTTGTTTTTAATTGGCGGAGCGTATGCATTTGCAAAAACTTTTTTTGGACATAGGTTGCCTATTGCTTTGCAGGATAAAGCTGGATTAAAAATTATGTTAATTATGATTGTAAGTGTAATATTAATGTGGTTTGACTATTAATTGTAACTTAATAAGGGATATATTATTGAAGGGGAGTTGATAAATTAATCAACTCCTTTGTTTTTAGAATATGTGAGTATAAAATAAATCTACTTATCTTGCGACCAGCTTTCTATGAATGATATAATTTACTTAACAAATATTGTTGGACTAAGATAATCTGAGGGAGGTATTCTTATGAGTAATGTAACGTTAACGTATTATGGTCATGCTACGTTTGCTTTGAGCAATGGTGATGTAACGTTGGTATGTGATCCGTTCTTTACAGGCAATACATGGGATGTGGCAAAGGCAGAGGATATAGAGTGTCAATATATTTTTGTATCCCACGGTCATGATGATCATTATGGTGATACCGATATGATTGCCAAGAAGAATGATGCCCTTGTAATCTCTACTGCAGAGGTAGCTCGAAAAGCGGCTGAAGCAGGGGCTCGTAGCCATGCGATGCATTTAGGTGGAAAGTTTAATTTCCCATTTGGTTCCATCCGTTTAACACCAGCTTTTCATGGGTCTGGTGTGCCAGGTGGTCATGCGGCAGGTGTAATCATTGAGTTTTTTGGTAAACGTGTGTACTTTGCTGGGGATACGGCATTGTTCAGCGATATGAAATTAATCAGTCGCCATGGTGAAATCGACTATGCTTTGTTGCCAATTGGTGATAATTTTACGATGGGTGTGGAAGATGCGGTGACAGCAGCATCTTGGATTCAAGCAAATACAACCATCCCAATTCATTACAAAACATGGCCTGTGATTGATAAAGAGCCAGCAACCTTTGTGGCGTTGTTAGAAGCAAAGCATAAACAAGCTGGACTTGTGGTGGATCCAGGTCAAACTATCGAGCTGTAATATAAGGAATATGAAAAATAAACAGTTCCTTGAACAAATAAAAATTACAAGAAATAATGGGAATGTTTCATTGGCGTACGAATCTTGATAGCAGAGAATATGAAATATTTCTATCTGAAAGGATTGTCACTAGCATATGCTAATGTGGCAATCCTTTTTGTGTAGACTCTTTTCTCTAACATAGATTACTGACGTCAATCCCTTCTCTATGGTATAATGAAATTCACATGGAGGTATCTATGAAATTAACACATTTTGATGAAGGCGGTAATGCGCATATGGTGGATGTGTCCCAAAAGGATCATACAGAGCGCGTAGCTGTAGCAGAAGGGTTTATTACGCTCAGTGAGGAAGCTTTTAGTATTGTGGCTAGCGGGAATGTCAAAAAAGGTGATGTGTTAGCAGTGGCACAATTGGCAGCCATCATGGGAGCGAAACAAACGTCTAACCTTATTCCGTTATGCCATCCATTGGCGTTGACGAAGGTGAGTGTAGACTGTTCCTTGGTAGAAGAGAAGCAAGCTGTGTGCATTCGTAGCACAGTGAAAACTACGGGTCCTACAGGAGTGGAAATGGAAGCGTTAACAGCGGTCCAAGTGGGTCTATTAACTGTCTATGATATGGTAAAGGCCGTCGATAAAAGTATGACCATTGGTCCTGTGTATCTTGTGGAAAAACAAGGTGGTAAAAGCGGACATTTTAAGCGATAAGATAGTAGGTGAATCATGGAAATTGTATTAGTAGAACCGGAAATTCCTGGTAATACAGGCAATATTGCACGTCTTTGTGCAGCAAATCATATGACACTACATTTGGTGGAACCTTTGGGGTTTTCCATTGAAGATAAATATTTAAAACGAGCAGGTCTTGATTATTGGCATCTAGTAGATGTAAAAATACATAAGTCCTTGGATGAAGTGTATGAACAATATAAAGATCGGCGTTTTTGGTATGCTACGACAAAGGCCGCCCATACCCACGCAGAAGTGCAATATGAAATTGGAGATATGCTCGTGTTTGGTAAAGAAACAAAAGGTTTGCCAGAAGAAATTGTGGCAGCCAATCCAGACACATGCATTCGTATTCCGATGATTGATGAAGCGCGGTCTTTGAATTTATCGAATGCGGTGGCAATTATTGCCTATGAAGCTATGCGCCAACTGGATTTCCCAGATTTGCAGGCCGTTGGACCAGGTGTATCTATCGAGGTGTAACCTCTTGATAGTAGGTATTGGTCTATAGAAAATACTAAATATAGTAAGTCTAATCATATGGTATAGCCTATATATAGTGAAATATCATAAACTTTCATAGAATGACCAAAGATTAGATAATATAGACTGTATAGCATACACAATATATGAAAGAATATAAGAATGAAATCCTAATAGGATGGAGGAGAAATTATGAATTACGATTTAGCATATGAATTACAAAAAGCAAT
The DNA here is from genome assembly GCF_003992235.1 of Veillonella sp. 3913. Classification (NCBI taxonomy): domain Bacteria; kingdom Bacillati; phylum Bacillota; class Negativicutes; order Veillonellales; family Veillonellaceae; genus Veillonella; species Veillonella sp. 3913. The sequence goes on along the minus strand of NZ_RQVF01000002.1, from coordinate 223,780 downwards.
GCGTGACAGCGAAGAACATAAAGAGATGATGGCAGCCCAAGAGGCAATTAAAGACGACCAAGCAGCAAAAGGCATGGTAGAAGAATTTATGTCTTTACAAATGCAACTGGAATATGCAAAAATTGCAGATGCTCCTGAAGCGGAAGAGTTATTGAAAAAATTAGAAGGCTTATTGCCGATGGTACAAGCTAATTCTGGTGCGAATGCGTACTTAACAGCGCATGCACGTTGGACACAAGTGGCGAATGATATTTATCGAATCATTAGCGAACCAATCACTGAAGGTATGAAAATTTTAGAAAAGGCAAACTAATATGAGTGCTGTATGGGAAGCATTGCAACAGGTGGTTCCAACGGATCGTATTCAAAGGGATGCGCTGTTAGCACCTTTCACGACCTTTCAAATTGGAGGACCTGCGGATCTACTTGTACTACCTCGTTCTATACAAGAATTGCAGGATTGCATGCGTGTATTACATGCTCATAACATAGAACCTTTTGTGCTAGGCCTAGGATCTAATGTGTTGATTCAAGATGGTGGTATGCGTGGCGTCGTTCTTTGCTTGAAAGAATTGCAAGAGGAGCAACACCGCAACGGTACAACCATTACTATGAGCGCTGGGTATACTTTGAAAGAAGTATCTGAATATGCTCAACGTGAAAGTTTGAGCGGCTTAGAATTTGCCATCGGCATTCCTGGTAGTTTAGGTGGTGCTGTATTCATGAATGCAGGTGCCTATGATGGAGAGATGGATCAAGTAGTAACCAGTGTAGATGCTGTAGATATGCAGGGACACTTGCACCACTATAACCGAGAAGAATTGCAGTTTGCCTATCGTCATAGCCGCTTTCATGAGAACCATGAAATCATCGTTCGTGTGACTATGGAATTACAGGAAGGAAATCCTGAGGATATCCAAGGACGGATGGATGATCTTACTGAAAAACGAGAGTCTAAACAACCATTGGAACATGCCAGCGCAGGATCTACCTTCAAGCGCCCACCGGGATATTATGCAGGAACTTTGATTGACCAAACAGGTTTGAAAGGGTTATCCGTAGGGCCTGCAGAGGTATCTATGAAGCATGCTGGATTTGTGGTCAATCGTGGAGGCGCTACAGCCAATGATGTGCTAGGTGTAATTCATGAGGTACAAAAACGGATTCATGCAGCTCATGGGGTGCAGTTGGAACCGGAGGTGCGCATTCTAGGGGAATCTCGTGAACCAATGGGTTCTGTTGTCGCCGTTGTGAGAGCTCAAGAGACAGATATTCCAGCGTTGTCTAACTTGTGTGCAGACACATTTAGAGAAACTTTCAGTCATGACAATACGGAAGAGGAATTACAGGCTTTCTTTGATGAGGCTTATAACCATGATGTATTGAAACGTGAGTTGGACCATGACGAGAGTGAAACATATCTAGCTTACGTAGATGATGTGTTGGCGGGGTATTTGAAAATAAACTGGGGCGACGCACAAACAGAGCGTAAATTAGAGAATGCCTTTGAAGTACAGCGCCTATATGTGCTCAAAGAGTACCATGGACAAGGCGTGGGTAAAGCCTTGTTTGAAAAAGCTTTGCGCATCGCTGAATCTGGTAATTTTTCTTGGACATGGTTAGGCGTTTGGGAGAAAAATTATAAAGCCCAACATTTTTATAAACGCTATGGATTTGAAAAATTTGGAGAACACCAATTTGTTGTGACTCCAGAGAAGACAGATATCGATTGGTTGTTGAAGAAATCTTTGCGATAATCCTTGACATATCCATTGTATTTTGAGTATAATATTTCGGTAAGCAATTTGTACGGACTTCCACTAGCCCCGGAAGGTGGCAATTGCTTCTGTTAATACATTCTTGTTATTAGGAGGAAAGCAGCATGAAAACTACATTTATGGCCAATGCGAACAATATTGAACGCAAATGGTATGTTGTTGACGCTGAAGGTAAAACTTTAGGACGTCTTGCTGCCGAAGTTGCTAAAGTTCTTCGGGGCAAACATAAACCAACTTTTACACCACATGCAGACACTGGTGACCACGTTATCGTTGTGAACGCAGAAAAAGTTCGTGTAACAGGTAAAAAATTATTACAAAAAGAATATTTCCGTCATTCTGGTTATCCAGGCGGATCCCGTTTCACTACACTTGCTATGATGTTGGAAAAACATCCTGAACGTGTAATCGAAATGGCAGTTAAAGGTATGCTTCCAAAAAATAAATTGGGTGCACAACAATACCGTAAATTGAATGTATACGCTGGTGCAGAGCATCCACATGCTGCTCAAAAACCAGAAGTTTTGGAATTAGATATCCGTTAATACCGGGAGGAGGAACATATAATGGCAGTAGCACAATACTACGGCACTGGTCGTAGAAAATCTTCCGTTGCTAGAGTTCGTCTGGTACCGGGTACAGGTAAAATCACTGTAAACAAACGCGAATTAAATGAATATTTTGGTCGTCAAACTCTTGAGTTGATTGTTAAACAACCATTGGTATTAACAAACACTTTAGAACAATACGACGTTGTGGCAACTGTAGCTGGTGGTGGCCCATCCGGTCAAGCTGGTGCAATTCGTCACGGTGTGTCTCGTGCATTACTAGAAGTTGATGGCGAACTTCGTCAAGGTCTTAAAAAGGCTGGCTTCTTGACTCGTGACCCACGTATGAAAGAACGTAAAAAATACGGTCTTAAAAAAGCTCGTAAAGCATCTCAATTCTCCAAACGTTAATTTGGCGATTACAGAACCCAGTACCCTTATGGTGCTGGGTTTTTTGTTACCTCTGGAGGATCTGTGTTAATAGAGAAAGGAAGGATACTACATGGATAAACTACTAAGACTATTGGGAGTGGTAGCTGTGGCACTGATCATATGGTATTTGCCACATACGCCAGAAATTTCAGATCAAGGATGGCATTTATTAGCTATCTTTACAGCTACTATTGTGGGCTTTATACTACGACCATATCCCACTGGGGTAATGGCATTTATGGGATCTGCGGCGGCAGTCGCTACTAGTTCGATTAAGATGAATGAAGCGTTATTAGGCTATGCAGAGCCTAATGTATGGCTTATCGTGTCGGCTATCTTCTTTTCTAGAGGAATTATTAACTCTGGATTAGGGCGACGCATTGCGTATACCTTAATTCATTGGTTCGGTACGAGTACCTTGCGTTTAGCCTATGCCTTGGCGATGACAGATTTAATTATTTCTCCGGCTACTCCATCTAATACTGCTCGTGGAGGTGGTATTATCTATCCTATCGTGCAAAATATTTCTATGGCCTTTGATTCGAGACCAGGAGAAACGGCACGTCGCATGGGAGCCTACCTAATGACTACGGCTCACACAGTAAATGCCTGTACAGTGACTGTATTCTTGACCGCTTGTAGTGGTAACTTGTTGATTACATCTTTAGGAGCAAAATTATTTGGCTACACTGTGACATGGTGGGAGTGGTTTTTAGCAGGAGCTTTGCCTGGTTTGCTCAGTATGGTTATCATGCCTTGGTTTATTTATAAGATTTACCCACCTGAAATCAAAGAAACACCAGAAGCTCCAGCTATGGCTCGTGAAGAGTTAGATAAACTAGGTCCGATCACGACGATGGAAAAAAAGGTAGCAGCTATCTTTGTGGGGGCAATTCTACTCTGGTCTACTACGACAATTACGGGTTTACATGCGACGGTCATTGCGATTATGGCCGTACTAGCCTGTGTCATTAGCGAATGTCTTACATGGGATGATATTTTGAAAGAAACCACAGGTTGGGATATTTTAATCTGGATGGGTACTCTAGTAGGTATGGCTGGATTGCTTGGTAAATTAGGCGTTGTAGCTGTCTTTGCAAAATTCGTCAGCACTATGTTAGGTGGTATGTCTTGGGAGTGGGCGGCATTGATTATTTCGTTAGTCTTTGTATACTCGCAGTATTTCTTCGCCAGTGGTACCGCTCGTATTACAGCCTTATTTTCTGCCTTTGCGTCTATCTTAATTGCCTTGGGAGCACCAATTCCTTATGCGATTTTAATGTTTGGCTTGATGAATAGCCCCGGCTGTACGTTGACACATTATAGCTCTGGGGTAACGCCAATCTTCTTTGGCAGTCACTACGTGCCACAAGTGACCTGGTGGAAAGTAGGATTTTATATTTCCGTATTGAATTATATCTTCCATTTCTTCTTTGGTAACTTAAGCATGAAGTTATTTGGAATCATCTAAGATGATGTAGATAGGGAAATACTTCCAGTGTAGTCATCGTAGTGCATGAGTAGATGATTTCTTTGTAATGATGGTAGTATATGGCTTCATAGAAGTGATGGATGTCATATTCTGCATAATTAGAATTAGGACAGGTTTTACATTAGGTTGTACTGAAATGCTGTATGTGCATTTGGGTACAACCTTTTTTGGTTTTATGCTAAATGTGTGGGATGCTCATATACGAAGAGCCCTCACATTTGTTATGGTGGGGTTTTAGAGTTTGAAATTGATAATTGAAGAGTGAAGAAATTTAATTATAAACACTACTTTTGTCATAAGATGTAATAATAAAAGTAAATTATTATATTTTTAATAATGATACTTATTGAAAATGCTTGGACTTTCATGTATAATAATGATAATGATAATGAAAGAAATATCCCTCCAAGAGGTACGTATGAAAATAGATAAACGAAAAGGCAAACGTTGGAAAATTGCCGAACATCAAAAAGAAATAGAATCTCAATTGACCTCTGGATTAGCAGTGCATCCTATTGTTTCTCATTTATTGGCAAACCGTGGGATTACCACTGTAGAAGAAGGTCGAACATTCTTATATAGCACAATGGATGATTTATTAGATCCTTTTATGTTAAAAGGAATGGCACAGGCTGTGGAAGAAATCGAAAGAGTCTTAGCCATGAATGGGTCCATTGTCATTTACGGAGATTATGATGTAGATGGTATTACGGCTACATCACTAATGTACCGATTTTTTTCGCGATTAGGAGCGAATGTAACTTATTATATTCCAGAGCGACAAAGTGAAGGATATGGTCTCAACTTAGAAGCTTTGGAATATTTGATTGCTCAAAAAACAGATTTAATTATTTCGGTAGATTGCGGTATTAGTTCCTATGATATTGTAGAAGCTGTGAGAGATCGCGTGTCTATGATTATTACAGACCATCATACATCACCGCCGCAAATACCAAGGGCTACAGCGGTGGTTAACCATAAACAGCCAGAGTGTCCCTATACAGATAAAAACTTATCTGGCGTAGGTGTGGCATTCAAAGTCTGCCAAGCTTTATGGAAGCGTCGTACTGGTGAAGAATATCGAGAAGACTTAGATATTGTAGCCTTGGGAACGGTAGCTGATGTAGTTCCCTTAGTGGGAGAAAATCGGATTATCGTTCGTGAAGGTTTGCGTAAGATGACAGAGTCTCCCAATGTAGGGATTCAAGCCTTAGTGCAAGTGGCTGGTTTAGAAGGAAAAGTACTATCTGCAGGCCATATTGGGTTTACCTTAGCGCCAAGATTAAATGCAGCAGGACGGGTGACGCATGCGACACGAGCTGTAGAATTACTGATTACCACAGACCTAGTTGAGGCCATGGAAATTGCAGAAGAGTTGCAAGAAACAAATACGGAGCGACAACAGATTGAACGAGCTATTTTTGAAGAAGCGTATCAATCGGTATTAGCACAAGGAAGTTTGGCGGATCAATGTATTGTAGTGGCAGGCGAAGGCTGGCATCCTGGAGTTATCGGTATCGTTGCGTCCCGTTTGGTAGAAGCCTTTTATAAACCGACTATGGTGATTAGTATTCATGATGGAATTGGTAAAGGCTCCTGTCGTAGTATTGATCATTGTAATATGTATGATATGTTAACCTATGCAGGAGATACATTAATACAGTTTGGTGGACATGCACAGGCAGCAGGATTTAGTGTACAAGCAGAGCATATTGATGCCTTACGTGAAAAAGCTAGTGAGTTTTGCCGTAAACAATTAACAGAAGAAGATTATATTCCCATTGTCACCGTTGATGGTGCTATGCATAGCGATGATATTAGCATTGAGTTAATTGATCAAATAGCTACTTTAGAGCCTTATGGTATGGGGAATAGTACGCCTGTGTTTGCACTTCCTAAGATTCGTGTGCAGAATCTGTACCCTATGGGATTTCAAAAAAATCATTGTAAAATTATCTTGCAAGGTCAACAGGGCCCCATTGATGCGGTGGCTTGGCAAGGGGCACATTATATGCAGGAAATCTTTGCAGATGACCCTGTAAAAGTAGCATTTTCTTTGCAAAAAAATGAATGGCAAGGCGTGGTGACGCCACAACTCATTGTGCAAGACTTGGAACCACTTTCACAACAAAGAGAACGACTAGAAGTAGATAGCTTACGCAAGATGTATACTGTGGTAAAACATATTTTCCGGTCTCCCACAGCACCAAAGTATATAGTGGAGCGAGAAGCGTTAGAGTGTAAGCCACAAGAAATGACTTCGCGAGAAGCAATCCTTGCTTTAGATGTATTTAAAGATTTAGGCATTCTAAAAGAGGAAGCATTGGATGATGGACGTCATGTATATCGCTGGGTGAATGTGCAACAAAAGTTGGAACTTCACACATCGTTGACGTTTATGACTTATAGTCAGGAGGGATCATAATGGTAAGTACTATAAGTACCCCTCAGGAGCATACATTTAATAAAGAACGAGAATATGGACAATTTATGGACCGTGTTCGGTCCTATTTACCAGAAGAAGACTGGCCAGTCATAGAGCGTGCGTTTGCACTGGCAGATAAAGCGCATGCATCGCAAAAACGGGCTTCTGGAGAACCGTATATCTTGCACCCTTTAGGGGTTGCCACCATATTGAGCGAACTACAAATTGATCGATCTACCTTGGTATCTGCTTTATTACATGATGTAGTGGAAGATACAGAGATAAGCTTAGAGGAAATAGAAGAACAATTTGGACCAGAAGTGGCATTCTTGGTAGATGGGGTTACAAAACTAAATCAATTTCAGTATCAAACGAAAGAAGAACAGCAAATTGAAAATTATCGGAAGATGATTTTAGCCATGGCAAAAGATGTGCGCGTAGTAGTTATCAAGCTAGGGGACCGCTTACACAATATGCGTACTTTAAAGCATATGCGTCCTGATAAACAACAACGCATAGCCCAAGAAACATTAGAAATTTTTGCGCCATTGGCACATCGCTTAGGTATTTTTAATATTAAATGGGAACTAGAGGACTTATCGTTCCGTTATTTAGAACCAGAAAAATATTATGACCTAGTACAACAGATGAGTGAAAAACGACAAGCTCGTGAGGATATTGTAAATGATACTATGAATACTTTGAAAGATGCTTTGGAACATGCTCATATTAAAGCAGATGTAAAAGGTCGTCCCAAACACTTTTATAGTATTTATAAGAAAATGAAAAAGGACAATCGAGATTTATCTCAAATTTATGATTTGTATGCCGTTCGAGTCATCGTAGATACGATTCCAGATTGTTATGCCGTGCTAGGTACAGTACATAGTTTATGGAAACCTTTGCCGTATCGCTTTAAAGATTACATTGCGATGCCGAAGTCGAATATGTATCAATCCTTGCATACCACAGTTATCGGTACAAAAGGTCAGCCTGTAGAAATTCAAATTCGTACTTGGGATATGCATCGTGTGTCTGAATATGGTGTAGCCGCCCATTGGCGATATAAGGAAGGTAATAAAGGGAAAGCAGAAGCTGATTTTGATGCAAAGGTAGGCTGGATTCGTCATGTTCTTGAGTGGCAAGATGCAAGCGATCCGAAAGAATTGCTTAACGCTTTGAAACTGGATGTCTTTACAGGGGAAGTATTCGTCTTTACCCCAAAAGGCGACGTTATGAAGTTACCGAAAGGCACAGTGCCACTGGATTTTGCGTATCGTGTTCATACCGATGTGGGGAATAAATGTGTAGGAGCCAAAATTAATGGCAAGATTGTTCCTTTGGATTATGAATTGCAAAATGGTGACATCGTTGAAATCGTCACTTCTAAAAATGGGAAACCACGGTTAGACTGGTTAAATATTGTCGGCTCTACAGAAAGTAAGACGAAGATTCGAAACTGGTTTAAGCGTGAAAATAAAGAAGAAAATATCGTCAAAGGTAGAGAACTATTAGAAAAAGAAGCGAAACGCTTAGGCTATGATTGGAAGGACTTAACAAAAAATGGTCGCCTAGAAAAGATTGGAAAATCTTTGAATGCTGGCGGCGAAGCTGAGCTGTACTCTGCCGTTGGCTTTGGTGGACTTTCAGTGAATACAGTATTACTCAGATTAGTGGATATTCATAAGCAGGAAGTGGCTAAGGAAGAGCAGCGAAAAGATACGATGGCTGTCATCGACCGTCTTAAAGTACATCAAGGAAAATCTAAGAAAAGTAGCAGTGGTGTTCTTGTAAAAGGTGAAGCTGGTGTGATGGTTCGTATGGCTCGTTGCTGTAATCCTGTACCAGGAGACGACATTATTGGCTATATTACGAGAGGTCGAGGCGTTTCTGTACATCGTGCAGATTGTACCAATATTGGTCATACCCCAGATGATTTGAATCGTATGATTGAGGTTGATTGGGAAGGAGCTACACAGGATCAATTCCAAGTGAGTGTGTCTGTGCATGCCTATGATCGCAGTGGTTTATTAATGGAAGTGATGGCAGTCTTGTCAGAAATGAAAATTAACATTTCCAATATTAATGCAAAAACTGACGATGCAAAAGATGTAACCATTCATTTAATGTTAGATATTAAAGATTTGTCACAACTCGATTATGTGATGACGAAATTGCGCCGAGTGAAAGATGTATATTCAGTCCATCGAGGAGGGAAAGCATGAGAGCCGTTGTACAACGTGTGAGTTCTTCTTCGGTTACCGTAGATGGGTCTGTTATTGGTAGTACGAAGCAAGGTCTTTTAGTACTAGTAGGTGTAACAGATACGGATACAATAGAGGATGTACACTATATTTGTGAAAAGGTAAGCCATCTACGCATCTTTGAAGATGAAGAAGATAAAATGAATCTATCTGTGCTAGATGTAGGTGGTGAAGTGTGCGTAGTTTCGCAATTCACCCTCTACGGAGATGCGCGTAAGGGTCGTCGACCGAACTTTATGAAAGCAGCACCACCAGAGATGGCAGAGCGCTTATATTTGGATCTAGTAGAGGCTTTCAAAGGAAAAGGCTTAATCGTGAGTACAGGTCAATTTCAAGCTCATATGCAAGTAGCATTGGTCAATGATGGACCTGTGACGATTCTATTAGAAAGTAGTAAAGAGTTTTAATGGAGTTAAGAAATGAAGTTATATTATATGCCCTTAGGGGCGTATGGAACGAATTGTTACATTGTGCATAATGAAGCAGATAATACGTGCCTTGTAACTGATCCAGGTGACGAAGGAGAAAAGTTAAAAGAAATTCTAGATAGTCACGAATTTAAGGTGCAAGGTATTCTATTAACTCATGGGCACAGTGATCATATTGGGGCTGTAAAAACGTTGGTGGATGCGTACCATGTGCCAGTATATATTCACGAAGGCGATGCGGAATGTTTGACGAATCCAACGGTGAATTTGAGTGCTCATTCTGGTCGCTATATTACAGCAGAAGTAGATGATGTACGCTATGTAAAAGAGGGCGATACGATTTCCTTAGGTGACACTACCTTTACTGTGATTGAAACACCAGGTCATACACCAGGTGGAGTATGTTATTACACAGAGGGAACTTTACTGGCAGGGGATACCTTGTTCCAAGGGTCAATAGGCAGGACGGATTTTCCTAATGGAGATTTTGACGTATTAAGTAAGGGGATTAAAGAAAAGCTATATACATTGCCAGAAGATACAAAGGTCTATCCTGGACATGGACCAGAAACAACAATTGGCGATGAAAAGCAATTTAATCCATTTGTACGGTAGGTGATAGGATGGGAGATAAATCTATACAATATTGGCTACGCTGTATTTTACTGATTTTAGCGAGTATAGGTCTAACGATTGCATTACCGGTAGTGATTCCCTTAGTGATTGCTATTATTTTAACCTTGCTCTTATGGCCTTGGGTAAATATGACGCAACAATATATTCGAAAGTATTGGAAACAATGCCCACGATGGTTAGCTATTATTCCATCTTTCGTGGTAGTGGCGCTCGTATCTACCGTGTTGGTTCGATATGTGATGGTACCAGTAATTAGTGAATTAACAAAATTATTAATTAACTTACCATATGTATTAGACCAATTTGTAGAAGTGGTAAAAGGATTACAAGGTATCGATGGTGAAAGTATCATACCACATCAATTTGAAGGTGTGATTAACTCAACTTTAGTTACGATTGGTAATTATGGAGTGGATTTAGCACAACGTGGTGTGCTTGCTATCGTGTCCTTTGCTAGTACCTTATTACAATTATTGTTAGTACCGATTTTAACATTTTATTTACTGAAAGATGGACGTAGTATTAAACGGGCTATATTAAATATTTTTTCTAGCCCTACTTCAGCTCATTTGGAAGACGTAGTAAATGATATTATTCGTACTTTAGGAGGATATTTACGGGGACAATTACTATTAGCAAGTAATATGTTTTGCCTTACATTTATCGTATGCTATTGCTACGATTTGCCGTATCCTCTTGTATTAGCAGTATTAGCGGGTATCGCGGAGTGGATTCCTATTATTGGACCATTTATTAGTGCAGCGCCAGCCATTATTTTAGCCGCTGTTATTAGTGGTCCTCTAGCCGTAAAAGTTGCCATTACATATGGGATCTTGCAAGTGCTAGATGGACAAATAATTATGCCTAAGATTATGGGGCATGTTATTAATCTTCCCCCATTAGTTATTATTACAGCCATTTTTGTGGGAGGCTATTTCTTTGGGATGATCGGTATGATGACTGCCGTACCATTGACAGCTGTAGCACAAATTATAGCAAAACGGTTGTGGTATTTTAATAAATATTATAGTTTACAGAAAGAGGAACATCATGGATAAAGCAATGGAAGTACAAGCAACAATGGAAAAATTAAAAGAGCGTATTAAAGATAAAAAATATAAATTAACAACACAACGTCAAATTATCTTACAAACGTTCATTGAAGCAGAAGAAAAGCACTTAAGTGCAGAAGATGTGTATATTTTAGTGAAAAAGAACAATCCAGATATTGGTTTAGCTACGATTTACCGTACATTGGACTTATTCACTGAGTTAGACTTAGTAAAACGTTTGGATTTTGGTGATGGTCGTAATCGCTATGAATTAAATAGCGATGAATTATCTCATTTCCATCATCATTTGATTTGTGTTAAGTGTGGCTGCGTCAAAGAATTTGAAGATGATATGTTGGAAACATTAGAATCCATTATCGCTAAAAAATTGAACTTCCATACCACAGACCATCAATTAAAAGTATACGGTTTCTGTGGCGAATGTCATGAAAAGGCAAAACAAGCAGAATCTGAAAAAGAACATGCATAATACATATAGCTATGAAGGACCTATGGAGTTAGGTTCTGTCATAGCTCATCAATGTGGTGCAGTGGGATTGTTTTCATCGAAAGACAACCCTGACTTTATTATATATGTATCGGATATTAGAAAATCTAGCGTTGGTTCTTATATACAAGATCCATTTCTTAACGAGTATAGGCAAAATGAGTCTGCTCCGAGTGTGTTAGTACAATCTGGTGATATTACCAGTGAACTAGAGGCAGAAACTGATGGTACACAGTTGGTAGTACAGTTGTTTTGCCATACTAGAGTACAAGAAGAGCTATTGGAGACTGGTATACAGAGACCATCAGAGTTATATGCAGACTATCTTCATATATGGTCTATTTCTGGAAAAGATACTGTGGAAGGTCGGAAACTGATAGGCAGAGAAGTCTTATCAGAGCTTAGACGTATAATGGGTGTGAGGACTAGTTTATGGGGCACTTTAGTAGGCGTACGGCCTACAAAGTTGACCCATAAACTATGGGACTCCTTAGGTGATTTAGAGAAGGTTCGGCAAGAACTGGAAAGTACCCATAGTATTAGCCATGTGAAGTGGAAATTATTAGAGCAGGTGGCAGTACTGGAACGCCCGTATGTAGCACATGTACAACAATCTCCTAAGGAGATTAGTTTGTATAGTGGTATTCCTTTCTGTGAAACTCATTGTACCTATTGTTCCTTTCCGTATGGACTGATTCAAAACTATGGAAAGGTACAAGACTTTGTGGATGTCTATCATCGTGATATAGAACATATGAAAAGACTTGTTAAAACACATAGTTTAGAGGTACAATCGTTATACATGGGTGGAGGAACTCCAACAAGTTTAGGAGATGGAGACTTTCACCATATTGTGCATGCATTGGGAGATGTGATTCCAAAGGGCCGTGAATTTACTGTAGAAGCGGGGCGTCCTGACTCATTGAATGCTAATAAGGTTCAATCTATTGTAGATGCGGGTGTTACTAGGATTAGCTTGAACCCCCAAACGATGCAGGATGATTTGTTGCGTATCATTGGCCGTGGTCATAGCGTTGCAGAATTTTTATCTATCTATGAGTATGTGGAGAGTCACACAAATTGTTCTATCAATATGGATTTTATTGCAGGATTACCACGTCAAACAGTAAAAAATATGGAAGAGAATGTGCAATACATTGAGCAGTTACGTCCTCATAATGTAACTGTCCATACATTAGCGTTGAAAAAAGGTAGTCCTTTATATGGGAGTAGCTTTGCCAAAGAGATTCCTTCTGAGGATATGGTCCAAACTATGTTAGATGAAACCCATGAAGCATTATTGCAATTAGGATATATACCATACTATATGTATCGTCAACAATACATGGTGGGGCAAATGGAGAACATTGGCTACACCTTGCCAAACTATGAAAGCATTTATAATATACAAATGATAGAAGAACGTCAGTCCATACTTTCCATAGGACCAGGTAGTGTCTCTAAATGGATAGATGGTGCTGATTTTAGGCAACAAAAACAATACATGCCGAAAGATGTAGATACGTATATTCAAGATATACAACGACTATTAGAGAAACGCGATTTACTAAGTAATGAACATTGGAGGGACAGCTAGTGGCTATTCAAAAACCAAGAGGGACACAAGATTTATTGCCGAGTGTTCTTGGAAATTGGTACTATATTGAAAATACCATTCGTCGATTATGTAAGACCTATGGATTTGAAGAAGTTCGTACGCCTATGTTTGAAGAAACAGGCTTATTTTTACGCGGTATTGGGGAAACTACAGATATCGTACAAAAAGAAATGTATTCCTTTCCTACAGGAGATAAAAAAGATCAATCCTATACATTGCGTCCAGAAGGAACGGCATCTGCAGTACGGGCTTATTTAGAAAATAAAATTTATGGACAAGAATCGATTACAAAGTGGTTCTATATTGGCCCTATGTTCCGTCACGATAAGCCGCAAGCTGGTCGCTATCGTCAATTCCATCAATTTGGGGTAGAATTATTGGGTACACAAGCTCCAAGTGCTGATGCGGAATGTATTTCTTTGGTGTTGCAATTATTGCGTGACCTAGGTTTAAAAGATTTGAATGTAGAAGTAAACTCTGTAGGTTGTCCAACGTGTCGCCCTGCGTATAGAGAAAAATTAATTGCTTTCTTTGAACCAAAAAAAGAAGAACTATGTGAACTGTGTCAAAGCCGCTTATACAAGAATCCATTGCGTATCCTTGATTGTAAAGAAGAAAAGTGCCAACAATTGGCAGTAGGGGTTCCGGAGTTAAGTGATAATTTATGTGAAGAGTGTCAAGATCATTTCCATCATGTGAAAGAATACTTAACAGCAGCTGGCGAGAAATTCAGTTTAAATCCACGCTTGGTTCGCGGTTTAGACTATTACACGAAAACTGCTTTTGAAGTACAGTACACTCCATTGGGGTCTCAAAGTGCTGTTGCTGGTGGTGGTCGTTATGATGGTCTAGTAGAAGAACTAGATGGACCACATACACCTGCGGTAGGCTTTGCGATGGGTATGGAACGGTTATTGTTGGCTCTAGAAAAACAAGGTTTGTTGCCAGAACGAGAACAAGAAGACTCTGTCTTCGTAGTGGCATTAGGAGAAATGGCACAAAAAGAGGCTTTCAGAATTACAAATACCTTGCGTAATGCCTATGTAAAAGCAGAAATGGAAGGTTCTGGTAAATCTATGAAGAGCCAAATGAAGTATGCTAACAAAATTAACGCAAAATATGTTATTATAATTGGTGATAATGAATTAGCTGAAGGTAAGGTCATCTTAAAATATATGGATACATCTGAACAAGAAACAGTATCCTTAGCTGAGATTACAAACCGTATAACTGAGTTAGTGAAAGGAAATTAGAATGGAAACTATGAAAGGTTTACACCGTACACATCATTGTGGAACTATCGGTGCAGAACAAGTAGGAACAGAAGTGGTTCTTTGCGGTTGGGTAGAGCGCCGTCGTGATCATGGTGGATTGATTTTTATTGATTTACGTGACCGCTCTGGGGTTGTGCAAATCGTGGCATCTCCTGATCATAATATGGAATCCTTCCATAAAGCAGAAGATGTACGTAATGAATATGTATTGTGTGTACGCGGTACAATTACAGAACGTGATGCAGCGGCTGTGAATCCTAATTTACCAACTGGTAAATATGAAATGTATTGTGAAGAGTTACGTGTATTGAATGCAGCGAAAACACCTCCATTCTATATTCAAGACAATATCGATGTAGATGAAAATATTCGTTTAAAATATCGCTATTTAGATCTTCGCCGTCCAGAAATGCAAGCAAACTTGATCTTGCGTCATAAAGTGACAAAAGCGATGCGCGATTTCTTTGACAACAATGGTTTCTTGGAAATTGAAACACCAATGTTGACAAAAAGTACACCAGAAGGAGCTCGTGACTACTTAGTTCCATCTCGTGTAAATCCTGGTACATTCTATGCATTGCCACAATCTCCACAAATTTTCAAACAAATTTTGATGGTTGCTGGCTATGAAAGATATTTCCAAATTGCTCGTTGTTTCCGTGATGAAGATTTACGTGCAGACCGTCAACCTGAATTTACACAATTGGACATCGAAATGAGCTTCATGAACCAAGAGCAAATCTTGAACATGCAAGAGCAAATGATTGCCCATGTATTTAAAGCGGCACAAGATGTGGAAATTCCATTACCAATGCCTCGTATGACTTGGGATGATGCAATGAATCAATATGGTTCTGATAAACCGGATATCCGTTTTGATATGAAGTTTACAGATGTAACTGACTGTGTGCAAGATACTGAGTTCAAAGTATTCCGCTCCGTTATCGACAACGGTGGTCAAGTAAAAGGTATCGTCGTAAAAGGCTATGCTGGCATTCCTCGTCGTGAATTAGATGATTTGACAAACTTCGTAGGCATCTACGGTGCCAAAGGTTTGGCTTGGGCTTGCTTCAATGAAGACGGCACGATTAAATCTCAAATTATGAAATTCTTAGGTGAAGATACTGTTCGTAACATTGGTGCAAAAATGAACGCAGACCCAGGTGACTTGGTATTAATGATTGCGGATAAACCAGCTGTAGTTGCGAAAGCTCTTGGCGAATTACGTCTTGAAATGGGTAAACGCCGTGGATTAATTGATGAAAACAAATTGGCCTTCTTGTGGGTAACTGATTTCCCTATGTTTGAATACGACGAAGAAGATAAACGCTTTGTGGCAATGCATCATCCGTTCACATCTCCACGTGAAGAGGATATGGACTTGTTAGCCACAGATCCAGGTGCTGTGAAAGCCATCGCTTACGACATGGTATTGAATGGTGTGGAAATCGGTGGTGGTTCCATCCGTATTTACCAATCTGATGTACAAGAAAAAGTATTCAATGCGATCGGCTTAAGCACAGAAGAAAGTCGTTCTAAATTTGGCTTTATGTTAGATGCCTTTGAATACGGTGCTCCTCCACATGGTGGTTGTGCTTTCGGTTTAGACCGTTTGGTGATGTTGATGGCGAAACGTCAATCCATCCGTGACGTGATTGCATTCCCTAAAACACAAAGTGCATCTGATTTGATGAGCCAAGCTCCATCTGAGGTAGCGCCAAAACAATTGCGTGAATTACATATCAAAACAGATGTGGCAAAAGAAAAATTAGTATAATTGAATTTGTCCAATAGAAAATTGATATACTTTTAAGGAAAGGGACGGTGTATTTCTTCTTGAAATGACCGTTCCTTTCTGTTATACTATGAGTAAAGAAATTCCTGCTATGTGCGTGTTATATCGCAGTTTTGAGCCAACATTTTAACTTAGGGATTCTCACTCTTGTAAGGGCGCTCTGCCTCTACGAGGACTGTAATCTTACAAGGAGGAAACCCACCTGCCCTTGCAGGATCAAAACACGGTATGGATACGGCATAGTGGGGCCTTTATAACCGCCTTATGGTGGTTTATTTTTTTTGCATTAATAAGAACATATAGACTATATAACTGGATGCATGTATAATAATGTACAGATAATATTTGTTGTAACATCAGGTTTCTACAAGTTTGTTGCTCAACGTGATTTTGTAAACTATACAGGAATTGTTCTATACGGCTACTAAGAAGGAAGCTCGGGCATCAACTATGTATAAGTATATATATGTACTACTGCATGCACGGTAGTAGTTATCAATATATGATGGTAAATATAGGGAGGTGTAAGGATGAATTTGTTTGAGAATATGGAACCAGTAGATCCATTTGAACCCTTGGCGGTCCGCATGCGACCACGTTCATTGGACCATTTCTTTGGACAAGAACAAGTAGTAGGGCCTGGAACATTTCTTCGCTCTATGATTGAAGAAGATAAGGTACCCTCTTTATTGCTATATGGGCCATCTGGAACAGGTAAGACTACGTTAGCCAAAATCATTTCGGAGCTAACTAGTAGTCGTTTTGTTATGCTTAATGCGACCAATGTGGGGATTGGTGAACTTCGAAGCACTATTGAAGAAGCGATGCGTATTCGTACATCTTTACACCAGAGGACAATTTTATTCTTAGATGAAATTCATCGCTTCAATAAAAGTCAGCAAGATGTATTGTTGCCTTCAGTGGAAAGTGGTCAAATCATTTTAATTGGTGCCACCACAGAGAATCCTTTCTTTGAAGTGAATCGACCTCTTTTATCTCGATTGCGCTTGCTTACTCTAGAGCGATTAGATGCTACGGCATTAGTGGCTATCTTACGTCGTGCTTTAACAGATGAAGAGTATGGTCTAGGTAAGAAAGCGCTGATTGTGACAGACGATCTATTAGAGGATATAGGCCGCTTTGTAGATGGAGATGCCCGTATGGCTCTAAATATTTTGGAGCAAGTGGGAGCTATGGTTCGATCTGGTGGAGAAATTACTATAGAAATTATAGAAAAAGTACTTGGTCGACGAGTGTATCGGTATGATAAGAAGGGGAATAATCACTATGATGTAATTTCTGCTTTCATTAAAAGTATGCGTGGATCTGATCCAGATGCGGTGCTATATTATTTAGCTCGTATGATTGAGGCAGGAGAGGATCCTGTATTTATTGCTAGACGCATCGTTATTTGTGCGGCAGAAGATGTAGGACTAGCAGATCCACAAGCCTTGGTAGTGGCAAATGCAGCGGCTCAAGCATCCCATATGGTGGGCCTACCAGAGGCGCGCATTATATTATCAGAGGCTGCTGTATATGTAGCTTTAGCACCTAAGAGCAATAGTGCCTACCTAGGAATTGATGCAGCTATCCATACGGTGCGCCATAAGGAGCAAGGTGAGGTGCCGAAACATTTACGAGATGCTCATTATGGAGGGGCTAAACAATTAGGACATGGAGTTGGCTATCGCTATGCACAGGATTATCCCAATGGTTATGTGGAGCAACAGTATTTACCAGATACCTTAGTAGGTGAGACATTCTATACCCCTTTAGAACGGGGTTGTGAAGGGGAAATTGTGAAAGCTTGGAAAACACGTAAAGGATAAGGTTATTTTCTTGTGAGAAGGCTCAGCTTTGAGAATATTCGATATACTTTCATAGGTGAAAATGGTATAATAAAGTGCTAAGGTATATGATAGAAACAGAGTTTTGGAGTGGAAGATGGCAGAGGAAAAGAAAGGTAAGGCCCCAAGAAGGGGACAAAAGATACAATCGAAACGTTCTACGCCTCTTAAAGAAGATAAACGAGGTAGCACTAGGGGAACTAAAGCAGAGCCTAAGGGAATTCGCACTGAGGTGAAAGGCTTACTTCTCATGTGTTTTGCTATATTAGCACTTGTAGGTATGGCCGGCATTGAACTGGGAGCCTTAGGAAGTATTATCAGTGGTATTTTCTCTTATGGTTTTGGCCTAGGTGGTTGGGTTGTAGCTATATGGGTTCTATACAATGGCTGGTGCTGGCTTTATAAAGGGGCATTGGCATCAATTACAAGAAAAGGATTGCTATATACAGCGTTATTACTAGTTGTATTAGTGCAACTGGTACTGTGGAATGTCGATAATGGAGATGAATTAGGAACTACAACATTAGCAAATAATGGCGGTGTACTAGGTGGTTTATTAGGAGTCTTTTTAAGAAATTTATTAGGGAATATTGGCGGCATTTTAGTGACATCCATTCTTGGCCTTGCTTGTGTATTGGGGATTACCAAATTATCCCTCCGTGAAGGCTTGCATAAAGCGAAGGATAAGGCTAGTGTGGGGCTTGAAATAGCGCAAGAAAAAGCAACAGAAACAGCTAGTGCCATTCGTGAACAAGTACATGAATGGCGTGAAGAACGTCGTAAGGCCTATGATCGTGAAAAAGACACTAGGTATCCTAAAATAGAAGAGGATACGTTAGATATAGAATTGGAAACTGATGTTGATGTAATTGCCGAAAAAACTGGTGCTGAATCTACTGAAAAAGCAATTGAGGAAGTTCAGAGAACACAGGTATCAAACCTAGAAGAAACGGTAAACCCCACACCAGAGGAAGAAGTAATCGCTTCCAATGCACAGATGGAAGCAGATTTTACTGAAATGGAAGAATATGATACTACACATAACCATATTCTAGAGCCAGAACTACTTGAAGATGAGATAGTGACTAGTACTTCTATGGTGGAGGTACTAGAGGATTCTCCAGTGGTAGATCGAGCAGAGGAACCTATCACAGACGATGCTTCTTTGCAGGATATAGGGGAAGATAGGGAGACCACAGATGTGGACGAAGAGTCTTATGTACCAGAAGAGTCTATAAATTTAGAACCTATAAAACCTCCATCATTTTTGCAAACTACTAATTATGTAGGATCCTTGGTAGAAGTACCAACCATTGAAACTACGAAAGAAGATATTGCAGCAGTAGCTGTGAACACGGATGGTGTGGCGCGTCCTAGGACGATAGAAAAGCCTTATCAATATCCTCCGTTGACGATGCTTTCACAGGGAAAATCCAATCCTGTGACCACTGAAGAAGTGGCTCATAATGCAGTCTTACTAGAAGAAACATTAGATAATTTTGGTATTACAGCAAAAGTGGTGAATGCCACTCAAGGTCCAACGGTAACACGTTATGAATTAGAACCTGCGAAAGGGACAAAAGTAAGCCGAATTATGGGTTTACAAGATGATTTAAAAATGAGCTTGGCAGCCGTTGATATTCGTATGGAAGCACCTATACCAGGAAAGTCTGCAGTAGGCATTGAAATTCCTAATAAAAATGTGTCTGCAGTTCATTTACGAGATGTATTGGACTGTGAAGAGTTCCAACAAGCGAGTGGTGGTATTCCGGTAGGACTTGGTAAAGATATTGCAGACATGCCGGTTATTACGGACTTGGCTAAAATGCCACATCTATTGGTGGCTGGATCCACGGGGTCTGGTAAATCTGTTTGTGTCAATACATTGATCTCTAGCATCTTGTTTAGTCGTAAGCCAGATGAAGTGAAACTGATTTTGGTGGACCCTAAAATGGTAGAGTTATCCGTGTATAATGGTATTCCACACTTGATGTTGCCAGTGGTAACAGATATGAATAAAGCAGCTGCTGTATTACGATGGGCAGTTCGTGAAATGGATGCCCGCTATATGACATTAGCCACAGCAGGCGTGCGTAATGTGGCTAGCTATAATAAGCAAAATCCAACCAAATCGATGCCTCTCATTTTAATTATTATCGATGAGTTAGCTGATTTGATGATGACTAATCCAGATGTGGAAGAATCCATTGACCGATTAGCAGCAAAAGCACGTGCCGCAGGGATTCATATGGTATTGGCAACGCAACGTCCATCGGTGGATGTGATTACAGGCAAAATTAAAGCCAATGTGCCGAGTCGTATTGCTTTCACAGTGGCTACTCAAATTGATTCTCGCACTATTCTGGACCAAGCAGGAGCAGAACGCCTATTAGGTCGTGGGGATATGTTATTTAATCCTATAGGAGCGAATAAACCAATTCGTATCCAAGGGGCCTTCATTTCTGATGAAGAAGTGGAAGAATTGATTGCTTTTGTCAAAGGACAAGGTCAGCCAGAATATGATGAAGTGATGATGGCAGAAACAGATAAAGGTGCTGAAAGTTCTGATGCCGTTGGCAGTGATGAGGAACAAGATGAATTGTTGGAACGAGCTGTACAAATTGTACTAGAACAACGTAGTGCGTCAGCCTCTATTTTGCAACGTAGATTGCGAGTTGGTTTTTCTAGAGCCGGTCGTTTAATTGATACCATGCAAGATATGAAAATTATTGGTCCTCCTACGAATAGTAGTAAAGGTCGCGATATTTTAATGGGAGAAGATCAAATTAGAGAACTATATTTCCCAAATTTTACAGTAGATTAGAGTAGTGTGCCATTTGCGTTATGTAGATGGCACCTATATGTATAGGAGGTTCTATGGCATCGATTGGCGAGGAACTTAGACGTGAGCGTCAACGACGCGGTTTAACATTAGAACAAATTGAAGATGTATTACATATAAAAGTAGCTTACCTACACGCCTTGGAGCATGATGAGTTTAGTCGTATTCCAGGTAGTGTGTACACCAAAGGGTTCATTAAAAACTATAGTGAACTACTGGGCTTAGATAGTCGTCGATTGGTGGATACTTTTAAAAATAGAATGGGTGAATCCTTGACGATTCCCAAACGCAGAATGGTATCAAAAGAACAAGAGAAGGCTGATGCCTTTCGAGAACAGGAATTGATTGAGGCGCCGAAACAACGGTTAACCTATGAAAGTCGCAAGGCAAAGCGACAAAAAACGATGATGATAGAACGATTTGTAGTAGGTGGTATTTTGCTGCTGATTATTCTATTTTTAGGTTGGCTATTTTTCGTGTAATACAGTATAAGGAATACAATGAAAGAACAATATTTAATTACTACAAAAGCAGAAATGGACGAACGAGGGTGGGCTGAACTTGATTTTGTCATTATCAGCGGAGATGCCTATGTGGATCATCCTTCCTTCGCGCCTACTGTAATTGGTAGATTATTAGAGTCCTATGGATATCGAGTCGGTATCATAGCTCAGCCAGACTGGAACGATGTGAATGCCTTTAAGGTTTTGGGAAAGCCTCGATTGGCATCCTTAGTGACAGCAGGTAATTTAGACAGTATGCTCAATAAATTTACAGCAGCTAAGAAACATCGCCGTGATGATGGGTATTCTCCAGGTGGTGAATCTGGGCGACGCCCAGACCGAGCTACGGTGGTGTATGCGAATCGTATGCGAGAGGCTTTTAAAGGGGTTCCTGTTGTTATTGGCGGCATTGAAGCCAGTTTGCGACGATTTGCCCATTATGATTATTGGTCCGATACAGTGCGCCGCTCTATTTTGATGGATAGTAAGGCAGATGTCCTTATCTATGGTATGGGAGAAAAGCAAATTCGTGAAATCGCCGAAGCCTTAGATAAAGACCAATTACAAAAACGATTACCTGCCATCAAAGGGATTTGTTATGTTGCCAACACCGTGCCAGAGAATGCTATTGAATGCCCATCTTACGAAGCTATATCAGCAGACAAAGAAATCTTTGCTAAAGCCTTTAAAATGCAATTTGATGAGCAAGATCCATACTATGGGAAAACAGTGGCGCAAGGGCATGGTAATCGGTATATAGTACAGAATAGTCCAGCCTTACCATTAACACAGGAAGAAATGGATCATGTCTATAGTTTACCCTATACGAGAAAATGGCATCCTATGTATGATGCGGCTGGTGGAGTACCTGCCTTAGCAGAAGTACAGTTCAGTATTACTAGCCATCGTGGTTGTTTTGGTAGTTGTTCTTTCTGTGCTATTACAAGCCATCAAGGGCGAATTATTCAAAATCGTAGTCATCAGTCGATCTTAGATGAGGCTCACCGTATGACAACTATGGATGGATTTAAAGGATATATTCATGATGTAGGAGGTCCTACGGCAAATTTCCGTCATGTTGCTTGCGATAAACAGTTGAAAGTAGGCGCTTGTAAGGGGAAAACATGTGCTGCGCCCAAAGCATGTCCTCAGTTAAATACGAATCATGATGACTATGTGAGCATTTTGCGAAAAGTACGTAATGTAAAAGGCGTAAAAAAAGTGTTTGTTCGATCGGGGCTCCGATATGACTATGTATTGGACGATAATAACAAAGACTTCGTTCGAGAATTGTGCGAACATCACGTGAGTGGTCAATTAAAAGTTGCCCCTGAACATGTATCCGAGCATGTAACGACCATCATGGGGAAAGCCAATAAAAGTTACTTCTTAAAATTTAAATCTTGGTTTGATGAGGCGAATCGTAAATTAGGTAAACAACAATTTTTGGTGCCTTATTTTATGAGTTCGCATCCAGGCTGTACATTAGAAGATGCTATTGAATTGGCAGAATTTTTGCGAGATCAAAATATGACTCCAGAACAGGTGCAAGATTTTATTCCTACTCCAGGTAGCTTATCGACTGCCATGTATTACACAGGAATCAATCCCCTTACAGGTGAGCCTGTGTATGTAGCTAAAAAAGGCAGAGATAAAGCTATGCAACGAGCCTTGATGCAATATAAACGAGAAGATAATTATGAATTAGTAAAAGAAGCCTTAATCAAAGCAAATCGCAGAGATTTAATCGGTTTTGGACCATTATGCTTGATTCCTCCGCGATGTATCAAACGGAATGCACCAAAATCTGATAATACTAGAACTTCAGTTAAGGGTGGAGTGAAACCAACAGGTAGAGGAAAAGGGCCTGTGCAAGGGGAAGGACGTACAAATAGTGGTTCTAAAATTGGTATAGGAAATCGAAAAAATAAAGGTATGAAAAAAAGGAATTTTGGTTAGGTATCTCTAATAGGTAAAGGAGGTGAATCTATGAAACGGTTACGATTGCTCATGGTGTATGCACTAGTAGTAGTAGGTATGTTTAGTGTAGGCTTGTGGCTTAATGATATGAAACAAGATCAAGTGGATCAACGTGTGATTTCTACAAGAGCAGAAATTACTATCTATACAGATGGGGACCCTGAAGTCATGACGGCTATAGGACAGGCCTATGAAAGAGAGGCACAAGTAAGAGTACATGTTATTCCCATACCGCAGAATCAAATGGGTACACGGTTAGCTTTGCCAGAAGCAGAGCAACAAGGGGATCTTGTGATTTCTACAAAAGCCAATCTCAGTGAAGGGGTTGAGCATGGAGCCTTTCGTAGATTGCCAATTACTTTAACGTATTCGGTAGATACAGTATTCCACGGTCCGGATGAGCAATGGGTAGGGATATGGTATGATCCTTATGTCTTAGCCTTACACGATACCTTCTATAGTAGTCAGGGAAAATATGTAAACACTTGGTTTTCCTTAGCTTATACGGGCCCATGGCGTATAGCGGTCACTGATTTTGTAGCCGATGCATCGGCCACTACTTTATTGAATAGTTTTGGTGCTATCTATGGACTAGGTGGTGCCATCTCCTATTTTGATAGTTTGCGACCGCGTATTGTGCAGTATGCAAAAGCCTTGCCATCTTCAGTGCGCATGGCTGCTATTGGAGATGTACAGGTCAGCGTAGGACATTATTCGGATGCCAAATTATATGAGATTCATAAATATCCTTTGACGATTTTATATCCTAGGGAAGGTACTCCTTATGATTTGATGGGCGTAGGGATTCTAAAAGGATCCAGTAATGTTGGTGAAAGTGAAGCGTTTGTGAGTTGGTTACTTTCAGAACGGGTACAAGCTGTATTGAAAGAGGGGGATAGGTATTATTTGCCAACCAGAGAAACGGTGGAATCTCATAAAGACCGACAGGGCAATCATCTTGTGTTATGGAATGCAGGGATTGTGAAAGAAGAGCAAGATAAGATATTACAAGAATGGATACGACAAGTGCGTTTTAGAAAGGATACACCATGAGTAAGTTGTTAGGTTATATTAGTTTAGGTTGCGCCAAGAATTTGGTGGATACAGAGGTGATGCTAGGAGCTTTACAAGATAATGGCTATGAAATCACAGAAGAGTTAGAAAAAGCAGAAATTATTATTATTAACACATGCACATTTATCGAGAAAGCAAAAGAAGAATCGATCAATACTATATTAGAGGCTGGTCAATATAAACAATATGGAGACTGTAAAGGTCTTATCGTAGCAGGCTGTTTAAGTCAGCAATACCAAGAAGAATTGTTTACTGAAATTCCAGAAATTGACGCCCTCATTGGAACAGGATCTTGGAATCGTATCATGGAAGCTGTGGAGGCTATTCAACAAGGTCAACGTATTTGTATCATGGATAGTATGACAAATATGTATGATGAAGGCATGCCACGGATGATGACAACACCGGACTACAGTGCATATGTAAAAATTTCTGAAGGATGCAATAATGGATGTACATTCTGTATCATTCCGAAAGTACGTGGGGCCTATCGCAGTCGATCTATGGAGTCTATTGAACGAGAAGTACAGCAGCTTGCAGAAGCAGGTGTGAAAGAAGTAGTATTAATTGCCCAAGATACTACCTATTATGGAGCTGACTTGAATCATGGTACACCGTTACTTTCAGAGTTGTTAAAACGATTGGCGAAGATTGAAGGCATCGAATGGATTCGCATGTTGTACTTGTATCCAAAACACTTCTCTGATGAATTGCTAGAAACAATCATGACAGAACCAAAGGTGTGCAAGTATATCGATATGCCACTACAACATATTAACAATACTGTGTTACAACGTATGAACCGTAAGGATACGCGGGAAAATATTGTAGCTTTGTTGCATAAAATCCGCAATCGCAGTGAGCATATTACATTGCGCACATCCCTTATTGTAGGGTTCCCTGGAGAAACAGAAGAACAATTCCAAGAGTTGGCAGATTTTGTAAAAGATATCCGATTTGATCACATGGGTGTATTTACGTACTCTCAAGAGGATGGCACACCAGCAGGTCTGATGGATGACCAAATTCCTGAAGAAGTGAAAGAAGAACGATACCATACATTAATGGCGATTCAAGCACAAGTTTCAGAGGAACATAATCGTGATCTAGAGGGAACGATTCATCAAGGCCTAATTGAAGCCATCGATGAAGTAGAGCCGGGAAAATTTTTGGCTCGTGGACGTTTGCAAATGCAGGCTCCAGATGTAGATGGTAACATGTATGTAGAAGATGTAACAGGACTTTCTGAAGGCGATATTGTGACTGTAAAAGTATCACAAGGTTTCGCTTATGACGTGGTAGTAGAAACTGTATAGGATGGTGATAGCATGATCGTAGAATTAATCTCTACAGGATCAGAATTATTACTAGGACATATTGTCAATACAAATGTGAAATGGCTCAGCGAAGAACTGAACAATCGAGGCTATTCTGTGTCATATCAAACGACGGTGGGGGATAATCCTGAGCGTATGAAAGAGGTATTTCAACGAGCAGGGGAGCGAGCAGATATTGTGATCAGTTCTGGAGGCTTAGGTGCTACCCAAGGAGATATAACTCGAAAATCCTTGGCAGATGCGCTAGGATTACCTTTGGTATTTCACGAAGAAGCAGGTCGTGAGGTAGATTCTTTTTATGAGAAACAAGGACGGGTGAAACCTTACGAATCTGACCGAGATCGGTATTTGCCAGAAGGGGCAAAAGTACTACATAATCCAGTAGGGGTGGCACCAGCAGTAGTAGTGGAACAGGATGATACGGTATATGTATTGTTACCAGGTCCTCCATCAGAATTACAAGGAACTTTTATAGAAAGTGTGACCCCCTTTTTAGAGCAACGTTTTGGACAGCAAGGGATGATTTATTCTGAACGGTATGCTGTGTATGGATATCGTGAAATGCAACTAGAGACTCTATTGCAAGACTTGATTCAGAATCAGCAGAACCCAACTATAGCACTATTGATCAAACCAGGATACATTGAAATTCGCTTAACTGCCAAAGGCGAGTCAAAAGCAGACTGTCAGGAGAAATTAGGTCCATGGAGGTCTATCCTATTAGAACGCTTGGAAGATATCCGTAGTTTAGATACATCGGTGTTGGAAGAATTTCATAAGGTTGCCCTCGAAAAGGGGATTACCATAGGAACTGCTGAATCTTGTACAGGCGGCCTAGTAGGAAAAATCTTGACTGACTTAGGCGGTAGCAGTGGATATTATCAGGGTGGTATTATTTCCTATGCAAATGCGGTGAAAGAACAAGTATTAAGTGTATCATCAGAGACATTGGCAACATATGGTGCTGTCAGTGAAGAAACGGCTAAGGAAATGGTTGAAGGTGTATTTCGTGTATTACGTACAGACTATGCCATTGCGACCACAGGGATAGCAGGTCCAGGTGGTGGCAGTCAAGAAAAACCAGTAGGTCTTGTGTATATCGGTATTGGTACACCACGAGGTATTACTGTACATAAAGAGATATTTATAGGGGATCGTAGTAGTATCCGTAAAAGTGTAGCGGAACGGGCGATTCAATATGTATATAAAGAATTAATAGAAAGGTAGAACAATGGCAAAGGATAAAGCAAAAGAAGCAGCAATTGATATGAAAAGTGGATCTCAAGAAGATCGTATGAGAGCCTTAGAAGGGGCTTTAAAACAAATTGAAAAAGACTTTGGTCAAGGCGCGATCATGCGCATGGGCGAAGCAGCGGATAAAATGAACATTGAAGTCATTTCTACAGGCGTATTGGCCTTGGATTTGGCAGTTGGTGTAGGTGGGTTCCCACGGGGCCGTATTATTGAAATTTATGGACCAGAATCTTCTGGTAAAACTACGGTGGCTTTACATGCAGCAGCAGAAGCACAACGTAATGGTGGCGTTGTTGCCTTCATCGATGCGGAACATGCCTTAGACCCTGTATATGCGAAAAAATTAGGCGTAGATATCAATAGCTTGTTGATTTCCCAACCAGATAATGGTGAACAAGGCTTAGAAATTACAGAGGCTTTGGTTCGCTCTGGGGCAGTAGACTTAATCGTTGTGGACTCCGTAGCGGCCTTAACACCTAAAGTAGAGATTGATGGTGAAATGACAGATGCTCACGTTGGGGTACATGCGCGTTTAATGAGTAAAGCATTACGTAAATTAACAAGCTCCATCAGTAAAACTAGAACAGTTATTATCTTTATTAACCAATTGCGTGAAAAAGTGGGCGTTATGTTTGGTAACCCAGAAACAACTACAGGTGGCCGTGCTTTAAAATTCTACTCTACGATTCGTTTAGATGTACGCAAAGGGGAAGCATTGACTTCTGCTAAAGAACATGTTGGCAATCGTACAAAAGTAAAAGTTGTGAAAAATAAAGTGGCTCCTCCATTCAAAGTGGCAGAATTTGATTTGATGTTTGGGGAAGGCGTTTCCTACGAAGGTACATTGATTGACATCGGTGCGAATATTGAAGTGATCAAAAAATCTGGTGCTTGGTATTCCTATAATGGAGAGCGTATGGGTCAAGGTAAAGAGGCTGCCAAAGTATTCTTGAAAGAAAACCCTCAAATTGCTCAAGAAATTGATTCTATTATTCGTGATACATTAGCAGCAGAACCATTGAATGTACTTGGTCATGATGAAGAAGTGGATGAAGTAGCAACTACTGAAACTGTGGATATGGAATAATGGCATTTCGTATATCGAAAGAGCAGGAATGGACATTTGCATCAGCTATGGAGCAAGCTTTGCGCTTATTAGGGCCACGGTCCTTAAGCACCTTAGAGCTACGGCGTAAATTGTCTCAACGGTCTGTACCCAGTGAGTTAATACACGATGTAGAAGAAAAACTTCTATCCTTATCGTACTTAGACGATGAAGAATTGTCTGAAGAAGCGTTGCGTGCCTATATGGAGGCAGAAAAGCATAGTACCTATTACATTCGTGAAAAAATGCGCGAACGAGGTCTTGCTGTATCTTATGTATTAGATGACTATGATGAATGGTCGGTAGCGGTAAAGCTATTAGAGCAACGATTTCACATATCCGATGAGGAGCGGTTAGCAGCCATCGAAGAGGGTGAAGAAGATAAGTTTAGCAAGAAAAAAATAATTTATTTTCTAAAGAATCGTGGATTCGCTGTGAGTACAATTCAATCTATTTGTTATGAATGGGGCCCCTACTTAGAGTAGGGGCTTTGTCTTGACATTCCACGGTGTATGAACTAAAATTAAAATAGCCTTAATAATAAGCAAAATAAAATTTAAAAGCAAAATGGGCGAGAAACCGGGGAAGCGGATGTATCGACTTCTCCTTTTTTTATGCAAGTGGGAGGTGAACACGATTTTAGAATACAGCATTATTGCCGTAGTCATGGTATTAATTGGTCTTGGAGTAGGCTATTTATTGCGTCGCAATATTGCAGAAGGTAAGCTAAACAAAGCGGAAACAGAAGCTGCACGTATTGTTGCTGATGGCGAGCGCTTAGCGGAGTCTAAGAAAAAAGAAGCGTTACTGGAAGCAAAAGAAGAAATTCATAAATTGCGTGCTGATGTTGATAAAGAAAATCGGGATAGACGTAATGAATTACAACGTCTTGAACGACGGATTTTACAAAAAGAAGAGCAATTAGACAAAAAACTAGACAGTATTGAACGCAAAGAGGAGTCCTTGCACCACAAGGAACGCAATCTAGAAAAAGCGGAAGAAAAAATTGAGGTATTGCATCAACAACAAATGGAAGAGTTAGAACGAATTTCTAGCTTAACCTTTGATGAAGCAAAACAAATTTTATTGACAAAAGTAGAACAAGAGATTCGTCACGACACTGCTGTGATGCTTAAAGATCTTGAGCAACAAGCAAAAGAAGAGGCGGAAAAGAATGCCAGAGAAATTATTTCTATGGCCATTCAACGATGTGCAGCTGACCATGTAGCAGAATCTACAGTGTCTGTGGTGACATTGCCAAATGATGAGATGAAAGGCCGTATTATCGGTCGTGAAGGCCGTAATATTCGCGCTTTAGAAACGTTGACGGGTATTGACTTAATTATTGATGATACACCAGAAGCAGTTATTTTATCCGGATTTGATCCAATTCGTCGCGAAGTAGCACGAATTGCCTTAGAAAAACTCATTGTAGATGGACGTATCCATCCAGCTCGTATCGAGGAAATGGTTGAAAAAGCACGCCGTGAGGTGGAAACAACTATAAAAGAAGCGGGCGAACAAGCTACTTTTGAAGCAGATGTACATGGCTTACATCCAGAAGTGATTCGTATTTTAGGTAGACTAAAATATCGTACTAGTTATGGACAGAATGTACTAAAACATTCTGTAGAAGTATCTCATTTAGCAGGTATGATGGCAGCGGAATTAGGCTGCGATGTAGTACTGGCTAAACGAGGCGGTTTATTACATGATTTAGGCAAAGCCTTAACACATGAAATTGAAGGATCTCACGTGGAAATTGGCGTAGATCTTGCTAAAAAATATCATGAAAGCGCATTGGTACAAAATTGTATTGGCGCTCATCATGGTGATGAAGAGTTTAAATCTGTAGAGGCTGTATTGGTAGCGGCAGCAGATGCTATTTCTGCAGCACGACCAGGAGCTAGACGCGAAACATTAGAAAATTATTTAAAACGATTATCTAAGTTGGAAGAAATCGCTGAATCTTTTGAAGGCGTTGAAAAATGCTTTGCTATCCAAGCAGGTCGAGAGATTCGCGTTATGGTAAAACCAGATAAAGTGGATGATGTGGAAGCGAACTTGTTGGTACGTGACATCATTAAACGAATCGAAAATGAATTAGAATATCCAGGACAAATTAAAGTTGTGGTTATTCGTGAAACACGAGTCGTAGATTACGCGAAAAAATAGTCTACATAAGTGGTTGGAGCAGCCTTTGGCTGCTCTAACTTCTTTTTTTTCACACTATATATGAATTGCATATATAGTGTGAAGAAAAAGAAAGTATCTGTAAGTAGGAGTTTTTTTGTTTGTGTAGAATAGTATAGATAGAGAACGTATATATAATTTATACTTTTTAGTAAATACACTGTAGTACATAGCTTAGGAGAATGACATGAGCAAGTTTTTCGATGATGATATAATTGAACAAGTCAAAGATGCCAATGACATTGTATCTGTCATTTCTGAGCATATTCCATTAAAGAAGAAAGGGAAAAACTATTGGGGTTGTTGTCCATTTCATAATGAAAAGACGCCTTCTTTTAGTGTGACCCCTGAAAAGGGCTTTTTTTATTGTTTTGGTTGTCGAGAATCGGGGAATGTTATCAGTTTTTTAATGAAATATGATAATTTAACGTTTCCAGAAGCGATAGAAAGATTAGCTAATCGTGCTAACATTGCTTTGCCAGAGCGGACCGTATCATCAGCAGAACGAAAACGTATGGCCCGTATAGAATCTATGTATGAAGTGAATGAACTAGCTACAAATTTCTTTCATAATTGTTTAGTAAAAACAGAGTTAGGAAAACAGGGTTTAGACTATTTACTAAAACGAGGTCTATCCATGGAGACTATAACAAAGTTTCGCTTAGGTTTTGCTCCAGATGGATGGGATAAGTTATACAGTGCCTTTATTGGACGTGGAGTGGACCCTAATTTGTTATTAGAGTTAGGGCTATGCCGTAAAAATGAGCAAGGTAAAATATACGATTATTTTAGAAAACGTGTGATGTTTCCTATCATGGATGGAAAGGGGCGTGTGTTAGGCTTCGGTGGTCGTGTTCTTGACGACAGTAATCCGAAATATTTGAACTCCCCAGAAACGGAAATATTTAATAAAGGACATTTATTATTTGCCTTTTATCAATCCTACCGTAGCATTCGTGAAAAGAAACAAGCAGTCCTTGTAGAGGGGTATATGGATGTACTGAGTTGTCATAATGCAGGCATTACGAATGTAGTGGCATCGTTGGGTACGGCCTATACGAAAGACCATGGTAGGCTATTAATGCGTCAAGCAGAGGAAGTTGTTCTTGCCTATGATATGGACGGAGCTGGTCGTACAGCGGCTAAGCGTGCTATCGAATTATTGCAAAATACAGAATTTTCTGTTAAGGTAGTATCTATGCCTGATGGAAAGGATCCAGATGATTTTATCAAAAATCATGGTCCTGAAGCATGGCAAGAATTGGTGGATACATCGCCAAGAGATTTTGAGTTTTTACTGAATGAAAGCTTACGTCGTCACGATACTAATTCGGTAGAAGGAAAGCGATCTGTTTTGGGAGATATGTTCCCCTTTATTGCGGGCCATGAAAGTCAAGTGCGCCGTGATGAATATTTAAAAGCTATGGCATTACCTTTGTGGTTAGATGTGAGTACCATCATTACTTACTTTAGGCAGTTTCTTCGACAAGGAAATATAGAATTAAAACAGCAGGATCTTAATGTGCCTAAGGAACATTTCACAGATGAAGAAGAATTGCTGTACTGGGTAGGTAAGGATAATACTATTTATACCTTAGTGAGCCAATATATAGGAGTAGAAGATATATCGCATCCTATGTATCGCGTCTATTATGAAAAGATTGGTGACTTGGTAACTAGAGGTGAAACATTGTCGGACATCCTTTTAGAAGGAGCTTTAGATGCAGAATCTTGGCACATGTTTGGCAAATGGTCGGTCTTAATTGACCGTGAAATGAATGAGGAATTATTGCACAATTTAATTCGAAGTGTGCGATTAAAATCCCTTCGCAATCAATATAAGGAACATAGTCGATTGGCAGACCAATTAAGTAGAGCTAATGATCCTAGATTTATAGAAGAGTTACGAATGTGTCAGGATTTACAAGAATTGATTAAACAGTGGTCTTGATGTAGTGAAAGGAAGAGCACAGTGGCAAAGAAGAAAAAAGAATCGCAAGTGCAAGAAATTATCGCGGTTTTATTAGAAGATGCGAAACGAGAAGGCGTCATTACAGCTAAGAAAATTTCTGATGCACTTTCAGAGCAAATGGAAGTAACAGCAGAGCAGCTTGATAGTATGTATGCTATATTTAATAATTTGAATATTGAAGTCATTCCTGATGATGAACATGCTTCTGAAAGTGACTTGCATCTACATGATGAATTATTAGATAAGGATATAGAAGTCGAAGTTGATGTAGATGTAGATGTGGAACATTTAACTAGTGACATCGATATTGCTACGGAAGAAGATGATGAAGAAAAAGAGATTAATCTTGATTTATCTATTCCTGAGGGGATGAATATTGATGATCCAGTGCGTATGTATTTGAAAGAAATTGGACGTGTTCCATTGCTATCTGGTGATGAAGAAATCATTTTGGCACAACAAATTGAGGCAGGTAATCAAGAAGGAGCTACCTATAAAGAAGTTCGTTTAGGTAGTAGCGCGAAACAGAAATTGATTGATGCTAACTTGCGTCTTGTGGTAAGTATTGCAAAACGCTATGTAGGTCGTGGAATGTTGTTCTTGGATTTAATTCAAGAAGGCAATTTGGGGCTTATTAAAGCTGTAGATAAATTTGACTATACAAAGGGATATAAATTTTCTACCTATGCCACATGGTGGATTCGCCAAGCCATTACAAGGGCGATTGCTGACCAAGCTAGAACCATTCGTATTCCAGTACATATGGTAGAAACGATTAATAAATTGGTACGTATTCAGCGTCAATTATTACAAGATTTAGGCCGTGAACCAAGTCCAGAAGAAATTGCTGAAGGCATGGGAATTACAGTGGAGCGTGTTCGAGAAATTCAAAAAATTTCTCAAGAGCCAGTCTCTTTAGAAACGCCAATTGGGGAAGAAGAAGATTCCCATTTAGGAGATTTCTTAGAAGATAAAGATGCGGTAGCTCCAGATGATGCGGCTAGCTTTATTTTGTTGCGAGAACAAATTGTTGAAGTATTTAGTTGCTTAACAGATCGAGAACAACAAGTGTTAGAATTACGCTTTGGTTTAAAAGATGGCAAGCCACGCACATTGGAAGAAGTTGGTCAATTCTTTAATGTGACACGGGAACGGATTCGTCAAATTGAAGGAAAAGCTTTAACAAAACTGCGAAATCGTGGGAAACGAGATAAAATTAAAGACTTTTTATAATGCCTAATATTAAGTAATAGTAGTTAGTATCGTAGGTAGGAATTGTAACTAATTGTGAAATAATTATGCTGTTATAATCTTACGTATTAAAATAATGAACTTAGGGGGAAGTTGATATGTTTTGTTCAACTTCCCTTTGATGTATTTGATGGTATTATAGTAAATATCTTTTGTATAGTAAAATAAAAATAGTGATATACTTATAAAGAGAAACTTTATAAAAAATACTTGCTATTTAATAATTGTGTGGTATAATTTATGTATAAATAATCATAAGTAGTGAATATATTCTGGGAGGTAATTATGATTAGCATGAAAAAACTAGGTCTTATCCTATGTACAGCTGTTCTTAGTGTAGGTTTGCTAGCTGGTTGTGGTAGTGATAAAAAAGAAGTGCAGTTAACACAAACAGCAGGGGTGTTGAAAGTTGGTTCTGAAACCACATTCCCTCCATTTGAATTTGCAGAAGAAAATACTAATAAATATATTGGTTTTGATGTAGATTTAAGTGAAGAAGTAGCCAAACGGTTAGGCTTAAAATTAGAGTTTGTCAGCATGGGATTCGATGCGTTGATTCCTGCTACACAATCTGGCAATATCGATATGATTGCAGCTGGTATTAATGCAACTCCAGAACGTGAAAAAGCATTAGCATTCTCTGAGCCATACTTCAAAGAAGGCGGTTTCATCACTATCGTTCGTAAAGATAATACGGATATCAAAAAAATGGACGACCTTACTAATAAACGTGTAGGCGTTCAAATTGGTACAGTACCTGTGGAAATGGCGAAAGCAATCCCTGGTACAGATGTAAAAGAAATGGATTCTAATAGCAATATCTTCATGGCATTACAAGCAGGTACGATTGATGGTGCTATCATTGACCAAGCAGTGGCTATGTATTACTTGAAACAAGGTGCAGACAAAGATCTTAAATTGGTAGGAGAAGGCACAGATGCACCTCCATTCGTATTAGGGTTCAATAAATCTAACACAGCATTACGTGATAAAGTTAATGAAGCTTTGAAAGCAATGCGTGAAGATGGAACATATCAAAAAATTTACTCCAAATGGTTCGCAAAATAGTTCTGCTATACAGCCTATGACGTTTCTATCTTATTAGCGAAAGGGAAGAGCACGGTATACTCCTCACAAACGGCATTTCATAATGTTTGTTCGGAGCACACCGTGCTCTTCTTGTGTTTGTGTAATTTAGGTAGTAAGGGTCGCTACAAGGCTACTACGCATAAGGGCCTTGCTCAG
Organism: Veillonella sp. 3913; assembly: GCF_003992235.1. NCBI lineage: Bacteria > Bacillati > Bacillota > Negativicutes > Veillonellales > Veillonellaceae > Veillonella > Veillonella sp. 3913. The sequence goes on along the minus strand of NZ_RQVF01000002.1, from coordinate 188,927 downwards.
GGGTGGGGGATGTGGAAGAGCACAGTATACTCCTCACAAACGGTATTTCATAATGTGTCGTCTCTTGTTCAGCTATGTAGCTCGTGGCGTTCTATCCGATGTAGTGAAAGGAAAGACCGCAATACACCTCCTCAGAAACGGTATTTCATAATGTTTCTTCGGAGGTATATTGCGGTCTTTTAGGTTTATAATATAGTATTCATAAAGGATCGCCACAGGGCTACTACGCATGACTACATTCCTCAGAGAGTTATAGTGTATGCGCTAGTTTGATGTACTCTCTGATGCGTTCGCAAGAGTTGTGGAAGGCTTTTTGTTCGTCAGCGGTTAGGTGCAATTCCAAGATTTCTTCGATGCCATTTTTGCCGATGATGGCAGGGACGGAGGCAAAGACATTGTGCTCGCCGTATTCGCCTTCTAGTTTGCATGATAGAGGTAATACTTTTTGTTCATCGTGGAAGTAAGCACGAATGATTTCTGTAACGGATGCAGCGATGCCAAATTCTGTGGATCCTTTTCCAATGAGGACGAGGTAGCCACCGTATTTCATTTGTTCTACTAGGGCATTTTCATCAAAGGTTGGGAAGCGGTGAGGAAGCTCCTGTTGGAGTTCTTTTAAAGGTTTGCCAGATACTGTGACGTGAGACCAAGGGACCATAGCGCTACCACCGTGCTCACCCATAGCATAGCAAGATAAAGAGCGACGATGTACGTGGATTTGTTCAGCTACTAATCGTTGCAAACGAGCAGAGTCTAAGGATGTGCCAGAAGAGATGATTTTATGTTTCGGGTAGTCTAAGTATTCTTGTACATAGGCAGCTACTACATCAGCAGGATTGGAAATGCTAACGATGAAACCGTTGAATCCCGATGCTTTTACACGAGGAAGGAATTCACGCAATACTTCTACGGTGGACCCTAGTGTATCTAGTCGATCTTGTTCTGGAGATGGGAGGGGACCTGCAGAAATAACGAGAATATCGCAGTCTCCGATGTCTTCCGGTTCGCAAGGGATAGCTTCTATACGATGTGGTAAGTAACTTACCGCATCATTAATATCGGTGGCTTGGGCAATCGCTTTATCTTTGTCGATATCCACCATGTATAATTGGTCCACCTCACCTTGTGTAGCAAGGGAAAATGCCACGTGGGAGCCCACATGACCAGTGCCGATAATGGCAACTTTTCGTAGTTCTATAGACATATTGTTCCTCCTGTGTTGAATGATGAAAGTAATTAGTAATATGTTCTAGGATAAAACTTTTAGGGGGGTTACGTCAATACGTCACTTGTTTTGCTATGCAGTCTTTGGCGGGTTTAACTGAATAGGGCAAAAGAAAGAGTGCGACACATTCCTTCTCAAACGGCACTGCGTAATGTTTGTTCAGGAACATGTCGCACTCTTCTTATATTTGTGTTATGTGTGCAGTTAATCCCGCCACAAGGCTGCTACGCTTAACTGCGTTCCTCATGGAGTATGTGTAGTATTGATAAAACATTAACATTTTGTGTGATTTTAAAGTATAATAAATAAGAAGAGTCAACGGCGTGTTGTTAGGCTCATCTCTTCCTATTAGGGGAGGAGATGATACTATGACTACATATGAAAAGTTATCTTTATTGATTCAATTTTCTATGTTGATTGTAGAAGTTCTCCGTTGCTTTTATAGCTAACGAAAACGCCTAACGAATAAGGTTTCCCAGACCTTACACGTTAGGCGTAATCAATTTTCCACTTTTGAGATGAGCCTAACGCTAGCAGACGTCGATGGCTCTTCTTTTGTTGTTTTAATTATAGCATAGTATATAGGCCATGACAATGTCTCTTGTTCTGCTATGCTTAACTGCATTCTTTAGGGAGCTGGATTGGTTTTGAGTTTTTGATAGTACTTCCAGAGAAAACTATAATTTAAAATAAAGTTCCCCAAATGCATAGTCTTTGTTCGTAATTGGTATGATATATGAGTGACTGTTTATATATAAAACCTATGGATTGTATAGTATAATGAATGCATGACAAATTTAGAACTTGAAGAATTAGCGATACAATTAAATATTCCTGCGGTGGGGGTGGCGTCTTGGCCATTGCCGGTGGAGGCGTCGTTACATTTGGATACGCCCTATCCTTGTCCGTTTACGAATGGAAGTATTGAAGAACGATTGCAGGGGTCCACGACTATTGCTTCACCGAAGTCCGCGATAGTCTGTTTGTTTCCTTATTATATGCCTAGGGAAGGAGTGACGAATTTAGCTAGGTACTGTTGGGGCGATGATTATCATGTTGTGGTACGACAGTATTTGGAACGACTGGTGGATATTTTGCGTGAGCGCTATCCTGACGAAATATACGAGATTCATTGTGATACGTCACCTTTAGCGGATCGGTATATGGCATACTTGGCAGGCTTAGGGTTTTATGGGTGGAACCAAACATTTATCAACCCTACGTGGGGCTCCTATACTGTTATTGGCACTATTATGACGACGTTGGAATTGTCTCCTTCTGTACCGCTTGCACAGAGCTGTCTGCAATGTGGTGCTTGTTTGCGTGCTTGCCCGGGTAAGGCCTTACAAGGAGATCATTTAGATTATCGAACCTGTAAAAGTTATCTTACCCAATGTAAAGGGGAACTTTCAGAGGAAGAAGAACGAATTATTGGTAAAACACCTCTCATTTTTGGGTGTGATGTATGCCAGGAGGTGTGCCCCCACAATCGAGATGTTCCTATGACGCCTATACCAGAGTTTCAACAGGTTACATCCTACATTGAGGTGGAGGAATTAGAAGGAATGACGAATAAAGAGTTTAAAGCGAAGTACGGCCACAAAGCATGGGCTTGGCGAGGAAAAAAAGTGTTGCTTCGCAATGCGGAGATTGTTAGAAAGGAAAAGCATGAAGGAAAGTAAGTCTGTTTCATTGTTTTTAATTATATTCTTAGGATTGCTCACAGCGGTAACGCCATTGGCGACGGATATGTATTTGCCAGCCTTGCCAATTATGCCTGGAGAACTGGATACATCGGCATCAAATATTCAAATGACCATCGGCATTATGACCATCGGTATTGCAGTGGGACAACTCTTTGCAGGACCTATCAGCGATGTGCTAGGTCGCAAGAGACCACTCATTGTGGGAAACCTACTTTGCGTAGTAGCTACCATGGTTTGCGCTTATACACCAAATATTGAAGTACTCTTGTTGGGTCGATTTTTGCAAGGTGTGACGGGTTCCTTTGGGGTAGTTATCTCTAAGGCTATCGCTCGTGACCATGCATCGGGACCGGCTCTGATTAAGTTGCTGGCATCATTGATGATGGTCAATGGCTTGGCGCCTGTTATCGCTCCATTAGTGGGAGGACAAATTTTGGCATATGAAACGTGGAGATTTATTTTCGTCGTTTTAGCAGGCTTTGCGATTCTTCTTCTCGTGGGGTCCATTCTATTCCGTGAAAGCTTACCAACAGAACAGCGTGTAGCAGGGGGCATTCAAGAGGCCATCAAAAACTATAAGACGCTACTAAAAGATAAAGCTTTTTTAGGGCAATGTGGTATTCAATGGTTTGCTTTTGGAGCCTTCTTTTGTTACATTAGTGGATCATCCTTTGTGTATCAGAATATTTTGGGGTTGGATGCGCAACAATTTAGTTATGTATTTGGCATCAACAGCTGTGGTATCATTTTGTTCAGTATAATTAGCTCTCGTTTGAGTAATGTTATTAAGGATTACCAATTATTACAAGGCAGTTTAACTGTACTCTTCCTAGGATCCACTTTGTTCTTAAGCGCGATGGCACTGAATATGCCATTTTTAGTGGTGACCACAATTTTATTCTTTACCGTAGGGACCGTGTCTCTATTCGGGGCGGCTAGCTTTTCTATGGCTATGGCAAATTACGGTCACCTAGCAGGTAGTGCATCTGCCTTATTAGGGTTTTTCTCCATGATGTCTGCAGGTGTTGTGTCACCTATCGTGGGGATCGGAGGGTCATATACGGCAATTCCTATGGGAATCACTATGGTGATATGTTCCTTGGCAGCACTTCTTTGCTATTATCGATTCGCTCGCCCTAGGGCATAGGTGTATTACTATCGCCAAAGTATTGTGGGTAAAGGTGGTGAAAACGGCAAGTATTGAGTCTATACAGATAGAAAAAATTAGGTTTCTTTCGTTGACATAAACAGTGCTTGTCATGTATAATAATTGAGTCATAGTTTGGGTACGCCCAACTATTGCAAGCCGCATGAAGAGGTCAATAATATTTGGCTTCGGCTAGATAACCGCATTCAGCGAGTACGAATACAAGGAGGTGTCATAATGTACGCAATTATTAAAACTGGTGGTAAACAATATCGCGTTTCCGAAGGCGATGTAATCACTATTGAAAAATTGGATGTAGCAGCTGAAGGAACTGTTTCTTTTGACGAAGTTGTAACTGTAGTTAAAGACGGTGATGTTAAAGTTGGTACACCACTTGTGGACGGTGCAAAAGTTACTGGTACAGTACTTGAACATGGTAAAGCGAAAAAGATCTTGGTTTTCAAATACAAAGCGAAATCCAACTATCGTCGTCGTCAAGGCCATCGCCAACCATTCACTAAAGTTCGCATCGAAAAAATCGAGGCGTAAGTATCATGACTCACATTGATGTGAAACGCAATCGATTAGGGCAAATCATAGAATGTCATTTTCGAGGACATGCTGAAGCAGGTCCTTACGGAGAAGATATTGTATGTGCCGCTATATCCATGCTTTCACAGACATCGATCTTAGGTCTTCATGAGGTGGCTAAGCAATCCATGGAGTACCAAATAGAAGACGGTGAGTTACATATCCTACTTTCAGAACCTGTTAGTGAAAGAGGACAAACTATATTAGAAACGATGCTTCTTGGTATCAAGAATGTGGCGGATCAATATAGTGATTTTGTTAGAGTGAGTGAACAATAGGAGGTGAACTACATGTTATTCAATATCCAATTACAACTATTCGCATCTAAAAAAGGTGCTTCCAGTACAAAAAATGGTCGTGATTCCGAGTCCAAACGTCTTGGAGTTAAATGCCATGACGGTTCTACTGTAAAAAGTGGTAACATCCTAGTTCGTCAACGTGGTACACATTTCCATCCAGGCGCTAACGTTGGTATCGGCAAAGATGATACTTTGTTTGCATTGGTTCCTGGCCGTGTAGCATTTGAACGTGCTGGTCGTTATAACCGTAAAGTTTCTGTATACCCTGTAGAAGCTTAATCATAACACATATAAAAGGTCACTAGATAGTAATATCTGGTGGCCTTTTTTGTTTGCATGGGGCAGGAAACTTTCAAAATGAACAAATGAATAGATGTATATTTCTGTTTATGCATACATAGTATTAATATTTGCTTTCATAATGTACACTAATTTTATATACATCAATTCATAAGTGGAGTATAATAAAAGAAAGGCTATATCTAATAAAATCGGTATAGCGCTTATGTTAGGACAAAGCCTAGAAAGATGTAGGCTATCATAGATCTACTAAGTCAGTAGAAAAGGAGTTTACTATGTATGATGTACGCTCTTCCAAGGCGGAAGAATTTATTAATCACGAAGAGATTCTAGCCACTTTACAATATGCAGAAGAAAATAAGGAAAACCGTCCTTTATTGGATGCCATATTAGAAAAGGCAAAAACTCGTGTAGGATTAAACCACCGTGAGGCGATGGTACTGTTAGAATGTCCTTTGCCAGAATATAAGGAAAAATTATTTGCTTTAGCAAAAGAGATTAAACAAGCGATTTATGGTAATCGCATTGTATTATTTGCTCCGTTATATTTATCAAACTATTGCATCAATGGTTGTGTCTACTGCCCATACCATGCAAAAAATAAAACCATTACTCGCAAAAAATTAAACCAAGATCAAGTCCGTGAAGAAGTGATGGCCTTAGAAGCCATGGGGCATAAACGGATTGTTATTGAATCTGGCGAACATCCATTGGAAAATCCACTGGAATATATTTTGGAATGTATTGATACGATTTACTCCATCAAAAAAGATAATGGAGAAATTCGTCGTGTCAATGTCAATATTGCGGCGTGTGAAGTAGAAGATTATCGAAAATTACATGAGGCAGGTATTGGTACGTACACATTGTTCCAAGAAACATATAATAAAGAAAACTATGAAGCCCTTCATCCAACAGGCCCTAAGAGCGATTATGCATACCATACAACGGCTATGGATCGCGCTATGGAGGCAGGTATTGATGACGTGGGTATTGGCGTCCTTTATGGATTGGAACACTACAAATATGACTTCGTAGGCTTGTTGATGCATGCAGAACATTTAGAAGCGAAGTTTGGTGTAGGCCCGCATACGATCAGTGTGCCTCGAATTTGTCCAGCTGATGATATCGATGTAGATGATTTCAGTAATGCTGTACCAGACGATATTTTTGAAAAAATTGTAGCTTTGATTCGTGTGTCTGCACCGTATGCAGGTATGATTATGTCTACTCGTGAAAGTCAAGCTATGCGTGAGCGTGGTTTAGCCTTAGGTATCTCGCAAATTTCTGGAGGGTCTCGTACATCTGTCGGTGGCTATGTAGAAGAAGAACCAGAAGAAGAAAATTCTGCTCAATTTGATACGAGTGACCGCCGTTCCTTGGATGAAATTGTGGAATGGTTATTACAATTAGGATATGTACCAAGTTTCTGTACGGCTTGCTACCGTGAAGGACGTACAGGTGACCGCTTTATGGCACTGGCTAAGAGTGGACAAATTTCCAACTGTTGTCAACCGAATGCGTTGATGACATTGAAAGAGTATTTACTAGACTATGCAGATGAGGAAACAAAAGCTGTTGGTGCGGCTGTTATCGACGTGCAATTAGACTCTATTAAAAATGATCTAGTGAAAGAAAAATCCAAAGCTTATATTGCGCAAATGGAAGAGGGAGAACGTGACTTCCGATTCTAGTCAAAACTTAGTGCATAGGGTATAATATTTAATATATAGTGTTTATATATTGAAGTTATAAACAGAAGATTGTGGGAGGACAGAATGGAACAAAAAGAGATGGTTGTTGTCGTTGACTTTGGTGGTCAATATAACCAACTGATCGCGCGTCGTGTACGTGAAAATAATGTGTATTGTGAGGTATATCCATACAATAAAGCATTAGAAAAAATTAAAGAATTACAGCCAAAAGGTATCATCTTCACAGGTGGTCCTGCTAGCGTATACGAAGACAATGCTCCTAAAATGGAAGCGGAAGTATTTGAACTTGGCATTCCAGTATTGGGTATGTGCTATGGTATGCAATTTATGGCACATACATTAGGTGGTCATGTAACGTCTGCGGAAACACGTGAATTTGGTAAAACTCCAACTCATGTGGACGTGTCCTCACCATTATTTAAAGGACTTTCAGAAGAAGAAATCGTATGGATGAGCCATGTAGATTATGTGGCAAAAGTGCCAGAAGGTTTCAAAATCGTGGCACATACAAAAGATTGCCCTGTAGCAGCTATGCAAAACGAAGAGCGTCGTTTATATGCTATGCAATACCATGCAGAAGTATTACATACAGAACATGGTAAAGAAATGTTGCACAACTTCTTGTATGAAGTATGTGGATGCACAGGCCAATGGACGATGGCAAACTATGCAAAAACTGCTATTGAAGAGATTCGCAATACAGTAGGTGATGGCAAAGTATTATTGGCATTATCTGGTGGTGTGGATAGCTCCGTAGCAGCGGCGTTAATTTCCAAAGCTGTAGGGGACCAATTAACTTGTATCTTCGTTGACCATGGTTTGATGCGTAAAAACGAAGGTGACGAAGTAGAAGCGGCGTTCAAAGATTCTGGTATGCACTTCATTCGTGTGGATGCAGAAGAACGTTTCTTAACAAAATTAGCAGGTCTTGAAGATCCAGAAGCGAAACGTAAAGCTATTGGTGAAGAATTTATTCGTGTATTCGAAGATGAAGGACGTAAAATTGGTTCCGTTGATTACTTAGCACAAGGTACCATTTATCCAGACGTAATCGAATCTGGCACTGGTGAAGCAGAAGTCATTAAATCTCACCACAATGTAGGTGGTTTACCTGCAGTAGTAGATTTCAAAGGCTTAATCGAACCACTTCGCAACTTGTTCAAAGACGAAGTTCGTCAATTAGGTGCTGAACTTGGTTTGGCAGATTACCTAGTATGGCGTCAACCATTCCCAGGACCAGGTCTTGCGATTCGTGTCATGGGTGAAGTGACAAAAGATAAACTGGACGTATTGCGTGACGCGGATTACATCTTTCGCGATGAAATCGCAAAAGCTGGTTTAGATCGTTCCATTAATCAATACTTCGCGGTGTTAACAAGTACACGCACAGTAGGTGTTATGGGTGACTTCCGTACCTATGATTACACATTGGCATTGCGCGGTGTAACTACAACTGACTTTATGACAGCTGATTGGGCACGTATCCCTTATGACGTATTGGATACTATCTCCCGCCGCATCGTGAACGAAGTAAACCACATTAACCGTATCGTGTACGATATTACAAGTAAACCACCAGCAACCATTGAGTGGGAATAAAGTAAATAGACTGAAAGCCAGTAGAACTTAGGAACTGCTGGCTTTTTTATTTATAATCTCCTTAAAGTATGTTACAATTAATAAAATACGGAATTCTTTATAAGGAGAGATTCGATGAAATTATTTTCTTCATTAGGAAGAGATTTAGGAATAGATATTGGGACCTTTCATACGCATATTTTTGTGGAAGGTCGAGGGGTGGTTGTATCAGAACCATCCATCGTGGCAACGGATGCAAAGCAAGAGAATATCGTCACCGTTGGGGAAGATGCACAACGCTTGTTATTGCGTAATCCGGAAACATTAGCGCCTATGAGTCCTCTGAAAGAGGGCTTTATTGTGGACTATCGTATTGTGTTGTCCATGTTAAAGTATTTTATGAACAAAGCGTCCAAGGCGGTTCGCAGATCTCGTGTCGTCATGGCAGTACCTTGTGGGATTACCGATGTAGAGCGAAGAGCGATGACGGATGCCATCATTCAGGCGGGCGCTCGGGAAGCTCATTTGCTGGAAAGTCCAGTAGCAGCAGCGATTGGTGCAGGGCTTCCTATCTTTGAGGCCCGTGGTAGTATGGCTGTCGATATTGGCGGTAGTACTACGGATGTAGCTATTTTATCGATGGGTGGTAAAGTAGCAAGCCGCACATCACGGATTGGTGGTAATGAATTAAACGAAGCTATTTACCATTATATACGTAATGAGTTTTCTATTATGGTATCCGATGAAACAGTGGAAGACATTAAGCAAACTCTTGGTTGTGCGATCGCTCCATCTATCGAAGGGGAATACACTATCGTAGGTCGTCACTCTGAAACGGGACTCACCAAACGCTGTATCATTCGTAAAAGCGAAGTCTATGAAATTTTGCGACAACCTATTGCAGATATGGTGGCTGTTATACGCAGTATTTTGGAAAAAACACCACCTGAATTAGTGGCAGATATTATGGAAAGTGGCATGCTCCTTACGGGAGGTACGTCCTTACTTGAAGGGTTAGACCGGCACATCCAAGAGGAGCTAGGCATTCCTGTACGCATTGCAGATACGCCCGGCGATACGGTGGCACTTGGTTTAGGAAGAGCTGCCGCAGATGTACAACGTTTAGAACGATTGTTAGTGGCAAGTAAATTACGAAAGGGGCGATCTTAATGCAACAATCTGAACGCAAATGGTTGACTATGATCGTCATTCTTTGTACTGTACTAGGTATTTTTGGTTATGTGTGGAAACAAAGAACACAAGTTCCAGTAGTAACAGTAACTCTAGAAAATTTGATGGCCCCATTTACTTATGGAGCTAGTCGTTTCTTAGAAGGAATACATACGGGGATTGCGATTATTGATGATGGTATTCTACGTGTGAAAGATATGTCTGATATAGAGGAACGCAATGCAGAATTAGAGCAAAAGCAAGTGGCCTATGATGAATTGGTAGCAGAGAATATTCGTTTACGCCAATTGTTACAATTTAAAGGAGAACAACCCCAATTTGCTTTATTAGCAGCCTCTGTAGTGACTCGTGATAGAGGGGCTTGGACGGATACATTCACTATTAGTAGAGGCAGTGTAGATGGGGTAGAGCCTAATATGGCAGTTATTGCTCCTCGTGGGGTCGTAGGCTTTGTGTCAGATGTATATGAACATTCTGCACGGGTACAAAGCATATTAGATCCAAGATCTGCTACTGGTGTTATCGTGCAACGACCAGAATCTAGAATTGCATCTATACTGAAAGGGAATGGGAATCGCCCTATGGAGCCACAAATGGTGAACATTGCCTTAAATGGTGATGTGCTAAAAGGCGATACAATTGTAACTTCAGGGTTTGGAGGTATGTATCCAAAGGGATTATTATTAGGTCATGTGAAAGATATTGTGACTGATGAAGAAGGTTTTGTGAAACATGCAATCATTGAGCCTACGGTAGACTTTCAAAGTTTAGAAGAAGTATTCATCATTACCAAATCCTTTACAGCGCGACCAGAAACGCCAAAATTAGAGCCAAAATTGATTCCTCGCACGCAACGAGATCAAGTAGAAGGTGCTAAAGGGACGGTGCAACAATGAAGCGATTTGCCTGGACATTGATGTTAGTAGGTGTGATTATTATCCAATCTTTAGTCGTACCTAGATGGTTTCCCTACTCTTGGGCACCTCATTTGTTGCTAGATATTGCCTTAGCCGTTACTATACTGAAAGGGCGTTCCTCTGGACTGCTATTAGCTGTTGTAGGGGGTATTGTCCAGGATGTGATGATTGGTAATTATTTTGGATTACATGTGGTATCCTATGCCGCAGTGAGTTATGCCTTAGGGTCTATACATTTGACTATTTATGAAGAACAATGGTATGCCAGTGCTGGGTGGATTGGACTAGGAGCGGCGTTAGTGATGCTAGTGCAAATAGGCTTATTGTGGATTGTGCAGGAGCCTATTATATTGACCACCTATATTTGGAATCATGGCATTCCTTCGATAGGTATTGATGCCTTGGTGGGAATCTTAGTGCACAAACTAGTATGGCGCTGGGAAGAGAAAGATGAATACATGTGGTAGAAAGGAGAGACTATGTTAAAAGCACTATATAAAAAGAAAAAAACTACACGCTTTGATGTGTTGTTAACTATAGTCATCCTCGTTTTTGCTGTTTTATTAGGACGTGTATTTTACTTACAAGCTATTGAAGGTGATTATTACCGCGGAAAAGCAGAGGGGAACCGGTTACGTATCTTATCTATGACGGCTACTAGAGGGTTGATGTATGATCGAAATGGTCAAATTATCGTCGGCTCACGACCTGCTTATATGGTATCTATGTTGCCAACTGGAAAACAGGCAGATCCAAAAGTGTTAGAACAATTGGCTGCTTATTTGCAAGTGCCAGTGAAAACCTTAGCAGATAAAATAGAAGCTCATAAAGGTGGTTATGAACCAATTAGATTAGCTAGTGATGTAACCTTAGATAAGGTCACAAAAATTGAAGAACATCGTCACGAATTACCAGGTATTACAGTAGATGTAGAACCACTTCGCTATTACCCTCATGATACAATGGCATCTCAACTATTGGGCTATGTAGGAGAAGTGAGCGAAGAAGAATTGGCAAAAGTAAAGCAAGCAGAATTAGAAGGCACAAATTCTGGAGGCCCTATTGGAGCGGGTACGATTTTAGGAAGATCGGGCCTTGAGAAAATGTATGACTCTGTCTTGCGTGGTGTTGATGGTGGTCGTCAAGTAGAGGTAGATGCCAGCGGACGACCTGTTGAAGAAGTAGGCCGTAAACATACAGTACCAGGGCGAAATATTCATTTGACAATTGACTTGAATTTGCAAAAAGTGGCTGAAAAAGCTGTGTATGATCAATTAGCTACTCTTAGATCGCAAGGTATTCCTGCAAAGGGTGCTGCCGTTGTGGCCCTAGATCCTAACACAGGAGCTGTATTGGCGATGGTTAGTGCCCCAGGATTTAATCCGAATTGGTTTGCCAAAGGGATTACCACAGAACAATGGAATCAACTCAATACTGATGCGAACCATCCTTTTGAAAATAAAGTAGTTACAGGTGAATATCCACCAGGATCTCCTTTTAAAATTATTACTGGCGCAGCCGCATTAGAATTAAAAAAAGTAACTCCTAATGAAATGATTTACGATAGTGGTAAACACTGGTTAATTGATAAGCGAAATGCAGAGGGAGAAGCCTTGGGCTGGCTTGACTTTAATAAAGCCTTAGCCAAATCTGATAATGTGTATTTCTATGAAATGGGTAATCGCTTAGGTATAGAAAATATTGATAAATATGCTAAAATCTTTGGATTAGGAGAAAAGACAGGTATTAAGCTCTATGATGAGGGTCGTGGTAACTTAGCTAGTCCAGAATATAAGAGGAAAGTATTTAATCAAGATTGGTATTTAGGGGAAACTTTTGATGCTGCTATAGGTCAGTCTTTTACCTTGGTCACGCCTATACAGATGGCAGTGGTTATGTCTGAAATTGCCAATGGAGGGATTCGTTACCAACCGTATGTGGTGAGCCGCATTGATAATGCAGATGGAACGCCAGAAGAAATCTTTGGACCTAAGAAGCTAGGCGTTTTACAAGTGTCTAAAGCAGTTATGGATATTGTTCGTAATGGTCTTAGAGATGTAACGTTGGAAGGTGGTACAGCAGGGGAAATTTTTAAAGGATTATCCCTAGCAGTAGCTGGTAAAACAGGAACTGCAGAGAATGCTACTGGTACTGACCACGGTTGGTTCGTCGCCTATGCACCTTATGACAAACCCCGTATTGTTGTGGTAGCTCTTGTGGAGCAAGGTGGCTTTGGAGCTAGCTCAGCCGGCTCTATTGTACGTCCGATTTTAGAAGAATATTTTCATATTCCTAAACCGGTTGTTGCACCAGTGAACGGGAAAAAAGGTGATTCCAAAACGGGCACATCTTCTATAAAAGAGCAAAAAGTAGACTAGGAGTATACTATGTGGCAGAGAATTATACGAGAATGGGATTGGATTTTGATGCTGTCTACGATTAGCCTTATCATCATAGGATGCATTGTGATTGGTAGTGCTACGCATGTGAATCGCGAAGGTTTACAACTAACGGGACTGGTATCAAAGCAATTACTATTTTTTGGATTAAATATCATAGCCATTGTAGGTCTACAATGGCTAGATTATGAGCGTTTGCGTCCCTATGCTAAATGGATTTATGCAGCTACCATCCTCATGTTATTGGCTGTTATGATCGTGGGTACATCAGCACTGGGTGCGCAGCGCTGGATTCAGATTGGTCCGATTACTATCCAACCATCAGAGTTTACAAAACTGATGATGATCATTAGCCTTGCCAATATGTTGGAAAGTCGGGTAGAAAAATTAAATTCCTTTAAAGAACTGTTGCCAGTATTCTTGTTTTTAGGAATTCCGGCACTACTAGTATTTAAGCAACCTGACTTAGGAACATCCTTAGTGTATGTGGCTATTTTGGCAGGCATGCTTTTTGTTAGTGGTATTCGAATGCGATTAGTGCAGATTATGGTAGGTACCATGGTGGCATTAGCTCCGCTAAGTTGGTTTGTTTTGCAAGAGTATCAAAAACAACGGATTATGGTATTTTTGAATCCCAATGTAGACCCATTTGGAGCCGGATATCATATTATCCAATCTAAAATTGCAATCGGTTCAGGTTTGCTATTTGGAAAAGGCCTTTTTGAAGGAACCCAAAGTCAACTGAACTTTTTGCCAGAAAACCATACAGATTTTATTTTCTCCGTGGTCGGAGAAGAATTGGGTCTTCTTGGGTGTTGTGTGGTCTTAGGATTATTGTTAGTGGTGGTATATCGTAGTTTTTTAATTGCCAAACGATCAGTAGATCCCTTTGGTATGCTAATTGCTACAGGTATTGGGTCTATGTTTTTGTTTGAAGTCTTAGTCAATGTAGGTATGACGACAGGGATTATGCCAGTAACAGGGATCCCATTGCCTTTCATCAGTTATGGTGTTAGTGCTTTGACCACCAATCTATTGAGTATAGGTTTATTATTGAATATAGTAATGCGTCAGAAAAAACGCATGTTTTAATTGTTAGAAATGAGGCTTGTGCCTCTAGTGAGGTTGTATGATTCACTTAGATCCATCATGGTTACAACATGTGGAAAAACCGGCTCGTTATACCGGCGGGGAATGGAATAGCATTGTAAAAGACCACAGTACAGTGGATGTGACAATGGCCTTGGCATTTCCTGATGTATATGAAGTAAGTATGAGCCATTTAGGAATAAAAATTTTATATGGTTTGTTAAATGAACGTCAAGATGTGGTGGCTGAGCGTGTCTTTGCGCCTTGGCACGACATGGAAAAGGAAATGCGAGACCGTAAGATTCCTTTATTTTCTTTGGAAACCAAAACGCCAATTCGCGAATTTGATCTATTGGGATTTACATTGCAATATGAAATGAGCTATACCAACATCTTGAATATGCTGGATATGGCAGAGATCCCTTTCTATAGCAAAGATCGAGATATGTCTTTCCCATTGCTATTAGCAGGGGGACCTTGTGTATATAATATTGAGCCTATTGCAGATTTTTTTGACATCGTGTCCATCGGTGAATCGGAAGAATGGCTTGTGGAGTTTGTAGAACTATTTAAAACAGAAAAAGCGAAAGGTTTTCCAGGCGGTAAAGAGGCATTCTTGCGCAAAGCAGCCTTAATTGAAGGGACCTATGTACCTGCTTTATATGAGCCAGAATACACAGAGGACGGTCATTTTAAAGGATTAAAAATTTTGGCAGAGGAAGCGCCGGCAGTTGTAAAAAAACGTATCGTAGAAGATGTGGAACATTCCTATTATCCGACAGCACCTATTGTGCCATATTTAGACGTAGTCCATGATCGGGCTGTATTAGAATTATTCCGTGGTTGTTTGCGAGGCTGTCGTTTCTGCCAAGCTGGTATGTTATATCGTCCTGTTCGTGAAAGAACGCCGGAACGGTTATTACAAATGGCAAAGGATATTATCGCCAATACCGGATATAATGAAATTTCTTTAATGTCTCTAAGTTCTGCAGATTATTCTAAATTGCCAGAATTAGTAGATATGCTGATGGAAGAATTTAAAGATAAACAAGTCAGTGTTAGTCTACCATCTTTGCGTATTGACGCATTTTCTATTGATATTGCAAAAAAAGTGCAGCAAGTGCGTAAAAGTGGCTTAACCTTTGCTCCAGAAGCAGGCTCTCAACGTATGCGTGATGTGATTAACAAAGGTGTTAGTGAAGAAGATTTAATGGCAGCCTGTGAAAATGCTTTTAAGTCTGGATGGAATACAGTAAAACTTTATTTCATGATGGGCTTACCGACGGAAACCGATGAAGACGTAGCAGGCATTGCTGACTTAGCTTATAAAGTATTAGATTTGCACCGAGATATTACAGGCAAACGCAATGGCAAGGTGACAGTGAGTTGTTCTTTCTTCGTACCGAAAACACACTCCCCTTACCAATGGTATGGTCAACAAGATGTAGAGGAAATTCATCGTAAACAGAGATATTTAAAATCTCTTATCAACAATCGGAATATTTCCTATCATTATCATGATGGACATACGGGGTATTTAGAGGCTATCTTTGCTCGTGGAGATAGACGATTAGCGCTATCCGTCATAGAGGCATGGAAACATGGCTGTAAATTTGATGGCTGGACAGAGTATTTTAAATACGATACCTGGATGCAGGCTTTCAAAGATACGAATATTGATCCAGATTATTATGCTCGCCGTGAACGTAGCTTTGAAGAGGCATTGCCTTGGGAACATATTGATGACACCGTAAGTAAAGCCTTTTTACAACGTGAATGGGAGCGTGCTGTAGAAGGCACGTTGACGTGGGATTGCCGTCGTAAGCCATGTAATGGCTGTAATGCTTGTCCAGAGCTAGGCACACCAATTATTGATTATAAGGAGGGTGGACGTGTTGAGAAAGTTACGTTTGGCCTTACATAAGGGAGAAGAACTTCGCTTTTTATCCCATTTAGATTATGCCTCCGCCATAGAGCGTATGATTCGTCGTAGTGGGATTAAAATGGCTTATTCTGAGGGATTTAATCCACATATGAAGATTAGTTTTTCCTCTGCCCTTGCCTTGGGTATTACGGCTAGTGCTGAATATTGTGATATGGATGTGTTAGAAGAAGGGTCATTAGAAGAATTGATGAGCCGACTTTCACAATCAGCGCCAAAAGGCTTAGAAGTCTTGGATGGACGATTCATGCCGGATAAAGTGAAAAAAATGATGGCCATATGCAATTATGCTGTCTATGAGGTGACAGGCCCGGCTGTAGAACGCGCAAATTGGGAACAGTTGCTGGAACCTTTTAATAGTGCAAATGAAGTATTATATGAAAAAGTAACACCGAAGAAAACAAGAATGATTGATGTGAAACATTTCATTAAAGAACCCTTGGTAGCAACGGTAGACGGAGATATGGTAACAATTCGTATGGCTATTGGCGTATATCCAGAAGGGACTATGAAGCCAGGGGATATGTGGAAATTGGGTAAAGAGCAATACGGTTGGCCCGTAACAGATAGTTATTCTATTCACCGTGAAGCGATTTTGATTGAAACGGATGGGGCTTGTATTACGCCTCTAGAAGTGGAATAAGGAGAGACTATGAATCGATTATATGCCAATGTGATGAAAGAGGAAACCCGTCTTGCCATTGTGGATGAGACAGGGGATTTACAACAAATTATATATGAACGACCACAGCTATCGAATCGCGTAAATCATATGTATAAAGGGGTAGTGAAAAATGTTCTACCTGGCATGAGTGCAGCTTTCCTCGACATTGGCATCGGTCAAAATGTGTACCTAAACCTACAAGAACAAGGGAAACAGAAAAAAGTACATGTAGGGGAAGTCTTATTAGTTCAAGTTGTGAAGGACGCCATGCTGGGAAAAAGCGCTCGTGTCACTACTGATGTTAGTTTGGCTGGTCACTATATGGTATTATTGCCACAAGATCAACAGATTCATATTTCTAAAAAGATTACAGACCCAGAGTTGCGTCAGTCTTTGAAAGATATGGCACAACCTTATTTAGAGCGAGGTGTAGGATTTATTTTGCGCACCGCAGCTATGGGGGCTAGTGAAGAAGAAATTGCTCGTGATATGGCCTATTTACATCAGACTTGGGAACACTTGCAAAAGCGCTATAAGGTAGCACAGAATGGAACGGAAATCTATGGAGACGCCAACTTATGGTATCGTGTGATCCGAGACTATGTAGGACCTACGGTAGGTTTTATTATGGTGGATGATGTAGCTGCTTATGAAGAGTTGCAACAATTATTAGGAGCAGGACGGTTTGGTAAGCCTGTAGAAGTCAGCTTTTGGAATCAGAAGGAAGATATTTTTAAAACACATGGTATTGAAGAACAAATTGATGCTCTTTTAAATCATCGCATTGATCTACCCTCTGGTGGCTCCTTACAGATTGATCAAACAGAGGCACTCACTGTGATTGATGTAAACTCTGCTCATTACAGTGGTAAGAATGAACAAGTGGGACAGGTGGCAAAACGAGTGAATCAAGAAGCGGCCCATATGATTGCCAGACAATTGCGATTGCGAAATCTTGGAGGAATCATCATTTGCGATTTTATAGATATGCCTAAACAGGATATGGAAGAACTAGTACAGTTGATGAACCACTTAGTGAAAAAGGATCCTATTAAAACCGTCGTATGTGGTATTACTTCCTTAGGATTGTTGGAGTTGACACGGAAACGGGAGCGCCAAAGTATTCCATCTATCCTCTTTGATACTTGTTCCAGTTGTGGTGGGACTGGACATGTACTAAAAGGAGAAACTGTGTATTTGCAAATCTTACGACGTCTGCGGGAATTGTATCGATTTGGTCGATTAAAAACGGATGTATCCATTGTGGTGCATCCAGATGTGGGGCAATTCTTTACAAAACAAGTATTGGAATCGTTACGTGCAGAGTTGCAACGAACTATACAGATTGAAAATGATACCACAATGGGATTAGAAGCCTATTCCCTATTAGCCTTAGGTGATGTATAATAATAAAATTAGTACTAAAAACAATTACAGTTCTCTATATGAAATGTAATGTTTTTAAGAAAAAGTGCTTGGGATTGCCAAGCACTTTTATTGTTATTTGCAGGAGGGACTTGTGTCATACCTTGAAATATTAATTTTATCGATAGGTCTTGCTATGGATGCTTTTGCGGTTTCTATTTGTAAATCATCGCAGATGAAAGCAGATCCAAAGATGAAAAAAATCACGTTGGCATTCTTGTTTGGTGCATTCCAGTGCTTAATGCCGATCATAGGGGCAGCTGTAGGAGCTCAATTTTCGCAGAATTTTGATGAGTGGGACCATTGGGTTATTTTCATTACTTTAGGCTATTTGGGTATTAATATGATTCGTGCCTCTTTTAGCGATGAGGAAGAGGATACATCTTCCGTGGATTGGAAAGAGATGTTAGCGTTGTCCATTGCCACTAGCATCGATGCTTTAGCTGTAGGGGTTACCATTGCACTATTGCATGTGGATATATATTTTACATCGCTCACCATAGGGGTGATTACCTTCTTGGTATGTCTCGTGGGCATATTTAGTGGATATCATATGATGAAAGCATTTCGTGAAAGAGCCGAAATGGCAGGAGGAGTTATATTGATTCTGATTGGAGTCAAAATATTGCTGCAGCATTTGGGGTACTTGCCTCGCTAAATCGTCTCTTGTGTTGCTATTCTGTCCGTGGCTCTTTATTGTTAGTGTAAGGGAAAATCGCCGCACATTCCTCCACAAACTGATACAGTGGTTAGGTTTGTTCCGGAACATGCGGCGCTTTTCTAGCGTTTGTGCTATTTAGGTAATTACAGTGCCACGGAACGTTCTACGCGACATGGCGTTCCTCACGGGATGGGGGTACACCGTGCTCTTCTTGCATTTTTGTGATTTAGGTGTAAAAAATGCCACAAGGCTACTACACCTAATGGCATTCCTCCACAAACTGATACAGTGGTTAGGTTTGTTTCGGAACATGCGGCGCTTTTCTAGTGTTTGTGCTATTTAGGTAATTACAGTGCCACGGGACGTTCTACGCGACATGGTGTTCCTCACGGAGGGGTCGCACTCTTCTAGGGTTTATGCAAATTAGCTAGTAAGGGTAGCCACAAGGCTACTACGCACAACTGCGTTCCTCTGCAGGGGAGAAAAAAGTGCTTGACGGAATATATTTAGTGGTTTATAATAGTTAAGTATTCACTTGGAGAGGTGTCCGAGCGGCTTAAGGAGCATGATTGGAAATCATGTGTGCGGTGATACCGTACCGAGGGTTCAAATCCCTCTCTCTCCGCCAAGGTTTAAAGGGTGTATATGCTTATAAACAGAAATAGAAAAGTGCTATAAAATGCAATTCTACAGGGCTTTTCTGATTCTTGCTTATAAGTGTATAGACCACTTTTTTTTACCCGTTTGCCCCCTATCAAGCCCCCTAAAAATAAGGGGGCTTTTTTTGTTGCCTAAAAATTCTATAGAATATGACAAATACACGAAAAGTGAAAAACTAGATAGCATTTAGCTTTTTTATTATTTCATCTTGCATGGATTCGGTCACATGACTATATACGCTTAGTGTGGTTTTAGGGTCATTATGGCCTACCCTTTGCATGATAGCTTTTAATGGTACGCCTAATTCTGTTAGCATACTAATATGCGTGTGCCTAAAAATATGCGTGGTTAGGTGCTTGCCCTCAATATGTATCTTGCGTAACATCTTATTGATGTATTGGGGTTCGTAAGGATTGCCTTTTTTATTTGTGAATATGTAGCCCTGATCGTTGTAACTGTTATCCCATGCGAGCCTTTTATTCTCTAGTAACAGCTTTTCAATGATACTAATACAACGGTCATTCAAGGATACATACCGTACACTATAGATATTCTTAGGAGTGCCACGGCTAGGGGCTTGCCCTTGCCTATATTGTGATATAGTACCGTTAATGTGTACCCTCTTATTGGCTTTATCGTAGTCACATACACGCAAGGCGAGCAGTTCGCCAATTCGTAGGCCTGTTAGGCTCATAAATTCCATGAGTAAGGATATACGAGGGCTGATACTATGCAAGGCAAGGAGTACCGTTTTTAATTCCTCACGGTCTAAAAACTTAGACTGTTTTTTATCCAATTCTTGCATAGTCATAGGCTTTTTTATGAGTTCGATATCCTCAATGTGCCTAATATCCTCTATATAGCATTTTTTCTTAGCATATCTATAGATACTCTTTACCGTGGTAATTACTTTACATGTGTAATCGTAAGAAAGCCCCTGTACGTGGTACATCGTATGTGCCAATTCCTCTATAGTGATTGCCTTTACATCGTGTAATGGTGTATCCTGTATATACTCACATAATTTATTGACGGTTAGGCGGTTATTGCTATCAGTGGATAGCTTGCATGATAACGCCTTAAATTGTCGCCACTCATTGGCCACTTGTTGAAAGTACACTGTATTTTCACGGGTGGCCTTTTCTTGTGCCTGATCTATAGCCTTTGTAATCTTTTCATGTAAAAGCCGTGTAGCTAACTTAGTAGCTTGAGGGCTGTTACTCTCCATAGTCACGGATACACGTTTATTATTGCCCGTTACAGGGTCTTTATATCGTTCAAAGTATTTATACTTGATACCTTTTTTGGTGTGGTGTTCCTCAATCCACATAACAGATACCGCCTTTCATTGTGAAAGGGGCTAATGCTTTTACTCTTGAAAACCTATATCGACTGAAGATATTTCAAAAGATTTACTGAATGTATCTATATCGTTTGATATCTCATTATACAAATTGTCTAATTCATTGATAATCTCATTTTCTATATGTTCTAAAAATATATATGGTGCAATACTATCATAAGATTCTTTATTTGTTGAGAGTGTAATCATTAAGTTAATATCATAACCACCCCTGTTATAGAAATCACCTTTAAATGGAATTGTTGTTTTTGTCCCTTTTTCTATATCGATTTGGCCAATAACACTGAGATGTGAGATAAACTCTTTATCCCCCTCATTGTAAAAGAAGTCAGAATCTGTTGTAATGCTTTCGTTTGGATTAATAGTGAATGTAATATCAAATGGAATATATGAAAAAAATTCACTAGTAGAGCAGTTTAGATACATACATAAAGTATTGAGTATATTCATAGAAATACTTTGATTATCATTGTAATAAATACTAGTTAGTGTAGGTCTAGATATTTTTGTGTCTTTTGATACCTTTGATATTGTAAGACGCTTAGCCCCTAAAATAGTTTTAAAATTATTTAAAATCATATAATCACCTCTGTTTTATTTTATCACATAATTCCATTTGTAAAAAGGTGTTTACAAGTTATAGATGGAATGATATAATTACAACTGTAAAGATATATTTACACATGAAAAGAGGTGATAAAGTGAAGAAGTACAATAAATTAATTGGCTATCGCAAAATGTGTGGAATGACTCAAAAAGATATGGCCAATGTAATTGGCGTTTCTACGGCTCAAGGCTACGGTTCAAAAGAAGTAGGTAAAGTACCCTTTACAGCTGATGAAATGCAAGCAATCCAAAACGTACTCAACAGCCGTTTAGGATTACAACTAACTATTGATGAATTATTCTTTTCTTAATGCTTAACAAACCTCATATAATCACCTACAGCATTAAGAGGGACGATCAAAAAGTATTAACATTTCTAAATATTTATAAAGGGGGAATGCGTATAGAATGCTACTGTATTAAGGTAAATTCTCAACATTTATACATATATTCAACAAATATTTAACAAACAAGAGGTAAACACTATGAAAGAAAAGAACTCACTACCTTGTACCGGGGTTATTAATGTTGATCGTGTATATACAAGCGGTCAGTTAGTGAAATGTATTTTTAATGGTCAAGTCGTGTACATGAATAAAAAGGACTGTAAAGACCTTTGGACAGGTATTACAGTAGATTAGATATAAAACCATTAGGAATATATAAAAAGAGCCTTAACGGCTCAAATAGGTAATAAAAAGGGGTAATATATGCAATCAGTCGAAGAGATTCAAAAGTTATTAAGTAATAGGGGGCTTGTATTAGCGGTATATGATCGTAAACATGATAAGCCTATATACGTACAGCCCTCTTATATCATTCAACATTATTCTATGAGTGCTACCACTGTTACACGGCGAATGCGTGAAATGAAACAGATTAGCAAGTATAAAGATAGCTTTATTGATGGCGGTGAAAGAAAACCGCTTGTAAAGCTAGTAGACTTTGAAAAGTTTTTAAATGAAAGGGGGCAATAATGCTAGATACAGAAAAAACCGCTACAGTAATGCCAATTACTGCAACGGTCGAATGTCGCCCTATAACGCCTATACAGGCAAATTCAAACACAATGATTCAGGGGACTATACTATTATTTTACATGGTTTATTAGATATTGCCAATACATAATATTTATAGGAGGAAATAGGTAATTAATGGAAGAAAAATATACAATTCCTGTACTAGGTGAAAGCCACTATAAGGAGTTAGAAGAACAACGAAAAAAATTAAATCAACAAGCGAAGATGTTAGAACAGCAAGCAGAAAATGAAGTATCTTTACAGGATGATCAAGAGGAAACAGTACAAGCTGTAGAGGAAATGGCTACACCGAAGAAAAAGAAAACCAAACAGGAACGTATAAAAGAGGCTATAGAACGTGGAAAACAGGTTTATAGATGGGTTAGATTACATGAAAATCATTTCACATCTTTAAAAATGAGGAAACTAAGAAAACAAGAACACGGTGAAACAATGCTTGTTATTTATTTGAAAATTGTTTTACATAGCCTTAAATGGAATGGATTCATCTACTATGAGGAAGTGGGCGATTCAATAGCCGAGGAAATAGCCGATTCAATTGGCGAAGATAAAGAGCTAGTAGAGAAAACTATATTATTTATGATCAACACTAATCTTGCAACTATTGGAGATAATAAAGAGGTGTTGAATATAGAAGAGTTTAAGGATATAACTGGTCCTGAGACTAATGCAGAACGACAACAGGCATTTAGAGCAAGAGAATATAATAAGAAATTAGCAACACAATGACCATGTAACGAATATGTAACGGAGATGTAACGAATATGTAACGGAGATGTAACAAGGGTGTCACATTATGTAACTAATAGATGAGAATAGAAGAGAATAAGAATAGAAGAGATAAGAAAAGATTTAGATAAGAAGAGATTCAGAAGAGAGTGAGATTCAGAAGAGAGGAGAGGATACCCAAGGAGAGGGTGAATATGTGTATAACTTTATATTTAGTGGTCATTAATCAACAGGGGATTATATGAAAGAAAATGTTTTAAAAGAATTTACAAGTTTTATCAGGAACAACAAAGAAGCAAGGGAACAGGTACGCCAATTACTGCTTGAGATTTTAGGAGATAACTCACCACAAACAAAACACGCACCCGTGTTAGAAGAAGTGAAAGAATTTGTAAAGGTAAATGATTTATGTATTGATCCTCTTAAATTCTACTATCACTATCAAGCGAAAGGGTGGCAAGGTGTAACAGATTGGCAAGCATTAGCTTATAAGTGGAGCATTGAAGATGAAAAAGTGCATAAAATAAAAAAGCAAATTGATTGGGATACTGAGCCTGATGGTTTGTAATAGCACATATTACAGGGACAAGGAGGTTTATTTATAATGAATGCAGAAGATGTAAAGCCTTTGACTAAAGAAAATCAACTAGCAACAAAAATCGAAAATATCAGAGAGTTATTATACGTTGGTATTGACTGTAACAACAATCAAGATATTACAGGTACGCACGTTATTTTAGCGACTGTAACTGAATACTTGCTAACAGATTTAGAGGAATGTGTTGCGATGGCCTTTAAAAAATAGGCCTATAGGGTGAGTTAGTGGCTTTCTAGGTGTAATCTACTAGGGAGTCACTATAAGCCCCTTAGCGTTGAAATTAGCCGTATTAAATGGAGGTTTATTATATGAAACATGAGTTTAAATTGCAATTTAAGGAAAAAGAAGCGTTACTGACGGTAGTAAGGGCAAGATTGCTTGAAAAAGGTATCAAAGATTGTGATATTGATGAATTTAATTACTTAATGTCAAGATGTTATGAGTTAGGGTGTTTTCATTCTATGCAAAAATTTAGAGAGGATAGCTATTATTTTGATTTATCCGAAAGGAAAGCAAAAAAAGATAAAAAATGATTTAAAGCGTGGTTGAAGCGTGGTTAAATTGTAAAAAAGGTGATAAATGAAACTACATTGGAAGATAGATAACAAGGAACAGTTGAAAGAAATTGATGTAATTCTAAAGCAGATTCGAGAAAAATTCTATATGCATTCATTGAAAGTACGACCTAATCAAAATGGGTCATATGATGTGTATTTACAGCCTAAAAAGTAGCTATTTTATGCTATTTGTGGTATAATATAGATAACATAACAAGTACCGCATATATTGTAAAATTGGTGTTAAAGACCTTGTGGCGTATCTCAATATATGTAAGCATATGGCGTGGGAAAGTGTATACCTCCGTTTACACTATCTCACGCCTTTTTGTTATGTGTTTATTTACTCTTATTTTTAGAAAAGAGGTACTTTACATGGAAAACATGGATCAACAAGAAAAAACTTTTACGCAAGATGAAGTAAACAAAATCGTATCAGACCGCTTAGGCCGTGAAAAAGAACGGTATGAAAAGGACTATCAAGCAAAAGCGGAGGAACTGCGACAACAGGAACTGCGTATAAAAGGTACGGAACTTTTAAAATCACATCATTTTAGTGAGGAAATGTACGATATTTTAAAGTTCAGTAATACCGAAGAATTAGAAACTAGTATTTTATCATTAAAGAAAGCATTACAAGGTACACATACAAGACTAGGGCCAACAGGTGTTACACCGGGCGAGCCTAGATCAATTTATCTTAGCGATTCCGAACATAAGCAATCACTAGCAGAAGACCCAATACGAAAGGGTATGGGCTTGTAGTAGTACCTTGTTATGAAATGAGGTAACAACAATGGCTATTCAATTAGCAACAAAATTCGCACCATATGTAGACGAATTATTTACAAAAGAGTCACGTATTGACTTATTAACTAACCGTGATTTTGATTTTGACGGAGCAAAAACAGTCAATATCTACAAAGTAGGTACTGTAGAAATGACTGATTACGCAAGAACAAAATCAGAAACAGGCGAACGAGTAGAAAAACAAGTCAATAATGGACGATTACAGATTAATAGCTTGTATGGCAATATCGTTGACTTAGAAGCAACAACAGAAACCTTTACATTGCGTAAGGATAGATCCTTTACATTCGTTATTGATAAGTTAGACCAAGACGAAACCGTACAGCAATTAGAGGCTAGTTCTGCATTAGCAAGACAGCAACGACAGGTAATCATTCCTGAAATTGAAACGTACATGCTAGACCAAATTTTAAAAGGAGCCGGTACAACGCCTGAGCCTGTTACTTTAACCCCTGAAAATATCTTTTCTGAAATTATCAAGGCCACAAATGCACTAGATAATGCGTTAGTGCCTGATAACGGCCGTGTATTGGTGGTAACACCTGATACATACTCTATCTTGAAACAATCTAAAGATATTGTATTAAATACCGAAGTAGGCCAAGATATGCGTTTAAAAGGGGTATTAAGTAACCTAGACGGTGCAACGGTGATAAAAGTACCAACTAGCCGTTTACCTGAAAAATTCGGTTTTGCTATGGTACATCCTAGTGCAACAGTAGGCGTTACTAAGCTAGCAGATTTTATGATTCATGAGAACCCTCCGTTTATCAATGGTCATTTAATCGAGGGGCGTATTGTGTATGACGCTTTTGTACTAGAGAACAAAAAGAAAGCAATCTATTTACAAAAGACTGTATAAGGATCAGGGGGAGTAATTCCCCCTTTTTCTTGTATATGATAGGGGTAATGATGTATACGTATGATTCAATGCTATTGATATTAAAAGGTTTTAGGCGTATTGGCCAAAAAATCCATGATTTACAAGGCGAGTTAGAAGTATATAATCAAGGATATGCACCACAAAATCATGCTCTACCTATTCATGTAACAGGCGGAAAGCATAAAGATATATCAAATCGCTTAGTGGATGTAGAACAAGTAAAAGAAGAATTAAACCTGTTATACAAAAAGCACGATCAGATGTATTCTATTCTTGATCAATTTGGCGACCAATTAATAGGGAAACTAAGTATTAAAGCTGATATATGCATTATCGAAACTAGGGCTTATATACTTGATATATGCATATTTTTAGGGAAGATAAACAGCAGAAAAAACAAGAAGTATATTCCCATCTTTACGCATTGGGTCAACTGTAAAAATATTGTAATTCCTAACCCTTATGAATTTGTGTAGGAGGTAGCAGATGAAAAAGGAAACAAAAAAAGTATTTATGGCTATTTTCTTGTTATCTTGTTGTATCGTGAAAATTGGTGAAATTGTGATACAGCTACAAGAAATAAAAGATAGAACAGTAATATTGAAAAATCGGATAAAAGGTAAATTTGATGAAAGAAAAACGATTCAAAGAGTTTAGGGCTATGAGCCTTAGCTATAAATTATTGGTTATTATTGGTATAATTGATGTAATAGGATTTACATTAGAGTGTATATACTCAATTATATATAACCTTTATATGCATGCATAAAAGCAATTCTTGTATTTTGTGGCAAGATGGTATATAATTGTGGCATAAAGTGTAAAACTCCTCATCATGAGGGTAACAAAAAAGGACGGGTGCAAGCCGTCCTTTTTGTCTTTCTTATTTTCTGTTTTTGAAGATCTCAATCAATATGTGAGAAATAACATAAATCATGATACCTTGAATTACAGGGGCTAGAAAGTTGCCTACTTGTGTGTAAAACTCCTCAAACATGAAAGTCACCCCCTTTCATGATGAAATGAGGATACATAAAGTATACCATATTTTAGGCTTGAATGTGTGCGAATATTCGCCGTTATTGTGTGGTTATAATAGTCTAGGTATAAACTATAGGGCGACTATGGAAAAGCCCCGTACAGGCGAAATAAGAGCGTTATTTTTTGAGATCATAGCCGTAAATAGTCAGAAAAAAGAAAAACAAGACTAAAAGCCGTACAGCTGATAGCCTTGTTTATGAGGTGATTATACATAGTAGTTTTGCCCCCTATCTTGCCCCCTGTAGGGGGTGGAAAGTGGAAAAGCTAGGAGATAAGCGGGTTTATAGGGTGTATCCCTAATCCTCCGCCAAGGTTTAAAAGCGTTTATGCACTGCATAGACGCTTTTATTGTTATATCATTGTATTTTGTGGCAAGATACTATATAACTCTGGAATAGAGTGTAAAATTCCTCATCATGAGGGTAATAAAAAAGGGCGGATACAACCGTCCTTTTCGCTTTATAAAATGTCTAGTATCTTGCTCAAAAGAATGGTACAATAATTCCGTATGAGGAGGCTTTGTATGGATTTTTTATGGTTATTATTTGACATTATTGGAACAATTGCCTTTGCGATTTCTGGCGCACTTTTGGGGATTCAACGGCGTATGGATATTTTTGGTATACTGATTTTGGCGCTGGTAACTGCTATTGGAGGTGGGATTGTACGAGATGTTATGGTAGGACGCATACCGCCCACATCTTTGCAAACGGGCTTATATATTTCTATCACGTTAATTACGGTTGGGATCATGTTTATCATGTATCGTTATGGCTGGAATCGTTATATTGAAGGTAAAGGTGCGACGAAAGTGTATCTGATAGCAGATGCTTTAGGTTTGGCTTCGTTTACAGTGACAGGAGCGACTATTGGGATAGCTACAGATCCAACTAACTTGGTGCTCACCGTTGTGTTAGGTGGAATTACAGCTGTGGGTGGCGGTATTATCCGAGATATTTTAGCACATCGCACGCCGAGTGTGTTGAAAGAAGAAGTGTATGCCTTGCCAGCTTTATTAGGTGGGATTGCCTACTTCGTAGTGTATGCTATAGGACATCAAATAGTGGCATCCTATGTGACATTCCTTATCGTTTTTATCATTCGCATGATAGCCATTGAGTATCATTGGAATCTGCCGCGTATTGATCGGATTCATCGATAATTTACATATGACTAATCAAGATAATAAGCAAAGAATACTATAAAATAGGAGATATATAAAACATGAGAAAACAACAATGGCGACATAAGTTTGCGATTATGGCTACAGCGGTGGCAACTGCGGTATTGAGCCATGCGATCACTGCAGAGGCTACGACAGTACTCTATGTACCACAAGATGACCGCCCAGTGAGTTTGGCTTATACGGTGGCTACGGCTCAAGATGCAGGATATACGGTGTTAACACCACCTCAATATTACATTTCAGGTCGTAACTTTCAAGGAAATGCAGAAGCGATTTGGAAATGGGTTGATGAGAATATTAGTAAAGCAGATGTGCTTGTGTTAAGTACAGACTCCTTAATCTATGGAGGCCTTGTAGATTCTAGAAAACACAATTTAGATTTACATACTTTGGAATATCGAGTACATCATATTGAAGATTTGCACAAAAAATATCCTAATATACCAATGTATGCATTTGGTACGGTGATGCGCTCTCCTCGTGCTAGTGGTGGCGGTGTGGAGCCAGCCTATTATGATCAATATGGCCCGACTATTTTCCGTATTGCTGCTTTACAAGATAAATTGGACAGTCAAAAATTGACGGCAGATGAACAAAAAGAGTTGTTCATGTTGCAAGCTACGGTGCCAGTGGAATTTTTACAGGACTGGTTCCATCGTCGTCAAAAAAATATGGAAATTAATCGTCAATTAATTGATATCACTAAAAAAGGTGTATTTAAATATTTTGCATTAGGTCATGACGATACTAGTAGTTTATCTCAATCGGCTATGGAAGGTCGTTATTTACAAAAATATAGTAAAGGACTTTCCCCTACGCAATATGGTAGTTTCCCAGGAGCAGATCAATTAGGATTGTTATTAATCGCTCGTGACCATGTGGATCGCAATCACTTGACACCGACATTTGAGGTTATTTATCCATTAGGTGGTGGTGGTGAGACAGTACCACATTATGAGGACCAAAAAGTAGAAAAAACAATTGCTGAACATGTAGTGGCCGTAGGTGGCAAGATGAAAACTAAAGGAAAACCATCTGTGTTACTAGCAGTAAATACGCCATTAGGTACAGTGACAGGTGAGTCAGAAGCTTTTGAAAACTTCCCTATGATTTCTAGAAGTACCAATGAATTTTTAGACCATATTCAAGCAGCTATGAATCAAGGAGTACCTGTTAGTATTGCAGATATTGCCTATTCCAATGGATCGGATAATACATTGGTCTATGGATTGTATCAACGGGATTTACTGTATAAAGTTAGTGCTTATAATGGATGGAATACGGCAAGTAATACTATTGGCTATGCCATAGCACAGGGTATTTTAGGAGTGCATATGGATGATCAAAGTCATCGAAATATGTTGACACAACAATATTTGGATAATTGGGCATACCAAGCAAATATTCGTAAAGATGTGTATCGTATGCAAGATTCCATTCGTACAGATAATGTGAAATATACAGGAACCTTAAATGAAACTTTGGAAAGTTATATGGGTGAGCGAGTGCAAGACTTTGCGGCGACTTATTTAAAATTGGATCCACGCACTGTATCCGCTCGATTCCCATGGGGACGATTGTTCGAAACAGATATTACCGTGTATCGTGAACCTGTAGCTCCGTTACAAAAAGAGTTGCGTTTACGCCGTGAAGCAGAAGCAAGAGCTAAAGCAGAGGCTGAGGCAAAAGCAAAAGCGGAAGCAGAGGCGAGAGCTAATAAAGCAAAAGCAGACGCAGCAGCTGCAAAAGCAAAACAAAAGGCTCAATAAGGTAATACAATACAAGGAGAGAGGGGCGTAGCCCCTCTTTTTTGGAGGAATTATGAGAAAACCAGCTATACCGGCCATTACCTATATGCGGGGACTATGTATGTTAGGTGTGATCGGTATCCATGTAGGGTCCTATGCATTAGCGAACCCTACGATTAATATACATCTATTAGGACTGTTAGAAATTGTGTCTCGCTTTACAGTGCCTGCCTTTTTCTTCTTGTCTGCCTTCGGGTTGTTCTATCATACATCGGTGGAGGATGATTTTTCTTATTCTGACTTTTTGCGCCGTCGCACGCAGGTGGTGCTCTATCCCTATATTGTGTGGACTATCCTATATACGGCCTACAATGCGGTATTAGCTCATAACGCATGGGGACTGATGCCACATGTGTTAGGGTTGACTCTACTTTTTGGAAATGGCATGTATCATCTGTATTTTCTAGTTATACTTCTTTGGTTTTACGCTTTGATGCCACTTTGGCGATGGGCCCTGCGGTCTATACTGAAAGCCCCCATAGTGCTGATGACTATATTGTTTTTTGCGCAAATGGCAGTGAATTATTGGTCCTCTTATATGGCAGGTTCTGTACAATTTTCGCAAGAATGGTTGCAGTATATCTTTAGCATGCGCCTCAATTATTTTGTAGGATTTTATATATGGATTTTCCTATTAGGGGGGATATTAGCAGAACGCTTTGATACAATGTTGGAATGGATTGACTCCCACGGTTTCGGCATCACGGTTGGATTTATTTTATCCTTAGTGGCTATGTTAGGCTCCTATTACTATGTAATGGCAGAGTGGGGATATACTCGATTAGAGGCCATTTATACAGTGCATCAGCTAAGTCCACAAGGATTGGTGTATACAGGTATGGGTTGTATCTTTTTTGTGTGGGCGTTCACCGTGTCATCTATGAGTGACATAGTGGAAACCTTTTGGACAGAATTGGGAAATGCGTCCTATGGTATTTATTTGGTGCATCCATTTATGTTGATTCTGTTAGATAAAGTTTTGCAAATCGGCGGATTAGGATATACAACAACGACAGTCGTGCTTATGTATGTGAGCGCAGTCATCTTATCTTTTGGAGTGACAAAAGGATTAGAAACATTGCCGAAACAAGTACGGGCTTATGTATTAGGCAAGTAAGTCATTTCTTGTAACACTATGCAGCCTGTGGCGTTTGTAACTTAATAAGCAAAGGGAAGAGCACGACATACCCCTCTCAAACGGTATTTCATAATGTATCGTCACTTGTTTTGCTATGTAGCCTGTGGCGTTCGTAATTAAATAAGGTAAATGGAAGACCGTAACACACCCCTTCTCAAACTATACAGTGGTTATGTTTGTTCAGGGGTATGTTACGGTCTTCTTGCGTTTGTATGATTTAGGTAATAAGGAACGCCACAAGGCTGCTACTCGTAAACGCGTTCCTCAGGTGGAGGGACGTTATTTGCAAACTTGCGCGTTGCTTAGTTTGCGTTAGTGGTAGATTGTTTGCTTCTACAGGAGATTTGATGTAAAAGGTGTAGAATTTTATACTTGTCTGTACTATAATGAAGATAATACTTGATTCGTATGTATACTATGAGGTGTTACTATGAAAGAATTAACATATTTTAATGGCGAGATGGTAGAGTCTGGCGCCAAGGTGGTTAGTCTTGATGATAGAGGATATTGTTTTGGTGATGGTGTATACGAGGTAGTGCGGGTGTATAATGGTCGCGCTTTTGCCTTTTCCTATCATCAAGATCGCTTGTATCGTTCGATGCGTGAAATGGACATTCCTGTGCGCATGCCTCCTGATGAGTTGCAAGAGTTGCATGAAATCATGATTGAACAAAGTGAAATTACTGATGGATATATTTACTTACAGATTACTCGAGGGGTAACACCACGTCATCATGCGTTTGAGCGTTCTAAATTAGAACCGCAAATGTATATGTTTATTAAACCGATTACAACGGATTTAGGGGCCTTGCAAGAAGGTGTAAAAGCCATTACCTTGCCTGATGAACGGTGGGCTCGTGTAGACATCAAAACACTAAACTTAATTCCTAATATTTTGGCACAAACAAAAGCCGAGAAAAAAGGTGCTTATACAGCTATTTTAGTGCGTGATGGCATCGTTACAGAAGGGGCTACATCTAATGTATTTGTGATGAAAGATGGTGTGTGTTATACGCATCCAGCCAACCATCATATTTTAAAGGGTATCACCCGTCAGTTAGTGGTAACTCGTGTAGCACCAACAGCAGGAATTACGATTATTGAGCGTGAATTTGATGAAGCTTTCCTAAAAGATGCAGACGAAATCTTCTTCACCGATACCATTGGTGGCATTATTCCGATTACCACCTTAAATCGTGAACCTGTAGGTGATGGTAAACCAGGTAAAGCTGCAAAAGTATTAGCTGAACAATTACAACATTTAATGGAAGAAGGGTTAGCATAATGTCAGTCAAAACGATAACAGGAAGTGCCTTGCTCTTAGCTATTGCTTTGCTAAGCCAAGGATTTCTTCGCATGATTATTCCTATGCACGGTTTAGTGCAATTTTTAGTAGGCTCCATCGTAGGTGCTTGTACGGCATTGGCTACCTGGCGCTATGGTTTGTGGAGTGGATTCGTTGTAGCTTGTGTAACGCCTCTCATGGCATTTTTACAAGGTATGTTGACCATACCTTTATTTGTACCTGTGGTGGCTATTGGTAGCATGGCATATGCAATTACTGTAAAGGTATTAGGAACAAAACGTGTATGGATGACAGCAATTACAGGGGCCATTGTAAAGAGTGTAGTTCTTTATGGACTATTCTTGGCTTTATTCCAGTTGATGCCGGGCATTCCTGAAGCAATGCAAAAAGGCATCTTGTTCAGCATGGGCTGGCCACAGCTGATTACTGGTAGTTGCGGCATTTTCTTGGCTGCTTTTATTGCAAAACGTGGTGGTATTAAGCTACAGAAACAAGACTAGCTAGTATGTGAATTGTATGTAAGGGAGTGTATTTCATCATTATATAATAAGTATATAGTGAGTTAACATAGGGGCCCCTACCTAGGAGGGAGCACGTTTGTTATAAAGAGTAAGCACCTCTAAATATGGAGTTATAGATTTAAGTTATAAAAGACGATA
The DNA here is from genome assembly GCF_003992235.1 of Veillonella sp. 3913. Classification (NCBI taxonomy): domain Bacteria; kingdom Bacillati; phylum Bacillota; class Negativicutes; order Veillonellales; family Veillonellaceae; genus Veillonella; species Veillonella sp. 3913. The sequence goes on along the minus strand of NZ_RQVF01000002.1, from coordinate 155,694 downwards.
GGCAAGTAGTATAGTGGGAATTATTGACAGTCTGTCTACTCACATTGTACAATTTATGCATACCCAAGAGCTCTTAGGTTACTGAGGGCTCTTTTTTATTTAGTTTGAAAAGGAGAGGATTTCATGATAGAACTTAAACAGATTCGAAAAGTCTATGAAGGTGCTGTCCGCGTGGAAGCCTTGAAAGAAATTAATGTATCTATAGAAGAAGGCGAAATTTTTGGCGTTATTGGTCAATCTGGGGCCGGTAAATCTACCTTGATTCGTTGTATCAATATGTTGGAACGTCCTACATCTGGATCCGTTATTGTGGACGGTGTAGATTTAACGAAGTTGAACACAGTAGAATTACGTGAAGAACGTAAACACATTGGTATGATTTTCCAACACTTTAATTTACTTTCATCCCGCACAGTGTACGACAATGTAGCATTTCCATTGGAATTGCAAGGATTGTCAAAAGAAGAAATTAGAGAACGTATTTTACCAATTCTAGACATCGTGAAACTGTCGGATCGTTTAGACAACTATCCGTCTCAATTATCCGGTGGTCAAAAACAACGTGTTGGTATTGCCCGTGCCTTAGCCAGCAATCCAAAAGTGTTATTATGCGATGAAGCTACGTCAGCTCTTGACCCACAAACAACAAAATCTATTTTAGCCTTGTTGAAAGATATCAATCGTCGATTAAACTTGACCATTGTCTTGATTACTCATGAAATGAATGTTATTAAAGAGATTTGTGATCGTGTAGCTGTTATTGAAGGTGGTACGATTATTGAAGAAGGTCCTGTAGTGGATGTATTTACAGAACCAAAACAAGCTACAACGAAAGAATTCGTGTCTGCCATCATCCGTCATGACTTGCCAGAAGATGCCATTGCTCATTTAACATTGAATGAAACTTGGGTAGAAGGAGCCAATCCGATTGTACGATTGACTTTCAAAGGCAATGTAACAGATGAACCTGTAGTGGCAAGCATTATTCGTAAATTTGATACAGATGTAAGTATCTTGTTTGGCGGTGTAGATTATATTCAAGATATGAGCTTTGGTCATTTGATTGTAGAATTAAAAGGGGAGCGTGCTAAATCAGAAGCGGCTATCGACTACTTACATAATTTACCAATTGGAAGCGAGGTGATCGGTTATGTCACAGCAAATCATTAATTTATTGCTACAAGGTTTCTTAGAAACTGTACAAATGACGGTGATTTCTACTGTAGTAGCCGTTCTATTAGGGGTTCCTTTGGGCGTAATTTTAGTCATCACCAGCCGTGGTCATATCATGCAAAATGAAGCGGTGAATAAAGTGCTAGGTGCTATTGTAAATGCCACACGTTCCATTCCTTTCATCATTTTGATGGTAGCCATCATTCCATTTACTCGATTAGTGGCAGGTACATCTATTGGTACGACTGCAGCTTGCGTGCCATTGACCTTAGCAGCCATTCCATTCTTGGCTCGTTTGGTAGAAACAGCGATCAAAGAAGTGAATGGAGGTGTTATCGAGGCAGCTCAATCCATGGGGGCTACACCATTGCAGATTATTTGGAAAGTGTTGTTGCCAGAAGCGTTACCAACATTAATCGATAATATTACAGTCTTAATCGTTAACTTAATTAGCTATTCTGCTATGGCAGGTGCTATCGGTGGTGGCGGTCTTGGGGATATTGCGATTCGCTATGGATACCAACGTTTCCAAGGAGATGTGATGTTAGCCACTATCATCATCTTAATTGTATTAGTACAAGTCATCCAAAGTGTAGGTGACTATTTATCCCGTAAAGTGAATAAAAAATAAAGGAGATACTATGAAGCGTATTTTAGTCGGCTTATTAGCCATTACATCTTTAGTGTTACTATTAGCAGGATGCGGTAAAGAAGAAGCGAAACCAACAGCAGATGCACCGATCAAAGTAGGTGTAACAGCAGGTCCTCATGCAAAAGTTATGGAATTTGTAAAAGGTGAAGCAGCAAAACAAGGATTGAACATCGAAATCGTTGAGTTCAGCGATTATATTCAACCGAATATTGCCTTAGATCAAAAAGAATTGAATGTGAACTCTTTCCAACATCAACCATTCTTGGATAACACAGTAAAAGATAAAGGCTTGAAAATTCAATCTATCGGCAAAACTATTTTGTTACCAATGGCAATTTACTCTAACAAATATAAAGATTTAAAAGATGTACCAAATGGCGCTACTGTAGCGATTCCTAACGATCCTACCAATGGTGGTCGTGCCTTGTTATTATTACAACAAGCAGGTTTGATTACATTAAAAGACGGTGGCACTGTAAAATCTTCCGTAGCAGATATTACAAGCAATCCTAAAAACATTGATATTCGTGAATTAGAAGCGGCACAAATTGCTCGTTCCCTAAATGATGTTGATGTAGCAGCAGTGAATACAAACTATGCAATTCCAGCAGGTTTGAACCCACAAAAAGATGCTGTTGTAGTGGAAAGCACAGATTCTCCATATGCTAATGTAATTGCTGTTCGCACAGAAGATGTAAATAATGAAACATATAAAAAATTATTGTCCATTTACCAATCTGAACCAGTACGTAAATTCATTCAAGAAGAATTCAAAGGATCTATTATCCCAGCGTTCTAAGTGAAAAGGATCAGCAAACAATTATACAACAGAGGTTAGTTGATATACGAGTATCAACTAACCTCTATTTTTTTGTACAAGAACAATGAATTAATGATATATGTATGATATTTCCTATGGTATAATGGTAGTGAAATAAAGTACATTCTGAATAGAATTATGAAGGAGTAGAAGGTTGAATCAAAAACTTAAGAATCCAATGCATGACCAGTTATTTCGGGCAGTCTTGTCGTTGGAAACACTAGAAGAATGTTATGAATTTTTTGAAGATATTTGTACCATTGGAGAATTAAAATCTATCTCTCAACGCTTAGAAGTGGCACGATTATTGAAAGCAGGTACAGGGTATGAGCAAATTGTAGAATTAACAGGAGCTAGTACGGCGACCATAAGCCGTGTGAAACGGTGCTTAAATTATGGTGCCGATGGATATAATAAAATTTTGCCTCGTATTGAGGACTAGAAGATACAATAAGACATCAAAGTGATGTATATAAGAGAGGAGGGCTCACACTATGGAAGGTGATTTACTCATAGGTATCATACTATTTTTTGCAGGAGCCCTAGCGGGGTTTATTGATTCCATTGTAGGTGGAGGTGGGTTGATTTCGTTACCCGCTTTGATGCTGACGAATATGCCGGTGGCTATGTGCTTAGGGACCAATAAATTATCTAGTGTCTTTGGATCTGGCACAGCAATGATTAACTTCGCCAGAAACAAATTGGTAGATTGGACATTCGTGAAATGGATCATGCCATTCACTCTGCTTATCTCTATGGTAGGCGCCTATATAGCAGTCTATGTGCCAGGCACATTTTTAAAACCCCTTATTATTGTATTATTGTTGGCAGTGTTCATTGTGGTGCTTACCAAAAAAGATTGGGGTACCATAGCACAAGTGGAACGTAAATCAGGATGGAAATTACTTGCTTATGTAGCAGTGGCTATTGTTATCGGCTTATATGATGGATTTCTTGGACCTGGCACAGGGGTGTTTTTAATATTCTATTTCTTGTTTATGGGTTATGATTTTTTAGGCGCATCAGGAAATGCCAAAGTACTAAATACAGTGAGTAACTTTGGGTCCTTGATGGTGTTCATCTATATGGATCAAGTGAACTATGGCTATGGTTTAGCAGTTGCAGCGGGACAAATTATTGGCGCTACTGCGGGATCAAAGTTAGCCATGGTGAAAGGCGCAGGACTAGTGAGATTTTTGTTTATCGCTATGTCTCTGACAATGTTAATGAAATTGTCCTATGACTATTTACTTTCACAGGGGATTATATAGTAGGAGTAACTATGCAAAAATTTAGTGATAATCAAGTAGCATTAATTAGCGGCGGCACATCGGGCATAGGCTTTGCTACGGCAGAATTGTTGTTAAAGCAAGGCTGGTGTGTGGTGATTAACGGCCGCAATGAATGGGATGGACAAGAAGCGGTGGTAAAATTGCGCCGTATTTCCTCGAAAGTACGATTTGTGCAAGGAGATGTAAGTAAGGTTATGAATTGCCGTCGTATTGTGGAAGATACGATTCGTTTGTTTGGCAATTTAAATGCCTTAGTAACGGCAGCTGGGTATTATGAAGAACGACTATTGGAAGATGTGGATGAGCAAAACTTTGATGAGATGTTTGGAACGAATGTAAAAGGTACTGTCTTTTTATGCCAAGCCGCAGCACCGTACTTGAAACAAGTGCATGGTAGTATTGTGACTATATCAAGTGATGCAGGACTACAAGGTAATGTGGCGTGCACTGTGTACGGAGCATCCAAAGGGGCTGTAGTGAGTTTTACGAAATCACTGTCCTTAGAAATGGCGCCTCATCGTGTTCGCGTTAATTGTGTATGTCCTGGTGATGTAGACACTTCATTAGTGGCAAAACAATTAGCCAATGAACCATCGGGTGATATTGTGAAAGCTAAGGAAGAAATGGCTTTACACTATCCATTAGGACGGATTGCTCAACCGCGAGAAGTAGGCGAAGTCATTGCTTTTCTTATTAGTGAGAAAGCATCTTTCGTGACGGGTGCAGCTTGGACTGTAGACGGTGGACTAACAAGTTGGTAATTCATTGAGAAATTTGATACAATAAGGGTAATAAGTACATTTACACTTAATGTTTTGTGGTCAGTATAGGAGACAAATATGGAGCAGTTGGAATACAATAATGCAACACTTCCTCAAGCAACGAATGTACAAGAAGAAGTAGAAATGATTTGCCGTTGGGCAGCAGCTCGTGCAGCTGGTATCGCGGCATTACCAAAATTTAATTATGTAGGTTTATTGGCTAATGATGTGTACATGGTATCACGCATTGCTCAAGTATATGGTGTATGCCCTGCTAAAGAAGGGGTGACTGGATTTTTAGTCGGTCTTGGTGGTAGTGCTGTAGCAGCGTTAGTATGTACAGTCGTACCAACAGTGATTCTTCGCGTTCCGGTGGCAGCGGCTATTACCTATGGTGTTGGTAAAATGGCTGCAAAATGGATTGAAGATGGTATGCCAGCATGTCCGAACTATGAAGAATATCGTCAACGTTTAGTAGATATTTATGAACATAATAAAGAAACAGTTATCACATTGGCGAATACACCACTTCGGGATAAGCCGTTGGGTAATGAAACTGTAGATTTCTTAGATGATGTACAGGTGTCTGGTAATGATTACTTAGCAAGTGCCAAAGGCTTTGCAGGTTCTTTTGTTGGAGCTGATTTGTTGGCTAATGTAAGTGCTGTAAAAGATCTAGCAGTAGGAGCCGTATCCATCTTGGCAGCTACGGTGAAAGACACATTAGAGAAAAGTGGTAATGAAGAATTACTAGATAATGCTCGTCATGCTGCAAAAGGCGTAGGCTCTTTACTTAAAATTTTAGCAACTGAAGCATTATCTTTAACTGGTGCCGTAGCAGGTACATCAGCATCTAAAGCAAGCGTATATACAAAAGCCGCTTATGAAAAAGCAGATACGGTGCGACAAACATTAAATGATTCTTTACAAACTAAAGTAGAACCAGTGGTGGAAAAAGCCACAGCTGTTATGCAAGATGTAAAAGAAGTGGTAGAACCAAAATTACAACAAGTAAAAGAAAAGGTAGAACCAAAACTTCAACAGGTAAAAGAGGTGGTAGAGCCGACATTACAGCAAGTAGAAGAAAAAGCTTCTGAATTGACAGCCAAAGCGATTGATCACGCACAAGAAGCGGTGCAAGACATTCGTGAAAAAGCGGAAGTTGTGAAGGAAACAGCAGTAGAATTGGCAGAACAAACAAAAGAAAAAGCCATTGACTTAGCAGAACAAGCAAAAGACAAGTTCAAACAATAATCAGAGAGGTTATAACTATGAATATCTTACAAATCCTTAAGTATGGAAAAACCTTTACATCTGATGCCTTTATGTCTACTGTGAATCGCATGGGTCGTAATATTATGTTTGCACGAAAAGCTGTTATGTTATATTATTGTTTACGTGATGCAGATACACCAGCATTTGTAAAGGCCGTTATTGCAGGCGCTTTAGGATACTTGATATTGCCTATTGATTTTATCCCAGATAGCGTACCAGGTCTTGGCTGGGTGGATGATGTGGCAGTATTAGCAATTGCTATGAAAGTAGCGAATCGCTATATTAAGGCTTCCCATAAGGAAAAAGCACAAAAATTTGTGCCTATCGGATCAATTGATTAATCAGTAAAGGGGCTCTTTGGAGCCTCTTATTGCATAGGAAAGGTAGTATACGATGATTTCTACATCTTTACGTGTCCGATTTTATGAAACGGATATGATGGAGATTGCCCATCATACGAATCATTTACGGTGGTTTGAAATGGGGAGAATTGAATATTTTCGCCGCTGTGGTATTAGTCTATGGGACATGATGCAAGAGGGCATCGTCTTTCCTATTACAAAAGTGAGCTGTGAGTATAAGGAAGTGGCACGCTTTGATGATGTATTGCGGGTGGAATTAACAGTAGCCTCTTTGTCGCGGGCTCAATGTACTTTCACATATCGGATTATCCGTGACAGTGATAATGCATTGATCTGCACAGGGGAAACACAAAATGTGTTTACTGCTAAAGAAACAGGTAAAATTATTCGCTTGCCAGATGTATTTTTTAAACCCATGAAAGCCGTAGCAGAGGAGGAGTAGGGAATGACGCCCATACAGAAGGAATTACCTATTGGAGTATTCGACTCTGGAATCGGTGGATTGTCTGTATTATCTGTGCTAGCACAAGAATTTCCGGAAGAAGATTTTATTTATGTTGGAGATAGTGCAAACAATCCAGTAGGCAATAGGCCGATTGAGGAAATTGAAGGCATTGCTACGAAAATTGCAGAGTTTTTAGTGGCCCAACCAGTGAAATTTATAGTGATCGCATGCAATACATTTTCTGTGGTAGCCTTGGACAAACTATCCAAACAATTTGATGTACCTATTGTGGGGATGGCCCAGGGGATTCATGATGCTCTGCGTATCAAAGTCAAACAGAAACGTAAAGGACCTTTAGGCATTATGGCTACCGTCGCGACTATTAATAGTCATAAACATATGGATGCGGTACATAGCTTAAAACCTCATGTGAAAGTGGTAGAACAAGGCTGTAAAGATTTGGCGGCCTGTATTGAAGAAGGTCATTTAGATGATGCAGTTTTACGACATTGTGCAAAAGAATATGTACAGCCTTTGGTAGAGGCAAATGTGGAAGTGGCCATTTTAGGATGTACCCACTATCCTTTAGTAGAACCCATATTGCGTGAGTTGGCTAAAGAACAAATTTGCTTTGTAGACCCTGCGTGGGAAACATCTGATGCTGTAGGAGCTATTTTGTACGGAGAAGATTTGGAGCAGACATCAGGTAGGAAAGGCTCTATACAAGTTTGTGTTACTAGCCATGCGGATCGAGTAACGTCTATCGTACAAGATATTTTCAAGGATACTAGCTTAGAAGCTAAGCTCATTACTCTATAGGAGGAATTATGTATATTTACACATTAATAGATACCCTAGTGTGGATAGCCTGTATCATTGCTATCATTTATATTGCCTACCGCATATTTGCATGGCGCCAAGGCAATGAAGACATTGTGATCATGGTGAAACGTCGCACTCCATTTGTGGTAGAAGACATTAGTTTTGATCAAGTAGTGTTATCTACGGATATTCCATTCGTGAACAGAGGCAAACAATACGGAACCATCATGGATATGTTCCCTCGTCATTTATTACCACAAGAACAATTTGACAATGTGCGAATTCAATCGTGGTTAACCGATGCAAAGGCAGAACGTCATGATGGTTATTGGGAAGCGTTAGTCTATAAGCAACGACAAGGAAGTACCATTCGTTTGCGTCTAGTGATGACGGCTAATAGTGGTAACATTCGTAAAGACTTAGTGGGATTCCCGGACATGCCTATCGATATCTACCATCAAGTAGTAGGCCGTGAGGCATACCGTATTTCAAAAACTAGAATTACTCTAACTGCAGAAGAGTTAGAAGTAGCAATGCGTAAATAGGAGGTATATCATGGCTGAATTAGAACTTTTACCAATCCCTACGCGCATTTTAACGAACAAAGATGATATCGTTGAGGCTATCGTAGAATTTGCAGGCCCTTATATTGGACCAGAAGATATTGTGTGCGTAGCAGAATCCGTCGTGGCTATCACGCAAGGGGAGTTTACACGACCAGAAGATTTAAAAGTATCTTGGCAAGCTAAATTTTTAAATCGCTTTATTCATCCGGATGGATCTATGGCATCTGTGTATGGTATGCAAGCAGCTATGGATAAAGAAGGGGAATGGAAAATGATGTTTGCCTTCCTCTGTGGAGCCGTAGCTAAAGTGTTTAAAAAATCTGGCGTGTTCTATCAAATGGCACGGACCGCATCCTTAACAGATGATGTGACAGGGACTATGCCTCCGTTTGATAAATGCATTGTATATGGACCAAAACAACCACATGCAGTAGCCGATGCTATCATGAAAGCCACAGGAGCCTATGGAGCTTGTGTAGCGGACGTGAATGATTTAAAACGAGCGGCTATCTTAGGGCATAGTCGTGGATTGAAACCGCAGCAAATTGCGCAAATTTTAATCGATAATCCATTTGGCAATGATAGCCAAATGACACCTATCGTTGTGATTAAAAATTATGCCTCTGTGTCTGCACGGAGACGATAAAAATTGTTGATACTTCGGCTTGCAAATTGAGTCGTATCAGCGTATACTGAAAGAGAACTTTGGGGAGCCTAATGGCTGAGAGTAAACGAAAGTTTTGACCCATAACCTGATTTGGATAATGCCAACGTAGGATAAGTTTGATTCGTCATACTGAGGACATCCAACAGGATGTCCTTTTTTTGTGTCTTTCATAGGATGGTATATCGTATAGAGGTACAGAATAGAGGTACATCGAAATGGATGCACAAGTGGAACAGAATAGTGAGACGATAGAGTGCTACAGCATGAAGGGGCATACCACCGCGGGTATGGTTTTTCGTGCTGTTTTTTTATACTAGTATGTGGTGAAGGAGCCATGACGGATAATTGGTATGATACTAGTTTGAAATAGGTATATAGCATACGCTATAGTTAGGAGGATATGATGAAAGTAAATGGAGCAACCTATCATTATGAGGGGCAAACAGTGCAAGAAGTACTGGCAGCCTTAGCGTTTCGAATGGATCGCATCGTAGTGGAATATAATGGGAAGATTCTTTCTAAAGCAGACTGGGAATCGACTCGTGTGAGTCCTGCAGACACAATGGAAGTAGTAACCTTTGTAGGAGGTGGCTAAATGGTATCTTTACAAGATAAAAAAGTTCTGCTCATCGGTGTAGGCGGTGTTGGTTCTCATGTGGCAGTGGCATTGTGCCGTGCTGGAATTGGTCAGTTAGAAATCGTAGACTTCGACGTTGTGGATGAAAGTAACTTAGGTCGTCAATATTATGAGGTGAATGATGTAGGAGTTTTAAAAGTAGGGGCTATGAAAGGCCATCTCAATCGGATGAATCCAAACTGTGAAGTCATCGTTCATAATGAATGCCTTACACCAGAAAGATTATCTGAATTAATCGATGGCTATGACATGGTCGTAGAAGCAGTGGACAAGGCTGTCACAAAAGCGTGGATGACAGAAGTGATTTTGACCCATCCTGCAGAGCCTTTATTAGTTGGCTGTTCCGGTATGGCAGGTTGGGGGGATAGTAATGGTATCCGCCGTGAACGGAGACACCATCGTTGGTATCTATGTGGTGATGGTGTGAGTGATATCGATTCTATCGGAAAAATTACTGCGGCTCGTGTCATGGTGTGCGCCGGACATATGGCAAATGCCGTCATTCAATTATTACACGGAGAAGATATTGATTAAGGAGGAACCTATGACACGTTCAGTAAAAGATATGGAAACACAAGATACATGGACCTTAGGGGGACATACATTACATTCTCGATTTATCTTGGGGTCTGGAAAATTTTCTATCGACTTAATCGAGGCTGTCCTAGAAGAAGCGGGTGCAGAAATGATTACCTTAGCCCTACGTCGTGCGGTAGGTGGAGAAGTGGAAAATATCCTAGATGCTATCCCAAAGGATACTATCTTAATCCCTAATACGAGTGGCGCTCGAGATGCTGAAGAAGCGGTGCGTATAGCAAGATTATCCCGAGCTACAGGTTGTGGAGATTTTGTAAAAGTAGAAATTATGAAAGATTCAAAATATTTATTGCCACATAATGGGGAGACCATTAAGGCTACAGAAATATTAGCAAAAGAAGGATTCATCGTTATGCCATACATGTATCCAGACTTAGAAGTGGCTCGTGATTTGGTGAATGCTGGAGCCGCTGCGGTGATGCCTTTAGCGGCGCCAATTGGATCTAATCGTGGATTGCAGACAAAGGAATTTATCAAAATTTTAGTGAATGAAATTGATTTGCCTATCATTGTAGATGCTGGTATTGGTGCTCCATCCCAAGCAGCAGAAGCTATGGAAATGGGCGTAGCTGCGATCATGGCAAATACAGCCGTAGCTTCTGCGGGTCATATTCGAGGTATGGCGAAAGCATTTGGTTTAGCCATCCAAGCAGGACGGTTGGCATATTTGTCAAAATTAGGGCCTACTCTTGAAACCGGTGGTAGCGCTTCATCTCCGTTGACTGGATTTTTGAGATAATAGGAAAGGAATAGCCATGTCTAGTACCACCAGATACCATATAGATGATCCATGTTGGAAGTATCGCCCCCACATGGATCAAATTGAAAGTCCCATTTTAGAAACGGTATTGCGAGAACGTGAGCAATATACATACGATCGATACACAGCAGATGATGTGCGCCGTGTATTGCAAGAAGATACCATTGATGTAGAAGGATTGAAAATTTTATTATCTCCTGCAGCAGAACCATTTTTGGAAGAACTAGCGGAAAAAGCAAAGGCCGTACGAACACGATACTTTGGCAATTCTGTGTATTTATTTACACCGTTATATATTTCAAACTATTGCGATAACCTATGCGTGTATTGTGGCTTCAACTGTAAAAATCAGATCCATCGGGCGAAGTTAGATGAAGCAGGTATTGAAGAAGAGTTAAAAAATATTGCCAAAACAGGATTACAGGATATTTTAATTTTGACTGGGGAAAGTGAACGTCATAGCCCTATTTCTTACATTGGGCGTGCCTGTGAATTAGCAAAAAAATATTTCAAAGTAGTAGGCGTAGAAATTTACCCTGCCAATGTAGACGATTATGCGTACCTACGAGAATGCGGTTGTGATTATGTGACCGTATTCCAAGAAACCTATAATTGGGAAAACTATAAAACATTACATTTGTTAGGAAATAAAAGCGTATTTCCCTATCGACTTGAAACGCAAGAACGAGCTTTACGAGGAGGAATGCGTGGAGTAGGGTTAGCAGCCTTATTGGGATTGGATGATTTCAGAAAAGATGCCTTTGCCACTGCTTTGCATGCCCATATGCTACAACGTGCGTATCCTCATGGAGAAATTAGTATTTCCTGTCCACGCCTGCGGCCTATCGTCAATGATGATACCATCAATGCAGGGGACGTAGGAGAAGCTCAATTATTGCAAGTCATCTTGGCATATCGCTTATTCCTACCCTATGCAAATATTACGATTTCCACTAGAGAAACAGCCAGGTTCCGTAACGGGGTCCTACCATTAGCAGCGACGAAACTTTCAGCAGGTGTCAGCACAGGCATTGGTGAACATTCCTCAGAAGAAAAGAAACAAGAAGAAGGGGATGCACAATTTGAAATTGCTGACAGTAGAACTGTAGCAGAAGCCATGGAAGATGTGAAAGCCTTAGGAATGCAAGTGGTGATGAGTGATTATATCGATGTGCTCTATGAAGAAAAATAACCCATCTATAGATACCTTAGTGTTGATTACAAATCGCCAGCTACTGAAAGATGACATAAGTTTAGTAACATATGGTGCAGCACTGTCTAGAGGGATAGAAAGACTACAAAAGTATGGCAAGCATTGTATTAATCATACAGAAGAAAGTAGTTTACCGTATAATATACGTAGAGCATATAGATCTACAGTAAAAGCGAATCTTCATAGTACTAAATTGCCTGGTGCAAGGGCAGATAGTGCTGAACCAGACAACTGGATGAGAAATCACAGTAGTCTGTATACCCTGTGCCGTGATACTGATTTACCCTTTGAGGAGTATCTCCAACTCTGCGATACCATAGGTAGTACCGTGGTATACCATGGCAAGGTTATTACGAATCGAGAACAATTAGGAGTAGTTTTGGCAAAAGCGAAACGAATACATATGCCCACTAATCTAATACGACATTGGAAATCTGAACAAGAAGAACTATGGATTACCTTGCAACAACATTTTCAGGACATAACTATGTGGAGTACCGTCCACAACGAAGATGACATCAAGTTGTTAGCCTCCCTAGGAATCCCTAATTTGGAGTACGTCTTAATCAGTCCCATCTTTCCCACACCATGCAAAACAGGACACCCTGGCATTGGCGTTAAGAGGGGAAAGGAGCTGTTGAAACAAATTCAGACTCATTACCCACAAGTACAAGGTATTGCTTTGGGAGGTATCCACGAGCACAATTACCAAACGTGTTTGCAACATTCTTTCACTGGCGTAGCTATTATGTCTGATTTCATGGAGTTTGCAAAACAAGTCTCAATCCTGTAAAATAGATAGGTAAAGATCATAAGGAGGAGCTATGTTACTGTCAATTGTTGTTCCCGTATTTAATGAGGAAGATAATATTCAAAAATTTTATACTACAGTCAAAGATGTATTGCAAACACTTGACTATGACCATGAAATTATTTTCGTCGATGATGGGTCCAGTGATGATAGTGCAGGCATGCTACGATATATTGGTAATCAAGATCCAAAAGTAAAAGTGCTGTTATTGGCAAGAAACTTCGGTCATCAATTAGCCTTGACCTGTGGATTAGATTACGCCCAAGGTGATGCGGTAATCACTATGGATGGAGATATGCAACATCCACCAGAATTGATTCCAGAAATAGTCAAACATTGGGAAGCAGGTGCAGATGTAGTACGTACCATTCGCGATTCCACAGAAGATGCTAGTTGGGCAAAAGCTTTTACCTCGAAATACTATTACAAAGTGCTTAATAAATTAGCCAATGTTCCTATCGTGGAAGGTGGTTCCGATTTTCGTTTGATGAATCGAAAATCCTTAGAAACATTGAAAAACTTCCGTGAACATGGTAGATTTTTGCGGGGCATTGTAGGCGACTTGGGATTCGTACAACATGAATTTCACTTCGTGGCACCCCCACGCTTTGCAGGGACTTCTAAATTTAGTGTAAAAAAAATGATGCGCTTTGCTTTAGACGGCATTACAGCATTTTCTAGAGTACCTTTGCGTTTAGCCTTATATATCGGCTTGCTATGCGGACTATTAAGCCTGATTATGATCGGACACATATTGTTTGTTCACTTCTTCTCTGACAATGTTATCAGTGGTTGGTCTACCTTAGGGGTGGCTATCTTCTTCCTAGGTGGCGTACAATTGGTAGGCATTGGTATCATCGGAGAATATGTGGGACGAATTTTTGAAGAAGTCAAACAACGACCGTTATATTGGGTGAAAGACGCCATAAACTGTCACATACAAGACAAATAATAGTATATAAGAGAGGAGTCCTATGACGAGTAAAAAGAAACAATACCTGGCAGTCGCTCTATTAGTAGGTTTTTTAGGTACTAGTGTACAAGGAGCTTACCAATATGGTGATACAGGCAATGAAATTCTTGGTATTCAAAAGAAACTCATCGCTGCTGGTTATAAAGCTAGGGAAACTAGCGAATATGATGCAAACACAAAGTGGGCTGTTAGATTGTTCCAAAAAGATAATGGATTAACAGTGGACGGAATATTGGGAGCAGTGACCTATAAAAAGTTGATGGGTAAACCACTGCCAGCCACAACTAATACAGTGTCAAAGAAAAAAGAAATTTCTGAAAAAGATGCTAAATTATTAGCCCATATTGATCCAAATAGAGAATCCACAGCTATCACATCTACGTTAAAGCATAAAAAAGACAAAAGCTCTGCCCCACAAGGGCTGACTTTCAAAAAGAAAGGCAAAACATATAAAGGCTTAGAGATTGGACATCAACCTATATCTGGCAATGTGAAAGAGATTTTGACCTATGCTAATACGTTTACGGGAGTGCCTTATAAATTTGGAGGCACTACACCAGCAGGGTTTGATTGTTCGGGATATATTCGCTATGTATTCCAAAAAATTGGTTACGATTTACCACGTCAAGCTGACGAACAGTACACAGTGGGTAAAAAAGTAGAGAAAAGTAATCTACAACCGGGTGATTTAGTGTTCTTTGAAACCTATGAACCAGGGATTTCCCATTCTGGTATTTACATCGGCGATGGACAATTCATCAGTGCCACATCTAGCAGTGGTGTAGCCGTAGCAGATATTGATGATAGCTACTGGGGACCACGCTATGTAGGGGCAAAACGCGTACTATAATACACAAGCTGTAATGATGATGTCATTACAGCTTTTGCCATATATGCGATAACTAGAAACATAAAGGAGTTAACTATGACGCACGCAGGCATTCACATACAAGATGTACAATTTTCCTATGGATCTCAGACGGTTATCCATAATATGACAATCACTATTCCCAAAGGTGAGTTTGTACTGGTGGTGGGACCTAATGGATCTGGAAAAACCACCTGGCTTCGTATGGTAGCAGGACTATTAGAACCGACAGCTGGACATCTTTGTTTAGACGGCATTAGTCCGAAAGAAGCACAAATGAAAGGACTCATTCACTTAGTGCCACAAATTTATAACAAGAATGCAGCCCAATTTCCAGCTACCGTAGAAGAGGTAGTGGGACTCGCTTTATTTCACGTACCGAAGGAAGATAGAAAAGGACGCATCTTGGATGCTTTGGAATTGGTGGGCATGCAAGATTTTTTGAAACGCCGTATTGGAGAACTCAGCGGTGGTCAACAACAACGTGTCATGTTAGCACAGGCCTTAGCACGGAAACCGAACTATATTTTGCTAGATGAGCCAACCAGTGGTATCGACTTTGAAACAAGCAAAAAAATATACGAAGTGTTGCGATCTTTAAAAGAAGAAAACATCACTGTTATTATGGTCACTCATGATGTGACAGAAGCTATGGAAGTAGCAGATACAATTTTATGTGTGGATGGACATGCTTGTTACTATGGACCTTGTAAAGGCTTTATGGAAAGTCATCAAGGCTCTCGTTTAGCATGGCATTTAGGAGGTTAAGATGGATATTTTATCCTATACATTTATGCAACGTGCCTTTTTAGCGGGCCTCATCGTGGCTCTCATGTGCCCCCTAATTGGTATGTTCATTGTCATTAAACGGCAATCTATGCTCGGTGATGGATTAGGACATATTGCCTTTGCTGGTGTGACGGGGGCATCTTTACTGAAAGTATACCCTCCATTAGGTGCTGTTATATTGACCGTTCTTTCTGCCATGGGCATAGAACTCGTGCGTCGCTACCAAAAACAATACGCAGATATGATAATGGCATTATTCTTTTATGCAGGCTTAGCTCTGGCTATCGTATTTTCTACAATGGTAAAAATGCCTAGCACTGGACTATTGAACTTTTTATTTGGTAGTATCTTGACGGTAACCATGACAGATATTTATGGTATCGGTGTGGTAGCTGTCGTAGTGGGTATTATCATGAAATTTGTGTATCACTCCTTAATGCTTACCTCCTTTGACGAGGAAATTGCTCGCACTGTAGGTATCAATGTGAATCGTGTGAATATGATTTTTGCCATCTTAACAGCCCTTGTAGTTGTCATGGGGATGACCGTAGTAGGGATTCTATTGATCAGTGCGTTGATGATAGTTCCTGTTGCATCTGCTCATTTATGGAAACGGGGCTTCAAAGAAACTTGGGGTATTGCTACCGTCTATTCTGTAATATCCGTCATCGGCGGACTGTGCAGCGCCTTTTGGTTGGACTTTGCACCAGGGGGGACCATTGTGCTGACAGCTATTGGACTCTATGTCATTACGTTTTTGGTAAATTTGTTTAAGTGTAGGTAACAAATATATATAAACTTTACATAAGCAGCCTGTAAGGCTGCTTATATGCTATACTGAATATATACTGAAATAGTTTCGTAAGGAGTATAAAAATGAAAACATCGGAAGAAATAAAGCGTATATTGTGGGAAGGCGCAAATGAATTACGCGGCTCAATGGATGCAAGTAAATATAAAGATTATATGTTAGGGTTAATGTTCTATAAATTTTTAAGTGATAGAACATTAGACTATTTTAGAAAATTTGCAGAATTGGGTGAAGTAGCACAAGAAAAGGTAGTAGAAGAATACACAGCCTGTTTTGAAAATGATGAATATAAAGATATATTTATAGAAAATATCAAAACTACCTTAGGCTATGTAATTCAGCCAAACTGTTTGTACCAAAGTTGGTTACAAAAAATTGAAGATAATACCTTTGAAGTGGATGATGTAAGCAATAGTCTAAGTGAATTTGAAAGATTAATTGTAGGCACAAAAGATGTAAATGACTTTAAAGGGTTATTTGCATCATCAATTATTGACGTAAGCAATACAGCGTTAGGCGAGGATTTAAATAAGCGAAGTAAAAATATTAAGAGTTTAATCTCTTTATTTTCTGATTTAGATATGATTAGCCTACAAAATGGGGATGTATTAGGAGATACTTATGAATACTTAATAGGTATGTTTGCCTCGGATGCAGGAAAAAAAGCAGGCGAGTTCTATACACCAAGACAAGTTAGTGAGGTCATGGCACAAATTGTGGCAAAGTCTACAGAGTTTCATAAATCTAATCCATCTATTTATGACCCTACAGTAGGGTCAGCCTCGTTATTGTTGACGGTTCGTAAACATTTGAATCGTGAGGTGCAAGATGATTTGCACTATTATGGACAGGAATTTAACACTGAGACATACAATTTAACACGTATGAACCTGTTATTACATGGTATTCGTCCTGAAAAAATGACAATCAAAAACGGTAACACCTTAGCACAAGATTGGCCAGAAGATCCTGAAAGACCTAATGAGGGGGTTCAGTTCGATATTGTTGTTATGAATCCACCGTATTCTGATAAAAAATGGAATTCTAGAGAAGATATCCCTTTGAAAGTAAATGACCCTAGATTTGCTGATTTTGGCGTTTTACCACCTAGCTCAAAAGGTGACTTTGCTTATTTAATGCATGGGTTATATCATTTGGGGCAAAAAGGTACGATGGCCATTGTTTTGCCGCATGGGGTATTGTTCAGAGGCGGTACAGAGGCTGAGATTCGTAAGCGGTTAGTAGATAAAAATCAAATAGATGCAATTATTGGACTACCAGGAAATTTATTTACAAATACAGGAATTCCAGTTTGTATTATCATCTTGAAGAAAAATCGCACATTAGGAGAGCCAATACAAATTATCGATGCATCTAAAAACTTTGTAAAAGTAGGGAAGAATAATGTTTTGCAAGAAAAAGATATTGCAAAAATTGTTGATGCCTACGTCTATAAAACTGAGATAGCAGGATATAGTCATGTAACTACTATAGATGAAATTAAAAAGAATGAATATAATCTTAATATTCCAAGATATGTAGAAGATGTGAATAAGGATGTTCCGCAAGATGTAGAAGCTCATTTATATGGAGGGATCCCACATAAAAATCTTGAAGGATTAACATTGTTAAATCAATTAGCAAAAGACACATTAGAAAGTTCTTATAAAGAAATTAGAGATGGTTATATTGATTTTACGAAATCTACAGAAGAAATAAGTCGAGACATTTTTGAAAATAAAAAGGTTCAAGCCTTATTTAATAATTTGCATGATAGCCTACAAGAATATATTCAAAAATGGTGGAAGCAATTATTACATATTAACAGCGATAAAAATTTAATACATGTGAAAGAAACCATGCTTTATGATATGAAAGAGTTACTAAAATGCATAGGTGTTGTAGATCCCTATGAAGGCTATCAAATCATTGCTGAATTATGGAAGGGAACGTTGATGCATGACTTAGAATTTATACTAGAAAAAGGATTCTATGAAGGTGCAAAATTAACTAAGCCTAACATGGTGAAAAAAACAAAGAATAAAAAAACATATATGGCTCAAGAAGGTTGGATAGGAGAAGTGATTCCTAATGTGTTACTATCTGAAAAATTATTTAGCGCTGAAAGAGAACGTTTAACTTCTATTAAATCTCAGATGGATATGAACATAGATATATTAAATGAAGCTATCGATAAAGCCCTAGAGGAAGGAACGTTTGAGTATGACGTACTATATGAATGCCTTGAAAAAGAGGTGTCAGGAGAAGCAAAACGGAAGTTTGTAAAGAAAAACATAACAAGTGAGTTGAAAAACTATGAAAAAAATAGTGAAGAGTATGTATTGCTAAAAGAAACTGAGGCAATATTAAAACAAAAATCATCTATAGATAAAAAATATAAAGAAGCTAAAGTAGAACTAAATATGCTAGTATCTAATAAATTTAGCGAATTAACAAATGAAGAAATTGAACATCTCGTATATTGTAAATGGTTTGATGGTGTAGAAGGAGTATTTACAAAGATATTAAAAAATACGATTCAATCTGAGATAGGTGTTATTACCATGTTAAGAGAACGTTATGAAGATACCTTACATGATATGGATGAAGAAATTGCTCGTCTAGAAGAAAGTTTAGAAACTTTATTACAAGATTTGGTGGTGATAGAATGAGTGATGAAAAAAAACTACCGAAACGTCGTTTTAAAGAGTTTTTAAATACGCCATCTTGGGAACAGCGTAAGTTGGGGGAAGTAGCCAAAGTAGAAATGGATAAAAGAATATATAAAGAGCAAACTACTGCGGAAGGAGAGATACCGTTTTACAAGATTGGTACTTTCGGTGGAAAAGCCGATTCTTATATTTCAGAAGAATTGTATAATGAATATACTCAAAAGTATTCACATCCAAAAGAGGGAGATATACTGATCTCTGCATCTGGAAGTATTGGAAGAACTGTGGTCTATCATGGAGAAAAGGCATATTTCCAAGATTCCAATATAGTATGGTTAAATCACAAAGGAGCTTTAGATAATGGATTCTTACTACAGTTTTATAGTAGAGTTCAGTGGGCTGGATTAGAGGGTAGCACAATAAAACGGCTTTATAATAAGAATATACTAGAAACTGAAATCAATGTTCCCAATATAGAAGAGCAAAAAAATATTGGAAAGTTTTTTACTCAGGTTGACAACCTCATCACCCTTCATCAGCGTAAGTTAAATAAATTAGAAAACTTGAAAAAAGCGTATCTAGAAGAATTATTTCCTGATGGAAAGCAGTGTAAGCCTAAAAGACGATTTAAAGAATTTAAAGAAGATTGGGAACAGCGTAAGTTGGGGCAATGCTCAGTTATAATTACAGGGGGGACTCCTAGCACAAGAATATTGGAATATTGGAGTCCTAAAGAGATACCATGGATGTCATCTGGCGAAATCAATAAAAAAAGGATTTCTAAAACAGATGATAAGATCTCTAAATTGGGATTAGAACAATCTAGTGCAAGATGGGTCAAGAAGAACTCAATTTTAATTGCATTAGCGGGTCAAGGAAAAACTAGAGGGACAGTTGCTATTAATGGAATAGATTTGACAACAAATCAATCAATAGCGGCTATAGAGTTAGATAGTGTATTCAATACGGAGTTTGTATTTCAAAACCTTGATAGTCGATATGATGAATTACGAAAAGAGTCATCAGGTGATGGGACAAGAGGCGGATTGAATAAAAAAATAATATCTGACTTGTATATTCCCTATACTGAGTATAAAGAACAAGATAGTATAGGAGACTTTTTTAAAAAGCTTGACAACCTCATCACCCTTCATCAGCGTAAGTTAAATAAATTGAAAAATTTGAAAGAAGCATATTTAGGGGAATTATTTGTGTAAGGTCAGCATAAGGATGAATATTTATTTTATGCATATTTTATAATAAAAAGAGTTACATTTATAAAAATTCCTCATCTTGGTGAAAAGTAATATAAACTCTTACTATTCTTTATGATAAATAATAAACGCAATTCTTATGGTAGATGATAAATATATGTAGTTATTTATTAGAAAGAAAAATGCTTGGGAACAGCGTAAGTTGGGGGAAGTAGCTACATTCTCGAAAGGTAATGGCTATTCTAAATCAGATCTAGTATCAGATGGACAACCAATTATTCTATATGGTCGTCTTTATACAAATTATGAAACTACTATAAATAAAGTAGATACATTTGTTGAACTAAAAGATAATTCTGTTATTAGTCAAGGTGGTGAAGTAATAGTTCCAGCATCCGGTGAGACTGCAGAAGATATTTCTCGTGCTGCGGTCATTGAAAATCAGGGAATTATTATTGGTGGTGATTTAAATGTAATAAGGGTTAAGGAATTATTAAATCCAACATTTTTAGCATTAACAATCTCAAATGGAGAACAGCAAAAAGAATTGAGTAAAAGAGCTCAAGGAAAGTCAGTAGTTCATTTGCATAATTCCGATTTACAGGAAGTCAACTTAGTATTTCCGACGCTTAATGAACAAAAAGAGATTTCTAGTTTTTTTGAGAAATTAGACGATGCCATCACCCTTCATCAGCATAAGTGAAGACTTTGATAATGAAATATAGTGGCATATATAGTATGTATGATGACTACCTTAGTTAGATAAAGAAATCTCTAGGCCAGTGATAATCTAGGTTAAACTTGATAGAGAACGCATTACAATATCGATATCTCTATTTTCTAGTTCTTGGATGATGTGTAAATACGTTTTTTGTGTTGTATTAATGCTGGCATGACCTAATCTTCTAGCAACGCTTGCGATGGAAACTCCTGCAAATAAGAGAAGTGATGCATGTGTGTGTCGTAACCCGTGAATAGAAATGATAGGAAGTTCCAATTGTTTGCAGTGTCGAGCAAGGATATCATTGACGGTTGAATTAAATACTCGTCCATGAACAAAAATAGGTTTATCAGTTGGTAACCCCTTAATTAATTCAGAGAATTGCATAATGGTATACCAATCTAATTGGACTTTTCTAACGGATGATGCATTTTTTGTTGGTTGAAAGCCAGTATTTTCTTTGTAATCCCAAGTTTTATTAATGTGAAGGGTTTGGTGTGAAAAGTCAAAGTCTTCTGGCGTAATACCTAGTGCTTCTGAAAATCGAATCCCAGTTTTCGCAATTAATAAAATAAGCCAGTCCCAATTTAATGAATCTTCGAGATTGAGGTTTGATAATAAAGTATGTAATTCGAATTGATTTAGATATTTGATTTTTTTAGGACGAGGTGTTTTACCTTTGATAATTGCTTTTCTTGTAGGGTCACGATCAATGTAGCCATCGTCAACGGCATCAAGAATAGCAGCTTTCAGTTGATGATGAAAGTCCATCGTTGTTTGGCGTTCATGAGATTGAGCAAATGCATTTAATAATTGTTGATAGGCAGTACGTGTCATCTCACAAACTTGTAATGTTGGAATTAAAGTGCGCAACCAATATAATGTAATGTGATATTTTTTTAAAGTTACTTCTCGAATGGCTCCTTCTTTATATGTGATAATCCATTTTTCGTAATAATCACAAAAAAGTTCTTCTTTATGGTGAGTAATCATAATAACTCCTTTTAGAAAAGTGGCCTAGAGATATATTTATTCTATAATATGAAGTTAAATAGGTATAATTTGTTATTGTTATGATTGAAAGTATAAATGTATGTTAACAGGGAGATAATTATGGCTCGAAGAGAAAAAAGTTGTTCGGAAAGGGTGTTCCAAGAAAATTTTGTGAAGCGGATGGAACAGTACAAGTGGGAAGCGCCAGAAGAATTAAATGGTAATAAAAGAAGAGTGACGGTGGATGATTTAATTAATAATTGGAGACAAGAGTTAAATCGCCTTAATGCAGATAAATTAGAGGGTGTTCCTTTAACAGATAACGAGTTCAAACAAGTGATGACGAGGGTTAATCAAATCTCTAATAGTTTTGAAGCAGCAAAACTGCTTTCTGCAGAAGCGGGAAAAGGGAAAATAGATGGGATTATACGTGATGCAAGTGATAGACCAGGAACCCATAAAATAACGTTGACAATCTTTAAAAAAGAAGAGGTTAGTGGCGGTGATTCTAGTTACAAAATTGCTAGAGAAGTATGGGGACATACAGAAGACCATCGATTTGATATAGTTCTACTCATCAATGGATTGCCATTAATCAATATTGAACAAAAACGAAGTGATCAATCTATAGAAGAAGCATTCTATCAATTTCAAAGATATTATGCAAAGAATGAATTTGTAAATAATTTTATGGCATTTTCTCAAATGATGATTGTTATGAGTGAAGTGAATACGCAGTATTTTGCCACACCAAAATCGGTAGATGCATTTAATCTAAGCTTTCTGTTTAATTGGTCATATGATGGAAAAAGCGCATATGGCAAGTGCAATGAAAAAATGACTTCATGGGAAGATATTGTAGATAACTTTTTGATGATTCCCATGGCTCATCAAATGGTGGGAGATTTTGTTATTATTGATAATGCAAAATTAGCAGAAGATCAACGACATATGTTGATGAGACCTTATCAAGTCTATGCATTACAAGCTATTAGGAAGGTTGCTATTGATAAAGCTAATGGGAAATATAAAGGTAATGGTGGCTATATATGGCATACCACTGGTTCTGGTAAAACAGTAACAGCATTCAAAACTGCACAGTTTTTATCAACCCAATCTGGGTATGATAAAGTTATATTTTTAGTGGATAGGAAAGAGCTAGATACTCGGACGATAGATCGTTTTAAGGCCTTTGCTATGTATGAAGGAATCAATGTAGATGAAACACAGCATAGCGATGACATAAAAAAATTATTAGAGTCAAAATTAAGTAAAATCATCGTTACCACAATCTTTAAGCTACACAACCTAATAAAATTATTGCAAGAGAATCAAGATAATTCCTTGGGGGATAAACATTTTGTATTTATTGTTGATGAAGCCCATCGAACAACTATGGGAGATATGATGGGTAGCATAATGAGCTATTTTAAGAAAAATAGTTTGTTTTTTGGCTTTACGGGAACACCTCTGTTTGATGAAAGTAAGGTACTTGGTAAAATAGGTGATAATAATAAAAGAATACGAACAACAGAGCACTTATTTGGACCTTGTTTACATGAATATACTATAGATGAAGCTATTGCAGACAATAATGTGTTGGGCTTTCACGTAGAATATATTAATACTGGGGAGTTTAAAACTTATGATTCTTTAAGGGAAAAGGTCCTTGAAGAGATACTATTGGAATCGGAAGAATTCTCTCATGAAAAAATAAAACAATTGGTTAACAACTGGGATGAACTAAAAGTTGAAACTGAGGCTAAAGATAGAAAAATTTTGATTTATCAAGATGAAATGCATATTCCTCGTGTTGTATCTGATATCATACAAAACTGGAAAAAGCAGTCACATGAAAAACTATTTAATGCTATCTTAACTGTAGCAGAGAAAAAGCGCGCCATTGCCTATTATTTAGAGTTTAAAAAACAATTACAGGAAAAGAATGCTGAATTAAATATAGCAGTTACTTTTAGTCCTGCAAAAGAAAATCAAAAGGAGTTTTTAGAAGAGCAAGAGTTCATCGCTAAAGCTTATGAAGATTATGCAACTTTTGCTGGAATTAGTTTTAATATAAATGATGCGAGTTACGATGAATCAGTCTATTATGATGATCTCACAGAACGAGGGACTAGAGGAGGTAGCGGTAGAAATCCTAAAAACATTGATTTAATTATTGTAGCGGAACGATTGCTGACTGGGTATGACTCGAAGTATTTAAATACTTTATATGTAGATAGAGAATTAGAGTTACAGAAGTTAATTCAAGCTTATTCCAGAACGAATAGAATCTATGGAGAATACAAAGATTTTGGTAGTGTAATTAACTTTAAGTTTCCTCGAATCTCGGAATATAATGTGAATGAGGCTTTAAAGTTATATGGTAGTGGTGGTGAAAGTAGTTCTGTGATTATGCCCTATTATGATGAGGCCGTGCGACAATTACATACAGCTATGATAGCCTTGAAAACAGTGCTAAAAGACCCTACACGATGGGGTGCGCTCTGTAATGATGATAGGCTGAAGGGAACTTTCAAAGTAGCCTATAAGAATGCTAGAAAACAACTGAGGTTTGTTAAGCAATATTATGCCTATGAATGGAATTCAGAAGCCTTCGGAATTAGTGAAGAGAGTTGGAAGCGGTATGTTGGTGCTTATAAAAATTTATTCCCTAGTGACCATGATGAGGATGAGGAAGTTCCTATCAGACCATTAGAAGGAGAGAGTACTATAGTAGGAGTACAAGATATTGATGCATCGTATATCTTAAGCCTTATTAAGAAGACAGTTGATGGGGGAATACCAGATATAATTGAGGCAAAAATAGAAGAATTTAGTAATTTGGGACATTATGAAGAAGCTAAGTTATTGCGAGAATTTATATATACAGAATACCAAAAGTATAGTCAATTAAGTTCCCAAGAAAAGTTAGATGCCTTTTATGCATGGAAAGACCAAAAACGGGATATGGAGATACATGACTATGCGATGAAGCATGGAGTAAATTTTGTGGTCTTAAAAAAGGTGTATGATAAATATTCTTTAAAAGAGCCTAAAATTATTCCGAATAAGGAAGAACTGGATAACGCTATTAACTTTGAGCGTGCAATAGAACCTTTCGGACGGAAAGCTTACGTTCATAAACTTAACTTTAATCAAAATCTAGGTATGTGGCTTAGGGAGATGAAACAACGATATAACTAATATAGCAATAGTGTGTATACGTCAATGACCTCACCTAAATGCATACTTTCATCAAAATCTGTGGTATAATAAAGGCAATAGACAATTTTAGGAGGGAAACCATGACAGGAAATGAATTACGCCAAGCGTATTTGAATTTTTTTGAAAGTAAAGGACATTTAAAGCAAGAGAGTTATTCTCTTGTTCCAGATAACGACCCATCTTTGTTATTAATCGGTGCTGGTATGGCGCCTTTGAAACCATTTTTTACAGGTAAATTAGTACCACCTTGCACACGAATTACGACAAGCCAAAAGTCAATTCGTACAGGGGATATTGAAAACGTAGGACGTACAGCACGTCACCATACATTCTTTGAAATGTTGGGAAACTTCTCTTTTGGTGATTATTTCAAAAAAGAAGCCATCCATTGGGCATGGGAATTCTTAACAGAAGTCATCAAATTAGATAAAGAAAAATTATATGTCACTGTATATCCGGATGATCAAGAAGCGTATGACACTTGGCATAATGAAATTGGCTTACCAGAAGACCATATCAGTCGTTTGGAAGATAATTTCTGGGAAATTGGCGAAGGTCCATGTGGTCCAGATAGTGAAATATTCTACGACTTAGGACCGGAACGTGGTTGCGACGATCCAAACTGTGCGCCAGGTTGTGATTGTGATCGTTTCCTTGAAATTTGGAACCTTGTGTTCACGCAATTTAACCGTACCGCAGAAGGTACGTACGAACCATTGGCTAAGAAAAACATCGATACTGGCGCTGGTTTAGAGCGTTTGGCATCTGTACTACAAAATAAAGAAAGCAACTTTGAAACAGATTTGATTTTCCCAATCATTGAGGCTACAGCGAAAAAAGCAGGTGTTACGTATCATACAGATGCGAATACAGATGTTTCTTTGAAAGTTATTGCCGACCATATTCGTGCTATTGTGGCATTGATTGCAGATGGTGTATTACCATCTAATGAAGGCCGTGGCTATGTGCTTCGCCGTATATTGCGCCGTGCTGTTCGTCATGGTCGTCTATTAGGTATTCAAGGACCATTTTTGGTACCATTAGTAGATATCGTTGTAGATATCTTGGGCGGAGCTATCACGAATATCGTGGAGAAACAAGACTTCGTAAAACGAGTGGTGGCGAACGAAGAAGAACGTTTTAACCAAACATTGGCATCTGGCCTAGACATGTTGAGCCAATTATTGGATACATTGAAAGCTGAGGGTGCTACGACAGTACCAGGTCAAGACGTATTCAAATTGTATGATACTTACGGATTCCCTTGGGAATTGACAGAAGAAATCGCTTCTGAAGCTGGTTTCACTATCGACCAAGCTGGTTTTGAAAGTGCTATGAATGAACAACGTACTCGTGCTCGTGAAGCTCGTGAAGACGTAGACGCAAAAGTAGCTACTCCAGATATTACCCATTTATCTGGTGAACATATTTCTGACGATGAAAGTGCCACAGCATCCACAGTATTATTAATCGGTGAAGGGGCAAAAGCCATTGAACGTGCTGAAGATGGACAGGATGTAACTATTATCGTAAAAACGACTCCATTCCACGCAGAAGGAGGCGGACAATTAGGTGACACTGGTTTCATCGTAGGCCCATTGGGTAAAGTAGAAGTACATACGGCTAAGAAATTACCAGAAGGCACTACCTACCATGTAGGTACAGTGGTAGAAGGTAGCATTTCTGTGAATGATGAAGTCACTTTTGAAGTAGATGTAGAACGTCGTCAACATATGGCTCGTAACCATACAGCAACGCATTTATTGCATGCTGCATTGCGCTCCGTATTGGGCACGCATGTTAACCAAGCAGGTTCCTTAGTAACGCCTGATTACTTGCGCTTTGACTTTACACATTTCTCTCCAGTAACAGCAGAAGAATTACAAACTATTACGAACATGGTAAATGAACAAATTCTTCGTGCTTCCACATTGGAAGTAGAAACTATGTCCATTGATGCGGCAAAAGCGAAAGGCGCTATGGCGTTGTTCGGTGAAAAATATGGTTCCGAAGTACGAGTTGTATCTGTGCCAGAATTCTCCATCGAATTGTGTGGCGGTTCTCACGTAGAAAATACTGGTTTCATCGGTCAATTCCGTATCACTTCCGAAGGTGGTATTGGTTCTGGCGTACGCCGTATCGAAGCGGTGACAGGTAAAGCAGCACTTGTGTTAGCACAACAAGAAGAACAAACGTTAAAAGCAGTAGCTTCTCTTGTGAAAGGAAAACCACAAGAAGTAGTAGGTAAAGTACAACAAGTATTAGACCATGCAAAAGCTGTAGAACGTGAGCTAGATCAAGTGAAAAAAGAATTGAACAGCGGTAACCTTGATGGTGTCTTAGCAGGTCAATTTACAGTAGGTGATGTAACAGCAGTAGTAGCCTCCGTACCAGTATCTGATATGGGCGAATTGCGTGACATGGCGGATATGGTTCGTGATAAAATTGGCTCTGGCGTAGTATTATTAGGTGCAGCTGGTGGCGATAAAGTGAATTTCGTTTGCATGGCTACAAAGGACGTAGTTGGCAAAGGTATCCACTGCGGTAACATCGTAAAAGCAGCGGCTCAAGCAGCTGGTGGTAATGGCGGTGGTCGTCCAGATATGGCACAAGCTGGTGGTAAAGATCCAGCAGCGATGGACCAAGCCTTAGCAGCAGGTAAAGAGGCAATCCAATCCATGGTTGGATAAGTTTACTCATAGATGAGATTTTCACTAGAAAACTCATGATAAGGAGGGATTATATGAATCTTTCAGATAAAACAATGGTGATTAAACCGGTACAAACAACACCGTTGACACCAGAAGAAGTATTCCAACATGTGTTCCAAGCCTTGGCGGAAAAAGGGTATAACCCAATTAGTCAAATCACAGGATATCTCATTTCTGGAGATCCAACGTATATTACAAGTTATAATAATGCTCGTAGTGATATTCGTAGCATTGAACGAGATGAGCTTATTGAAGAACTTGTGAAAGAATATGTGAAAGCGAAACAATTATAATGCGAATTATGGCACTAGATGTGGGAAGTCGGACCATAGGCGTAGCATGCAGTGATGCGCTGTATATTACAGCGCAAGGCATCGAAACTATTCGCCGCACATCTCATGAAAAAGACTTTCAGCGCATTGCGGAGTTAATCCGTGAATATGAGGTAGACACTATTGTGGTAGGCATGCCAAAAAATATGAATGGCACCAAAGGAGAACGGGCTGAAAAAACGGAAGCCTTTGTGGAAAAGATGCAAGAAGTCATCTCCACGCCAGTTGTATTTTGGGATGAACGTCTATCTACAGTGATGGCAGAAAAATCTTTAATTGCTGCTGATGTAAGTCGTAAAAAACGGAAAGAAGTCATTGATAAAATGGCAGCAGTTGTCATTTTACAAGGCTATTTAGATAGTCGTTCATAAGGAGGTTACCATGATCGAACAAGGTTATGAAGGTGAAGTATCTGTGATTGTCATTGAAGACGAAAATGGAGAAGAAATGTATTATGAAGAAGAAATGCTAATTCAACATGATGGAAAAGCATTTGCGATTTTAGTATCTCTTCCTCCAGAAGAAGACACTGAACATGATGAACCAGAAGTGATTATTGCGCGTATTGATGAAGAAGAAGGAGAACAAGTTTACGTAGCTCCTACTGATGAAGAATTCGATGCAGTCATTAAATTATACGAAGAAATGGACTAATCGTTAGTCAAGGCTGTAACAGACTGTCGAAAGACAGTATGGTTACAGCCTTTTCTGTATAAGAGAAGATGGATTACATACATGCTAGGTAAAAAAGTATTGTACCTAAAGGCGTTACGATATATGGTCTAGGTGAGTGTATCGATGATAGATTGACCTATACTATATAGAAAAATTGCTATATATACTGCTAAAATGGTATAATATAGTATTCGTTGAAAAAGGAGTGTGCTATGAAACAATATGCAAACTATATCTATAGATGTGTAGCAATTCTAATCGTAATTTTGCTTGGAATCTTAGCAGGTATATATTATATTCCTTGGACTGGTGGTTCAAAGGAAGATGTAGAAACAGTTGTTATCAGTGAGAATCAAACTGGTGCACAGATTGGGGATGTACTCTATGAAAGAGGACTGATTACGTCACCTGCTGTGTTCCGTGGTGCTCTACGCTTAACGGGAACCATGGATAAGTTACAACATGGATACTATCAGATTCCACACCATTCTAGTTTAAGTGAGATTATTGGCTTGCTCCAACAAGGTAGATTACAAACGGTGAAACTTACCATTCCAGAAGGATTTACCATTGGTGAAATTGGTAAGCGCATTGAAGAGCAAGGCATCGATACTCAGTATGCATTCATGGAAAAAGGAAAGACCTATACACCTTATGAGTATATGGTGGGAACGAAGCCTGTTACCTATCGAGTGGAAGGATTTCTATTCCCTAGCACCTATGAAATTCCTGTAGGTAGCAAAGCAGAAGATGTGATGGCCATCATGGCGGACGAAATGAATCGCCAATTAACACCAAAAATGCGCCAAGATATTGAAGCGCAAGGAATGACCATATTTGAATTTATTACCTTAGCATCCTTGGTGGAAAAAGAAGCGAAGTTTGATGAAGATAGACCAATCATTGCCGCAGTTTTTCGTCAACGCTTAAAAACTGGTATGCCCTTAGAATCATGCGCTAGTATTCAATATATTTTGGGGTATCCTAAGCCCTTGATTAGTATTGAGGATACAAAATTGGAAAGTCCGTACAATACATACCTTCATAAAGGATTACCACCAGGACCTATTGCAAACCCAGGCATCAAATCTATGGAGGCAGTTTTGTATGCGCCACCAACTGAGTATTTATTCTTTGTGGCTGACAAAGAAGGACATCATCATTTTACAAAAACTTATGATGAACATTTGAAAATAGTGGATCAAATTTATGAAAATTAAAGATATTTTAAATGAACAACGTATTTATGCGCTTTTGCATGATGTGCCAATTTTACGAGAGTCAGAAGTAGAACTCTTTGAAGACTTAATCAGTTTATATAAACCAAAGCGAGTCTTAGAAGTGGGCACTGCTATTGGATACTCTTCGCTGTTACTGGCAAAGCATATGGACAAAGAGGGACAGCTTATCACTATGGAATTAGATGATGTACGCCATGGGATGGCTAGCCATTTCATTTCGCAATCAGACTATGCAGAGAAAATCACTCTATTAAAAGGAGATGCTACAGAATTGCTCGAAGGCCTAGAAGGTCCCTTTGATTTAGTGTTTTTAGATGGCCCTAAAGGTCAGTACTTAAAACAGTTGGAACTTATTGAACCCCAATTAGCAGAAAGGGCTGTGGTATTAGCGGATAATGTCTTATTCCGTGGTTATGTGCGGGGAGATAAAGAACCACCTCGTCGCTTTAAAACAATTGTGAAACGCTTGCAAGCGTATTTAACCTATGTAGAACAAAAAGAATATTATAATACTACTATCTACCCTATGGGAGATGGTATGAGTGTAAGTATATGGAAAGGAAAGATTCATGACTAAACGACATATGGAATTACTAGCTCCTGCTGGTAATATGGATAAATTAAAAATGGCTATCCGCTATGGTGCAGATGCCGTATATTGTGCAGGCCGTGCCTTTGGCTTACGCGCAGCTAGCTCTAACTTTGACAATGATCAATTGAAAGAGGCTGTAGAATTTGTACACAGCCATGGTAAAAAAATCTATGTCACTTGTAACATTATTCCGCATAATGAAGATTTAACTGGCTTAGAAGAGTATTTACAATTTTTGGAAAGTATCAAGGTTGATGCAATTATCGTAGCGGACTTGGGTATTTTCTTGTTGGCAAAGCGTGTGGCTCCAGGCTTAGAATTGCATGTGAGTACACAAGCAAATACCACGAACTATTTGACTACAGAGTTCTGGAAAGAACAAGGGGCTGCTCGTGTAGTAGTAGCTCGTGAAGTCAGCATTGAAGATATCAAAACCATGCGTGAGAAAGCAGATGTAGAAATTGAAGCCTTCGTACATGGAGCTATGTGTATTTCCTACTCTGGTCGTTGTTTGTTGAGTAATTACATGACAAATCGTGATGCAAATCGTGGGGCTTGCACGCAGGCATGCCGTTGGAAATATAATTTAGTAGAAGAAAACCGCCCTGGCGAATACTATCCAATTGAAGAAGATGAACATGGTACATATATCTTTAACTCTAAAGATCTATGTCTATTAAAATATATCCCTGAGCTCTATAAAGCGGGTGTAGATAGTTTAAAAATTGAAGGTCGCATGAAGTCTGTACACTATGCAGCTACTGTATCCAAAGTATACCGTGAAGCCATCGATAAATTCCTAGAAGAAGGAGATGACTGGTATGTACGTGATGAATGGTATGCAGAATTAGAAAAAATCTCTCACCGTCCATACACAGAGGCCTTCGCCATGGAAAAACCAGGGGAAGAAGCGCAAAACTATGGTAAATCTTCCAATACACAAACCCATGATTTCATTGGATTAGTAGAAGGATACAATGCAGAAGAAGGCTATGCCTACATGGAACAACGTAACAACTTTAAAGTAGGGGAAGAAGTAGAGTTTTGCCAACCTCATGGACCATTGGTAAAACATGTGATTACACGTATCACTGATGAAGATGGCAATGACATTGATGTGGCAAAACATGCACAAATGAAATTGCGTTTGTACATCGATACGCCATTGGAGGAATATTCCATGATGCGTCGTGAAACGAAACAAAAATAATTCCTTACGACATAGGGGAGGACCAAGATGCAAGAACAAGAGATTGTGTATGATCCAGAGTATGTGTACTTTCAAATTGACCGGACATATACAAATTATGTGAATCGGATTTTAGAAGGCTATGAATACGTAGGGGTCATGACAACGGTGAATGCGGAAGGATTGTGTATGGTTCGTACTACAGAATCAACACGTGAATTGGCAAAAGAAATTTTACAATCCCTGCCGATTTCTGTGACTCTCTTGGAGTGAGTGAATTGTAACAGAGAGACACCACATGAGTTGTACTGGTAGTAAGTATTGGTGATTGAAAGTGGAGATCTAAGAGATATGACAGCAGACAATAAGAAACGGATGCAATATGAACTATATATTCCAGCTCAATTTGATGAATCTTGTCGAGGTTCTTTAGAAATATTGATAGAACATAAGTTGGCGGATGTAGGAGAGGTTCATGAGGGGGAATCGGTATATAAAGAGAATGGTGAGATTGACCATTGTGTAGTTCGGTTTTCTATGGATGAAGGTTCTGAGTTAGTAGAGGAAATGCTTATCTCCTTGGATGAATTAGGGATTCCTTATGGTGCCAAGTTGTATCAAAATGGAAAGGTCATTGCAGAATTAGGCAATTTGCATCATGTACATGTGATGCTGGATGCTTCCTTAGGGGATACAAAAAAATTCAAACGATTGGATGCTAAAATTACAGCGGCATTGGAAGAAAATAGTATTGTAAGTACAACATGTATCGATATTCCTAAGGGAATGGCAAGATTTGTGTATTATGTAGCAGATAAAGAGTTAGCGGTGGAAGTGATCAAAACCTATCTTCGTAGGAGTGACTTAGGGGTAGGTGCAACCATTGATGTCATCGATTCAGGGTTGACCATTCATGAACGGTATATGTCAGATATATCTCGCGTGTATCGTGGGTTAGTTCCCGATGTATGGAACGTCATTCAAGGTGAATGGAAAGGGATATCACCGCAAGAATGGATGCACCTATTAAAGCGATATCCTAAGACACCAGAAGGGCTTAGTTTCTTGCTGAATGTGGAAAATGGAACATACCAAAAAGAATATACTTCTTTGCATGTAACATTTCCATTATTTATCCATGATAATAAACAATTTTATTTATTGTCGGCTCGTCAAATGTTAACATTTGATCGGGAGGGATTGAGTACAAGAAAACTAGATATTCAGGGTCCTACGGATAGACCATCACAAGTGCGTGCTACCCCTGCTAGCTGGGATTTATGCTTGTTTGCGGCGACTGGTGAAGGGGAAAGTGCATCCAGGTTATACCTTGACTTTAACCCAACCAAATCTGGTACAGTAGGACAAGTATTATACTTTGACGGTGAAACGAAAACGTTGACATTGCTAGGGCCATCTTTTAGTAATGTATTGTTATTGCTAATGAAAGAAGCTTCTAATGGATCTGGAGATTATCTGATTCAATCTATTATGGAAAAAACTATGAGTTTGGATGTAGATACCATGGATGTACAAAGTGCGGAAAACCAACTCTTGTTTGAAGCTATGCGGAATTTATCTGAAAGGATCTTAGATAGTATAGGCGATATGGGACCTATGATAGGTAAACGTGGTTTCATGGGGATGGTCTTGCTGGAAGATACAGCATTTGATGTGAATCGATTTAAGAAGGACTTGCTAGCAAGATGGGATATTGATTCGATTACCAGTCCAGAAGGGATGAAAGTTCGAGCTGCTATTGCGACAGTGGATGTGGATTCAGTAGAAGAAGATGACATGGAAGAAGCTCATTTCTTAGTGATTGATGGCTATAAAGTAGTAGTTGCCCCATTCTCCTTTCCTATGCCACTACAGGCGGTAGAACAAGGTGGCATGAGAAATTACCTTTGGGAATCTGCTGTAGAGGTAGGAAGACGACATACGTACCATGTGGCGATCAGTATTGTAGAAGGTCCTGGTAATCCTTTGGAAGAAGGTATGTTGCTAGCCAAGCTACTTTCAGTGGCTACAGAGCAAGAGGGAGCTAGTGCGGTGTACACGAATGGCGTGCTATATGAAGCTGACAAATTTCATGAAGAAACGGAAACCTTGCGAGATGATATGTTGCCTATGGCGAATATAATATGGGTAGATATGGATTTTGAAGAGGATGGCACTATCTCCTTATCTACGAGCGGTATGGAACTGTTCAACCAATTAAATGTGGAGTTACTTCATTGTCCATGGGATCCAGAGAAAGCTTGGAACTATATCCTAAGTGTGGCGGATTATATCTTGACATCTGATAAGCAGGTAAAAGATGGAGATTCTGTTGGTAGAACAAATGAGGAGCAACTAACGGTACATATTAAGGACTCTGTCCATGCGGATGGAAAACAAAGCATACAAATTTTCTTTACTGAAAGTGAAAAAGAATAAATGCAAGAGAAACGGGGCGCTGGAATACTAACGCAGCCGTTTCTCTTAGTTATATATGGAATCTTGGTACAGTGAGTAGGGAGTGCCGTGTTCCATTTTCGCTTGCCATGTACGGTTAGAAAAAAGTTAAATAAATTATAAAAAAATACTTGCATAGATGTGATGGATATGATATTATATATTTGTTGTTACAGCAAGTAGCAAACGGTAGTGAAACAGTGTTTCCCAAGGACAGTTAAGATGAATCACTACTATGGATAGAAGATATCGGGGCATAGCGCAGTTTGGTAGCGCACCTGGCTTGGGACCAGGGGGTCGCAGGTTCGAATCCTGCTGCTCCGACCATTTTCTTATGTGCGGGTGTAGCTCAATGGTAGAGCCCCAGCCTTCCAAGCTGGTTGCGAGGGTTCGATTCCCTTCACCCGCTCCACTTATACATGTGATTGTATTCAATACGCTCCCATACAGAGACAATGTCTATGTGATGGGTTATTTTATTATGTATGGGTAATTGGATATGATTGTAATTACATATGGTTCAGTAGCTCAGTTGGATAGAGCAACGGCCTTCTAAGCCGTGGGTCGGGGGTTCGAATCCCTCCTGGATCACCAGTACTAAGGATTCTACTTGATGTAGGATCCTTTTTGTGTGGCAGGGATGCTATCGCTAAGACCTTCGCGTCGCCTATGGCTCCTAAAGGTCTAAGCTTGCCGCTATCCCTCCTGGATCACCAAGTAAATAGGCGGATAGTTCAGATTGAGTTATCCGCTTTTTGTGAAATTTAGTAGTTTTTTTAGGCTCTATACTAAATGTTGGGGCTACTCATATAAGAGCAGTCGCCAACATTTAGTATAGAGCCATTATTCATTTAGAAAAATTCATAGACCTTTTTGATACTTATAATTATCAAAAAAACTTGAATTTTAAATGCATTGAAATAATAGATTTTTCTTATTTGATGGGACTCGGTGTGTCATCATGCTGTAGTCATCCTTTTTGCTTTCAAACAAGATTTTGAAACGAAAAGGAGGACGAAAAATGAATAAAGAATATTTCTTGTTTGTAAAAGGAAAGAAGATCAAAGTTAGTGAAGAGATTTATAAAGTCTATTGGCGAGAAAAAATCACGAGAGTTACTTGAAGAAGATAGATCGAAAAAATCATCTGCTTTTATTTTCTTCTTTTGATCATGCTGGAAATTTTGAAGATAGCATAGTTGATGAAGGATTCGATGTAGATAAGATTGTTCAGATACAAATGATGATAGAGGTAGTACGAGATGCACTATCAAAATTAAATAATGAAGAAAGAGGAATTATTGATAGACTTTATTTCAATGATGAAACTATTCGCTAATTGGCTGATACGAAAAAATCTCATCCAGCTCTCATAAAGAGAAGAAATAAGATATTGGACAAGTTAAGAGAATTGCTGAAAGACTTTAGATAGTTTTAAGATGAAGGCGTAGGTAGAGTAAAATTTACCTGCTTTTTTTGAAAGTATGACTATAGTTTGGATATATTTGATATAATAAATAGAAGATATAGTTGCGATTATAAATGTTTTAGATATGGATTGGGGGGGAGTTAATTGTTAAGTAAAATTGATTCGGAAATATATAATTTAGATGATGCTATTTGTAGACATATTGATAACATAAGTAGGGATTCAAGAGGCGCGGTATCACAAGATGTATTATCAGACTTGAGACATTATGTAGAGCATATAATGTTTAAAATATATGATAATGGTAGAAATTTGGAAGTTACATACGATAATATTCAAAACGCTATAAGATATATTTTTAGTACTGGAAAATATAAGTTGCTAAAAAATTTTCATAAAATGTTGCTAATTGTAGTGTCTCATTATAAGCCTACTGAAGAAAATTCAGAAAGGTTGATGCTGAAATACTATGAATATCTTTTTATAATAAGAACTATAATGAGTAAAGACTATAGTTTGAATTTACTTCATAATTTAGAAAAATTTCCACTAAATATGGATCCTAAACTCATGGAGTATTATCAAAAAATTGCAAATGAAGTTGACAAATATAAGTGTATAATTTCAGAAAATGCTGATAGATTTTACATTCATAAGATAAAACCTTTCTTTATGAATAAAAGCATTTATTACGAAGTGACTTTTTCACCGGCTAATGATTATAGTAGTAAGACAGATAGAGTTATTGCATTTACAAAAATACCAATAGAGTCAAATTATGCGTCTAAAATGAATTTTATTAATACAAGCATTGAAATAATGGAACACAAAATGCCTATTTTAATAATAGTTGGATGGCAAATTTCAATTCGAGAATGCGAGTTTAAAAATTTCATGAAGTTAGTTGAAGGAAAGCAAACCCAAGGTGGTTATTCAGAGAGAATGGCTCTTTGTTCATTTATGACAAAATCTAAGTTGAATCTTTTAGATATTGTATCATTAAAGAAAATGGAATATAATTTGATTAAGGAACAATTAACAGGTAGAGCTAAAGTTACAAATTTTTTTAATGTGCTAGATACTTGTAGAGAGATAATCAATAGTGACAGTAATGGGAAAAATATTCTTAGATATCTTTTATTTACTATGAATAATACTATTATTAAAAATCAATATGAAGCAGTAGCAAACTCAAAGCTTTCAAATTTATTCTTAAAAAACGGAGTAATACCGTTTGATAGTATTCCATTCACTTTTTCTCCAATAAAACATAATCCTCCATTTA
Organism: Veillonella sp. 3913; assembly: GCF_003992235.1. Lineage (NCBI taxonomy): Bacteria > Bacillati > Bacillota > Negativicutes > Veillonellales > Veillonellaceae > Veillonella > Veillonella sp. 3913. The sequence continues at coordinate 118,665 of NZ_RQVF01000002.1, read as the reverse complement.
ATATTTTGATTAATTGTTTTGAAGCAGATGAACATAAATCAGAGTTGCTTGCAAGATGCGTGAAAAATAATACAGAGTGTAATGGTGATTTATTTACAAGTTTAAAAGATATTGATGAATCCGGTGAGACTATAAAAAAATTAATAGACGATTATAATGAAAAATTGTGGTATGGTCATAGACCTAGTAATGAATTAAAAATAGATAAAGGACAAATATTCATACAAAAATATGTTAAAGACTGTAGATTTATTATTGATAGATTGGAAAAATTATCTGAACAAGGGATTTCTAATTATACAAATTCTGCAAGTGCATGGCTTAATGAAGAAAATAATGGAGTGGATTGCGAAGAAAAAAAAGAAGTAATTAAAAATATGTTTGCTAATTCTACTGTTGCAATATTATATGGTGCAGCTGGCACTGGAAAATCAACATTAATCAATCATGTGTCATACTTCTTTTCGGATAAAGATAAATTGTTTCTAGCTCAAACAAATCCAGCGATTGATAATCTAAAAAGAAAAGTAAATGCTTCCAACTGTGAGTTTATGACAATAAAAAAATTTATTTTAAATAATAGAATATCGACTGAATATGATATTTTGATAATTGATGAATGCAGTACAGTTAGTAATTCAGACATGAGAAAATTGCTTGAAAAAGCAACATTTAAACTTTTGATTTTGGTAGGAGATACTTACCAGATTGAATCAATAAGATTTGGAAATTGGTTTAATATTGCACGACAATTTATTCCTGAAACATCATTATCAGAATTAACAAAACCTTATAGAAGTAATGATTCTAAATTACTAGAATTATGGAATAGAGTAAGAAAAATGGATGATAACGTATTAGAGTTACTCACTAAACAAAAATATTCAAATAAATTAGATGACTCTGTTTTTCAAGCATCTAATAAAGATGAGATTATCTTATGTTTGAATTATGATGGATTGTATGGAATTAACAACATTAATCGATTTTTACAAGAAAGCAATCGATCTAAATCTGTTTTATGGGGAATACAAACATTTAAAGTTGGTGATCCAATATTATTTCATGACTCAGATAGATTTAGTCCTGTAATTTATAATAATATGAAGGGACGAATTTTAAACGTATCGATTTTTTCGGATGGTAATGCAGACGAGAGAATAGAATTTGATGTGGAACTTGATAAAGTTATTAATGGTATGGATGTAATTGATGGAGAATTTGAATTGTTAGAACATGATGTTTATGAAGAAGCTAATAACTCAGTAATCAGATTTAGTGTGTATAAAAATAAGAATACCGATGCGGATGATTTTGATTTAAGAACAATTGTTCCCTTTCAAGTTTCATATGCGGTATCAATTCATAAAGCTCAAGGGTTAGAATATAATTCAGTAAAAATAGTAATTACAAACGAAGTTGATGAAATGATAACACATAATATTTTCTATACGGCTATTACAAGAGCAAAATCACAGTTAAAAATATATTGGTCTCCAGAAGTGGAAAATAAAATATTATCAACTATTAAGCCAAAAGATAATAATAAAGATGTGAATCTATTGTATAAAGTTGAATTATAACGATTAGCAGAGGAAATTGAAATGGATATAAAGTTAAACGAGATTCTTGAGTTAAAAACAAAAGAAATTGAGAATAGTAGAATAGAATTGAGTATGATAGAAGGGGCAGGAGGATAGCTTACATTGATAAATGTCTAACCCGTGAGCAATCCATTAAAGATAGTGGCATATCGGAATGTTCATAGTGGGGTTGATATGGTAATAAAAAACTTTAATGTTGGGCAGACTATATTCAGTTTTTTGAAAATGTCAAATGATGAATGGCTGGTTGAATCTGCGGCTGAGATTTTAGACGTTCCTTGCAACAGTAGGTCAAATGTGAAAATTTTCTTAAATTGCAAGTAGAAATTGAACACTTTGATATAAATAATTTAACATCTTAAAAGAAACTTAGCATAATAGCTTCGATATTTCTTCCATGAACATTTCCCCTGGTGTTTTGTATCCAAGGATTTTTCGTGGTAATTGATTTATTCAGTTGTGTGTAACTTTCAGCCTTTCTACAGAAAGATCACTCAACGCTGTGCCCTTTGGTATAAATCGTATTAACAGTTCATTGTGACGTTCATTTGTACCTCTTTGCCAAGGTGAATTAGGATGAGCAAAGTAGACTGGGCTACGATTATCAATGCTTAACCCCAGATTACTTTTACGAGTACGTTGCATGTACTTGGTTTGTTTTCGCTTGACTATACAAGGAGGGTCAAGGGTAGGTAGAAAGATACCTTCATGCACGTAGTTATACAATGTTTTTGTACATACCATCATATCTGATGTAAATAGCTTCTCCTTACATGCTACACCTACACAAGCATCAATAGAGAATTTATAAAGCCCTTAAATTTTATGTTTTGCTCATTCTAGAAATTCCCTAGCGTTATTAATTTTTAGACGAGAAAAGGATCCTGCTCTGCTTTTTCATATGCTAGTTGTCCTGTTTCGGAAAAATATAGGCTGACTAGTTTATCTTTCTTTATCTGGTCGACCGTACCACGCTTTATTTCATAATAAATAATCGTTCTAGACCGTTGCAGATCAGCAGCAATAGAAGATATTGATGCTCCTAGGCGCAGACGTCTTTCGATGTAAAATCGCTTTTTTAACGAAATGTAAGGGTATAATACATTTGTGACAAAAAAATAAAAAAATAAGAAGGCTCTCTGTTATAATGAAAGTTGCTAAACCGAATCATTATTTCAAAGGAGAGGCCTTCTTATGTCATCTATTATAACTGAAGAATTACGTTTTCGTAAACTAATTTGTGAATATGCTATTAAACATAAAAACAATGCTGAAGCAGCTAGACGGTATCATACAAGTAGACAACAAGTACAACGTTGGGTAAAACGCTATGATAGAACGATTGAATCCTTACGCTTAAAGAGCCGTAGACCTCACTCACATCCAAATCAACATACAACAGATGAGTTATCCCTAATTAAGCGTGTATACTCGAAATTTAGGCATGAAGGGTTGGCACAAGTATATACGGAAGCTAAGAAGCGCGGATATACTCGCTCCTATGGATCGATGTGCTGTCAAATACGCAGGCATATGCCTAAGACAAAGGAATCTAAACAATATTATAAAAGCAAGTGGAAGCCTGATGTGGTTACATATCCAGGTGAAAAAGTTCAAGTTGATATTAAATATGTACCTAATGAGTGCTTGCTATTTAATACTAATGGCATTAAATACTACCAAATTACAGCTATAGATGAATACTCTAGGAAACGTATCTATCCATTGTAGACGAGAAGAGTGTAACTAATACGAGTAGATTCTTAGTAAATTTGGAGGCTCGGATGGGCTTTAAAATACATATGATACAGACAGATAATGGACGAGAGTTTACTAATTATGGTCTTAAGGAACGAGAGTGTTTGTTTGATCGCGTATTACGTAAATTAGGGATAAACCATAAGCTAATACGCCCATTTTCTCCATGGCAAAATGGAAAGGTAGAGCGAAGCCATAAGGTTGATGGGGAGAGATTCTATACTAGAAAGTTTAGGAGCTTTAACGCTTTCTTAAAAGCACACCAACGATATGCAAGTAGATATAATAACATAGCACAGAAAGTATTGGGGTTTAAATCACCCAATGAATATATAGCAGAGTACTTCTTGAATAAAACTTTAGGATGTTGTGTCACAAATGTTTGACTACTATAGAGAAAATGCAGTATACTCTATAAATAATAAGTTGACTGAATATAGTAATTCTGATATTATAATAGATACTTAGATATGGCTCTTAAGAGCTCTTGGTGATGGAGGCATCGCCTACTGAAAAAGGACAACACTATGTGTTGTCCTTTTTTGGATTCTAAATTCTCTGATTTATGAACATACCTAACGCAAAGAGGTCTGCTAACCTCAACATGTTAGGCGTCATCATATTCCCAAATTTTGAGATGAGCCTAACGCCGTACACACGTTGATGGCTCTTCTTATCTGTATCTGTAGTATAGTATAAGAAAAAATACTACTCTATTTCCGTGGCGAATAAGCCTAGAGGATTCTATTGTTGAGATATCTAGGATGCTTATGACGCAGTCATGAACTTTGACTTTGACGGTATTGGCAAAACTTGGTGAATGAAAAGAAACAGGTGTCCAAGATAGTTGAAATTTTTGTATTTGAAGATGGTTTGGTAGTTTTGTATTGAGTTTTTATGCAAAGTAAGTAATATGTTCTTGTTTTGGTACAGTTAAGCTTATAGAGGCATATATATGTAATTAGAATAATTGAGAAATAGAATTACCTATAAAAGTAGGAGGAAAAAATATATCTATTTCCAATTAATTCGATATGGTTATGTAGTTTTACTATATTTGTACAAGAGTAGATGCAAAAAATATTGGTACATTGATATTTTTAGATGCAAATTTGGCTAAAGAGAATAAATTTTGTAAAAAAAACTATTCCAATGTGCACCGAATTAGTATATAATAGAATGGAAAAATTATTTTTTTAATAAAGTAGTTTGTGTTAGGCTTTTAGTGTGAAAAGAGAGACTGGAGGAGGTGTCCCCAAAGGATGGTGTGTAAATATATATAAAATAATAATGAATGTTTATCTATTTTAATAAGTTGATTATGAAATACGTAAGCATTCAATTTTTTGTGCCATAAATGCTCAGCTTAGCAGTATGTATGGTAAGTGAGCATCACTAGTTTGTTATATAAATATTGTAAACATATGTGTATAGGAGTATAGTATGAACAAAATTTTTAAGGTCATTTGGAGTAAGTCAAAACAATGTTATATTGTTGTATCTGAAATGGCAAAGAACCATTCTGGTAAAAAGAAAATCGTTGTGGCTAGTATCTTGGCAGCTATGGCTGTGGGGTCTGACGCTTTGGTAACGGATGTATCAGCAGCAAGAGCATCAGTATCGTTGGCTGGAGGTAATACTGTAACCGATGGGACTATTGCAATCGGCTCAGGCAGCTATTCTGATGGAACAGCTATTGGAGGCGATGGAGCTAGGAGAGTTGAGCCAGGGATTGCTATTGGTGTAGATGCAAAAGCGCAAGGAAACTCAAATATAGTAATGGGGCAGGGAGCTCAGATCATAGGTCATTCTTTTGGCGTTGCAATTGGACGTACTGCTCAAGCTACAGACGATTATGGGGTAAGTGTAGGATATAATACACAGGCAGACCTTCATGGCATTGCTATGGGTGAACAATCACGAGCTAAGAAAACAGGGGCTACATCATTCGGTGTTAGTTCTCGTGGTTATGGTAATGGTGCCATAGCTGTAGGGTGGCAGTCGTTAGCGGGCGCTAATGTATATAATGAAAATGGTGTGCCCAATAATGATATCAATACTGATAATGGTAAAACTATTAATGATTATGATAAATGGGGCGATGTTGCCATTGGTGTCCGTACTATTGCTACAGGTGGTAATGCTACTGCCTTAGGTCGTGGTGCTACAGCTAGTGCAGCTAATGCTATCGCCATCGGTGGCGGTGATGGTGGTGAACCAACACCTGCAGGTAATACAGCTTCCGATAATAAAGAAAAAACTAAAGCCACAGCAGAAAAAGCAGTAGCCATTGGTTATAAAGCCTTAGCATCTGATAAAAATGCTACATCTATAGGTACAGATGCTCAGGCGACTCAAGCTAGAGCTACAGCTATCGGTTATGAAGTGCGAGCGGTGGGTAAGAATGCAGTTGCCATCGGTTCTAGCGGTGAAAATAGTAGTAGAAAATTAAATTCAGCAGGTGAAAATGCCATTTCTATTGGTACAGCAGCACAAGCTAACAATTTAGGGTCTACAGCGATTGGTAATTTGGCTTTAGCAAGTAGCAACAATGCGGTTGCAATAGGCACATCTGCAGAAGGCACAGGAGCGTCTTCTACAGCAATCGGCCATTTGGTGAAAGCAACGGAGAGTAACGCATTTGCAGCAGGTAGTGAAAGCCTAGCGTCTGGTAAAAACTCTATTAGTATTGGTAGTACATTTAATAATATAACGAATCAATCGACTGGCGAAGCTTCTATTGCCATTGGTGCCGCTGCACAGTCTACAGGCGCTGGATCTGTAGCCTTGGGTAGAAATGTACAGTCTTTGAAGGAATATACTACAGCAGTTGGTATGAATATCAAAGCTAGTGATAATGCTTCTGCTAGTACGATTCTAGGTTATAACTCGTATACAAAAGCTAATCAGTCTGTCAATATTGGTTCTACTGTTAAAACTGAAGCAGGAGGTCAATATTCAACAGCAATTGGTTATACTCTAAGTGTAAGTGGAAAAAATGCTATTGGGATTGGTTCCAGTGATGACGGCATTGCTGATGATAAAAAGTTAATGGCTACAGGTGAAAGCTCCATTGCCATTGGTACAAGAGCACAAGGTAAGGCATCAGGCGCAACAGCTATTGGTAAAGAAGCTGTAGCAAGTCATACTGATGCCATCGCATTGGGTACTTCTGCACAAGGAACGGGAGAAGCCTCTACTGCCATTGGTAATGGTGCGAAAGCCACGAATTCACATGCTTTTGCAGCAGGTGTAGGTGCTAGTGCAGCAGGTAATTCTGCTATCGCAGTGGGTAATAGCGCATCAGCAGCTAAAGATAACTCCGTAGCAATAGGTACTGATACCACAGCATCAGAAATAGAAACAGTGGCGGTAGGTCTACGAGCTTCAGCGCAGGGCAAACGATCTGTTTCTCTTGGTATTGATACAGAATCAACAACAGCAGATGGCGTTTCTGTAGGTTACCTATCAAAATCAAAAGCGTTGGGTGCCGTGGCCATTGGTAGAAATGCAGTAGTTACAGCAGAAAAATCTACTGCTGTTGGCTATGACTTAACAGTTTCAAATTCAGCAAGTACGAATATTGGTTATACATCTACAGTAGCAGCGAACCAAGCGACTAGTGTGGGGGCTCGAAATTCAGTAGAAGCGGGAGCACAATATGGTACTGCGCTAGGATATTTTGTTAATATATCTGGTAAAAATGCGATAGGTATTGGTTCTAGCGATGATAAGCAAAATGTTGTTGCTTCTGCTTATAATTCGGCTGCCATCGGTACATCTGCACAGGCGACAGCATCTAGTGCTATGGCTTTAGGTACTAATGCGAATGCTGCCTTAGCACACTCTGTGGCACTAGGTGAAGGATCTACAACAACAACGGATGATGGTGCCTCTAAAATAGCATATTTAACTAATGAATCTACTAACAATAGTGGTAATGGTGTGATATCTGTTGGTAACAAACGAAATACTTCTGATACAGGTACTATTACACGTCGTATTGTCAGTGTAGCTGGTGGTACTGATGATTTTGATGCGGTCAATGTAAAACAATTAAAAGCATTAGAATCGAAGGAGCGCCATATTAAAGTTAAAACAGGAAATGATGCATATACACCAGATGCGAATGGTAAAATAACGCTAAACTATGTAAATGGTAAAGGCGAGGATGTCCCTAATGAAGTGACAGAGATTAAAGACGTAGCCAAAAAGTCTGATGAATGGACATTGCGAACACAAGATGGAAATACTACGGCAGTGGCTACACCGCAAACAGTGAATGGTTTAACTAAAAAAGCTGTCACTTTAAAAGCAGGCGATAACATTGCTATCGAAAATAACAATGGTGTGGTTACTATCAAAGCTAAGGATGTTGTAAAATCAGTGGCTACTGATAATACGAATGCATTAGATATTTCGAATACTAATGGGGCTGTTAAAATCAACCCTAAATTGGCAAGTTCTGTGAATGCAGCAGGAGAGGCTAATAAATTAGTAACGGCAGGTACTGTAAAAACAGCTCTTGATGATAAAATTGATAAAACAGCTGAGATGCACATCAAATCAGGGGAGTATACAGTAAATACTGATGGTACAGCTTCTTTGATTCAACAAAATGGTAATAACCAAGATCAAAGCACTCGCGTTACGATTAAAGATATTGCTAAAAAATCTGTCGTAGATACATTGCAGTCCGACTATAATACTTTCAGAACAAAAGCGATTACTTTCACCGGCGATGATAATCAAGGGGTAGCTCGTACATTAGATACGACATTAACTGTAAAAGGTGGTGCGAATTACACATCTACCACAACGAATACTAACATTCGTGTGGAAAAAGACGGTACGACTGGATTAGCTGTTAAATTATCTGATAAGTTAACAGGTATGAAAGAAATCTCTGGCACTGGTTCGCAAGATTTAGTAATCAAAAATGGTAATACTACAGTCACTGTAAAAGCTCCAGCTAATGGAGACAAAGGTACAGTGGACTTTGGTAATGCGAAAGTAGTAGCGTCTAATTTAGATGCATCCATTAAATATCGCGCTAACGATGAAGCAGCAGCCAATGCTAAATCTGTTAAATTAGCCGATGGATTTAACTTCGTAGCAAGTAAAGATGCCACGACTACTGCAGAAGGTCCAAAATCTGGCCTTGCTATCAAAGCAGAGGATAATGGCAAAGTTACATTTGGCTTAGATAAAGCGACTCGCAATACTATCGATAATGCAGCAGATAAAAACTTGAGCAATTTAACTCAAGATGGTAAAAATAAAGTTACAGAATTAGCGAAAACAGCAGCACAAGATGCTGTGAAAGTAGCTAATGGTATTAATACCACTGTTGAAAAAGATACAGCAACTGCAGGTGTAACGACCTACAAAGTGAATGCTAACGATACGACTGTGGCTGTAACAGGTGATGGGCTTGCTATTACTGGTGGTGATTTAGGTACAGATAAAGTACGTAAATACTCCTTAGATTTATCTGCAGCTACTAAAGGTAAATTAGCTGCTGTAGGGAATTTAGCAACTAATGTGATTGGTGGAACTACAATTGGTACAGATGGAACTGTAACAGGACCTACTTTCAGTATTACTAAAGCAGATGGTACTGCTGAAAATGCAGGAACTATTAAAGCGGCCATCGAAAAACTAGATGCAGCGAATAAGGGACAAAATACAAAAATCTCTGATACTGCAGATAAAGTAACAAAATTAGCTACAGCATTAGGTGGTGGTGCTAAAGTAGAAAATGGTACTTTCACAGGTCCTACATACAACATCACAAAAGCAGATGGTACAGGTACAGAAACAGCATCTAATGTTGGTGAAGCTATTACTAAATTAGATACTCGTATTACTACAGCTAATGGTGCATTAGTGACTAAAGGCTTAGACTTCACAGGTAATGACACAACTGATGCTGGTAAAGTACATCGTGATTTAGGTACTACTTTGACAATTAAAGGGGCGGAAAACTTCACTCGTGCAGCAACTGAAACAAACAATATCAAAGTTGTTAAAAATGGCGATGCTCTAGATGTGAAATTAGCAGGAAACCTTGCCAATATGAAAGAAATTTCTGGTGATGGTACTAGTGATTTAGTGATCAAAAATGGCGATACAAAAGTAACTGTAAAAGCTCCAACTAATGGAGACAAAGGTACAGTCGACTTTGGTGATGCGAAAGTAATTGCTAAGAACTTAGATGCAAGTATTGCTTATAAAGCAGGTAATGGAGATACTAAGAAAACAGTTAAATTGCAAGATGGATTTAACTTCACAGCTGCTACAGATACAGCAGCAGATACAGATGTACCAAAATCTGGATTAGCAATCACAACAGGTACTAATGGTGTAGTTACATTTGGCTTAGACAAAGCGACTCGTAGCACTATTGATAACGCAGCAGATAAAGACTTAAGCAATATATCTGATACAGGAAAAACTACAGTTAAAGAATTGGCGAAAGGCGCAGCTCAAGATGCTGTGAAAGTAGCAGACGGTATTAATACTACTGTTGAAAAAGATACAGCAACTGCAGGTGTAACGACATATAAAGTAAATGCTAACGATACTACAGTAGCGGTAACAGGTGATGGACTTGCGATTACTGGTGGAGATTTAGGTACAGATAAAGTACGTAAATATTCCTTAGATTTATCTGCAGCTACAAAAGGTAAATTAGCAGCTGTAGGAAATTTAGCTACAAATGTAATCGGTGGCACTACAGTCAATGCAGATGGCACAGTAGTAGGGCCAACTTTCAGTATTACAAAAGCAGATGGCACAAATGAAACGGCAAATACCTTAAAAGATGCTATTGATAAGTTGAACGCTACAAATGCTGGACAAAATACAAAAATCTCTGAAACAGCAGGAAAAGTAACAACTTTAGAAGGAAAAGTAGATGGTATCGTTGAAAAAGGTATGGTATTTGCTGGTGATGATGCAACAGCAGATAAAGTAACTCGTAAATTAGGAGAAACTTTAAACATCCACGGTCAAAATAATATTACTGTGAAAAAAGATGGTACTGCAGCAGATACATTAAATGTAAAACTTGCTAGTGAATTGAAAAATATCACATCTATCAGCAGTGGAAATGGTACAACAGGCTCTACAGTTACATTAGGTGCAGATGGTGTATCTATCGCTAATACGAAAGATGGAGCTACTAAAACTGTTACAATCGGTAAAGATGGTATCAATGCTGGTGGTATGAAAATCACTAATGTAGGAGAAGCTAAAGCTGAAGGCGATGCAGCAAATAAAAAATATGTAGATGATGCAATTTCTAATTTAGGAAATATTGTATCTGGTAATGCTACCTTAAACTTTGCTGGTAATGTAACAAAAAATGCACAAGATCAAGCAACTGAAAAAGTAGGGTTATCCTTGGCAACAGGTACATTACATGTGAATGGTGCTGAAAACGAAATCACTACGACAGCAAAAGGAGATACAATTACAGTTGGATTAGCTGAAACTGTAAAAGCTCAATTAGCAAAAGTAGGTGATACATCTTCTAATGGTCGTGATGGCAAAGCTGGTACATCTGGTGCACAAGGCTTAACTGGTAAAGACGGCTTAAATGACAAAACTTTAACAGATAAAGTAAATGCATTACGTAACGGCGAAGCTGGATCTGTGGTATATACAGATGAAAATGGTGCACGTTTAGTAAAAGCTAAAGATGGAGAATACTATAAAGCTGCAGATGTAGATGCAACAGGTAATGTATTGAATGGTGCAACAAAAGCTACTAGTGTAGAAGCTCGTGTGGTGAACCCAGATGGTACAACAACAGGTGGCACAACTAAATTGTCCAACATTGCAGATGGCAAAGTAGCAGCAGATTCCAAAGACGCTGTGAACGGTGGTCAATTACATACTGCTAAATCTGAAATTGGTGCTATCATCGGTGGCACAACAATTAATGAAAATGGCAAAATTACAGGACCAACTTTCAGCATTACTAATGAAGCTGGTACTGCTGAAAATGCTGGAACTATTAAAGAGGCCATCGAAAAACTAGATGCAGCGAATAAAGGACAAAATACTAAGATTTCTGAAAATACAGAAAAACTAACAAAATTAGGTGAAACGGTTACTACCAATTACAATGATTTGTCTAAAAAAATCACTGATGGTGCTACGAATATAACTAATACACTTACTACCAAAGGCTTAGATTTCACTGGTAATGACATAACTGATGCTGGTAAATTACATCGTGATTTAGGTACTACTTTGACAATCAAGGGAACTGAAAACTTCACTCGTGCAGCAACTGAGAACAACATCAAAGTTGTTAAAAATGGCGATGCTCTTGATGTGAAATTAGCAGAAAACCTTGTCAAGATGAAAGAAATCTCTGGTGATGGTACTAGTGATTTGGTGATCAAAAATGGCGATACAAAAGTAACTGTAAAAGCTCCAACTAATGGAGAGAAAGGTACAGTCGACTTTGGTGATGCAAAAGTAATTGCTAAAAATTTAGATACAAGTATTGCTTATAAATCAAATCAAGACACTGCTAAGAAAACAGTTAAATTGCAAGATGGATTTAACTTCACAGCAGCTACAGACACTACTACCACTGCAGAAGGTCCTAAATCTGGTTTAGCAATCACAACAGGCGATAATGGTGTAGTTACATTTGGTTTAGATAAAGCGACTCGTAGCACTATTGATAATGCTGCAGATAAAAACTTAAGCAATTTATCTGATGCTGGTAAAGACAAAGTCAAAGAATTAGCAAAAGGTGCAGCACAAGATGCTGTGAAAGTAGCAGATGGTATTAATACAACTGTTGAAAAAGATACAGCAACTGCAGGCGTAACTACGTATAAAGTAAATGCTAACGATACAACAGTAGCAGTTACAGGAGATGGACTTGCGATTAAAGGTGGAGATTTAGGTACAGATAAAGTACGTAAATATTCCTTAGATTTATCTGATACAGTAAAAGCAAAATTAAATGCTATTAACAATGTTGGTGATACAGCCTCTAACGGTCGTGACGGTGTAAATGGCACATCTGGTGCGAAAGGCTTAACTGGTAAAGATGGCTTAAATGGCAAAACGTTAACAGATAAAGTAAATGCATTACGTAACGGCGAAGCTGGATCTGTAGTGTATACAGATGAAAATGGCGCACGTTTAGTAAAAGCTAAAGATGGACAGTATTACAAAGCAACTGATGTAGATGCAACTGGTAATGTATTGAATAATGCAAATCCAGCTACCACTGTGGAAGCTCGTGTGGTAAATCCTAATGGAGAAACTACAGCTCCTACTAAATTATCCAACATCGCTGATGGTAAAGTAGCAGCTAATTCTAAAGATGCTGTGAACGGCGGTCAATTGAACACTGTTAAATCTGATTTAGCCACAGCCTTAGGTGGTGGTGCTAAAGTAGAAAACGGTGTATTCACAGGCCCTACGTACAACATCACTAAAGATGATGGTAGCAATACAACAGAAGCTGTGAACAATGTAGGGGATGCGATTTCTAAATTAGATGGTCGTATCAATAATGCGAACACTGTCCTTGGCAATAAAGGCTTAGATTTCTATGGCAATAAAGATGCTGCTGATACAGATAAAGTACATCGCAATCTTGGTGAAGCTTTAAAAGTGAAAGGTGCAGAAAACTTCACTCGTGAAGCTAATGCTAAGAATAATATTGATGTAGTGAAAAATACTGCAGGTGATGGTTTTGATGTGAAATTAGCAGAAAACCTTGGTAACATCAAATCTATTAGTAATGCTACTGGAGCAGGTAAACCAGGCTCTACCATTACTTTAGGAGCAGATGGTGTATCTATCGCTAATACTGCAGTAGGTGCAGACGGTGCTACTAAAACTGTTACAATCGGTAAAGATGGCATCAATGCTGGTGGCATGAAAATCACTAATGTAACGAAAGCAGAAGCAGATGGCGATGCAGCAAATAAAAAATATGTAGATGATGCAATTTCTAACTTAGGAAATATTGTATCTGGTAATGCTACATTAAACTTTGCAGGTAATGTGACAAAAGATGCACAAGATAAAGCAACTGAAAAAGTAGGTTTATCCTTAGCAACAGGTACATTACATGTGAATGGTGCTAATAACGAAATCACTACGACAGCAAAAGGAGATACAATTACAGTTGGATTAGCTGAAACTGTAAAAGCTCAATTAGCAAAAGTAGGTGATACATCCTCTAACGGACGTGACGGTAAAGATGGCACATCTGGTGCGAAAGGCTTAACTGGTAAAGACGGCTTAAATGACAAAACGTTAACAGATAAAGTAAATGCCTTACGTAACGGCGAAGCTGGATCTGTAGTATATACAGATGAAAATGGCGCGCGTTTAGTAAAAGCTAAAGATGGAGAATACTATAAAGCAACTGATGTAGATGCAACAGGTAATGTATTGAATGGTGCAACAAAAGCTACTACTGTAGAAGCTCGTGTGGTTAACCCAGATGGTACAACAACTGGTGGTACAACTAAATTGTCCAACATCGCTGATGGAAAAGTAGCAGCAGGTTCCAAAGACGCTGTGAATGGTGGACAATTACATACTACTAAATCTGAAATTGGTGCTATCATCGGTGGCACAACAATTAATGAAAATGGCAAAATTACAGGCCCAACTTTCAGTATTACTAATGCGGCTGGTACTAAAGATGATGTCACTACGATTAAGGATGCTATTGAAAAATTAGATGCTACCAATGCAGCACAAAATACTAAGATTTCTGAAACTACAGAAAAATTAACAAACTTAGGTGACACAGTTACTAACAATTACAATGATTTATCTAAAAAAATCACTGATGGTAGTACGAATATAACTAATACACTTACAACCAAGGGCTTGGATTTCACAGGTAACGATACAACTGCGAAAGTACACCGTGACTTAGGTACTACTTTGACAATCAAAGGTGCAGATAACTTCACTCGTACAGCAACTGAAACAAATAACATCAAAGTGGTTAAAACTGATAATGACCTTGATGTGAAATTAGCAGAAAACCTTGGCAATATTAAATCTATTAGTAATGCTGCAGGAGCAGGTAAACCAGGTTCTACAATTACCTTAGGAGCAGATGGTGTTTCTATCGCTAATACTGCAGCAGGTGCAGATGGAGCAGCTGGCGAAACTAAAACTGTTACAATCGGTAAAGATGGTATCAATGCTGGTGGTATGAAAATCACTAATGTAGCGAAAGCGATAGACAATGGCGATGCAGCGAATAAAGAATATGTGGATGATGCGATTAAGAACTTGAATACAACAGTGACTAATAATGCAAATCTACGTTATGCTGGTGATACTAACGAAGGTGTAGCAGCTGGTGAAGATCACTTGAACTTACCATTGGCCACAGGTACTTTAAAAGTAGCTGGTACTGCTGACCAAATCAAAACTGTAGCTAACAATGGAACGATTACTTTGTCCTTAGCTGAAAAAGTAACAAATAAGTTAGATAAACTTGGTGATACAGCAGCAGATGGACGAGATGGTAAAGCGGCTAATGGACAAGCTGGTGATGCAGGTAATGCTGGTGATAAAGGTGCGACTGGTAAAGACGGCTTAAATGGTACAAACTTAACAGATAAAGTAAATGCATTACGTAACGGCGAAGCTGGATCTGTGGTATACACAGATGAAAATGGTGAACGTCTAGTTAAAGCAAATAACGGTAATTACTATAAAACTACAGATGTAGATAAAACAGGCAATGTAGTAAACAATGCACAACCGGCTACTACTGTAGAAGCTCGTGTGGTTAACCCAGATGGTACGACAACTGGTGGTACAACTAAATTGTCCAACATCGCTGATGGCAAAGTAGCAGCTAATTCCAAAGATGCTGTAAACGGTGGTCAATTACATACTGCTAAATCTGAAATTGGTGCTATCATCGGTGGTACAACAATTAATGAAAATGGCAAAATTACAGGACCAACTTTCAGTATTACTAATGCGGAAGGTACTGCTGAAAATGCTGGAACTATTAAAGAGGCCATCGAAAAACTAGATGCAGCGAACAAGGGACAAAATACAAAAATCTCTGAAACAGCAGGAAAAGTAACAACTTTAGAAGGAAAAGTAGATGGTATCGTTGATAAAGGTATGACTTTCGCTGGTGATGATGCAACAGCAGATAAAGTAACTCGTAAATTAGGAGAAACTTTAAACATCCACGGTCAAAACAATATCACTGTGAAAAAAGATGCTACTGCAGAAGATACATTAAATGTAAAACTTGCTAGTGACTTGAAAAATATTACTTCCATCACTAATGCTGATGCAGACGGAAAACCAGGTAGCAAAATTACCTTAGGCGCAGATGGTGTATCTATCGCTAATACTGTAGCAGGTGCAGATGGAGCAACTGGTGAAACGAAAACTGTAACAATCGGTAAAGATGGTATCAATGCTGGTGGTATGAAAATCACTAATGTAGCGAAAGCGACAGATAATGGCGATGCAGCGAATAAAGAATATGTAGATGATGCGATTAAGAACTTAAATACAACAGTGACTAATAATGCAAATCTACGTTATGCTGGTGATACTAACGAAGGTGCAACAAATGGTGAAGATCACTTGAACTTACCATTGGCCACAGGTACTTTAAAAGTAGCTGGTACAGCTGATCAAATCAAAACTGTGGCTAACAATGGAACTATTACTTTATCCTTAGATGAAAAAGTGACAGACAAATTAGCTAAACTTGGTGATACAGCATCTAATGGTCGTGATGGTAAAGATGGCACATCTGGTGCACAAGGCTTAACTGGCAAAGATGGTTTAAATGATAAAACATTAACAGATAAAGTGAATGCATTGCGTAATGGTGAAGCTGGATCTGTGGTAT
The DNA here is from genome assembly GCF_003992235.1 of Veillonella sp. 3913. Classification (NCBI taxonomy): domain Bacteria; kingdom Bacillati; phylum Bacillota; class Negativicutes; order Veillonellales; family Veillonellaceae; genus Veillonella; species Veillonella sp. 3913. The sequence continues at coordinate 102,402 of NZ_RQVF01000002.1, read as the reverse complement.
ATACTAATGATGCTGGTGACCGTGTGGTAAAAGCAAAAGATGGTAAATACTATAAAGTTGATGAAGTAAAAGCTGACGGTACTGTAAAAACTGCTGAGGAAAACAAAGGTAAAAAACCAGAAGAAGTGACAACTCCACAAGCTCGTGTGGTAAATCCTAATGGAGAAACTACAGCGCCAACTACCTTGTCCAACATCGCAGATGGCAAAGTAGCCGCAGACTCCAAAGAAGCTGTAAACGGTGGACAATTGAACACTGTTAAATCTGATTTAGCTACAGCATTAGGCGGTGGTGCTAAAGTAGAAAACGGTGTATTCACAGGCCCTACATACAACATCACCAAAGATGATGGTAGCAATACGACAGAAGCAGTAAATAATGTAGGTGATGCGATTTCTAAATTAGATGGTCGTATCAACAATGCGAACACTACACTTGCTACTAAAGGATTAGATTTCACAGGTAACGATACAACAGATGCTGGCAAGGTACACCGTGACTTAGGTACTACTTTGACAATCAAAGGTGCAGAAAACTTCACTCGTACAGATGCTGAAACAAACAACATCAAAGTTGTGAAAAACAACAATGACCTTGATGTGAAATTAGCAGAAAACCTTGGTAATATCAAAGAAATCGCTGGTAATGGCAAAGATAACCTAGTGATTAAAAATGGTGATGCTACCATTACCTTGAAACCTAAAAAAGAGGCAGAAGGTACTAATCCTGCTACACCAGCTACTGTCGATTTTGGCGATACAAAAGTAGTAGCATCTAACTTAGATGCGTCCATCAAATATCGTGCCAACGATGAAGCAGCAACAAATGCTAAATCTGTTAAATTAGCTGATGGCTTTAATTTCGTAGCAAGTACAGATGCTACGATTACTGCAGAAGGTCCTAAATCTGGCTTAGCTATTACCGCAGAAGATAATGGTAAAGTAACGTTTGGCTTAGATAAAGCGACTCGTGAAAAAGTTGACAACGCAGCGGATAAAAACTTAAGTAATTTATCTGATGCTGGTAAAGACAAAGTTAAAGAATTAGCAGGTGAAGCAGCTAAAGCAGCAGTTACCGTAGCAGATGGTATTAACACAACTGTTACAACTGATACAACGACTACTACAGGTGTCACTACATATAAAGTAAATGCTAATGATACAACAGTAGCAGTGAATGCAGATAGCTTAGCTATTGCTGGTGGTGACCTAGATGCTACAACTAAAGTTCGTGCCTACACATTAGACTTATCTGATACAGTAAAAGCAAAATTAAATGCCATTAATAATGTTGGCGATACAGCATCTAATGGTCGTGATGGTGTAAATGGTACATCTGGTGCAACTGGTTTAACTGGTAAAGACGGCTTAAACGACAAAACATTAACTGAAAAAGTGAATGCATTACGTAATGGCGAAGCTGGATCTGTGGTGTACACTAATGATGCTGGCGACCGTGTGGTAAAAGCAAAAGATGGTAAATACTATAAAGCTGATGAAGTAAAAGCTGACGGTACTGTAAAAACTGCTGAGGAAAACAAAGGTAAAAAACCAGAAGAAGTGACAACTCCACAAGCTCGTGTGGTAAATCCTAATGGTGAAACTACAGCGCCAACTACCTTGTCCAACATCGCAGATGGAAAAGTAGCAGCAGATTCTAAAGAAGCTGTGAACGGCGGACAATTGAACACTGTTAAAACTGATCTAGCTACTGCATTAGGTGGTGGTGCTAAAGTAGAAAATGGCACTTTCACAGGACCTACATACAACATCACAAAAGATGATGGTACAGGTACAGAACCAGTTAAGAATGTAGGCGATGCGATTAGTAAATTAGATGGTCGTATCAATAATGCAAACACTGCACTTGCTAATAAAGGATTAGATTTCACAGGTAATGACACAGCAGATGCTGGTAAAGTACATCGTAACTTAGGTGAAACTTTAACAATTAAAGGTGCTGATAACTTCACACGCACAGATGCTGAAACAAACAACATCAAAGTTGTGAAAAATAACAATGATCTTGATGTAAAATTAGCAGAAAACCTTGGCAATATCAAAGAAATCGCTGGTAATGGCAAAGATAACCTAGTGATTAAAAATGGTGATGCTACCATTACCTTGAAACCTAAAAAAGACGCAGAAGGTACTAACCCTGCTACACCAGCTACAGTCGACTTTGGCAATGCGAAAGTAGTAGCCCCTAATTTAGAGGCATCTATCACATATCGTGCTAATAGTGCAGAAGATGCAGAGGCTAAGACTGTAACATTACAAAAAGGCTTGAACTTCGTATCTGGTGATGGTACAGCAGCTACTGCTGAAGCAGCAAAAGCAGGTATCACAATTGCAGCTGATAAAGATGGTAAAGTTGTATTCGGCTTGAATGAAGCAACTCGTAATGCTATCGATAATGCAGCAGATAAAAACTTAAGCAACTTATCTCAAGATGGTAAGGATAAAGTGGCTGATTTAGCAAAAACAGCAGCAAGAGATGCAGTAAAAGTTACAGCTGGTAATAATGTGACTGTAACATCTGAAACAAAAGATGGTAATACAACATACACTGTAAACGGTCGTGATACAACTGTAAAAGCAGCTGATAATGGTAGTGTTTCTGTTACTGGTGGTACCTTAAATGCTAAGGGTGAACGTGAATACACAGTGGATTTAACAGCAGATGCGAAAGCGGAACTGGGTAAGATTTCTGATCTAAATACACGCTTGGGCAGTGCAGAAGGCAAAATCACAACGCTTCAAGGTGATATGACTAAGGCAAAAGATGATATTGCAGCGAATACGAAAGCAATTGATTCTAATAAAGAAGCCATAGCTGCCAATAAAAATGCAATTGCTGACAATGCAAGAGATATTGCAGCTAATAGAAAAGATATCGATACTAATAAACAAGGTATTGCAGAGAATAAAAAACAAATTGGCGAAAATGCAAAAGCGATTGCTAAAAATGCAGAAGATATCAAGAAAAATGTAGAAGATACTAAGAAAAATACCCAAGATATCAAGAAAAATGCAGATGCTATTAAAGCTAACACAGATCGTATTCAAACAGTAGAAAACCGTGTTACTACAGCAGAAGGCAAAATTGCTACTAATGAAAAAGCAATTAAAGACAATGCAGCTACTATTCAATCTAATACAAAAGCAATTGGTGCTAACACAACAGCCATTGCAAAAAATGCGAGTGATATCACAAAAGCAAATAAAGAGATTGAAAGCTTAAAAGGTAATTCTGCAACAAAAGATTTAAACAACCTGACAAATACTGGTAAGGATACAATTACTAATTTGATCAATGTAACAGGTGAACATGGTATTACTGTCACACCAAGTACTGATACAACTACTAGAGTAAAAACTTTCACAGCAAAATTGAATGACACAGTTACATTTGGTTCTGGTGATAAGAAAATTACTGTAGATGGTACAACAGGTACTGTTACAAGCAAAGCAGTAGCAGCTGATACAGTGAAAGCTAATACAGTAAATGCTAAGACAGTTCAATTAGGAGATTCTACAGGAACTAATACAACTGTTACAGCAGATGGTATAGCAGTAACGACTAAGAACCCTGATGGTACTACATCTAAAGTAGAAATCAAAAATGGTACAGTATCTGGTTTGACAAATACGAAGTGGGATCCAGCGAAAGTAGTGACTGAAGCAGATCGCAGTGTGGTGGCAACGCAAGGTCAAGTGAAAGATGTAACGGATACCTTGGCGCGTGGTCGAGTATTTGTAGGTGATACTGGTAGCACAGTGACTGTAGGTTTAGGCGATACGTTGGCTATTAAAGGTGGATCTACTAAAGTATTAACTGATGATAACATTGGTGTAGTATCTACTGAGGCAAAAGATGGTAAACCAGCTACGATGACTGTGAAATTGGCGAAAGATGTGAAAATGAAAGATGGTTCCACATCCTACGACTACTACTTACCTGAAATAAAAACAAATCCAGATGGTTCTAAAGAAATTGTTAAGAATGCAGATGGATCTGTGAAACATCAATTAGGTAAAGATGGTAATCCGATTCGTCTAGTAACAACTACAGTCAATGGCGAAGGTATTACAATTGCACCAGTGAAAGGTTTAGATAAACCGACTGTTTCCTTAACAGCGGATGGTCTAGACAATGGTGGTAATCAAATTCACAATGTAGCAGCAGGTACAGCTAATACGGATGCAGCCACAGTAGGTCAAGTACGTGCAGCAGCACATGCTTTAAATAACCGTGTGAATGAGGCAGGTGCTCATGCAGCGGCATTAGCAGCGATGAATCCATTGAGCTATGATCCTCTTAAAAAATCTCAAGTCATGGCAGGCGTTGGATCCTATAAAGGTAACAAAGCCTTAGCAGTAGGTGTGGCTCATTATGCGAACGAAGATACTCTATTTAATGTAGGTGTTGCCGTTGGCGATGGTAGCAACATGGTCAATGCAGGTGTGACATATCGATTTGGCGGAGAATATAGTGCGGTTCCTGAACGTTACAAAGGCGGTCCAATTTCTTCTGTCTATGTAATGCAAGACGAAGTAAGTGCATTAAAAGCAGAAAATGCTGAAATGAAAGAGCAAATGAAAATGCTTATGGAACGTATTGAAATGTTAGCCAAAAAATAACTCAATAGGAGATAGCTTGTCGCTCTATAAAAGAATGGACATCACGTCGAAAGACGTGGTGTCCATTTTACATGTTAGAAATAGACTACAGTAGTTGATAGTGATTTTTTGTAAAATGATGAAATATGCAATATTGAAAAAAACCGATAAAATGTATATAATTAAAAGTATAAAACATAATAGGATTTTAAAAGCGTTGAAACTCAATGCTTTTGTAATTGCATTTAAAGATTTAACGAAGTGTGCAGTATGGCATAATATAGACTTGGAGTGATAAAAAAAGTTTTGAATATTACAAAAAGTGAATAAAATAATCAAAATTATACTAGTACTTTTAGTAAAGATATGTATAATAAGAAGTAGATAATGTATTTCTTTATAATAAAATTTAAGATTGAAACATGTAAAAGTGATATGTTATTGACTATGTAGTGATGTATAAGTTACATCGATAAATGAGGCAGTTTATATTTAACAAATATAAATATATATATAGTTCAAGGTTTGATGACCAGAAAAAGGGAGGATTATCACAATGAACAAGTTATTCAAAGTTATTTGGAGTAAGTCTAAGCAGTGCTACATCGTAGTTTCAGAAGTAGCAAAAAACACTACAGGTAAAAAGAAAATCGCTGTAGCTAGTGTATTAGCAGCCTTGGCAGTGAGTGCACAAGTGACAAATGTACAAGCGGCAATTCCTGAAGGGACCGTAAAAGATGGTGCAGAAATAGCATTAGGTACTAAGGTTGAAGTAGGCGGAGATAGCTCTGTAGGTGTTGGTAAAAATATCACTGTTACGAAGCGATTTTCTGTAGCAATGGGGAATGGAATCACTGCCAGTGCAGAAAATGCAGTAGCTATTGGTTCTGGCGCCAATTTTGGGAAAGTACAAGCTTTAGGTAGTGATAGTGTTGCCATCGGTACTCGTGCAGAAGCAGGTATGCAAAGTTCTATCGCCATTGGTCGTTTAAGTCGTGCTGTCACAGGTGAAAGAGGCGTGGCCATCGGTAATGAAGCGGTGACGACAGCTTTGTCTGCTATTGCGATTGGTAACAAAGTGAATGCTACGAAGGACACGGCTATTAGTATTGGTAACCAATCCAACGCCACTGGAACAGCAGCAGTTGCCTATGGTAACCAAGCGCAAGCCACAGCAGATAGCACAGTAGCAGTGGGTGATCAATCGAAAGCTACAGTCGCTAATGCTACAGCAGTTGGTAAATCCAGTGAAGCTACAGAAGATAGTGCATTAGCAGCTGGTAATGGGGCTAGTGCTTCCGCAACAGGTGCAGTGGCAGCAGGTAAAAATGCATCTGCTAGCGGTGTGCAATCCATTGCTATCGGTAGTGCTGGTGCTGATGCAGCAGAAGCACCAACGGCGTCTGGAACGCAATCTATTGCGATTGGATCTAAAACAGTAGCTAATAGTGGTAATGCCATAGCCATTGGTTCTAGTGCTAAAGCAACAGGTACTGGAGCTGTATCCATTGGTTTATCTACATTTGCAAAAGAACATGGTGCCACAGCTATTGGTACTAATGTAAACGTAGAAACTAATAAAGCAGTCGGTATTGGTTTTGATATCAATGTACGTCAAGCCGGTGCTACAAATATTGGTTATAAGTCTGACAATTATGCCAACCAAGCAGTTGCTGTTGGTGCACGAAATAGTGTGGATGCAAATGCTCAATATGGTACAGCAGTTGGTTACTTTACACGTGTATCAGCAAAAAATGCTGTAGCAATTGGTTCTAGTAATGATAATAATGGTAATAGTGATGTAGGCAAAGTATTGGCTTCTGGAGTGAGTGCCGTGGCCATTGGTACATCGGCTCATGCAGAAGCGGAAAATGCTATCGGTATTGGTACAAAAGCGAAAGCAGCTTTAGCGAACTCTGTCGCATTAGGTGAAGGATCTACTACTACTGAAGCGGATGGCACAGCTACTACTGGTTACTTAACAAAAGATGCTGTAAATAACACTGATCATGGCGTTGTTTCTGTAGGTAATGGAAGCAGTATCACTCGTCGTATTATCAGTGTAGCAAGTGGTACTAATGATACTGATGCAGTCAACGTAAAACAATTAAAAGCATTACGCAATAACACAGTAAGTACAGTAAGTGTAGTAAATGGAACAAGCACTACAGATTTAGTGCCTACAACAACTGAAGGTGATGAAGAAGCTCATAAAGTAAAATTAGTAGCTGGTAAAAATATTACTTTAACAGCGAATGGCAATGCTGTAACGATTGCATCTAAGAGTGAAGTAAACTCTATTACAAGTAGTAATGGGGATGCAATTTCTGTAACGACTGGTGCAGATGGTAAAGTAACTGTAACACCTAACTTGGCTAATGACGTGACTGCTAGTGGTGATGCGAATAAGCTTGTTACGGCAGGCAAAGTAAAAGAAGCATTAGATAAAAAAGTAAATAAAGATGATCTAACTACAGAATTAAATAAAAAAGCAAATGCAGCAGATGTTACTAATTTAACAAACAATAAACTAGATAAATCCGCTGAGTTACATGTTAAAAAGGGTTCCTATGCGGTAAATAGTGACGGTAGTGTTACATTAGATAAAGTAGATGGAACCGGTACTGTCAAAACAGAAGAAGCTGTAACAATCACTGGTATTGCAAGTAAAACTGCTTTAGAACATTTAAAAACAGAAGTAGATAAAAAAGCAAGTAAAGCTGATTTAGATACAAAAATTGGTGAAGTCAACGCTGAATTAGCTACGAAAGTAAGTGATGATACTTTCAGAGAAGAAATGGCTAAAAAGGCTGACTTAAAAGCCATTAATGACTTGAAAGATGTATTATCTGGCAAAGTAGATGGTGCAGCACTTGATAAAATGGTAACTGCCTTAGGTAATAAAGTTGATGAAACTGAATTAAATGAACGTTTAAAAACAGAAAAAGCTGAAAATGCGGCAGCTCTTAAAAAGGCTGTAGATGAAGCAAAAGCAGCTGCTAATACGGGTGTCAATGATTTAAAAGAAGGCAAACTTGATAAATCTGCTGAATTACACGTGGTAAAAGGCGAATATGAAGTAGATAATGACGGTACTGTGACATTGAAAAAAGCAAATGGTGAAAATACTGAAATTGCTGATGAAAATGTTACGATTAAAGGCGTTGCCTCTAAAGCAAAATTAGATGAAGTAGCCGGTAAAGTCACTGCAGCTGAAGGTGATATTACTAAACTAAAAGCTGGTGTGGAAGAGAATAAAAATGGCTTGGGAGATCTTAAAACTAAAGTAGATACAGTAGAAGGAACTGCTAATAAAGCAAAAGAGGATCTCGCCGGATTAACCACTAAAGTGGATGGTATCGATGGAAAAGTGACGGCACAAGGTGAAAAAATCGCTGCTGCTGATAAAAAAATTGCGGATATTGAAAAAAATATTACTGATAACGTAGTAACAAATGATTCTATGGCAGGCAAATTGGAGGCCTTAAAAACTGACTTAGGTGCTAATACAACATTGTCCTTCGCTGGCGATACAACAATCGATGATAAAGGCACAGATGCAGCTGACGATGATAATAATAGTGCTACTAAATTATCCTTGAACTTAAAAGAGAAAACTTTAAAAGTAAAAGGTGCCACTGATGAGATTACAACGGAAGCTAAAGGCGATACCATTACAGTTGGTTTATCTGATAAAGTAAAAAAAGAGTTAGCTAACATTTCTAAATTAGGGGACACAGCTGCTGATGGACGTGATGGTAAAGCTGCTACGGGTAAAGCAGCAGATGATCCAGATGCTACGGCAGCTGATAAAGGATTAACTGGTCAAGATGGCTTGAATGGTAAATCCTTGACAGATAAAGTGAATGCTTTACGTAATGGTGAAGCTGGGTCAGTTGTATACACTGATGCTGATGGTAAACGTTTAGTAAAAGCTAATGATGGTAAATACTACTTAGCTAAAGACGTAGGTGAAGATGGTAATAAAGTAGGTGCAGCTAAAGCTGTAGAAGGAGATAACCTAAAAGCTAGCGTCGTGAATCCAGATGGTAAAGGTGGTCCAACTACATTATCTAACTTAAAAGATGGTAAAATTGCTGCTGGCTCCAAAGATGCTGTGACTGGTAACCAATTGCACAAAGCGGCTAGTGGATTAGCAGAAGCTCTTGGTGGCGGTGCTACAGTAGGTGAAGATGGAACAATCACAGCTCCTACATACAACTTGACAGATAAAGATGGTCAACCTGCTCCAAAAAATAATGTAGGCGATGCGTTAACGCTTCTCAATGATCGCTTAAACCATACTGCAGCTGGAGCAGCGGCTGATGTTGACAAATTGAAAAATATGGAAGGACTTTCTGAGGCCGGTAAAAACAAAATCAAAGAATTAGCTGGCGAAGGCGTCGATGTTAAAGGTGATAAAAACATTACTGTGACTTCTACAATGGAAAATGGAGTTAAAACATTCCATGCAACATTGAGTGAAAAAGTTACACTTGGTAAACATGATGCAAATGATCCTGATGGAGATCATTCTAATGATCCAGGCGTAGAACTTGATGGACACGAAGGAACTATTGTGGCTGGTGATCCAAATGGTAAAACAGCTGTTAAAATCGACGGTAAAGACGGTAGTGTTACAGCTGGAACAGGCGACAAGGAAGTTAAGCTAGATGGTAAAGATGGTAATGTGACTGTAGGCACTGGTGATACGCAAGTTAAATTAGATGGACCTAAAGGAACTGTATCTACTGGTAAAGGTGACAAAGAAGTTAAAATGAATGGTGCTGATGGCACTATTACAGCTGGTGACGGTGCAAACGGCAAACAAGTTAAACTTGATGGCAAAGACGGTAGTGTACAAGCAAACAAAGTAACTGCAGGTAAAGGTGATAAAGCCGTATCTTTAGATGGCGATAAAGGTACTATTACAGCTGGTAAAGGTGCAAATGCTGTTGCTATCAATGGTACAGATGCCACTATTAAAGCCGGTACAGGTGAAAACCAAGTAGGTATCAACGGTAAAGATGGTAGCGTAACAGCTAAAACTGTAAAAGCAAAAGATGGTGCTTTTAATAAAGTTACTGCAGGTAAAGATGATAAAGCCGTATCCTTAGATGGCGATAAAGGCACAATTACAGCAGGTACAGGTGCTAATGCAGTTTCTGTGGATGGTACAAAAGCGCTTATCACAGCAGGTACAGGTGAAAACAAAGTAGGTATCAATGGTAAAGACGGTAGCGTAACAGCTAAAACAGTAACAGCAAAAGATGTAAATGCCAATACACTTACTTTGGGTGATAAAGATTCTCCTGAAGCTGTAAAAATGGACGGTACTAAAGGAACTATTACAACAGGCAAAGATGCAAAAGCTATTGAAGTAAATGGACCTGAAGGAACGATTACTTTAGGTAAAAAAGACGGTGATACTAAAGTAGAATTGAATGCCGAAAAAGGTAGTGTAACAGCTAACATGGGTACATTTGGTGCTCCAGCAGATGCAAACGGTGTTCCGACAAAAGCAGGAGTTAATACTACCACTATTACTGATAAAGGATTGTCCATACTAAGTAAAAATGCGGATGGTACAGTATCTAAAGTAGAAATCAAAGACGGTAAAATCACTGGCTTGAATGGTTCTGATTACAACAACTACAAAAAAGATAAAGACGGTAATGTTGTAAAAGATAAAGATGGAAACCCTGTAGTAGATAGTTCTGTAAAAATGGATGGTGCAGGTCTTAGCATTGCTCCAAGTACAGGTGACCCTACGAAATCTGTAAGCTTAACAAAAGACGGATTAAACAATGGTGGTAATCGTATTACCAATGTTGCTCCAGGTGTTGCAGATACAGATGCAGTTACTGTTGGTCAAGTCAAAGAAGTGACAAATAAACTTGGCGCTGCTTTAGAAAAAACTTCCCAACGTGTAGGCGAAGTTGGTGCACATTCTGCAGCATTAGCAGCCATGAATCCATTAAGCTACGATCCATTGAGAAAATCTCAAATCATGGCAGGTATCGGCTCTTATGATGGAAACCAAGCATTAGCATTAGGTATTGCACACTATGCAAATGAAAACTTTATGTTCAATGCAGGAATTACAATGGGATCTGGTAAGAGCATGGCAAACATCGGTGCCACATATCGCTTCGGTACTGGTGATGATGACAATATCCCAGAACGTTACAAAGGTGGTCCAATCTCCTCTGTATATGTAATGCAAGATGAAATTTCTGCATTAAAAGCAGAAAATGCTAGAAAAGATGCAGAAAATGCAGAAATGAAAGCACAAATTAAAATGCTTATGCAACGCATGGGGATGGCATAAAACTAAATATCAATAGTTAGTACTAAATTATGCATACCAAAAAGTGGGTACCAACGTCGAAAGACGTGGTACCCACTTTGCTTATGTGTAAATTTTATTTCTATGATCGAAATCAACGGCAATGATAACTAATGTGTCATCTTTAATTTCTACTATTAATCGATAATTAAGTATACGATATCTCCAAAAGCCTTTAAGATTTGCTTTTAAAGGCTTCCCATGTATACGAGGATCTTCTGTACCACAAAGATTTCTTTTAATATATGAGTATAATAATTTTTGAGTAGAAGAATCCATTTTTTTTATTTTCTTATGTAACTTAACTGGAATAATTACTTGATATCCCATTCTTTAGTAGCCTCCTCAAATGTTAGGAACTCCATAGAATCTTTTTCTTGTAAATATTCATTGACGATAGAAATGTCGTATTCATCTTCAATTCGCTCTAATAACATAGTTTTGATATATTGAGAGATGTTTTCTCCTTTACTTTCAATATATTGACGAACAATTTTATCTTCTGCTTCATTAAAACGTACAGATATAACAGCCACGATAATCACCTCACTTCTATGTTTACATTGTAAACATAGAGAAGGAAAAAGTCAAGAAATTTGAGCTTGAAAGTAATAAATGATTAAAATCTATACATGTATGTAGTTAAGAAGAAAATATTATGAGTTAGTGTAAAATGTTTTAGGGAAATAAAATAGAAAAAATCCCTCAAAAGTGCTAGAATGAAATCAAATGATAGTCTGTATTACTGTTAATATTAGAAAGGAGTTTCTATGGCAATCGAGATTGGACAAGTTGGTATGGCTACGGTGGTAGTGGAAGCTAATAATACAGCGGAGTATATGGGGAGTGGTACGTTACCTGTATTTGCCACACCTGCGATGGTGGCATTGATGGAGAAAGCAGCCTATACAGGGATTCAAGGTGATTTAGGAGACGGTGAAGGATCCGTGGGGATTCGCATAGAAACAAGCCATGAAGCAGCTAGCCCATTAGGTGCAACTATAACTGCAATGGCAACGGTAGTAGCAGTGGACGGTAGAAAAGTAACCTTTGAGGTAGTCGCTAAAGAAGGTGAAAAAGTTATCGGCCGTGGCACACATGAACGGTTTATTATTAATAATAAGAAGTTCATGGCCAAGATCGTCGCTGGTTAAGTTATGTAGCCTGTGGCGTTTGTAACTGAATTATATAAAGGGAAGAGCAGTGCATATTCCTTCGCAAACGGTATTTCATAATGTTTGCTCAGGAACACGCACTGCTCTTCATATATTAGTGCTATTTGGATAGTAAAGAACGCCACAAGGCTACTACACATAAGGACGTTCCTCATGAGATTTACTTTTAAAAATATAAACAATTTGCACAAAATATGCTATACTTATAAACAAGAGAGTCAGTAACGTGTGTTGGGCTCGTCTCTTCCTATAATGGGAGGAGGTGATACTATGACACCATTTGAATATTTATCTTTATTGATACAATTTCTTATGCTTGTTATAGCATTTTTAACTTACTTAAACATGTAAGTGAAAAGCCTAACGAATGAGGTCTAGCCACCTCAACACGTTAGGCAATTTTCGTTCTCAAGTATTTTCGAGATGAGCCTAACGCCTTCGACACGTTATTGGCTCTCTTTTGTTGTGTCTAGTATACCATACTTTCAATGGTATGACAAATTATTTACGAGGGATACGGCGTAGGATCGAGATTAATAGCAAGGCTACTAAGATGCCGATGCCACTAGTTAGGAAGGATGCAGGGAGTCTTGTGACGGCAGCGATATAGCTATCCAGTACAACCCACCATGCTACGAAATACCCTGCAGCTGTCCAAATAGCACCTACTAGCATAGCTAATAAGATGCGAGGGGTAGATATGGAACGAGCAGGAATGGAAGGTCTCCAACCTACTGTTAATACACCTACAATCACGCCCGCTAGTCCTTTGATTACGATGGAGAATAAGGTGTATTGGGAATGGCCCATGATGAGGTCAAAAATGCCAGACCCGATGGCGCCAGCGAGCCCTGCATAGAATCCGCCGAATACGGATGCTATGGAGAATAGGGCAGCGGAACCAAGATGTACCATGGCACCTGTTGGTAAAGGTACTTTAATAGTCGTAAACACGATGCACAAGGCGGATAATAATCCGATATAGATAATATCTTTTGTTGTGGATCTTGAGCTAGTAGATGTGGTCGGTTTTGTATGCTGAGATTTTGCTGTGTTAGTAGCTTGGGTCATATCATTGTTTGTTTTGTAAGTGTTCATAAAACCTCCTTATTGTGGGTCTGGAATAGAAATTAAACGATCTAATAGTAATTCAAGAGCTAAGCCGTCACGAAGAGAACCGATTTCCTCGTGGGTAAACTGTACTGCCTCTGTGGTAAATTGGCCTGCAATGCGAGATGCCTCTTCGGGGCTATAGCCACGTAGTACGAGGGCCGTCAAGATAGCTGTGAAAGTATCCCCCGTTCCGTGTGCTTTCACTTGTACTAATGGATTGGATACCCAAGTGATAGTATCTGTACTACCCCGATAGACGGCGATGAGGGCGGAATCCTCAGATGGTAAGCTAGATAAGACCACATATTCTGGGCCTTGCGCATGTAAACTGCGACACATATCATAGATAACCTCTTCCGATTGTGGTGTAGGGTCATAGGGCATGTCTAAGAGGAAGCAAGCCTCTGTGTAGTTCGGTTTGATGATGAAAGCTTTGGTGATGAGTTTACGCATTTCTTTCACCATTTCCTCGTTGTAGATGGAATAGAGTTTGCCGTCATCTGCCATAGCGGGATCTACGACAACTAATTTATCTTTGCCGAATCGTTCGATGGCATCTTCAACAAGACGAATTTGCTCAGGTGATGCGAGAAAACCACTTTGGATGGCATCGAAAGTGATATTATTTTTATTCCAACAGTTGTAGAAACTTTCAAGGTGATCCGTAATGTCCACCATTTCAAAATTAGGATATTCTAAATGATTGCAAAGTACCGCTGTTGGTAATGGGATAGGTTGGCACCGTAAAGCGCTCACTAAAGGTATGAATACAGTTAGTGAACAACGGCCTACAGAGCTCATATCTTGTATAGATAAGATAGTAGGTACATGATTCATGGGATATACTCCTTTTTGTTAGTATTAGAATACTATTAGTATACACTTTCACAGTGTCATGCGTAAATACACAGAAAATATAAAAATAACAGGACAGATGTTTAAAAACTAGAAATTATTGTCATGTTAACGTATAATAAAAGGATACATAACGTTAGTTTGGAGAATGAATATGAGTGTTTTAACTGTAACCAATGTAACCCATGGATTTGGGGCAAGACAAATACTAGATGATGCCTCCTTCCGTTTGCTGAAAGGCGAACACGTAGGCCTGATCGGCGCCAACGGAGAAGGAAAGTCAACATTTTTAAATATCATAACAGGGCACTTGATGCCTGATGAAGGAAAAGTGGAATGGTCCAATCAAGTGACGGTGGGTTATTTGGATCAGCACAGTGTATTAGAGAAAGGGATGACCATTCGTGATGTATTACGAGGGGCTTTCGATTCTCTATACGGTATTGAACAACAACTGCAAGATGCCTATTTAGAGATGGGCGATTGCTCTGAGGACAGAATGAATGAGCTTATGGAGCTCACTGGAGAGTGGCAAGAGATGCTAGAGCAGCGTGGATTCTATGAAATCGATGCTACCATTGAACGAACTGCGCAGGGTTTAGGCTTGATGGATATCGGTCTAGACCGTGATGTGATGGATCTCAGTGGTGGTCAACGGACGAAAGTGTTGCTCACAAAGTTGTTGTTAGAACAACCTACTATACTGTTGTTGGACGAACCGACAAACTATTTAGACGTGGACCATATTAAATGGTTGCAAAACTATTTACAAAATTATGAAAATGCCTTTATCTTAATCTCTCATGATGTGGAGTTTTTAAATTCTGTGGTGAATGTGATTTACCATATTGAACAAGCTCAGCTCACACGATACACAGGAGACTATTACCAATTCCTAGCTGCCTACGAAGTAAAAAAACAACAAGCCTTACGTGCCTATGAGCGACAACAGCAAGAAGTGGCAGATATGAAGGATTTCATTCAGCGAAATAAAGCCCGTGTAGCGACTCGTGGTATGGCAAACTCGAGAGCAAAGCGGTTAGAAAAAATGGAAATCTTGGAGAAACCACAAGAAAAGATAAAACCATCTTTTGGATTTAAAGAGGGACGCACCCCAAGCCGTTTTATTGTGGATGCGAAGGATCTTGTCTTGGGCTATGATGAGCCCTTGACACGACCAGTTGAAGTAGTCATTGAGCGAGGGAAAAAAATTGCCATCCAAGGTGTGAATGGGTTAGGTAAAACAACCTTATTAAAAACCTTATTAGGTATGATTCCAGCTCTATCTGGCAAGATAGAAAAAGGTGAGTTCTTACAAATTGGATATTTCGCTCAAGAAGACAGTCGAGATAATTCTAAAACGGCTTTAGACTATATTTGGGATGCCTATCCGTCCTTGACTAATTCTGAGGTGCGTGCGGCTTTGGCTCGTTGTGGACTTACCAATGAGCATATTACCAGTCAAATGCGCGTCTTATCTGGAGGGGAAAATGCAAAAGTTCGCCTATGTAAATTGATGCAAGAGTCCTATAATGTGCTTGTCTTGGACGAACCGACGAACCATTTAGATGTGGATGCAAAAGCAGAATTGGCACGGGCATTACAAGCTTTTAAAGGGACCATAGTCCTAGTTTGTCATGAGCCTGAGTTTTACGAATCTTGGGTAACGGATATTTGGACTATCGAAGATTGGACCACGAAAATTATTTAGGAGATGACTATGAAAGAACAAGCTATAATGGGTGTGCGCCAATTATTAGAAGGTCTTGATATCAACTTAGAGACAAAGGGCATGACAGATACGCCCAAACGTGTAGCTACGCTGTTTGAAGGCTTGTTTTCTGGGTGTCATAGCACTGGAAAAGAGGCATTAGGTGATGTGTATCCTACGGAGCATACTGGCCTTGTATCAGTGAATCACATCCCCTTTTATTCGATTTGCGAACATCATTTAATGCCTTTCTATGGCAAAGTACATATTGTGTATCAACCACGAGATGGTAAAGTATTTGGCTTGGGCCGATTGAAAGCATTAGTGGATGTCTATGCCAAGCGCCCACAATTACAAGAACGATTGACCCATGACATTGCCACATCTTTAGTGGAAGATGGCGATGTATTGGGTGCCATGGTAATGGTAGAAGCCACCCATTTATGCATGCTTATGAAAGGTGAAGTGGCACAGGAAACTGTAGCAAAAACAATAGTGGCTACAGGTATATTAGAACCCATGGGGACATTACGCGAGGAAGCATTGGTGTTATTAGGAGGTAACGATCATGTTTAAGTACCGCAAGTACAACTGGCAAGATGGTAAACAATTAGAGCTAAAAGACCGTACATTAATTATGGGAATTTTGAATGGAACTCCAGACTCTTTTTCTGATGGAGGTCGTTACAATACTTCTGACACAGCCGTAGCCCATGCAAAACTAATGATAGAACAAGGGGCAGATATTCTTGATGTAGGCGTAGAATCTACGCGTCCTGGGCATACACAAATCTCTGTAGCAGAAGAATTAGAGCGTATGAAAGAAGTACTGTTGCCAGTTCTAGAATGCTCCACTGTACCTGTATCTGTGGATACATACCGAGCAGAAACAGCTGATTTTGCCTTATCGCAGGGGGCTCATATATTGAATGATATATGGGGCTTAAAATATGATAAGGACATGGCAGCGGTAGCGGCAAAATATGATGTGCCAGTCATTATTATGCATAACCAAAATAGTACTGATTACGATGACATTATCGATGATATGAAGGCATTTTTCTTCTCCTCGGTGGATCTAGCTTTGAAAGAAGGAGTAAAACCACAAAATATTTGGCTTGATCCAGGCATTGGTTTTGGCAAAGATTATGCTCAAAATGTGGAAGTGATCCAACGGTTAGGAGAAATTACAGTGTATGAATATCCTGTTTTATTGGCGCCTAGCCGTAAGCGTTTCATCGGAACCATACTAAATGATATTCCCGTGGATCAACGAGATGAAGGAACGGTAGCTACTTGTATTACAGGGATGATTCAAGGTGTAGATATGGTGCGAGTTCATAATGTGGAAATGCATAAGAGGGCAATTACCGTAGCAGATGTACTATTACGAGGTGAGTAATGGACAGAATTAATTTGAGAAACATGGCATTCTATGGGTATCATGGTAATCTACCAAGCGAAAATGAATTAGGTCAACGATTCTTTGTGGATATTTCTATTGGTGTAGATTTGACGAAACCTGGACAATCTGACAGTATTGAAGATTCTATTAATTATGCAGATGTATACGAACGGACAAAAGCTATTGTAGAAGGACCGTCACAACGACTGATTGAACGGGTGGGTACACTCATTGCAGATGATTTATGGAATACCTATCAAGGGATTGTAGGGCTTTCAGTGACAGTGCGCAAGCCAGAAGCGCCGATCCCCGGTGTGCTAGATTATGTAGAAGTAGTGATTACACGAGGGCAATTATAATGTATACCTATTATATTGGTATCGGTTCTAATCTAGGTGACCGAGAAGGATATTTAGCATTTGCGGTGAATCAACTAGTAGGTATACAAGGTGTAACTAGTGTAGAGCATTCGAACTGGATAGAAACGCCACCATGGGGGCCAGTGGAACAAGGACCATTTTTAAATGGGATTCTGAAAGTAAAGTCCACCATAGAACCTCTGACCATGCTAGAAACTATATGGCATATTGAGCGTTTAGCGGGTAGACAGAGAGAGATCCATTGGGGACCTAGGACATTAGATTTAGATATTGTGTGGATAGAAACTGAAGCAGGTCAAGTTGTGTGTGTAGAAGAACCTAATTTAGTGGTACCTCATCCCTATTTTTGGGAACGCCAATTTGTGTTGGAACCGTTGCGAGAGGTGTATCCTCACTTTTCCTATGAAGGAGTATCTATTTCTGATCGAATAGAAGAGTTACGAGTATTGGAGTCTTAACAGACATTACACATAGCCTATCGTATTTACTTAGGCCTGTTGGTATTACGACAACAGTATATCTGCAGTATAGGATAGGAATAGATAAAGGAGCATATTATATGGGTTCTTTTTTTAGAAAAGGATGGGTAAAATTTATCCTTCTCATGTTTATATTTACAGCTATTACATCACCTATCGTGGTGTTGTTTGGCCCTTTTGATAACATTAAACGCACCGTAGTAGGCGCTATTTTACGGTCTCGACATCCACATTATATTACGTGGCTCTATACGCCTGAAGAAATACAAAAAATTGTGGGTACAGTTGGGACTGGTGAAAACCAAGAATTATTTAAGTTTGATGTAAAAGAAGATACTACATTGAATTTGCGTAAAATTGAGTCTAATCGGTATACGGGATATTTATTAGAAATTCCAGATCCACGAAGAGTTCAGGTAGCTACAGCACCTCATCTTAATGAAAAAGGCGAGACGACTAGTAATATTGCTCGTTTAAATGGGGCAGTAGCGGCTATTAATGGGGGTGGATTCCATGACCCTAATGGGACAGGAACAGGGCGTTCTCCGTATGGATTTATCCTGCATGATGGAGAGTATGTATTAGGTAAAGATGTAGGACCTGATGAAGATGTAGATTTCATTGGCTTTACGAAATCTGGTAACTTAATTGCTGGTACGTACAACAAGCGTGAATTGAAAGAGATGGGAGCCAAAGAAGGTTTAACTTTCGGTCCACCGCTTATCGTAAATGGTAAGAAGATGATTACTGATGGTGATGGTGGCTGGGGCATTGGACCTAGAACAGCCATTGCTCAAAAGAAAGATGGGACGGTCCTATTCTTAGTCATTGATGGACGTCAAGCCTACTCTGCTGGAGCTACTTTGCGTGATGTGCAAGATATTTTATACCAAGAAGGGGCTGTGATTGCTGCCAATCTGGATGGTGGTTCTAGTACCACGTTGTTCTATAATGGTAAAACTGTGAACAAGCCTGCAGATTTGTTAGGTGAACGCATGATTCCTACTGTATTTATCGTGAAATAGGAGAGTCTATGAATACCTTTGGAAAAGTAACAACAGCCTTTTTACTAGGCTTAGTTTTGCAAGGTGGTGTCTACCTGTATTTAGACCAAGTATACTTAGCGCCTACTACAAATTTTCAGGTGATCAATGGCGAGGAAGTAGATAAAAACTTTCCAGATGTGAAAGAGGGAACTCGCTATTACTCTCATGACCATAAATATATGGCTGTAGTGGAACAAAATCGTGTGGATATATACACGGCTGGTAAAGAAGCTCCTGTTACTTTGGATTTAAAAGAACGGGAAGTATCTTATTTTGAATGGATGTCAGATCGTAATTTAGCCATTGTTGGTTTATTTGGTGGCCGTCATAATGATGTGATGTTAGCTCGTATTGACCCAGAAGCACCAGAACATGAAATTGATACAACTATTAATTCTGTTCCTAATGGATCGCGTATTACAGATGTGGCGTACTCTGCGGCAACGAATGTAGTCTACATGAAGGTCCGTGTCGGAGACGGTGCATATCGTGTATATCGTACAGATGCAAACTATGATACGCGTCGTGTCTATATGCAAGCGTCTGATATTGGGCGTATCGGCATGTTCTACAATGAAGATCGGTTCTTCTATGATAATGTACGTACTGGAGATGTATTTATGTTCAATGGTACAGAAGGTGGATGGCGTGCCATCAACCCTCCAGGAAAATTCCGTTTAATCGGTGTTACCCAAGGACAATTGATTTACATTGTTAAAGTGGATGATAAAAATCGTGCCTTAGAGGCCTATGAAGGTAAACTAGGGGTAGGTTTTAATAAAGTTTATACCTATGATAACCCAATAGAATTATCAGAAATTACTGTAGATTCTATCTTAAAGGATAAAGAGACTGCTAAAGATAGCGGTTCTTCTGAGAAAAAGCAATAAAGAATTATACGATACATGTAACTTTCAGTAATAAAATTCACTGTCTTTCATAAAAAGCTATAACAATTAGTCATAATAGAAACAAAATTGTGGGACATATGGAAAGAAGGAACTAAAAAATGGCGAAATTTAAAATCCAAAAAGGATTAAGTGATGCGGACATGATGAAAGGGTTTGTGGAAACAGAAACCTTTGAGACTGCTATATTGAAAGATAATGCCAGTACAGGTAACAAACTAGGGGCCAAAGTAAAGTCACATAAAACGGAAGATGATTTTTATCAAGAGTTTTTAACAGAGCGGATAAAAACAGAAATTGGCAAGTTGTTGCTAGCGATAAAAATGGATTATTTTAAAGAGGATGTAAAAGACTTTTCTATTCAGGTAAAACGAAATGGTCAACATATTGTGTTAGAAACAGCGCCTAAAAAAGTGAAATAGATATACATCAGTTGACAATGAATATCGAAACAAAAGTGGTGAAACCCCTCTAAAATAGTGGCTATGCATGTAACTACATCGATAAAATTCATATGATTAAAAAGCATGTATTTAGGTTGACAAAGATGGCGTTTAGTAGTCTAATATAGTTATGTACATTATACATGAGATAACTGTTACTCATGTATTTAATAATTCCCTTTCTATCAGGTGGTAGAGTCTTGATAGGGGAGGGTCAATGTGAAGGAGAAGGATTATGAGTGCAAAAAGAGTAAGATTAGTAGAAACAGTTCTTCGTGATGGTCATCAATCTATCTTGGCTACACGTATGCGTATGAGCCATATGCTTCCAGCATTACAACAATTGGATGAAATTGGTTATGATGCTTTGGAATGCTGGGGTGGTGCAACATTTGATAGCTGTATCCGTTTCTTGGATGAAAACCCATGGGAACGTCTTCGTACATTAAAAGCAAACTTAAAAAACACACCATTGCAAATGTTACTTCGTGGCCAAAACTTATTGGGTTACAAACATTATGCTGATGATGTAGTAGAAGCATTCGTTCGCAAAGCAAAAGAAAACGGTATGGACCGCATCCGTATTTTCGACGCATTGAACGATCCTCGTAACATGCGTGCTGCTATCGAAGCTGGTAACAAAGCAGGCGTTCATGTACAAGGTACTATGGTTTACACAATCAGCCCTGTACACACTAACGAAAGCTTCGTAAAAGTAGCTAAAGAATTGAAAGAAATGGGTATTGATTCCCTTTGCATCAAAGATATGTCCGGCTTATTAGCTCCATACGATGCAGAATCCTTAGTAAAAGATTTGCGCAAAGAATTTGGCGAAAAATTCGATATCGATTTACATAGCCATTTCACTTGCGGTTTAGCATCTGCTACTTACTTAAAAGCAGTTGAAGCTGGTGTTGATATCATCGACACTGCATTGAGCCCATTCGGCCATGCAACTAGCCAACCTGCTACTGAATCTATCGTTGAAATCTTCAAAAACACTCCATACGACACTGGTTTAGATCTTGCTAAAATGCGTGAATTAGCTACATACTTCCGTGGTGTTCGTAAAGAAATCGCTGATGAATTCGGCTTGACTCCAGCTCATGAAGTATTGCCAGAAGTTCGTCATTACCAAATTCCTGGTGGTATGTTGTCCAATACTCAAAATCAATTGAAAGAAATGGGTATGGCTGACAAATTCTTCGACGTAATGGATGAAATGCCTCGCGTTCGTGAAGATCTTGGTTTCCCTCCATTGGTAACTCCAACATCTCAAATCGTTGGTACAATGGCTATGATGAACGTGTTGTTCCAATCCCAAGGATTGCCTCGTTACAACACTACACCAGCTGAAGTAAAAGACCTAGTTCGTGGTAAATACGGTCAACTTCCAGCAGCTGTAAAACCAGAAATCAAAGAATTAATCATTGGCGACGAAACTCCTATCACTCATCGTCCAGCTGATGACGTAGCTCCAGAAATGGAAAAAATGCGTGCTGATCTTGAAGCTAAAGGCTTTACTGGCGTAACAGAAGAAGACGTATTAACATACGCTATGTTCCCAGAAGTAGCTCTTCAATACTTCGAAAAACATGCAACACCTGTAACTCAAAAAGTATTGAACTACAAAGGTGAATAGTTAATCCTTACATTCACATATAAAAAGCGACCTCCTAGTGGGGTCGCTTTTTATTGTATATCATGGAGGCATCGTAGTAGTCGCACTCTTTTATAGGAAGTGTACACGGAAATGCCTACATATGCTATAATACAATTATAGATACAATACAGGAGTGATAGGTATGGCAAATGTAAATGGAAAACCGAAAGGATCGGCAAAGAGAAAAGTAAATAGAAAATTAGACAAAGTTCGCTTAGCCTTGTTTATCTTGTTTGCCATAGTAGTAGTGCAGCAAGTATATACAATCTATAGTTTACATCAAGAAAAACATCAACTTGAACAGCAGTTGCAAGAATTAAAGAAAGAAAATGAAGATTTATCAGAACAAAAAAAGTTATTAGAAGATGATAAACATATCGAAGGTGTAGCACGGGAAGAACTAGGCTTAGTTAAGCCAGGGGAAGTTCCCTATGTTCGATAAGGGAAAGTGATACAAGAGTATCACTTTTTTTGTGTATACCATGGATAGACTATAGATATGATTATAAATAACTAAGGATAGAAAGTTGAGCGATAGAAATGGAACAATGTATAGTAGAACAAGGCAGCCGGATTGGAATTGTGGACTTAGGTTCTAACTCGTTTCGGGTATTGTTGGGGACCTATGATGGTTCGCAGTGGCAGAATGAACCGAAGCAATTATGGACTACACGATTAGGTAAACGTCATAGTAATGGACTATTAACAGAGGAAGCTATGGAGCGTGGTGTTCAGGCTCTCAAAGAAATAGAAGAGGTACTTACTCACTATGGGGCTACTATCCGCATTGGTCTTGCTACGAGTGCCATTCGAGAATCAGGAAATGGCAAGGACTTCTTAGAGAAAGCCAAGCAAGTGTGTCCTATGGAGTACCGTGTACTAAGTGGTGAAGAAGAGGCTACCTATGGATTTATAGGGGCCACGGTTTATGAAAATCCAGACTTTCACTATGCTACTATTGATGTAGGGGGAGGAAGTACGGAAATTGCCTTGGGTGATGCGAACCATGTGTACTTTACAAAATCCTATCCTGCTGGTGCTGTGCGTATGCAAGATATATCTAGGGAGGGACCACAACGTGTATGGGAAGAAACTGTGCGCATGTGGGATGAACTACCCATTGAAGGAATGTTTGGCGAGTTTATTGGTATTGGTGGCACTGCAACATCCTTGGCGGCGATAGATTTGCAAATGGAACGTTACGATCCTAGACGAATACAGGGACATCGTATGGACCGCGGTACTATTGAAGCTATGATATTACAGCTTCGGTATATGAGTCGTGAAGAACGGTTGGAAGTGAAAGGTTTGCAACCAGGGCGTGTAGATATTATTGTGCCAGGGGCCGAGATTATTACATCTCTTATGGATACCTATCAAATTGGATCGATTGTGGTCAGTGAAGCTGATGGATTAGAAGGGTGGCAAGCGCAATATGGTGCAAAATAAATCCTATTATTCTTGGGCGCCTTTGGTGACTAGTTTGTTAGATGCCTATGAAAGTCAAGGAGATTTGCACACCAGTATAGAAGTGGAAAAGGCCAATGAAACACGCAAATATGTGGAGATGGTTGTGCCCTTGCTGACGATGGAAGAATTGGCTGAGCAAGTAGATAACAGTCGTACCGTGTTGAATAGATACTATGGAGAGAATTGTATTGATCAGTATCATATGTATCGACACCGTATGTATCAATCTACTATCCCTATGAATCGTAGTCGAGAGAAAGCCTTATATGGAGATATGTGGGCTACTGTATTGCGGTTTCGGCAGGCAGTGACAGCAGCGATGGGGGACTCAATAACAAAAGATACCCCTCTATTGTTAGCCTGTTCCGGTGGGGTAGATTCTATAGCCTTATTACATTATTTTTATATAGAGGGATTCACGAATGTAGGCGTATTTACTATGGACCATGGACTTAGAGTAGAGGCTTTAGAAGAAGTGGAGTTAGTAGAATGGTATGCCTTACAATTTGGAATGCCCTGCTATACAGTGCATGAACATGTCGGTGATAAGGCCAAAGAGGAAGGTATATCCTTTGAGATGATGGGGCGTCAATTGAGGTATACTCATCTGCAAGATATTGCAGAAGATAAGGGATATGAATATATTGTGACGGCCCATCATTTAGATGACCAAGGGGAAACAATCTTAGCTCACTTGTTACGTGGAACTGGTCTAGAGGGTTTACAAGGAATGAAAACTATCACAGAAAATCTGTGGAGGCCTTGTATATCTTTACCTAAACAGGTATTACAAGACTATGCTAAGTGGTTGCAGTGTTTTCATGGAGAAGATGCGTCTAACCAAGATACGACCTATGATAGGAATTGGATTCGACAAGTCCTGATACCTACCTGTACGGAAAGGTATCCACAAACAGTAAATGCCTTGTATCGATTAGGTGCATTGGCGCAATGTGATACCTCTTATTTTGAGCAAGAGGTGACACGGTTAGAATCGGACTATGTCAGTCATGATGAAAATGGCATAGTGTTGGATAAACGAGGGCTGATGGGTGAGCATGATGCCTTAGTGAGCCGACTATGGAAACGAGTATTAAGCCTTTATGTGAAACCAGAACAATTGAATCAGGCAGTTATAGATGATTTATGTTCTTTAGTCAAAGGTCCAAAGGGAAAAGAATTTCGTTTCCGTCAGGTGCAAGTTTTGACGTCATATGATACAATTAAGGTTGTTCTATGTAGTGACATAGAAAAGAAATAGAGCTAACTAATAAGGAGTTACTATGATACCAGAAGTGAAAGAATTATTGCTTTCGGAAGAACAAATTCAAAAAAGAGTGGCGGAATTAGGTCGTCAAATTACAGAAGATTATAAAGGTAAAGAAATTGTCCTTGTAGGTGTATTAAAAGGGGCCATTGTATTCTTTACAGATTTAGCACGTCATATTGAAGGCGATGTAAAAATGGATTTTATTTCTTGCTCTAGTTACGGTAGTAGTACTGTAAGTAGTGGGGTAGTTCGTATTTTAAAGGATTTAGATCGTCCTGTAGAAGGAAAACATGTGATTGTAGTAGAAGATATAGTAGATACTGGTACAACCTTGTCCTATTTACTAGAAAACTTGCAATCTCGCAAAGCGGCTAGTGTTCGTCTTTGTTCCTTGTTGAATAAACCAGATCGTCGTAAAGTAGATGTTTATGTAGACTATGAAGGTTTTGTCATCCCAGATGAGTTTGTCATTGGATATGGTTTAGATTACGATGAAAAATATCGTCAATTGCCGTATATTGGCATTTTAAAAGAAGAAGTCTATCAATAATCGTTGATATATTCGACAAAATTTGATATGATAAATAAGTATCAATTTAGATTATAGATGAGAAAGGAGAAAAATTTGAAGCGAGGCTTAAAAAACGTACTCCTCTATTTGTTGATAATTGTTGCAGCAGTGGCAGCGATTAACTCTTTTTCTGAAGGTACAAAAAATAAATCAGAAATTACATATACATCGTTCCTACAAGAGGTGCAACGAAAAAATGTAGAGAGTGTCACAATTACAGGGGATCATTCTATTACAGGTAAATTAAAATCTGGTACAGAATTTGCTACCTATGCACCAAGTGATGCAGGTATTTTTGCAAAACTGTCTGAAGGTGGTGTGGATGTAACGGCGCAACCACCTGAGCAACCAGCTTGGTGGGTTAGCTTATTAACATCTGCCTTACCAATTGTATTGATTATTGGATTCTGGTTCTTTATGATGCAGTCTACACAAGGTGGATCTGGTCGCGTCATGAACTTTGGCAAATCTCGTGCTAAAATGCAGGGAGAAGGTAAAGTTAATGTGACCTTTAAAGATGTGGCTGGTGCAGATGAAGCTAAGCAAGAATTGGAAGAAGTCGTTGAATTCTTACGTAATCCTGGTAAATTTAATGCGATCGGCGCTAAAATTCCTAAAGGGGTCCTATTGTTTGGCCCTCCAGGGACAGGTAAAACCTTGTTAGCACGTGCTGTAGCAGGGGAAGCAGGAGTTCCATTCTTTACCATTAGTGGATCTGACTTTGTAGAAATGTTCGTTGGTGTGGGTGCTTCTCGTGTGCGGGACTTATTCAGTCAAGCTAAGAAAAATGCACCATGCATTATTTTCATCGATGAAATTGATGCAGTAGGTCGTCAACGTGGTGCAGGTCTTGGTGGCGGTCATGATGAACGCGAGCAAACCTTGAACCAATTGTTGGTAGAAATGGATGGTTTCGGTGCCAATGAAGGTATTATTACCATTGCGGCTACAAATCGCCCAGATATTTTAGACCCAGCTTTATTACGTCCAGGTCGTTTTGACCGCCAAGTGACAGTGGGTCGTCCAGATCTTCGTGGTCGTGAGGCAATTTTACAAGTTCATGCTCGTAATAAACCGTTGGATCCAGATGTGGATTTAAAAACGATTGCGAAAAAAGTACCTGGTTTTACTGGTGCTGATTTGAGCAATTTATTAAATGAAGCAGCGTTGTTAGCAGCTCGTCAAGATCGCAAATCCATTTCCATGCATGACTTAGAAGAGGCTAGTGAGAAAGTAAGCTATGGTCCTGAGCGCAGAAGTCATGTGGTAAGTGAAAAAGAGCGTGAATTGACAGCCTACCATGAATCTGGACATGCCATTGTAGCTCATTTATGGCCCAATGCAGATCCAGTTCATAAGGTAACAATCATTCCTCGTGGTAGCGCAGGTGGTTACACTATGATGCTTCCACAAGAAGAGAAAAACTATATGACACGTTCCCAATTGCTAGCACAGATTCGCGTGGCTTTAGGTGGACGTTGTGCAGAGGCGATTGTACTGAAAGAAATCAGTAGTGGTGCTTCTGGAGACTTACAAATGGTGACGAACATTGCTCGCGAAATGATTACTCGTTTGGGTATGAGTGATGAGCTAGGACCATTGGTATTTGGTGAACATCAAGAACAAGTCTTCTTAGGTAAAAGCTTAGGCTCTGAACGTAATTATGGTGAAGCAGTAGCTGAAAAAATTGACAATGAAATGCATCGCATTGTAGCAGAAGCATACGGTGATGTAATGAACTTGTTAACAGAAAATATTGATTTCTTACATAATATGGCGAAAGCTTTATTAGAAGAAGAAACAATTGATGCTAAGCAAGTGGAAAACTTGTATCGCTATGGTACTTTACTAAGTCCAGAAGAAGTACAAGCAAAAGCAGAAGAGGAAGAGAATAGTAAGAAAACTCCTCTAGAAGTGGCAGGTATCGTGATGCCAGATAAAATTGATGTATCAAAAGAATAATCTAAGATGCTAATAGGAAGGTATCTTCCCCTAGGGGAAGGTACCTTTTGTGCATATTAGATTTAATCAAGGTGTATTATGAGATCCCTTTTTGTAGGTGTACCAAATTGGCATAGCTATGGATGGTGAATTGCTTAGAAAAGACTTGCTTTTTATGTAGGACCTCTGTACAATCGTATTGTAAACCTCGATAAAGGTAAGGAGGCGACAAGCCGTGAGAGATGAAATACTAGACTTTTTAAAAGAAAACAGAGATCAATTTGTATCTGGACAAGCGATGTCAGAGGCTTGCCAGGTGTCACGTACAGCGATTTGGAAGCATATAGAAGTACTACGTAAACGAGGCTATGTGATAGAATCTTTTACAAAAAAAGGGTATCGGTTGCTAGAAGAGCCGAATCTGATTAGTCCTGAAGAGATGGAAGGGGTATTACAAACAAAATCCTTTGGCCGTTATTATGTATATGAAGAACGGTTAGATTCCACAAATAGTATCGCAAAGGCCTTGGCTATGGATGGAGTTCCAGAAGGTACAGTGGTATGTGCAGAAGAACAATCTTCCGGTCGTGGTCGCTTATCTAGAGGTTGGTATTCTCCCTATGGGAAAGGGCTTTGGTTTAGCTTAATTCTAAGACCCAAGTTCTTACCTATGGAAGCGTCAAAATGTACTTTAATGGCAGGAGTTGCCTTAGTGAAAGCATTCCGCACCTTGGGGCTTTCAGAGGCGGGCATCAAATGGCCGAATGATATATTGGTAGGGTCTCGTAAAATGGTGGGTATTCTAACAGAAATGAATGGCACTATGGAAGAGATTAACTATATTGTCTTAGGGATTGGCATCAATACGCATACGACGATAGAAGAAGTTAGCGAGGATCTGAAAGATAAAGTCATGTCTTTTGCTATAGCTGGGATAGAGATAGATCGCAAAGAGGCCTTCGCTGTAATTTTAAAAGCCTTAGAGGATCAGTATGAAAAGGTGTGTCAAGAAGGCTTTGACTCTACTTTGGAAGAATGGAAAGAGTATAGTGTAACTTTATATAAAGAAGTAGTAGTAAAAGCGCCAGATAAAGATTATATAGGGTATGCTAAAGATTTAGATAGAGATGGAAATTTGATCGTTCAATTAGAGGATGGACGAGAGGAACGTATCATAGCAGGAGATGTGTCTATACGCTCCACTGGAGGAGGATATTAAGATGTTATTAGTTGTAGACGTAGGGAATACGAATATCGTATTAGGCGTATATGAGGGAAAAGAAATTATGGCTCATTGGCGCATTTCTACAGATCGTGGGAGAACTACTGATGAATATGGCATGTTGTTGAGCAATTTATTTCTTCATGATCCAAAGGTGAATAAAGAGGATGTGGAAGCTGTCATTATTTCTTCTGTAGTACCTCCGTTGAACCCTACGTTAGAGCGTGTGTGTTTGCGCTATTTTCACAAAAAACCATTATTCGTAGGCCCTGGTATTAAAACAGGTATTTCTATTAAATACGAAAACCCTCGTGAACTAGGAGCCGATTTAATTGTAGATGCGGTGGCTGCTTATGAAAAGTATGGTGGAAACTTAATTATCATTGACTTTGGCACAGCGACGACGTATTCTGCTGTATTAGACGGTGGTATATACTTAGGTGGGGCTATATCTCCTGGTATTGGCATCTCTGCAGAAGCCCTGTTTGGTCGCACTGCTAAGTTACCAAGAATTGAAATTAAAAATCCTGGTCCTGTCATTGGTCGCAACACAGTTGGTGCTATGCAGGCAGGCGTATTATTTGGATATGTTGGACAAGTGGAAGGCATTGTAGCTCGTATGAAACGAGAAATGCCAGAGGACACTAAAGTGGTAGCCACTGGAGGCTTAGCGCCTCTCATTAGTGCTGAAACTGATGTGATTGACCATATTGATCCAATGATGACATTAGAAGGATTACGACTTATTTATGAAAGAAATCAATAATACATCCTGGCACATAGGACATGTCATAATTCCTGGCCGTATTGGGTTAGCACCCATGGCTGGATTTAGCGATGTGTCCTATCGCTTATTAGCAAAAGAAATGGGAGCCTCTTTCGTGTGTACGGAAATGGTGAGTGCCATGGGGATTAAATACAATAATGAACATACAAAAGAATTGCTCTATATGGAAGCGGTAGAACAGCCTGTTTCTATGCAAATTTTTGGGTCAGATCCAGAAGCCATAGCCATTGGAGCAAAAGTAGTAGAGGCAGCGGGAGCGCCTATAGTAGATATTAATATGGGCTGCCCTGTGAAAAAGGTAGTATCTTCTGGAGATGGCTCTGCGTTAATGAAGACTCCAAAGTTAGCCATGAAGGTGGCGGAGGCAGCTGTGAAAGCAGTACATATTCCAGTGACTGTTAAATTGCGCCTTGGATGGGATGATACATCTATCAATGTAGTGGATATGGCACAACGTATGGAATCCGTAGGAGTCGCTGCGGTAGCTGTGCATGGTCGTACTCGTGAACAGATGTATAGTGGTAAGGCCAATTGGGATTACATTAAAGAGGTGAAGTCTGCTTTGCAGATTCCAGTGATAGGTAATGGTGATGTGAACTCTCCAGAAAGTGCGAAAGCGATGTTGGAATACACCGGCTGTGATGCGATCTTGGTAGGGCGAGCGGCGCAGGGGAATCCGTGGTTGTTCCGTCAAATTAAAGACTATTTAGAAACAGGGCAGTATAATCAGAATCCAACAGGCTCGGAGCGTATTGCTATGCTCATTCGTCATTATGATTTGTTGTGCCACTACAAAGGTGTAGATTTGGCGACTCGTGAGATTCGAACACATGCTAGCTTTTATATCAAAGGATTGCCAGAGGCAGCAAGATGGAGAAATGCTTTGAATGTAGCTATGGGTCGGGAATCATTTATCAACGTTGTAAATGACTATAAAACATACTTGGAAAGCTGTTCTGGGCATACAATGTAAGGTGTTTTGTGCATTCTGAAAGGGCATGAAATCTTATTATATTGAGAATAAAGAAACTTCATAAGCCTAGAATGTATTGTAAATACGGGATTTCTTTAAGACTAAATCAGTACCATTATGAGAAATAGTAAATTGACATGGATGATATTTGTAACTATAATTAAATCAGAAATACCAATTTACTTTTTTGCATAGATCATAGGGTGATGTCATGCAATGAATGGGTATATATAGCGTGACTCATCCAACATTTAGGGGGTGTATGTATGGTCATGAATGGTATTTATTTAGTTATTGCCTCAGCGTGTATCTTAATGTTAGGATATCGTTTTTATGGGGCATTCATAGCGGCGAAGGTATTAACTTTAGACAAGTATCGAATGACGCCGGCTATGGTTCACAATGATGGACACGATTATGTGCCTACGAATAAATGGGTCACATTTGGTCATCATTTTGCAGCAATTGCTGGGGCAGGTCCTTTAGTAGGACCGGTAATTGCAGCACAATTTGGGTACTTGCCAGGTACTCTGTGGATTCTTATCGGCTCCGTATTTGCTGGTGCAGTCCATGATATGGTTATTCTATTTGCATCTATTCGTTATGATGGTAAATCCATTGCGGATATTACACGTGAAGAGATTAGCAAAATTGCAGGTTTAGGTGCTATGCTAGCGACGTTATTCTTGCTTGTTATTACATTAGCAGGTATGGCAGTAGTAGTAGCCAATGCGCTTCACGGCTCTGCTTGGGCATTTTTCTCAGTGTTTGCAACAATTCCTATTGCAATTTTTATTGGTATTTATCTACAATGGTTGCGTCCGGGAAAAATTCAAGAAGCAACAATCATTGGGGTTGGTCTTATTTTTGCAGCTATTATCTATGGTCCCAATGTAGCGGCTAGCGAATATGCATCTTGGTTTATTTATGATTTGAAAACAATTGAAATTATGTTAGCTGTCTATGGCTTCTTCGCAGCAGCATTACCAGTTTGGTTGTTATTAGCTCCTCGTGATTACCTATCTACCTATTTAAAAATTGGTACTATAGGAGCCTTAGCACTTGGTATTCTAATCGTTATGCCTGAAATCCAAATGCCAGCAGTGACAGAATATATTTGGGGTGGCGGTCCTGTATTGAAAGGTTCTGTATTCCCATATATTTTCATTACCATTGCTTGTGGTGCTTTATCTGGGTTCCATACGGTTATCGCAACAGGTACAACACCTAAAATGTTAACAAATGAAAGAGAAGTATTACCTATCGGTTATGGTGGTATGTTAACAGAATCTTTCATTTCTATGATGGCAATGATTGCAGCTACTGCACTGCATCCAGATGATTATTTTGCAATCAACTCTACGGCAGAATCTTTTAGAGCCTTGGGACTTCAAGTGCATGAATTACCAGCGTTATCAGCTCTAGTAGGGGAAGACTTGATGCATCGTCCTGGTGGCGCTGTATCCTTAGCAGTAGGTATGGCACATATCTTCTCTCGCCTACCTAATATGGATCATTTATTGGGCTATTGGTATCACTTCTGTATTATGTTTGAAGCCTTGTTCATCATGACTTTGATTGATGCAGGTACTCGTGTAGGTCGTTACTTATTACAAGAATTACTTGGCTTATACTGGCCTAAATTCAATGACCAACATTGGGCTCCTGGTGTATATGGTTGTGCTGCATTGATTTGTATCATGTGGGGATACCTAGTATTACAAGGCAACATTGGCACAATTTGGCCATTATTCGGTGTATCTAACCAATTATTAGGTACGATGACATTGGCAGTAAGTACAACAATCATCATGCGTTTAGGGAAAAAACGGTATGCTTGGGTAACAGGTGTTCCAACTATTCTTATGGCGATTGTAGCAGTCGCTGCTGATATTGAAAACGTATTCTTCAACTATATTCCAGCTGGTAAATGGATTTTAGTGGCCTTCTCTGTAGCTATGTTTATTATGATTCTTGTTGTATTAGTAGAGGCAATTCGTAGTTGGATTCGATTATCTACATTACCACAAGATTTTAGAACACAAGAAGAAGTAGAAGCTGAAAGTTACGCTAAATTAGCAAAACAAGCAGAAGCATAATATACATAATTAGTATGTTAATGAAATAGACATGGCTCCTTGGGGACTATGTCTATTTTCATATTTTTCTTGCAATTCAGACTAGAATGTTGTACAATAATAAGGCTTATTGATGGTAAGCATCTTCCTACCCCTATGTAAGATAGGGGCGTTAGTCCGAAAGAGGAGGTGATTTTGTATGAACAAATACGAAGTCATGGTGATTGTGAAACCAGCTGATGAAGAGACAAACAAAGCTACTTTTGATAAAATTGAGGCTTTAATTGCTCGTGTTGGCGGTACAGTTGAGAAAGTTGACGTTTGGGGTAAACGCCGTTTAGCGTATGCAGTAAATAAACATACTGATGGCGTATACGTATTGATTAACTTTGAAGCAGCTCCTGGCGAAATCAAAGAAATCGACCGCGTACTTAAAATCGACGATAACGTTCTTAGACACCTGATTGTAAAACACGAAGAATAATAGCCTAAGGAGGTTGAGGATATGAATTCTGTACAACTTTTAGGGAATTTAGCTCGTGACCCTGAGGTGCGTTACACAAAAACTGGTCGTGCTGTTGCTACTTTCACAGTAGCTGCATCCAATACATATGTGGATCAAAATGGCGAGACTAAGGAACAAACAGCGTTTGTAAATTGTGTAGCTTGGGGAAAATTAGGAGAAGCTGCGGGAAACTTGCGTAAAGGCAGCCGTTGTTTTGTAGAAGGTCGTATTGCGACTCGTTCTTACGAAGCACAAGATGGTACAAAACGATATGTAACAGAAGTAGTTGCTAATTTCGTGGGACAAGCCTTAGATACGCAATCATTTGATGCCTTTGACGGTGGTGCATCCAATTTTGATGATTTTGGTGCAGGTTCCGGTGCAGGCGCAGGTGAAGAAATTCCGTTCTAAGCTAAGAACTCCACAACTATATCAAAGGAGGTTTCTCAATGAGAAGAGATAGAGGCAGAAAACCAAGAAGAAAAGTATGTAACTTCTGTGTTGACCATGCTGATCAAATCGACTACAAAGATATTGCTAAACTTCGTCGTTTCACGACTGAACGTGGCAAAATTCTTCCACGTCGTATTTCTGGTGTTTGTGCTAAACATCAACGTAAATTGACACTTGCAATTAAACGTGCTCGTGCTATCGCGTTGTTGCCATTCACAGCAGAATAATTCAATACAAATATAAGCCCAGTAGCTAACTTAGTTACTGGGTTTTTTGTTTTCTAAAAGGGGTTTAAAAGGGTATAGTTTGAGTTCGTTGGCTCCTGGTTGGCACCACTTTTCAGGCTTTTTTGCGTGCGGTTGGAACCACATTTATTCTTCTGGAGTGTAGTTGGAGTTACCTTTTATATGTTTCCTATATAGCAGAGGGTCCTTGTCATATAGAACTGGATGTATTTACAACATAAATTTTATATCATATATATTCTTATATAGTCTATAGAAATATATAAAAATGAATAAAATTAATGATTGCTATGAGTTTTAGTTATTTTATTAGATATACAAGGAGGCATTATTCGGAACTAGAAAGCATGCACCTATTTTGTATACAAGATACATGATATAATACAGGTATATCATATACACAAAGCTTATACAGTAGATACACATGATATTATATGAAATGAGGTATACTATGAGAAAAGAACATGATTTTCTAGGTGAATTAGAATTAGCCGATGAGTTGTACTATGGGGTACAAACATTACGTGGTATTGAAAATTTTTTTATTACAGGTAAACAAATTGACTTAGATTTCGTAAAAGCTATGGCTATGGTAAAAAAAGCTTGTGCTTTAGCGAATATGAGTACTGGTCGTTTAGATGAAAAAATAGGTCAAGCGATTAGTCGTGCTGCAGATGAAGTGGTACGTGGTAATTTCAATGATCAATTTCCTGTAGATCCTATCCAAGGAGGAGCAGGTACTTCTTTTAATATGAATATGAACGAAGTATTAGCGAACCGTGCTTTGGAAATTTTAGGGTATGAAAAAGGTCAATATGACATCGTATCTCCGAATAACCATGTGAATATGGCACAATCTACAAATGATACCTTCCCAACAGCTATCAAAGTATGTGCGATTATGAAAAGTAAGCCTTTATTAATGGCACTTCGTCGTTTAGCAGATGAACTAGATAAAAAAGCTGAAGAGTATAAAGAAATTTTAAAAATGGGTCGTACTCATTTACAAGATGCGGTGCCAATTACATTAGGTCAAGAAATGGGTGCTTATGCATCTGGCGTGCGCCGTGGTATTCGTCGTATCAAATCTGCTATGTTAGAAGCACATACTGTGAATATGGGAGCTACTGCTGTGGGTACAGGCTTGAATGCAGAGCCTACGTATATCAAAGCTGTTGTAGATGAATTATCCCGTGTGGTAGGAGAACCGTTCATTACGGCGGACAACTTAATTGATGCTACAAACAATACAGATGTATTTGCGGATATTTCTTCTGGATTGAAAGTAACAGCCCTAGTATTAATTAAAATGGCTAATGACTTCCGTTTAATGGCATCTGGCCCTCGTTGTGGTATTGGTGAGTTAAAATTACCTCCACGTCAACCGGGCTCTTCCATCATGCCAGGCAAAGTAAATCCAGTAATTGCGGAAGTATTGAACCAAACTTGTTACCAAGTTATCGGTAATGATTTGACAATTTCTCTTGGCGTAGAAAATGGACAATTCGAATTAAATGTTATGGAACCAGTGATTGCTTATAACTTGTTCAACTCTATGTGCTACTTAAAAAATGCGGTCAACACATTTGTAGATAAATTGTTAGTTGACCTTGAAGTGGATAAAGAACAATGCGAATATTGGTTAGAACGTTCTGTTGGTATCGTAACAGCTTTGTTGCCGCATATTGGTTATGAAAATGCCTCTGCTTTGGCAAAAGAAGCGTTGGAAACTGACCGTAGCGTAAAGGAAATCATTCTAGAACAAGGATTGTTAACGAAAGAAGAAATGGATTATATTCTTTCTCCGAAAGAAATGACGCGCCCTGGTATTGCGGGTCAAGATTTAGTAAAAAATCCTGGAAACTAATGTATATAAAGGAACTGCTTAGAAATAGGCAGTTCTTTTTTGTTGTATCAAAGTAGTTGAGCTAGGTAGTCTATGTGGGCGTTCTTTAGTATAGCTCTTATAGATAAGCTCTCTGTAACACGTAGTAGGAGTTATATTGGTATGGAGCGTGTATGAATCTAGTATACGTACTAGCTTATGCTACATGAGAGATGTCATGTGTGTACAATGTTGGTACGACATATAGTGAAAAAAATAGTGGGTACTTCTAATATAGGGTGTAACTATAACAACTTATATATAAATCGAGAGAGAAAAATTCGCGGTTTAGTATATAATCCGCTTAGGGTGGTGTATAATAAAGGAATAAAGGAGTTTGATTATGAATGTATATATAGCAGTGGCTATTGGTGGGGCTATTGGTGCCATGACGCGGTATGGCATTGGACAGTATATGGTCACGAAAGGAACACTGTATCCTTGGGGAACGGTGCTAGTAAATATCATAGGTTCCATGTTTATTGGATTGAGCATGGCATATATTGAAGGACAACCTAATGTGTCACCTTGGGTTAAACTGTTATGTATTACAGGGTTTTTAGGTGGGCTGACAACCTTTTCTACCTTTATCTTTGAAGGATATATGCTGCAAGAGAAAGGTTTGTGGTATATGCTATCCTACATGGGTGGACAGGTATTGGTTGGGTATGGCCTGTGCGGGCTAGCTTTCACCATTGGTAAACGAATGTGGGGATACTAGAATGAAAGAAATACATGTAAAAGATGCAGTGGGTCAAGCACTATGCCACGATATTGTGCGCATCGTCATTGGAGAAGTAAAAGACACACCATTTAAACGAGGACACATCATCAGAGCGGAAGATGTGGAATTATTATTGCAATTAGGAAAAGAGCATATTTATGTAATGGAAGAATCCGACTATAATTTGGTTCATGAGGAGCAAGTAGCAGAAGAATTATATCGTTTTTGTGAACATCCATCTCTCAGCCCTACCCCAGTACAACAAGGCAAAATTGAAGCCTTGGCAAATCATGATGGTGTATTGACCGTGGATGTGGAAGGATTGCATGAGATCAATAGTATTGGGGAGTTGACCATTGTTACAAGATTACACGGCACACCTGTAAAAGCTGGGAAACCGGTAGCAGGTATGCGATGTATTCCATTATTATTAGAAGCATGGCAGTTAGAAGAAGCGAAACGATTACGTGAAGGTAAGGAGCCTATCTTACAAGTCTATCCATTTGTGCGTAAAAAAATGGGTATTGTTACTACAGGTAGTGAAGTCTTTGCAGGGCGCATTCAAGATGCTTTCACAGCGGTTATCCAAGACCGTGTAGCGGATTATGGTGTGGAACTGGTAGCTCATGAAATTGTGCCAGATAATACAGATCAAATTGTGGAGGCCATAGACAAAGTAAAGTCCCAAGGGGCAGAGATTATATTCTGCACGGGTGGTATGAGTGTAGATCCTGATGATTTAACTCCAGGTGCCATTGCACGTCGTGCGAAAGAAGTAGTTACTTATGGGCTACCAGTGTTGCCAGGCTCGATGGTGTGCATTGCGTATTTGGAAGATAGTACGCCAGTACTGGGGGTACCAGGTGGTGTATTGTACAATAATCCGAGCGCTTTTGATGTGATAACGCCACGTTTATTAGCAGATGTACGAATCACAAAAGAAGATTGCATTCGTATGGGGCATGGTGGCTTTCAATCAAAATAAGTAAAATTTTGAGAAGAATGTAGTTGACAAAATCAAATCCTATCTATAGAATAGGAATAAAATTAAGTGTTTTATATTGAAGTCTAAGTAGAGGAGAATAAGTATGGCTGTTGTAAAAAATGCAATTGACTTAATTGGAAACACACCAATTTATCGAATTCCAGATACTAATGTATATGTGAAATTAGAAAAATACAATGCCGGTGGCAGTGTAAAAGATCGTGCTGTTCTTGGTATGTTGCAAGATGCGCAAGAAAAAGGCTTAATTAAAAACGATACTATTATTGTAGAAGCCACAAGTGGTAATACCGGTATTGCTTTAGCTATGCTAGGTGCTATGTTGTCCATTAAAACAATCATTATTATGCCTGAAAGTATGAGTAAGGAACGTCGTGAATTAATTAAAGCCTATGGAGCACAATTAATTTTAACTCCAAAAGAATTAGGTATGAAAGGTGCTCTTGGAAAGGCACAAGAAATTCTTGATAACTATCCTAATGCAGTGACTTTGGGGCAATTTGTTAACCCAGCAAATCCACATGCACATTATGAAACAACAGCGAAAGAAATTTTGCGCGATGTGCCTAACGTAGGTATCTTCGTAGCTGGCATTGGTACAGGTGGCACCTTCACAGGTGTAACAAAAGCTTTAAAAGAGCAACACCCATATATTAAAGCGGTGGCCGTAGAACCGGAAGGCTCTCCAGTTATTTCTCGCGGTACTGGTGGGGTTCATAAAATTCAGGGTATTGGAGCTGGATTTATTCCAGAAAACTTCGACTCTTCTTTGATGGATGAAGTACAAACAGTAACCGATGAAGATGCCATCGAAGAAGTAGCTAACTTCATGCGTGAAACTGGTATTGGTATTGGTATTTCATCAGCAGCTGCGATTTTTGTGGCTCGTCAATATGGTCGTAAATTCCCAGATGTAGACGTTGTCGTGGTAGCTCCAGATGGAGTAGAAAAATATCTATCTATGATTCAATTTGAAAGTGTAGATTGGATTCATTCTTAATCGATTGTGATACAAAAGATAGCATGGTCTAGGCCATGCTATCTGTGTATAGGGAGGAATTTATGAGAGAGGTATGGAATTCTATTCGATACAATATACAGCGTGTATTACAATCTGATCCAGCTGCTACCTCTTGGTATATGGTAGTGTGGACATATCCTCATATAACAGCATTATTTTGGCATTTTTTTGCGCATCGTCTATATCGAAAAGGTTGGTTTACTTTGGCCCGGCGAGTAGCATTACATGCACGTCGAGTAACGGGCATAGAAATTCACCCAGGTGCGAAAATTGGTAAAGGCTTATTTATTGACCATGGTATGGGGGTTGTCATTGGTGAAACTGCTATTGTAGGAGATAATGTGACACTGTTTCATGGGGTGACTCTTGGAGGGATGGATTCTCGTAAGATAAAACGTCATCCTACGGTGGAAGATGATGTGCTTATCGGTGCAGGCACAAAAGTGCTAGGTGATATTACGGTAGGAAAAGGTTCAAAAATAGGCTGTAATCTGGTCATTAAACGAGATGTACCAAAGAATGTGATCATTTTTGAAACGGAACCAGAGCATATTATATATCGTCGCCCTAAAGTAGATCGTTTTGACAAAGGATCCTATGTACCACGACGGCATGCGTTGCCATTAGAGCCAAATGACTTTACTGATCATATGGCTTGGCACATTTAGGAGGAATGATGAAAGAGTTGCGAGTAGGCATTGTTCAATTGGCTACAGAGATTGGACAAGTGGATAAAAATTTTGAGACTCTAATGGAGAAGGTGCGAGCTGTGGCTAAGCAGGGGGCTGATGTAGTAGTATTGCCAGAAACTTGGAATACGGGCTTTATGACGGGTCCAGAGTTACATGCATTGGCAGATGAATCAGGTCAACGGACGCAAGCTTTGTTGGGTGAATTGGCGCAATCAGAACATGTGAATATCTTTGGTGGATCAGTGGCTGTTAAAGAAGGAGACTCTATCTACAATAGAACCTATGTATACAACCGTAAAGGGGAAGTGCTATCTACGTATGATAAGATGCATGGATTCAGTCCTGCCAAAGAAAATAAATATTTCACAGGTGGAAATTCGATTCATAACTTTACATTAGATGGTGTGCTTTGTTCCAGTGCCACATGTTATGATATTCGCTTTCCCGAACTAATTCGTAAATCAGCATTACAAGGGATAGAATTATTCTTTTTGCCAGCTCAATGGCCATTGTTACGTTTACATCATTGGCAAATATTAAATCAAGCTAGGGCTATAGAGAATCAAATGTTTTTCTGTAGTGTTAATGGTTGTGGAACTATTGGTAAATTACCAATGGCAGGTCACTCGATGGTAGTAGACCCTTGGGGTGAAGTGTTATTAGAATGTGATGAAAAGCCACAAACTCATATAGTAACTATTGATTTAGACATTGTAGACCAGATTCGCTCTAAAATTAATGTGTTTCGTGATAGAAAACCAAATTGTTATTAATAGAATTAGTATGCATTTTAGGAATATATATAATTGACCATAGGTATTGCCAAGATGTAATACCTATGGTATAGTATATAAGTACTCAGTACACGGCCCCGTGGTGTAGCGGTTAACATGTCGCCCTGTCACGGCGAAGATCGTCGGTTCAAATCCGATCGGGGTCGCCATTTTTTTTACCTATTTTTAAGCAAATATATCGATTTATATATTTGCCTCGGTAGCTCAGTCGGTAGAGCAACGGACTGAAAATCCGTGTGTCGGCAGTTCGATTCTGCCCTGAGGCACCATATACATATCCTCATGCGGATGTGGTGGAATGGCAGACACGCCATCTTGAGGGGGTGGTGAGCGTACGCTCGTATGGGTTCAAGTCCCATCATCCGCACCAAACGAGGGCCTATAGCTCAGGGGTAGAGCAACCGGCTCATAACCGGTCGGTCCCTGGTTCAAATCCAGGTGGGCCCACCATAAGAAACCATCTCACATTGTGAGATGGTTTTTGTTATCTATAGATGTTCATTGTATAATGAAAGAGAAGATTACAGATATGGCACTTTCAAAACGATTAGAACAAGTATTACATATGATTCCACAATGTCAAACGGTGGCAGATGTGGGTACCGATCATGGGTATTTAGCAGTGGCTTGCATAGAAGAAAAAGTGGCTACACAAGTTATCGCTATTGATGTGAATCAAGGCCCTTTGGAATCTGCTAAAGAATTGGTAAAAGAACGGAAATTAGAACATTATATTACATGTAGATTAGGCGATGGATTAGCTGTCACAAAAGAAGGAGAAGTAGACTGCGCAGTCATCTGCGGCATGGGCGGAGAATTGATGCAACACATCATTACGGTAGGTCCTGAATTGTTATATACCTATGTATTACAACCACAAAGCCATCGACGAGAGTTGAAACAATTTTTAGTAGATCAAGGGTATGGTATTGTCCAAGAAGCATGCTTAGTAGAGGGTAACCAATATTATGACATGTGGTTAGTACAACGAGGCGCTACTTCCGTGTATAATGAGCTACCTAGAGATTCGATGTTATGGGAATATGGTGCTTTGTTACAACAAGAACAATCTGAAGTTTGGACGCAGCACATACAACGTAGAATTGAAACGTTGCAATCTATCCTACAGCATATGCGTGATACAGCGAAATCTAGTGATGCTATTCAGGTGATGGAACAAGAAATGAAGGCATTACAAGGTATTTTACAATAGGTACAGGTGAAACTTTCACCATTAAAAAAGTATAACCATTGATGAGTATGGAACGTTACATCATACCTTGAGATGGTGGATAGGAGGTATATATGGTAACTATGAAAGATATTGCTCGAGCCATTGAAAGTCAAGCGCCATTGCAGTTGCAAGAGTCTTGGGATAATTGCGGATTACAAGTGGGATCTATGAGTTCAACCGTGCAACGTGTGTTAACGGCATTAGATGTGACGTCAGAAGTAGTAGCAGAAGCGATAGAGCAACAGGTAGATGCGATTGTGACACATCATCCGATGATTTTTAAAGGTATCAAATCTATCAACACGGATACGATACAAGGTAAGATGATTAGAGATCTATTATGCCATACGATTAATGTGTATAGTGCGCATACGAATTTGGATGTTACAGCTGGCGGGCTTAATGACGAAGTGGCTATACGACTAGGGTTACAAGATATACAAGGGTTAGAAGAAACGGGACGTGACGTGGCTTATAAAGTGGCTGTCTATGTACCTATTACGCACAGTGAACAAGTTCGCCAAGCTATGGGCAACGCGGGGGCAGGTCATATCGGCGCGTACAGTCATTGCAGTTTTTCTGTTGCTGGAGAAGGGAGATTTTTGCCCTTAGAAGGGACGAACCCTTTCATTGGTCAGGTAGGGGTGATTGAAACTGTGCCAGAAGAACGTGTGGAAACGGTAGTGCCTAAAAATCTATTGGGTCAGGTGTTAGCGGCTATGAAAGAAGCCCACCCGTATGAAGAAATTGCCTACGATATAGTAGCCTTAGAGAATGCGTATGATGCACACTATATTGGTCGCATTGGGAATTTACCGCAACCACTATCGATAGAGGAGTTCAAAGAAGTATTACAATCTGCATTCCCTCATAGTACATTGCGTTGGGGTGGAGCTAAGCAATCATCCATTCAACGTGTAGGTCTATGCACGGGTAGTGGAGCGGAGTTCATTAAGATAGCAGCTAAGCAAAAAGCAGATGTGTATATTACTGGGGATGTCAAATACCATGATATGCAACTAGCAAAAGAATTAGGAATCACAGTTGTTGATGCGGGCCATTATGGTACAGAATACATGAGCCAAACAGTATTGAAACGAATGATAGAAAGAATTTTCACAACTCAAGAAGTAGAGGTCATAGAAAGTAAAGTGCAAAGAGATTTTTTCTTTGAAGTCTAAGCACTTTCGGTTTATAATGTATAAGAGAGGTATTGACCCTCTCGGTGGTCTATGCTAGACTTAAACAGTAAGTATGAAAGGCGATTGCAAGTCTACTTGACTTGAGGAAAGTCCGAGCTCCATAGGGCAGGATGCCGGCTAACGGCCGGCGTGGGTGACCATAGGGAATAGTGCCACAGAAAAGTAAACCGCCACCTTTGGGTGGTAAGGGTGGAACGGTCGCGGTAAGAGCGCACCAGGTACATGGTAACATGTATGCTCGGTAAACCCCATCCGGAGCAAGGCCGAATAGGAAAGGGTTAAGGGTTGCCCGCCTACCTTTCGGGTTGTGCCGCTTGAGCGTATAGGCAACTATGCGCCTAGAAAGATAATCGCCACTGCGAAAGCAGGACAGAACTCGGCTTATTGATTGCTTGCTCAAAACCGCTCTTCGGAGCGGTTTTGTTATTGTAGGAGGTATTGTGATGAAACTAGAATCGATTAACAACTATGAAGATTTTAAAGCTGTTGTAAAAGGTGAGGATGAAATCGTCTTAGCTTGCTTTACAGCAGAATGGTGTTCTCCTTGTCAATCTATGAAAGAAGAACTGGATGTGTTACATGATGAATTGCAAGGTGTAGCACGCATGATTGCTATTGATATTGACGTAGCTAAAGAGATTGCTTTAAAAGAAGATGTGCAAGGTGTACCAACAATTATCTGCTATAAAAAAGGAAAAGAGAAAGATCGCGTAGGAGGCTATAAGAAGGCAGCTTCTGTACGTAAATTATTGAAACTATAAATAGAGGATATAAAAATATTTTTACAAATTAGTGATTAATGTTCTATAGAAGGAATATCTTTCATGATATACTATGGATAGTATATTAATTTGTAGAGATGCTATAAAGTTATTGCAAGAAAGGGGCTTTTTTGTGAAAGAATCATTGAATAGTCTTTGGAAATTATTCCAAGAACGTAAATTAAGCCGACGTACTTTTATGAAATCCTGTGTAGCTTTAACTGCTATTTTAGGGTTGCCGCCAGCATTGACAAACAAAGTCGTGGCAGCGGCAGAAACAAAAGAATTACCTACGGTGATTTGGTTGCATGGTCATGAATGTACAGGATGTGACGAGTCTTTCATTCGATCCACATCGCCTTTCGCATCTGATGTGATTTTAAATATGATTGCCTTAGAGTATGATGATACCTTGGCTGCCGCAGCAGGGGAACCATTTGAACATCATTTACATCACTTGTTAGAAAGTAAAAAAGGTAAGTATGTATTGGCTGTTGAAGGTGGTGTGCCATTGGATGAAAATGGCTCGTACTGCCAAGTTGGTGGACGTCCATTTGTAGATGTATTGAAAGAATGCGCTGAAGGGGCTGCGTTCATCATCGAATATGGCTCTTGTGCAGCTTGGGGTGGTATTCAAGCAGCAAAGCCAAACCCAACGAATACAGTATCTGTTTCTTCTATCGTAAAAGGCAAAAAAATCATTAAAGTACCAGGATGCCCTCCGATTCCAGAGGTGATGACTGGCGTGATTATGCATTATGCTTTATTTGGTGAAATTCCACCTCTTGACGTAGAAGGAAGACCAAAACAATTCTATGGAAATCGCATCCATGATACTTGCTACCGCCGTCCTTTCTTTGATTCTGGTTTATTCGTGGAACACTTCGATGATGATGCATCGAAAGCTGGCTGGTGTCTATATAAAGTAGGTTGCCGTGGACCAGAAACATATAACTCCTGTGGTAATTTACGTTGGTGGAATGGGTTGTCCTATCCAATTCAATCTGGACATGGTTGTATTGGTTGCTCTGAAAAGGGATTCTGGGACAATGACAACTTTTACCAACGATTACCTCATATTCATACACCAAATACCATCACTGATGTGGATACATTAGGTACAGTAGCAGGATTTGGCGCCTTTGGTGCAGTTATCGCTCACGGTGGTATTACGTTAGCGAAACATAAATATGATTCCATCCAAGAAGAGAAAAAATATTTAGCTGAACAAGAAGCAAAACAAAAAGAATCTGACGAGAAAGGTAGTGACCAATAATGAAACGAGTTGTAGTAGATCCAGTGACCCGTATTGAAGGTCACTTACGTGTAGAAGTTAGTGTTGATGAAGCAACAGGTCAAGTACAAGATGCCCTATCCAGTGGTACAGCTTGGCGTGGCATTGAATTAGTAGCTAAAAATCGTGATCCTCGTGATGTATGGGCCTTTGTGCAACGTATTTGTGGCGTATGTACTTCTACGCATGCTTTGGCAGCTCTTCGTGCTGTAGAAGATGCATTGGGTATTCAAATTCCTAAAAATGCCAACTATATCCGTAATATGATGCATAGTTGTTTAGATGTACATGATCATATTGTGCATTTCTATCACTTGCATGCTCTTGACTGGGTAAGCCCAGTAGAGGCGTTGAAAGCAGATCCTAAGAAAACAGCAGAATTGCAACAACAAGTCCTAGACACATACAATGTGAGCGGATTGCAACCAAACGATTTGGAATCTTCTACATCTGCGTACCCTAAGGAATTCCCTAAAGGCAATGCTACGTATTATGCAGCGATTCAAACAAAAGTGAAAAAAATTGTAGAAAGTGGTCAATTAGGCATTTTCTCCGCTCAATGGTGGGATCATCCAGATTATCAATTATTACCTCCAGAAGTGCATTTGATGGCTATTTCTCACTATTTGACAATCTTGGATCGTCAAC
The DNA here is from genome assembly GCF_003992235.1 of Veillonella sp. 3913. Taxonomy (NCBI): domain Bacteria; kingdom Bacillati; phylum Bacillota; class Negativicutes; order Veillonellales; family Veillonellaceae; genus Veillonella; species Veillonella sp. 3913. The sequence continues at coordinate 57,480 of NZ_RQVF01000002.1, read as the reverse complement.
GTGATATTGTGACGCCGCATGTTATTTTCGGTGGTAAAAACCCACATCCTCATTACATCGTAGGTGGTATGCCTTGCTCTATTTCCATGGATGATATGAATGCCCCTGTGAATGCGGCTCGTTTGGCAAGTGTGGATGAATCCATTTCCTTGGCAAAAGATTTGGTGAACTATTTCTATTTACCAGATTTACTAGCCATCGGTCATCTATATGTAAAAGCTGGCATGGTTGATGGTGGGGGCTTAGCGAAAAAACGCGTCTTAGCCTACGGTGGCTATCCAGATGATACATTCAGTGGCATCAGCAATGGAGATTATTTCAAAAAAGCTCTTGTTCGTGCGAATGGTGTAGTAGAAAACTTTGAGCTTGGTTGGGAAAAAGCAACATTTACAGCTTTAGAAGGGGAAGATTTGATGAATCCTGACTTCTTGTCGGAAGAAATCAATCATTCTTGGTTTGAATATCCAAATGGCGAAACATCCTTACATCCAACAGAAGGTGTAACGAAACCAGCTTTTACAGGTCCTAAAACAGGAACCAACAAAAAATGGGAATTCTTGGATGAAGAGAAAAAATATTCTTGGATTAAATCACCTACTTTCAAAGGTAAAGCTTGCGAAGTGGGCCCATTAGCAAAATACATCGTTGTCTATGTAAAAGTAAAACAAGGTATCATCAAAGAGCCTACTTGGGCTGAAAAAATGATGGTCGACCAAATTGATGCAGTGTCCAAGGTACTAGGTGTACCAGCTCATGTGTGGATGTGTTCCACAGTGGGCCGTACGGCAGCTCGCGGATTAGATGCACAAGTGGCAGCAAACTTGAGCCAACATTTCTACAATCGCTTGATTGAAAATATTAAAACCGGTGATACTGTTGTGGCGGATACTCGTAAATTCGATCCTAATTCTTGGCCAAAAGAGGCAAAAGGTGTAGGTTTATTAGATGCACCACGTGGTGGTTTAGGACATTGGTGTGTCATAAAAGATGGTCGTGTAGACAATTATCAATGTATCGTACCAACGACATGGAATGCATGCCCTAAAACGATTGCTGGCGAACATGGTGCATATGAAGCAAATATGATGGATACAAAAGTTAAAATTGCAGATAAACCATTGGAAATTTTAAAAGGGATTCATTCCTTTGATCCTTGCTTAGCATGTGCGACGCACTTGTACAATAAAAAGGGTGAAAAAATAGTGTCTGTCAATACAGATGCCCTATGTAAATAGGGAGGAGGCTGTCTATGTTACCATTAAATAAAAAGCCTTATCGTGTATTTAGTTTATGGCTCCGCATTTTCCATTGGACTATGGTTCTCTGTGTAACGGCTCTATTCTGGACGGGCCTATACATTGGGAATCCAGGTTTCCAAGCTACACCAGGTAGTGTGGAACCGACAATCGCAGTGGGCGGTTGGTTCTCTATGGAGATGATTCGTAAAATTCACTTTATCGCAGCCTTTATCTTAATTGCTGCCCTTATATTCCGTATTTATGGTGGAATTCGATATCGTGGCGATAGATTGTTTCCTAGATTTCATAAAAAGTCGTATTGGATTGGTCTGTGGGACACAATTAAGCACTATCTAATGTTACCACAGCAACGAGAGCATCGTTTCTTGCGTAATTCTATGGCTCGTACTAGTTATTTTGGGGTATATGTGATGTTGTTCCTAGAAATTTGTACAGGTCTTGCTATGTTTGCACAAGTGTATCCTAATACGTGGATTGCACAAATTTTTAATCCAGTGAACTTATTGTTTACGGAATATCAAGTGCATATGATCCATCATTATATTGCTTGGGGATTTTTGTTATTTACAATTATACATGTGTATATGGCATTCCGCGAAGATGTTATGGAAGAATCTGGAGAAGTATCTAGTATGGTTTCAGGTATGAAATTTTACCCTACAGATCCAGAAGATATAGAGGACTTATATGGACGAAATAAAAAGTAATCCCATTGTGCTATTAGGGGTAGGCAATATTTTGCTTACTGATGAGGGATTCGGTGTCCATGTGGTGAACCAATTACGGGAGGATTATGTATTTAATCCTCCTATTACCATTCTAGATGGAGGCACCATGGGCATGGAATTGCTTACGTATATGCGGGGTATGACAAAACTATTGTTAGTGGATGCCATCAATGGTGGTGATGCACCAGGCACAGTATATGAGTTTCCTCATGAGGAAATGAATAGTTATTTTACAGAAGCTATTTCTGTGCATGAAGTGGGGATGCAAGATATTTTACGCATTCGTGCATTACAAGAAGATCCTTTAGAAGATGCCGTTGTCATCGGTGTAGAACCTGAAAGTTTAGAATTAGGCCTTACCTTAAGTAATTCCACACAAGCTGCGGTAGCAGAAGTGAAAGAACGAGTGCTGAGGGTTTTATCTAATTGGTATGTAACAGCTAGTCCTGTGAGTGGAAAAGAAGAATAGACTGCTACATACTATAAACTGTAATAATTTGATAAGGAGATTCTATGCAAAATGAATTTGGCCGTGTAAAAGCGGTGTTTCAAGAATTGAAAAATGCCATGCAGCACTTGCGTCAAACAGGAGAAACCTATACGATTTATGTGGAAAATACAGGTCTCACTATGGAAGAGCAAGTGGAAGTATTGGAAACATTGGGGCGTGGCGATGTAACGATACACCTAAAAGATACAGATCAACCAGTAGAATGGTATGAGTCTACGATTCGTGGTGTATGGATTGGTACCTTCCGTAATGGTCGAGATGAAGCGATACTCTATACGATTGAAGTATGTCGCTACCCAGAGTTAGCAGGCGCTTATGATGAAGATATCATCGGAGGAGAAGCCGATTTACAAGAGTGGATAGAAGCAGCTGACCTATAGTGGGTATGATTGTCTATAATAAATGTTACATATATGGCTGGAAATAACTTATATTTGCTATATCAATAAATCATAGGTAGCACTATTTCCATAAGAAAATATATAAAATAGCATAAATAAAACTCTCTTATTATGATTTAATGAGAGAGTTTTTCAGTTTATAGAGGTATATTTTGTGTGTAAACATAGTAGTTTTTAGTAGGAAATAATGTATTGAGAAGATTAAATATATGTGTATTTTAAATGGTTTATAAAGGGTGGATATTTGTCCATATAAGGAATGAACCATGGGATTTAAGAATACCTTAGAAATAGAGAACTATATGCATTTACCATTAAATGATAATAAATTCTATCATAATAAACAGTTATAGTACCTATTCTTAAAGAATTGAAAAAGATAAGGTAATGGTGATACAATAATACACAAGAGAAAGGTCTCTGTTTTAAGTTGAGGAGGGATTACTTTGCGTAACATTCACGTTGAGAAAGTAACAGAAAAGGTAGCAGAATTATGTATGAATGCAGCATATCATCTTCCAAAAGATATGTATAATGCATTGAAAAAAGGCTATGAGTGTGAGAAATCTCCAGTAGGTAAAGGTGTATTGGATCAAATCATCAAAAATGCGGAAATTGCTGATGCTGAAGATCGTCCAATCTGCCAAGATACTGGTCTTACAATCGTATTCTTAGAAGTTGGTCAAGATGTACACTTCGAAGGTGGAGATCTTGAAGAAGCTGTTCAAGCTGGTGTAGCAAAAGGTTATGTGGACGGATATCTTCGTAAATCCGTAGTAGCTGAACCTTTGTTCAACCGCGTAAACACTAAAAATAACACTCCAGCAGTTATTTACACTAAAATTGTTCCAGGCGACAAAGTTGACATTAATGTAGAGTTAAAAGGCTTTGGCTCTGAAAACAAATCTGGCGTAAAAATGTTGGTTCCTGCTGATGGCGTTGAAGGCGTAAAAAAAGCAGTTCTTGAAATCGTTAAAAAAGCTGGCCCTAATCCATGCCCTCCAATGGTACTAGGTATTGGTATCGGTGGTACTATGGACTACGCAGCATTCCTTTCCAAAAAAGCTCTTCTTCGCTCTGTAGAAGAACGTAATGCACATCCTGAATATGCAAAATTGGAAGAAGAAATCAATGCAATGGTTAACAAAACTGGTATCGGACCTCAATTAGGTGGTTCTACAACAGCAGTTTCCGTTAATATCGAGTGGGCAGCAACACATATCGCTGGTCTTCCTGTAGCAGTAACTATCTGCTGCCACGCTAGCCGTCATGCTCACGGTGAAGTTTAAGAGGGGGAATAACCATGGCAGAACAAATTCGTATTCAAACACCTTTAACAGAAGAACAATCCCGTAAATTAAAAGCTGGTGATATGGTTCTTATTTCTGGTAAAATCTACAGTGCTCGTGACGCTGCTCATAAAGTAATGACTGAAGCATTAGCACGTGGCGAAGAATTACCAATCGATTGGCATGACAAAATCGTTTACTATTTAGGACCAAGCCCAGCTAAACCAGGAGATCCAATCGGTTCCGCTGGTCCTACAACATCTGGTCGTATGGATGCTTACACACCAACAATGCTTGATCAAGGTATCAAAGGCATGATCGGTAAAGGTTCCCGTAAACCAGAAGTTATCGAATCTATGAAGAAAAACGGCGTAACTTACTTTGCAGCCGTTGGTGGTGCAGCAGCTTTAATTGCTAAATCCATTAAAAAATATGATGTTATCGCTTATGCTGACTTAGGTCCAGAAGCTTTGGCAGAATTAACAGTAGAAGATTTCCCTGCAATCGTTGTTATCGATAGCGAAGGAAACGATTTCTACGAAATCGGTCAAGCTCCATACCGCGAAGACGTTTAATCACTAAACAATTAAGAGGCTTTCTTTAGAAGGCCTCTTATTTTATTATATATAGATTAAAGAGGAGAATAGAGATAACAAAATCTAGCTTTTTCATCTTTTATATAAAGAGATTGTGATATAATACAGATAAAGAGATAGTAAAGAGAAAGGAGACGCTATGATAGGACTTTTAGTAAGTGGTATTATTTTGCTCCTCATCGAAATGATGATACCAGGATTTGGTATATTTGGTCTAACAGGCTTGTTGCTATTCCTATGGGGTATCTATGATTGGATGGGAGGAGGACCTATGGCAATAGTTACTGTCACCTCGCTTTCAGTAGTGGGCGTACTATTGTTGTGGTGGATTATCTCTGTATTTCCTAAGACAGCTTTAGGAGAACGATTGACATTGCACCTAACATCTACTAAGGAAAAAGGATATGCTACACATCCAGACCCAAATTGTTGGTTGGGCAAGATTGGATATACAAAAACGGTGTTGCGACCAGCAGGGACCATCGTTGTGGAAGGAACATTCCTCGATGTAGTCACTGATGGTGAATTTTATGAACCAGGCACAGAAGTGGAAATTATTTCTGTTACTGGTGGTCGTATCGTAGTGAGAACTACAAATAGATAGGAGGACATATGGAAACAATTATTGGAACGGTAGGATTTATCATTTTTCCGATTATTCTAATTATCGGCATTTCTTTATTTTTACATTTCGTCCCATTAGGGCTATGGGTATCTGCTCTAGCAGCAGGCGTGAACGTCAGCATTATGACTTTGATTGGTATGCGTCTTCGTCGTGTATCTCCATCTCAAATCGTACTTCCTTTGGTGAAAGCCAATAAAGCTGGCTTAGATGTGACGGTAGATCAATTAGAGGCCCATTATTTAGCGGGTGGTGATGTAGACCGTGTGGTTGATGCATTGATTGCAGCAGAACGTGCTACTATGGAGTTAACATTTGAACGATCTGCAGCCATTGATTTAGCAGGTCGTGACGTATTAGAAGCAGTACAAATGTCGGTCAATCCAAAAGTGATTGAAACGCCGATTATTTCTGCAGTAGCTAAAAATGGTATTGAACTAAAAGTTCGTGCTCGTGTGACAGTGCGTGCTAATATTGATCGTTTAGTTGGTGGCGCTGGAGAAGCAACGATTATTGCCCGTGTTGGGGAAGGTATTGTTACTACTGTAGGTTCTTCTGAAGAGCATACAGACGTGTTGGAAAATCCAGACCATATTTCTCGTACTGTATTGAATAAAGGCTTAGATGCAGGGACAGCTTTTGAAATCTTATCCATTGATATTGCCGACGTAGATGTAGGACGTAATATTGGCGCCCAATTGATGACAGATCAAGCGGAAGCGGACAAAAAAATTGCCCAAGCTCAAGCAGAAAAACGTCGAGCTATGGCGGTGGCACAAGAACAAGAAATGCGTGCCCATACCCAAGAAATGCAAGCAAAGGTAGTAGAAGCTCAAGCGGAAGTACCAAAAGCATTATCTCAAGCGTTACGTGAGGGTAATTTGGGTGTTATGGATTACTATTCGATGAACAATATTATGGCGGACACTAAAATGCGTGAAAGCATTTCTGAAGGTGATTATGCGTCTACCATCGATGGTAAAGGTACACATGAATAAGGTAGAGGAGGTATCCGATTATGGAAATAGGGATACTCATTCTGATTATTTTAGGGTCCTTTATATTTAAAAAAGGAACATCTAACGAGGAATCGTCACAAAAACCAGTTCCGACTAAGGATATGACTTGGGAGGAAATGGAAGAGTATTATGGTATTACACTTTCACGGGACCCGAAGGAATCTGTGAATATGGATCCTGATGTAATGGTGGGAAACACCTCCGAAGGGACTGTGAATACAAGCAATCCAGTGAATGTAGATAGATATGAGAAGCCAGTAGACTCACCGAGATATGACGCAGAGGAAATGCGTGCTACAGTCCATGAACGAATAGAGGATAAACGAAGGAAATCTGCAAACATATCTGTTAACGAGGTAAGGAAAGACAGACCTATTTATTCTGGTACGTCTAAGAAGGAAGCCTTACGATTGGCAGCTAGACATGGAATGGTGTGGTCAATGATTTTAGAAGCACCAAAAGGGGCGCGTATGTTAGGTCGTTATCGTCGATAGTATGTTAGTAGAATCGATAGGTAATACCCAGATATAATGATGTGATTGTACTTATACATCCTCTGTGTAGATTTATTTGCTATCAGATATAGTAATGCATATATTACCTGTAAAAATGAGCTATCAAGTTGGGAATGTCCCTTCATGATAGCTCATTTTGTATATGTTACAAGGAATTTACAGTTACACTCTATACTAAATATTGGGTTATACTAAAACTAGATTCATCAATAGTATTATTAATTGTTTAGATGTATACATAAAAAGCGACTCTACACAGTAGAGTCGCTTGTATTGATTATAAAGTTTTAATATCTGTTTCTGCTAAGGAAGCAACGATGGAATCTGCTAATTCTTCAAACAATGGTAATTGTTCATTGTGTAATGCGCCTTTAATATCTAGTGGAGTACCAACAATTTCCATGTTTTTAAATTCATTTGTAAAGTAATCAACCATGCGTTTCATCGCGCCGGATGCCCAGGAATGGTTACCTACGATAGAAACTTTATGGTTATGGAAGTTTAATGCATGTAACTCATGTAATAAGTTTTCCATAGTCAAGTATAAGCCTAAGTTGTAAGTTGGTGCCATACATACTAAGTGGCTATATTTCCATGCATCAGAAATGATGTAAGATGGATTAGTTTTAGATACATCATAAATACGGATATCTGTTACACCGCGTAAAGATAGCAACTTCGCTAATTGCTGAGCCATTTCAGCAGTGTTACCATACATGGAACCGAAAGCAATGACAACGCCTTTTTTCTCTGCATTGTAAGTGCTCCAATGCATGTATTTACTGATGATATAAGAAATGCTATCAGGAGTTCTCCAAATTGGTCCATGAAGAGGTGCAATGATATTTACATTCAAGGAAGATGCTTTTTTCAATGCATTTTGTACTTGTGCACCATATTTGCCTACGATATTTGTGTAATAACGACGAGCTTCATCTTCGTATACACGATCAAAATCTAATTGATCAGCGAAGATATTGCCGTTGATGGTGCCAAATGTACCAAACGCATCAGCAGAGAATAAAGTGCCTGTTGTTGATTCGTAAGTACAGGTTACTTCTGGCCAGTGAACCATTGGCATGGTGTAGCTGTGAAGCTTATGATGACCAAGATCGATGGTGTCGCCTTCTTTTACTTCGTAGTAGTTGTCAGGAGCTGGACGACCATAGAACTGCTCAAAGAATCGGAAGGTAGTTTTATTGCCGACCATTTTCACATTTGGGTAACGGTCTAGCAATTCTACTAATGTAGCACAATGATCAGGTTCCATGTGATTTACGATTAAATAATCTAACTCACGACCATTTAACAAATGTTCTACATTGTCAAAGAATTCTTGACGAATGCTATCATCTACAGAGTCAACAATACAAGTTTTTTCGTCGTCAATAAAATAGGAATTGTAGCTTACCCCATTTGGAATTGGAAACAAGTTTTCAAAACGTTCTGTACTCCAATCGTTGCTACCAATCCAATAAATATGATCAGTCAATTTTTGTGCGCAATGCATAGTTAAATTCCTTTCATACATACGGGGGGATTGTTATGCCCCAGATTTTCTTATCAAATATATATTACTAGTTTATAAGCTAGAACGCAACCATTTTATATAGTTTTATTACAAATAGATAGATAAAATTCTATTTGTATTTTTGCAGTTTGACAATAGTAATGAATATAGGTAAACTTATAAGTATATATAATAGTAAAGTAATAGTGGAAGTGAATTACTTTCATAGAAAATTTGAGGTTATTTATGTCTGTGTCTGCAGAATTACTGCGTGCCTTTGTGGGAGTAGGATTGCACTTATCTTTTTCCAAGGCAGCGAAAGCGAATGGTGTCTCACAATCGGCCATTAGCCAGAGTATTAAGCAATTAGAAAAAGATTTAGGAATTCCTCTATTTGAAAGGACAACAAAATCAGTAGCTTTTACAAAAGCAGGTCGTGAACTCTTTGAAACAGCTGTAGAAGCATTTTCCATTTTAGACAATGGGATTGTAAAACTACAAGAACGTGTATCTAGGGATTATAAGAGTTTACACTTAGCAGCTACAGATACATTGAGTAAGTATTTTTTGTTACCTACTTTCAAAAGTTGGCAAGAAAAACAGCTAGATATTAGTTTACGTGTTACGAATCGACCATCCCGTGAATGCGTAGGAATGCTTGAATCGGGAGAGGCTCAAATCGCTGTGGTTCATGCCTATGATGGACTCTATGATAATAATCTTTTAGAAATCCTAGATTTAGAGCCTATGCAAGATATATTTGTAGGAGGCACTATATACAAAGATGAGTCGAAGGTTTGGTCCATTGATGAAATTATGGCAGAGCCATTATTATTGCTTACGATGGGGGCGAGCAGTCGTACTTTTTTTGATACGGTTACCTATAATCGATGTACGAGCCCAGCTTTTGAGCTAGGTAGCTTGGATGTACTTATGGATTTGGTTGAAATTAACTTAGGGATTTCTTTAGTGCCAGAATTAGTGGCTAGAGAAAAAATAAAAAAAGGTTCTTTAATCGAATTAAAAACAAACTTACATATTCCAGAGCGTCGTATTGTATTAGTACGATCAAGAATGGATGCATTAACAGAAGGTGTTTCACAATTTATTAATATATTGAAAGACAGAAAACAATAAGGAGGATCATCGTGGAATTATTAAAACAGCGTATTGATGCAGAAGGTATTGTATTAAACAATCGAGTGTTAAAAGTAGATGGATTTTTAAATCATCAAATTGATCCTAAATTGTTTGTTCAAATCGGTAAAGAAATTGCGAAACAATTTGAAGGACGAGGTATTGAACGTATTGTTACGATTGAAGCCTCTGGTATTGCAATCGCATTACAAGTTGCCATTGAATTAGATGTTCCTTTAGTATTTGCGCGCAAGAAAAAATCCATTTTGATGACAGATGATGTATATCACTCTGTGGTATATTCTTATACCAAAGAAGAGAACTATGATGTAACAATCTCCAAAAAATTCTTACCTGCAGGAGAGAAAGTATTAATTATTGATGATTTTTTAGCTAGCGGTGAAGCGGCTATGGGATTAGCTAAGCTTGTAGAAAGCGCAGGAGATACGGTAGAAGGAATTGCTATTGTCATTGAAAAATCATTCCAACCAGGTCGTGAGCGTTTAGAAAAAGCAGGGTATGAAGTACATTCATTAGTGCGAATTGCACGCTTTGAAAATGATCGTTGTATTTATAAAGAAGATGAATCTTGTTAATCCATTGAAATCATATCTCATTGTGTGTTATCATTATGGTAATGAGTTTTAATTTTAAACGTATTTGGAATGGAGTTAAGACAGTGAACAAAAAAGCAGAATTATTTCAACAGTTTATTGAACAAAATGAATTAACAAATCTTTTTACTCTTCGTGAGATTGAAGATGATCAATATAATACAGCGATATTCGATGCGAGTATTGAGTATAATGATATTGTGTTCCCATTGTTTGTAGTATTGGATGATACGCCATTTGGTTTTGTGCGTTTAGAAATTGCAGGTGGTCGTTTCACTCCAGAACAGCGAAAAGCTACAGTGGAAGTGCTAAATCAATTGAATAGTGAATTTAAATGTTTCAAACACTATCTAATGGAAGAAGATGGCTACGAAGCAATTCTTTTAGATGTAAGCTTAATGAGTGGAGATAATTTTGAGCCAGAGTTAGTAGCATATACTATTTTTGAGGTCTTGTATCCACATACACAAAAAGACTTAACTCGTATTATTGCAGCAGTAGAAAGTGTTAAAGTAGAAAATACTGCAGTAGAAGAAACGGCTACTAAAAAAGAAAGTAAACCGCGGAAAACTACAAAATCTAAAAAGGATTAAGACTGATAGAATAAAATTATATGGGCATTGTGACAAGCAATGCCCTTTTTTTTAACGAGGTGATACCTATGAATGAAAAGGCGAGATTATTTGAAAAATTTCTCATTGATGAACAATTGACATGCTTTGAAAAGCGTGAAGTTGGCGATGAAGATCATACGGTTGTATTTAGATCCTATGTACAAACAGAATTAGGAGATATTCCAGTATTTTTATTGTTGGATGATACAATTTATGCTACAATTCGATTATTGATGGGGGCAGGTGTTGTTACTAAGGAAAATCGTCAAGATATTCTGACTTTTATCAATCGTGAGAACAGTACATATAAAAGCTTCAAATATTATATTGAAGAAGATGATGATAGTGTATATTTAGATTGTATTAATCAAAGCGCAAATTCTAATTTTGATCCACGATTGTTATATGTATTGATGACACAGATTGTTGAATACATTCCTGGAAAAATTCAAACTATAGGTGAGGTATTCCGAGTTGAACAATTACCGCCACCAGAACATGCACATGAATAATATAAATAATTTATGAGTGAAAACGATTAAAATAGAATGAAATCTATCAATTTTGATTAAAATATAATCAAAAATACGCATGCGCAGTTGGGATAAACAATTCAATTCGTGTAATACAATTCAAAAATGCTGAAAAACATAGAGAGATACACAATTCGTGAGATGTGGGATAGTGGTTTTCTATAGCATATCTATTGTATCTCATGCTATAATAGAGATAGGTTATTTATACTATAGATTCACGTAGTATAAGGGGTGATACAATGGCATTAGGTGAAAATTTAAGACATGCCCGTAAACGGATTGGGCGGAGTCAATTAGATGTGGCTCGGGATATTGGTATTAGTAATGCTGCCCTGTCAAATTACGAAACAGGATATCGAGAGCCTGATTTGGAAACCTTAAAGCGATTGGCTAATTATTATGATGTAACAATTGATGAATTAGCAGGCAATGCAAGCATGGCTAGAGAAATTCTTTACGATTTGAGTAGCATTGTAAAAAATGGGCGCATCGCACATAATGGTGTAGAATATGTATTAAGTGATTCACAACGATTAAAATTGAGACGCCAAATTGCACATGCATTTGAAATGTTCAATGAAGGAAAATCCAATTGGTAGGATAAACATGTTATTCTAGGAACGTTTGTGGAATAGCATATCATCGTATAGAAAGCGTAGAAGCTCTCGGGTACGTTTGAGAGTGCAAGTTACCGTATCTACAAATAAAAAGCACAGTTCTATGAAAATAGGACTGTCTTTTTTATTGTCCAAAGGAGATATGATATAATTTACAAAAGAGGTATTTATAACGATGACTAGCAATAGTCAAGAGTGGATAATATAACATAATACTTATAGGGTAGATACATAGGATACATGAAAGTGAGGTAACAAATGAATAAACCAATAGTAGTAGTACCGGGTCTAGTGCGTAAAGATGTAGTCGCTTATTTAAGTGAACATGTGACAGTGCGTCAGTGGACAGAAAAAGAAAAAATGCCAAAAGAGCTGCTAAAAGAATGGCTTCGTGATGCAGATGGATTATGGAGTATTAATCATTTTGCTGTGGATGAAGAACTAGTTAAAGATGCGCCAAATTTAAAGGTAATTGCACAGGCTTCTGTGGGCTATGATAATATCGATATCGATGCGTTAACAGCACGTCATATACCTTATGGCAATACACCTGATGTATTAACAGAAACCACAGCTGAGTTAGCATTTACATTGATGGCAGCTGCCAGTCGTAGAATTTATGAAAATGCTCAGTTCGTTAAGGAGGGTAAATGGGTTGAACGCCCTTCAAATATTAAAGGTAAAGATTTAAGCCGTATGACATTAGGCATTATAGGTATGGGTAAAATTGGTGTGTCTGTATCTCGTAGAGCTCGTGCTTTTGGGATGACTGTACAGTATCATAACCGTAATCGTCGCAATGACGATAGTTTACTCATGACAACATATGTATCACTGGGCAAGTTGCTCACTACTAGTGATATTATTTTAGTAATGGCTCCATTGACAGAGGAAACACATCATTTAATTGATGCAGAAGCTTTTGAAATGATGAAGGAGACGGCTTTATTTGTTAATGTGGGACGTGGAAAGATTGTGGATACAGACGCATTAGTGCACGCGTTAGAAACGGGTCAAATCGATTACGCGGCTTTAGATGTGGTAGATCCAGAACCAATTGGGGCAGACCATCCATTACTTAAAACTGGTAAATGCCTAGTGGTACCTCATATTGGGTCTTTCACTGATCGCACTCGTAAAGAGATGGCTATGCTGACAGCTAATAATCTGATTGCTGGTGTACATGGTAAACCATTGTTGACCTGTGTCAATGAAAGCGTTAATTACCAATCCATCGAGAAATAAATGGTAGAGAGAGCTGATATGAAAATTGCTGGTTTCATTCATAAGAAAACGGTGAAACATAGCTGTTCCTGTGGTATAATAAAGAGAATGTGCAGAACGTGCACTTGTGTATAATCAATCTAAGAGAGGAAGAATCACATGGAATCGAAAGAGACGATGATGAGTACAGAAGAAACAACGCCTCAAACTGTTAATTTTATTGAAGCGATTATTAATACAGACAATGAAGAAAATACCTATGGAAAACGTGTTCATACGCGATTCCCACCTGAGCCAAATGGGTATTTGCATATTGGACATGCAAAATCTATTTGTCTTAACTTTGGTCTTGGCAAATCGTATCATGGCTTAACAAACTTGCGTTTTGATGATACAAATCCTGTGAAAGAAGATGTGGAATATGTAGAATCCATTGAAGAAGATGTAAAATGGTTAGGCTTTGAATGGTATGGGGATGTACATTATGCATCTGACTATTTTGGTAAATTATATGAATATGCCCAAGTATTGATCAAAAAAGGTAAAGCCTATGTAGATGATCAAACACCAGAAGAAATCCGTGCTACTCGTGGTGATTTTACAACTCCTGGCACGAATAGTCCTTATCGTGACCGTAGCGTGGAAGAAAACTTACGTCTTTTTGAAGAAATGAAAGCGGGCAAATATAAGGATGGAGAAAAAGTATTACGTGCCAAAATTGATATGGCAGACCCTAATATCGTAATGCGAGATCCTGTATTGTATCGTATTTTACATGCTGACCATCATCGTACAGGTTCTGAATGGAATATTTACCCTATGTATGACTATGCCCATCCAGTATCTGATGCGATTGAACGTATTACCCATTCTGTATGTACCTTAGAATTTGAAGTGCATCGACCACTCTATAATTGGGTGTTGGAAGATTGGGAAGATACAGAAAAACCAAAACAGATTGAATTTGCTCGCTTAAATGTGACGAATATGGTCATGAGTAAACGTAAATTGCGTCAATTAGTTGAGTTAAATCTTGTAAGTGGTTGGGATGATCCTCGTATGCCAACGATTTCTGGTTTACGTCGTCGTGGTTATACCCCAGAGTCCATTCGGGATTTCTGTGAACGTATTGGTGTAGCCAAAGCAGATAGCATGGTAGAAGTAGGTCTATTAGAGTTCTGTATCCGTGAAGATTTGAAATTAAAAGCGCCACGGTATATGGCAGTACTAGACCCAGTAAAAGTTGTCATCACAAATTATCCAGAAGGGCAAACGGAGACATTAGTGATCGAGAACAATACAGAAAATGAAGCAATGGGCACACGTGAAGTGACATTTGGTCGAGAAGTGTACATTGAGCGTGGTGATTTTATGGAAGAGCCAGTGAAAAAATTCTTCCGTTTAGCACCTGGCAAAGAAGTACGCTTAAAAGGTGCCTACATCATTGAATGTCAATCTGTAGTAAAGGATGACAATGGCAATATCACTGAAATCCATTGTACCTATGATCCAACTACAAAATCTGGAACAGGCTGTCAAAAGAAAGTAAAAGGTATCTTACATTGGGTAGAAGCCTCTACAGCGGTAGATATGGAAGTGCGCTTATACGATTATTTATTATCTGCAGAAGATGACGAATCGGCAGATAAGGATTTCTTACAACAGTTGAATCCAAACTCCTTAGAAGTAAAATCTGCTAAAGGTGAAGCAGCATTCCGTAATACACAAGTAGGTGATCATTATCATTTCTTGCGTACCGGTTATTTTGTAACGGATAAAGATAGCACGCCAGACCATATTGTGATGAATCGAACTGTAGGTATGCGTGATACCTGGGCGAAAATGCAAAAGAAACAAGGTTAGGCGGATATAATGAATAGAAAAATAACATATTTTGTATGGCTATGTACGCTTGTATGTATGCTAGTTGGCAGCAAGATTGGTGTGGAAGCATCCAATAGGGTATCAGATAGATGGCCGGCTACTATGCTTGTGCAAGCAGGGAGTAGTGCTAGTATTATTTCTAGTGGTATGCCACAGTCATTGGAAGAGGGACTACGACAAATTGGTATTGATACAAGTGAGTCCTACATGCTGATGGATAAGCAAAATAACAATTATTACTATGCCCGTTATGGTGAAGGCACCTTGCTATATGGATTTGGTCCTAAGCAAGGTGGTTGGAATTCTACATCAGCCCCTGTAGGATTTAAATATACAGTCGCTATGATTCAGGACTATGATTCATATGTAAAAGAGCACCCTGAATCATTCCAAGTGATTGTCCCATTTCGAGAAGTAAGAAAACATGTATATGCAGGTGAAATCATTGTAAATACATGGTTTAAGCAAGTGGAATATCCTATGTATCTGCAAATTACATTCTTGTCAGATAGTACAGGAGCCCCACGAGTAAAATATGTCATGACAAATGTGCAAGATACAGCACTGAGAAAACAATTACAGTATTTATTATAAAGAAAAGTTGCAAACTTTGAAGAATAGTATTGACTATGAGTAGTATGAAATACCTATCTTTCAAAGAGTGCAACTTTTTTGTTTTAAATGAAAAAACTTCTCATGCTTATTGACATATGGTAGGATTATTTGTATTATAATAATAGAAATAATTTTCATTATTTTGATTCATCTTTCGAGATGATATATATCCGGATTATCTATTTGCTGTGAGAGCAAGTGTTCTCCCCAAAATAAGTAAAAAGGCAGGTACAACAAATGGAATCCATCGAGCAGATTATCGGTTACCATTGTGCGCCCGCGATTCGAGGTATTAAAGTGGCAAATCTTGTTGCTTTACCTCAGCATTTAGGGGCTAAGATGGTAGAAAAAACACATGAGTATAATGATAAATTTAATCAAAAAGGTCTATTCTTTTATGAATTGTGCCATTGTGATAAACGAAAATTATTACTCGTATTTCGTGAACGTATGCTTGAGGACTATTTGCGACAACCTGAGGTGCTAGCATTTTTACAAAATTATGGATATGAA
The DNA here is from genome assembly GCF_003992235.1 of Veillonella sp. 3913. NCBI lineage: Bacteria > Bacillati > Bacillota > Negativicutes > Veillonellales > Veillonellaceae > Veillonella > Veillonella sp. 3913. Next base: position 41,276 of record NZ_RQVF01000002.1, on the reverse strand, counting down.
TCCTATGAAACTTTGGCAGATTGGTTATTACATTTGCGTGATCGTATTGAAATGAGCGACGTATTTCCTCATGAAATCGGTGTGTTTTTAGGATATCCATTAGAAGATGTAAAAGCGTTTATCCAATTCCGAGGAGCAGGCTATAAAGTCTGTGGAGACTGGAAGGTATATGGAAATCAAGCGTCAGCTATGCACGCATTTCATTGTTTTCGAATGTGTCGTGACTATTGTCATGCACAGTTGAATAAAGGAAAATCTTTAGAGTCTTTGGTTGCCGTAACGGCATGCTAGGAGGTAACATTATGATCGCTGTAATTTATTGGTCTGGAACAGGTAACACAGCTGCAATGGCAGAAGCTGTAGGTAAAGGCATCGCTGATGCTGGTCAAGAAGTGGTAGTAAAATCCGTTTCTGAAATCACTGCTGATGAAGCTGCTAATTATGAAAAATTAGCATTAGGTTGCGCTGACATGGGTGCTGAAGAATTGGAAGACGGTGAATTTGCACCATTCTATGAAGCATTAGAACCTAAATTGGCAGGTAAAAAAGTAGTATTGTTTGGCTCCTATGGTTGGGGTGGCTCTTGGTTAGATGACTGGGCTGGTCGCGTAGAAGGCGCGAATGGCGTTGTAGTTGACAAATTACCAGTTATGGGCGAACCTGATGATTCTGGTAAAGAACAATGTGAAGCATTAGGAAAAGCATTAGTAAACGCATAAGCCAATTATACGGCATATGATAACTCAATATACTAGCTCTTAATCATAAGAGGTGGATAGTACATCTATTCACCTCTTATTTTATTTTTGCAACCCTATTGCTAATTCGGAATCGCTCACACATTGACCGTGCACGTTAAACTTTACTATAATAAAGAAATAGTTATAGTTATTAGTATAGGAGGTATTGTATGCAAGTATTACAAAACTGGAAATTACATGCATTGGCTCTTGTGATTACCATCATTGCAGAAATGATCGGAATCCAACGATTTGGAGCTGTGGTATTCTTACCGCTTCTCTACGCGTTGATTATGGGTTTGTTTGTATCCATTCCATCATTCAAAATTTTAACAGTAGAAACCATGGAAAAATCAGCGGATTATCTTGGGATTGCAGTGATGCTCTTAATGGTTAAAGTAGGCTTAGGGATTGGCCCTAATTTAGAAATTCTTTCTACTGCTGGGTTGGCTCTTATGTTACAAGAGTTAGGTCATTTCTTTGGTACTATTTTATTCGGCTTGCCAGTGGCATTATTAGTAGGAATGCGCCGTGAAGCGGTGGGTGCTTGTTACTCTGTAGACCGGGAACCTAATGTAGCGATTATTATTGATAAATTTGGCTTTAGCTCTCCTGAAGGCCGTGGCGTTATGGGCATGTATATTTGTGGCGTATTGATTGGTGCTATGTGGGCGTCTGTATTAGCAGGATTTTTTGCTCAAATGGGTTGGTTCCATCCACTGGCCTTGGCTATGGGTGCGGGTGTAGGTAGTGCTAGTATGATGGCTGCTTCTACTGCCCCTATCATTGCAGTATATCCTGAATATGAAGCTCAAATTGCAGCTTTAGCAGGGGCAGCTAATTTGCTGACTACTGTACTAGGCGTTTACTTTGGTATTTTCGTATCTTTGCCTGTGATGGAAAAAACATATAATTTCTTTACAGGTCGTACACGTGAACAAGATTTGGCAGAGGAGGGACAATAAAATGACTATGAGTGAAAAAATTACACAATTTGTCATTGTTATATGCATTGCAGCTATTATGACTGCTCTGGGTAATATCATTGATGGCAAGCATCTATTGGGCCCAAGCCTTGTAGGGGTCTTTGTGATTGCTGGGTTAGCAATTATTGGTGCGATTATTTCCTATTTGCCATTAGCTAATCGATTCCCTATGGTCTTCTGGGTATCTTTAGTAGGGGTCATTGCATCCTTGCCAATCATGCCAGGGCAAGCATGGATTATTGCACAAACAAAAGAAGTAACATTCTTGGCTACAACCACACCAGTATTAGCCTATGCAGGTCTCTCCTTGGGAAAAGACTTAGGAGCATTCCGTCGTCTATCTTGGAGAATTATTCCAGTAGCCTTAGCGGTAACGGCAGGTACCTTTATTTGTGCTGCTGCAGTAGCTCATTTTGTATTACATATGCAAGGTGTGATTTAAATTTGAATATAACCATATAGGTTATAGTTGAACCTAATGAAAGAGAGTTGAGGATTTCCTATCAACTCTCTTTTTGATTTCGTGGTACAATAGAGTTCAAGAGTTATACATAGATACCTTTTAGTAAAAGGTATTTTCATACAATGTAAAAGGAGACCGATTATGTTAACGAAAGAAGAAGTAAAACAACGTGTATGTGATGCCATTGTGGCAGGTCAAGGTCGATTGCGTGCATTAGCTAGCGCCATTATGGATGAACCAGAATTGGGCTATAAAGAGCATAAAACATCTCAAAAAGTACAAGATATGTTTACAGAGCTAGGGATTCCTTTTACCACTGGTCATGCTATTACAGGTGTGAAAGGTCGTTTGCATGGTGGTAAATCTAAAAAAACTGTCGCCATGATCGGTGAATTGGATGCCATCGTATGTCACCGTCATCCAAAGGCAGATCCTATGACAGGGGCAGCCCATTGTTGTGGACATAATGTGCAAATTGCCAATTTATTTGCAGTAGCCATGGGCTTACAAGCGGAAGGCGTTATGGACGCTCTTGGTGGGGATGTAGTTTTATTTGCAGTCCCAGCAGAAGAGATGATTGAAGTGGATTATCGCAATACATTGCGTGAAAAAGGAACGATTAAATACTTAGGTGGTAAACAACAACTGATTTATGAAGGAGCTTTTGATGATATCCATATGGCTATGCAAATGCATGTGGAAACAGCGGACACACCTACGGGAGAAATGAACTTAGGTAGTACCTCCAATGGATTTGTGGCAAAACTGATTGAATACCATGGTAAAATTGCCCATGCAGCGGCATCTCCTCATGAAGGGATTAACGCATTAAATGCAGCTTTGATGGGGGTGATGGGAGTACATGCTATTCGTGAGACTTTCAAAGAGAGCGATTACTTCCGTTTCCATCCTATCATTAATCAAGGGGGAACCTTGGTCAACTGTGTACCGGATTATGTGCAAGTTGAAAGCTATGTGCGTGCTTCTAATGTACAAGCTATTGTAGATGGGAATCAACGTGTCAATCGTGCCTTGAAAGCTGGCGGAGATGCAGTGGGGGCTACTTGTGTGATTCATGATCTACCGGGCTATTTACCGATGCGTGATAATCCAGATATGAACAGTTTATTACGATCTAACTCAGAACCGCTATTTGGTACAGACAATGTACGTCAACGGGTGCATATGACAGCAAGTACTGACATGGGTGATGTATCCCATTTAATGCCTGTTATCCACCCTTGGGTGGGATGTATTGAAGGGGTGCTCCATAGTGCGGAATATAATATTACCGTACCAGATGTAGCCTATATTAAAACGGCTCAAGCCTTAGCTATGACTATTGTAGATTTATTATATGATGAGGCACAGGTAGCGGAAGAGATTCTAGAAAACTTTGAAGCTCCTTTAACAAAAGAAACGTATATTGAATTGTTAGATTCCATTGCCAGCGGAAAATAGTAAAAATTCTCATATCTAAAATAGTCGATGTATGATATACTATATACAAAGAATAAAGATTATCCATTGGTTTAGAAAGGATGACGTAAATGAAACAATATGATGTAATCGTAATTGGTACTGGTGGTGCTAGCTTAGTAGCTGATGCAGCATTAAAAGCAGGTAAACGTGTAGCTGTTATTGAAAAAACAGGCTTTGGTGGCACTTGTTTAACACGTGGCTGTATTCCAACAAAAGTAATGGTTACTGCAGCGGATGTGGTACATGAAAGCCATGGTTGGAAAAAAATTGGTGTAGAAACTGCCACACCGACTCTTAACTGGGATGTAGTGAGTGAACGGGTTTGGAAAGCTATCAATAAAAGCAAAGGGGTTAAAGAGTTTTATGAAAGCTTTGATAATGCTGATGTATACCATGGAGCAGCTACATTTGTAAGTGATAAAGTATTATATGTAACATTGCAAGATGGTACAAAAACAGAAGAAATTACAGCACCTACTATTATCATTGGTACAGGCGGTCATTCTAAAGTGAACCATGTAGATGGCTTAGAAGAAGCTGGTTATATTACAAGTGAAAAATTCTTTGGCAGTGAATATCCAAAAGTACCATATAAACGACTAGCTGTATTTGGTGGTGGTCCTATTGGTACAGAATTTGCTGGCGTGTTTGCCGCAGCAGGTGCGGAAGTGACGTTAATCCAGCGCAATGTGCGTTTGTTACCAAAAGAAGATGAAGCTATTTCTGCTCATATTTTAGAAGAAATGAAAGCCATTGGAGTGAACGTATTAACAGATACTGTATGTGATAATGTACGTGTGGATAATGGTGATAAAGTAATCACTGTGAAAAACCGTACTACAGGTGAAGTATCTGAAATCCGTGTAGATGAAATTTTGGTGGCTACTGGGATTGCTCCGTCTGTAGAAGATTTGCACCTAGAAAATACTCATATTGAACAATTACCAGGTGGCTGGATTAAAACTAATGAATTTTTAGAAACATCTGTAGAAGGTGTGTATGCATTAGGTGATGTGAATGGTAATGCAGCCTTCCGTCATCGTGCCAACTATGAAGGGGATATTATCTCTCATAATTTATATCGTGCTACATCTCCAATAGACTATCGTTGGGCACGCTATGATTTGATTCCTATGGTGACGTTCACGTATCCAGAAGTAGGTCGTATTGGTATGACAGAAGCGGAAGCTAAAGAAGCTGGTTATGATGTAGGAGTTGGTATCAACCATTATTCTAACTCTGCTAAAGGTATGGCTCTTGGTATTGACAAAGGTGATGTGCATGATGGATTTATCAAGGTAGTGGTAGATAAAGCTACGAATCGTCTATTAGGGGCTCATATCGTGGGACCACAAGCATCGATCTTGTTCCAACCATATGTACATTTAATGAATAGTGGTGAAGTGAAATTAGTGCCTGTTCATGAAGAAATCGGTTCTAATACAACGAAAGAACTACGTGCACAAGGTTTGACAAGGTACTTGGATCCACAATCTGTTATCTCCATTGGCGAGGCTATGGCTCCACATCCAACATTGTCAGAAGTGTCTATGTGGACGCAAGTGTTCTACGAACATAAATGGTAATCCATTAAAAAGATATATAGTAAAAACTGTAGTGATGGGGATGATATCACTGCAGTTTTTTTATACTAATATATGATGATAATTGGTATATTGTGCAGTACCTATAATTAGAATGCGTCTATTCTGTATAGGCAAATATGAGTATGATATGCTAGTAATGCTAGAGGTGTAAGATAGTATAAAGATAGTATAAAGAAATATATTCTACCTTATTGTATGAGTATATGACATAGGTTATAAATATTTTGAAATCAAATATTCTCAATTAAAATTATAGTTGATAATAGTTGGATAATAGTATATAATGAGAAAGTAAATGAGAATAAAAAGCTACCTCTGAGATATAGCAGATTAGAAGGGGGTAGAATTGTAAGTATATGTTAAATAGATAAAAGAGGTGTAGTATGACAGAAGTATTAATCCGTTTATTTGTAAAAAATAAAGATGAAGTCAAAGATACTAATGTACGTCAACAATATGGGATTATGGCGAGTATCACCGGTATTGTGGTGAATGTGTTAGTTTGTTTAGGGGAATTGATCATTGGTTTTCTTATCGGCTCCATTGCTATGATTAGTGATGCTATCCATAATGTGGCTGATGCAGGGGGATCTTTAGTATCCTTTTTGAGTTTTAAATTATCTGGCCGTAAAGCAGATGCAGAGCATCCATACGGACATGGTCGAATGGAATATCTATTATCCATTGGTTTTTCTATTTTACTGTTTGTTGTAGCGGCTCAATTAGGTATTGAAGCGATAGAGCACATTATGAATCCCGAGGTAGTAGAGTTTTCCATGTCTGCTTTGGCTGTAATGTTGGGTGCTATGGCTTTAAAGATTTGGTTATCCTTCTTTTTGCGTTCCATTGGTAATCGTATTGATTCTCCTATCTTGCGTGCCAATGGGAAAGAAGCTTTATCCGATGTATGGGCCACTGCAGCGATTGCTATTGGCTTATTGTTGGGCGGTATATTCCAATTGAGCGTTGATGGGTATTTAGGCTTAATTGTGGCACTTATCATTGCAAAAGCTGGTTTTGAAGTGCTGAAAGAAGCAACAGATCGTTTATTAGGATTTGAACCTACTACAGAACGTGTACAAGAGATTATTAATTTTGTAGAATCTAAGGCTGGTATTTTAGGAACTCATGATTTAATGATTCATGATTATGGTCCAGGCCACGAGTATGCTTCTATCCACGTAGAAGTAGATGCGAAACAAGATGCGATGACCATCCATAATATGATTGATCGTGTGGAACGACAAGCTTTGAAAGAATTACAGTTAAAACTGACCATCCATATGGATCCAATCGTTGTCAATGAGCAAACACTAGCTTTGCAACAACGTTTAGTGGCAGTGATTCAAGCCTATGATGACAGTTTTTCTTTATACGATATTCGAATTGATATGGAACATAGAAAGATTAGTTTTGACGTACAAGTACCGCATGATGTGAAATATACGAAAGAGGAACTTTCACAAAGATTAAGCCAATTAGTAGAAGCGGTACTGCCAACATTCGTAGTGAAACCGAATGTAGTACACGGATACACTGGGGTATAAGAGAAAGCATATCATCCTGTTTGCTTTACAATATAAGTGATGACACAAATAAGAAAGGACTGGTACAGATTGTACCAGTCCTTTTTAGGGCTTACTTTCATAAGCCATATGTAATTATAAATTCTATTGGGCATCCCATGCCAAAGAACAAATAGACCTTTCAAACAGTATGTGTGAAGTATACGTTTATACTTTGTCCGTTGGGTAGCCGTGACGCGCATAATCTACAGCTGCTGTAAATAAGATATCTGTAGAAGAGTTTAATGCTGTTTCGGTAGAGTCTTGGATCACGCCGATGATGAATCCAACACCAACCACTTGCATAGCTACATCATTGGAAATACCGAATAGGGAACAAGCTAATGGAATCAATAAGAGTGAACCACCAGCTACACCGGAGGCACCGCAAGCGGAGATGGTAGCGATAATGCTAAGTAAGATTGCTGTCGCTAGATCTACTTGAATACCCAATGTAGATACAGCTGCCAATGCCATAACAGTGATGGTAATAGCTGCACCGCCCATATTGATAGTAGCGCCTAGTGGAATGGAAATGGAGTAGGTATCAGGTGTAATGCCTAAACGTTTTGCTAAATCCATATTAACTGGAATGTTCGCAGCGGAACTACGAGTGAAGAAGGCTGTAACACCAGATTCACGAAGACAGCGGAATACCAATGGATATGGATTACGTTTCATAACGATAGCTACGATCAATGGATTGATGATGAGCGCTACCGCAAACATACATCCTAATAGGACTAATAACAATTTACCGTAAGTCAGTAAAGCGCCTAATCCATTTTCACCGATAGATTGAGCTACCAAGCCCATGATACCAAGAGGAGCAAATTTAATAATCCATTGTACAGCCAATGTAATCGCATCAGAGATGGAAGCCATCACATCTTTCGTTTCATTTGCTGCATGACGAAGAGCAAAACCAAATAATAAAGCCCAACCAAGAATGCCAATATAGTTACCACTTAAAATGGCTTTCACAGGATTTTCAACAATATTAGTTAATAAAGTAGAAAGTACTGCAGTAATGCCACTAGGAGGTGCTGTATCAGCTGGAGACGCTGTTAATAGCAAAGTCGTAGGGAATAAGAAACTACCTGCTACGGCGATAGCTGCAGATGCAAATGTGCCGATTAAGTACAATACGATGATGGAACGCATGCCAGTTTTTTGACCGGAACGATGACGGCTGACTGCTGCGATGACTAAGAAAAATACTAATACAGGTGCTACACCTTTTAATGCACCTACGAAGATGGTACCTAATAAAGATAACTTCACAGCATTTTCTGGAGACCATACGGCAATACCAGTGCCGATTAAGAGACCTACGCAGATTTGCTGGATGAGGCTAAATCTATTGATGAATTGAAATAATGCCCTCATAGAAAACTCCTTATACTTATAAATACTTAAAATCGAGTACAAATATCTACTCATAAAAGACATAAGCACATTATAAACGGAATATATACTTTTGGCAAGAGAAAAAAATCACAAATTATGGAATATCCTCATCCATTCGTGTATAATGAATAGCAGTATAAATAACTGGAGGTATATTGTGGAATTTAAAACACATGAAGATAAAAAAGCTTACGTGCAAGATGTATTCTCTCATATTGCGAAGCATTATGATGTGATGAATACATTATTGAGTTTTAACCAAGATGCACGGTGGCGTAGATTTGCTATAGAACAATTAGAATTAACGGAAGGTATGCGACTAGCGGATATTGCTTGTGGTACTTGTATGTTAACAAAAACAGCATTACAAGAAATTCCGTCTTTACATGTGGAAGGACTTGATTTTAGTCCTGAAATGTTAGCGGTGGGGCAAAATCGATTAGAGAAAGAAGGATATACAGATCGAGTGACCTTGACCCAAGGGGATGCTATGGATTTACCTTATGATAGCAATACCTTTGATGGTGCTGTATCTGGTTTTGCTTTGCGCAATGTGCCAAGCATTGAACAAACGATTCGTGAAATGAAACGTGTTGTTAAACCGGGTGGCAAAGTAGTTACTTTGGAATTGGCAAAGCCTACTATGTTTGGGTTTAAACAAGCCTATTATATATACTTTGAAAAGATTCTGCCTGTGTTGGGGAAATTGAGCCGAGATCAATCATCTTATGCATGGCTGCCAGAATCATTGCGCCGTTATGTGGGGCAAGAAGGTGTTCTTCAAATTTTTAAAGATGTGGGACTACAAGATGCTAAGTATTTTGAACTTACAGGTGGCATTGTAGCAGTCCATGTGGGCACCGTACCAGAAGAATAGAAAAAAGCTGTCATACACAACGAGGTAATGACAGCTTTTTATTTGTTTTATTCGTGACCAAAACGATTTGGACTTTTTAATGTTTCTTCGTATATGTGGTTCACGATCTTCCAATTCACAATGGTGAAGAAGGTATCAATATAGTTTTGACGGTTAGATGAGGAATACATGTAATCCCACATATTGATGCCTAAAATGGCAGTTTGCATATCCATAATTGGATTGTTTTGTTCTTTTGTGGACGTAATAGAAAGGGTATTGTCTGGGTTGATGACAAGCCAAGTCCAACCATTACCAACATGGGCGTGAGCCTCCTTCGTAAACTGCTGTTGGAATGTTTCGAAGGACCCAAAAGAGCGGTTGATAGCATCTTTGATTGGTCCGTTTATGGTACTTGTATTAGGGCTTGTCAACGTGTGCAAAAATAAGGTTACATTCTTATAGGCTCCACCATAACGCTGAATATCTTGTCGAATTTCTTGTGGTACATGGCTTAGGCCTCCTAACAGACAGTCAATATGACCAAAGCGAAGGTCAGGACACTCTTCAACTAGTTCATTAAGTGAAGATATGGCATGGCTGTACACCTGGGTATACAAAAATGTGAGTGTTTCTCTGCTGATAATCGGTTCTAAGGTATGGTCAGGGTAAGGCAGTGCTTCTAATTCAAAATACTTCATGGTCACCTCCACAGTAAAACGATAATGATAGATATTATCATAGTTACTCTTATGGTACTTGATGGATTGATAAAAGTCAAGACATATACTTTGATGGATAGAATATAATAGACTAAATGAATATACAATTGCTCATTGAATAAAAGAGGTACAATCTGTATAATAGGGATATAGAATGAAATACTGAAAGGAGCTTTTATATGAAAAAACAAAGTAAACGGTGGATAGCAGGAGCTGCCATATTAGGTGTTATTGCATTGGGGCAAACTGCGTATGCAGCACAAGACCCATTGATGTTGCCAGCACAAGAAGGGGTAGCTGTGATAGCTGATATGCAATCTGGTGTTTCTGTACAAAGTCCAAATTGGGAAGTAAAACAAGTAGTCAATACATTTGCAAACTATGGACAAGCACATAGTAAACAATTGTTTGAATTACAAACAAACCAAGTTGTTTCTGCTGGCCAGTTGGATGTAAAGAATGCTCTGTATTATATGAATGTACGTAAAAACTTTTATATCGATAGCCATCGCTGGAAACAAGATAGCTATGGCACAACAGTGTTGAATAGTTTATATATGGATTATCAAAACTATTTAAATGGACATCGCTTTGTAGCTGGTGATCAAGTGGAAACTTATAAAGCTGAGTTTTTAGGCATATTGGCACGTCATGCTGAAAAAGTACAAAATGATGAATTGCGTACATATATGAATGAGATGGTTATTTTCGGCTTAGAACAAGCTATGAAAGACCATAATCCAACTGTAAAAGGATATAAAGCTAAATAAGATATAGCCTACTCTTGATGAGTAGGCTATCTTTTTGACAAATTATATAAGTTATGATTTAATATAAAAGTATTATAATTAGCATAACTTCTTAATAAAATGTATTGAAGAATGGAGAAATGGCATGAGTGAAAGTGCTAAACAGGTGCATCCTGTTGATGAAATCTTACCCCTATCTAAGTTGTTTTCCTATGGCTTACAACATGTATTGGCTATGTATGCAGGGGCTGTAGCCGTTCCTATCATTCTGGCGAATGCCTTAGGTTTATCTACTCCAGATTTGATTCGCCTCATAAATGCTGACCTATTTGCTTGTGGTATTGCTACGTTGATTCAAACCATAGGGATAGGACCAGTGGGTGCGCGAATTCCGATGATTCAAGGAGTTACCTTTGCCTCTGTAGCACCAATGATTATTATAGGAACAGAACATGGCTTACCAGCTGTGTATGGAGCTATTATAGTGGCAGGGATATTTACCTTTTTCATCGCTCCTTATTTTAGTAGACTCATTCGATTATTTCCTCCAGTGGTAACGGGGACCATCGTTACGATTATCGGCATTAGTTTGATGCCTGTAGCGATTATGTGGATTGCCGGCGTATCTCCAGCAGATCCTAATTACGCAAGTTCCACAAATTTATGGTTGGCAGGATTAACATTGCTCATTGTAGTCTTAGTAAATCGTTTTACTACAGGATTTTTAAGTAATTTGTCAGTTCTTATTGGCTTATTAGGTGGTACTATGATTGCTTATGCCTTAGGAGAAGTGAATTTTATTGAGGTGACTCAGTCGGATTGGTTAGGCTTAGTGACACCACTTGCATTCGGTATGCCTACCTTCGATGTAAGCTCCATTATCGCTATGCTTGTAGTTATGTCTGTATGTATGGTAGAGACTACAGGAGATGCCATTGCCATAGGTGAAATTGTAGATAAAAAAGTGGATAAGAAAACATTAAGTTCTTGTTTACAAGCGGATGGATTATCTACATGCATAGGTGGTTTTTTAAATAGTTTTCCTTATACAGCTTTTGCTCAAAATATTGGATTAATTGCAGTGACTAATGTGAAAAGCCGTTTCGTAGTAGCTACATCTGGTATGATTTTGATGGTCTTAGGACTGTTTCCTAAATTAGCAGCCGTAGTGGCATCCATTCCTAGCCCAGTGCTTGGAGGTGCAGGGATTGCCATGTTTGGCATGATTATTGCTAGCGGCATTCGTTCTTTGGGAAAGGTAGATTACGAAAATAATCATAATTTGATGATTGTAGCATTGAGTATTGGTGTGGCTATGATTCCTATTGGAGCTCCACAGTTTTATCATAACTTTCCACCAGCTGCGAAGATTATTTTTGAAAGTGGTATTACCTTTGGCAGTATTCTAGCGGTCGTATTAAATATGGTTTTTAATGGTTTAGGTCAAAGGGATATAAAAAAATAATTAGTTTAAAGAATATAAAATAAAGAGTACGTCTTTAGAAATGCAAACATATGGATTGCTTTCTGGAAGGGCGTGCTTTTTGTTATAGATTTACTATACAAACGTGATATAATAGAAACTATATAGGTAATTTTAAATATAATAATCTAAGGAGATATAATGGACGCAAAAATTATTGCTATTTCAATTAGCAGAGCAAAAGGACAAAAGAAAACAAACATCCCTGAAGCGGAGTTAGTAGTAAATCATGGTATTGAAGGAGATGCTCATGCAGGCCCATGGCATCGTCAATTGAGCTTGCTTGGTATTGAAAGTATCGAATTAATGCGTAAAAGCGGTGCTGATGTGAACCCTGGTGATTTTGCAGAAAATATTACTGTAGAAGGCTTGACTTTATTTCAATTGCCAGTGGGTACTAAATTAGCCTTAGGTAAGACTATCGTAGAGGTTACACAAATCGGCAAAGAGTGTCATCAAGGTTGTGAAATTATGCAACAAGTAGGAAGTTGCATTATGCCTACGCAAGGGATATTTGGCCGTGTGCTAGAAGGCGGAAAGATTCAAGTAGGTGATGCAGTGCGTATTGTTGAGGAGCCAGTCAATGCGTGATAGCCAAGGGCGTGTCATTGAGTATGCACGTATCTCCTTAACGGAAGCGTGTAATTTTTGTTGTGCCTATTGTCGGCCTCAGGAGATTACAGAAGCTATGGCGCCTGTGTTGCCGCCAAGCTTTTGGTTGCCTTTGTTAGAGGCATTGCACTTAGGAGGCATCAAAGCTTTGCGCTTAACTGGGGGAGAACCATTATTGTATCCACATTTATATGAGTTGTTAGAGCGTATACAAGAGAGCCAATGGTTTTCCGATATTTCTATGACTACCAATGGTAGTCTATTAGAAACTCAGGCGAAACGTTTATTTACAGCAGGGGTACAGCGATTAAATATTAGTTTAGACTCTGTGGAAGAAGAGGGTTTTGCCAAAGCTGTAGGTCGCAATGGACAATTAGCTGGTGTGCTTCGTGGTATAGAAGCTGCAAAAACTGCAGGCTTTCAAAACATAAAGATTAATACTGTAGTGCAAGCGCCATTTTCTGACAAAGAAGTGGAAACCTTGTTGCATTATGGAAAAGAGTGGGATGTGGTCTGGCGATTTATTGAATATATGCCATTCCAAGGGAAACAAAGTCATGTGCCAACCTTTGGAGAGTGGAAGGAGCAGATTGAACGCATTGTGGGATCTGAGTTAACTCCAGTCACAGACCGATTGGGATTTGGACCAGCTCAATACTTCCAATTGCCAGATGGACAACGAATTGGCTTTATTTTTCCTTTGTCCAATCAATATTGTTCTTCTTGCAATCGCATTCGTTTCACTGCAGATGGATCGCTACGCTTATGTTTGTTGCGTGATGAAGATTTAGACTTGCGTGGACTTATACAAAATGGCGGTACACCACAAACTATATTGCATTGCATTGAAGAGGCATTACAAGGTCGATACGCGAGTCATGATGGAAATTCCATTGAAAAAGTGGAACGTCCTATGTGGCGTATCGGAGGTTAGGAGTTATGATGAAAGTAGAATCTTTTGGACACTTACAAACAGGCCAAGAGGCTCATGTATATACAATAGAAAATGAAGTACTACGAGTACAAATCAGTAATTATGGTGCCACCATTGTCGCTGTCTATGATAAAGTGTTGCAGCGCCATTTAGCATTGGGTTATGATTCTGCACAAGACTATGAAACAAAGCATGGACAACTGGGTGCTACCGTAGGCCGTGTGGCGAATCGTATTGCCAATGCAGCCTATACGTGGAATGGTACAGTTCATCAACTAACAGCTAACAATGGACCCAACTTATTGCATAGTGGGAAAGGAAATATTGGGCATCATCTATGGGATGCAGTGGAGGAAAATTGTTCTGATACAGTGGTACATCTCTCTCATTCTATTACTTCTGAAGAAGATGGATTTCCAGGTGATTTCTATGTAGAAGCGGTATTCAGATTGGTAGAGCAGACGTTAGTAGTCACGTATGTGTACACAACCTCTGAAGATTCCTTTGTGAACTTAACGAATCATGTATACTTTAATCTGCATGGAGAAGGTGACTTATCGAACCATGTATTAGAATTAGGAGCCCATCAGTATATGCCATTTGGAGACCATCAAATCCCGCAATTGGAACCAGCATCAGTGGATGGAACACCATTTGATTTTAGAAATGGTATGGATCTACAAAAGGCATTGGACTATTATGCTGATGCCCTAAGTCAATATAAGGGATATGACCATGATTTTGTAACGGCTCCAGTAGAGGGAAGTAAAACAGTAGATTCTGTTGTGCCTTTTGCGGTGTTACAAGGTAAGGATGTGACAGCGGTATTCCATACAGATGCGCCACACTTTCAGGTATATACAGGAAATTGGTTGGACGAAGATGGCCGAGAACGTCATTATGGCAGTCATGCAGGCATTGCCATTGAGCCACAATTTGTGCCGAATGATATCAATATGAATGGTGAAAGCAAGACTAAAGCAGATACAGTCTATGAAAGAACAATTGTCTATTCATTCTATCATCGATAGGCGTATTTAATAGTAAGGAGACAAGGGTCGAATGAAATCATTTATTTACCATAACCCAACCAAAATAGTGTTTGGCAAAGACTGTGTGAAGGAATCACTAGCAGCTGAATTAAGTCACTATGGAACACGAGTACTACTTACCTATGGTGGAGGTAGTATTAAAAAGAATGGCATTTATCATACGGTAAAAGAAGCCTTACAACAAGCTGGTAAGGAAGTGTTTGAGTTAAGTGGGATTATGTCAAATCCACGAACTACGAAAGTGCGTGAAGGGATTGCTTTATGCAAAGAACATAATATTGATTTTATTCTAGCCGTCGGTGGTGGTTCTGTTATTGATTGCACTAAATTCATTGCAGGTGGTGCTACCTTACCAGATACGGTTGACTTTTGGCAAACTTTCTTTTTAGACCATCAGCCTGTGATGGAGGCATTGCCATTTGGTGTAGTATTAACTATGGCAGCTACTGGCAGTGAAATGAATAATGGCGGTGTTATTACAGATTGGGAAACACAGAAAAAATTAAGCGGTTATGGACCGGCTTTGTTTCCACAATTTTCTATGTTAGACCCTACCTATACCTACACGTTACCGCGAGAGCAAGTTGCCTATGGCATCGTAGATATGTTGTCCCATTTATTGGAACAATATGTATCTACACCTGATGATGATAATGTGACAGATTCTGCCATCGAGGGAATTTTTAAAAATATCGTGCGCAATGGCAGGAAATCCATGGAATACTTAGAAGATTATGAAGCTCGTTCTAACATTATGTGGGGTGCTACCTTAGCCTTGAATCGTTCCTTAGGATTAGGCAAAGATCAAGACTGGATGACGCATGCCTTAGAGCACGCCCTGTCAGCTTTTTATGATATTCCTCATGGCGCAGGTCTGGCGATTATGCATCCAGCGTATTTGCGTTGGATTTTGCCCAATGCTACAGCGCGGTTGATGCGTTTTGCTAAGGAAGTGTGGGGCATTGAACAAGGCACTATGAGTGATACAGACTATGCATTAGCTGGTATCGAAGCCTTAGAAACATATTTCAAAGAAATAGGTGCGCCATCTACTTTGGAAGAAGTAGGGATTCCAAAAGGATCCTTACCGGATATTGCTGATAGTTGTGTTCGTTATCCTACAGCATATAGTAATCTTACACCTAAGGATGCGTTAGCTATCTATGAAAGTGTCTATAAAAAATAGGGTAAACTCCATGTGTGTCGTACAAGTATAGGCTTTCACATTGACATTTACAAGAGAAGTCAGTATAATTATAGCTATTGTTAATAAGAAATTTAAGTAACTTTTTCATAAGGGAGGCAGTGTCATGTGGCACTGTTTTCTGTATATGAGGAATAGAAATGGAGAGACATACATGGCAGAGGTAAAAGAAACCTTACTTACAGCCGAAGGGTTGAAGAAGCTGGAAGAAGAATTAAATTATTATAAATCTGTACGTCGAATCGAAGTGGCAGAGCGTATTAAAATTGCTATTTCCTACGGTGATATTTCAGAGAACTCTGAATATGATGATGCGAAAAACGAACAAGCTTTCATCGAAGGTCACATTATTGAATTGGAAAATAAAATTAATACAGCTAAAATCATTGATGAAAATGTAAAAGGCGATACAGTGACAGTAGGTAGTAAAGTAACTTTGTTAGACGAAGAGTTTAATGAAGAATTAGACTACACTATTGTAGGTTCTTCTGAAGCAGATCCTTTCAACAATCGTATTTCTAATGAATCCCCTGTAGGCGTGGCGATTTTAGGAAAAGCGAAAGGTGACAAAGTAGAAGTGAATACACCAGATGGTATGGTGAGTTTCAAAATATTAAGCATTCAATAAGGGTAAAGAAGTATAAGGAGGCCCCTCATGAGCGAAGAAAAACATGTGCCAGAACAATTGGATTTAAACGATCAAATGTTGGTACGCCGCGAAAAGTTGGCGCAATATGAAGAGGATAATATCTATCCATTTGGACAACGATTTGTTGTTCAACATAAGGCACTCCAAATTAAGGATGAATTCCGTGATTTTGATGGTCAACCAGTAGTGATTGCTGGTCGATTGATGACAATTCGTTCTCATGGTAAAACAGCCTTCGCTAATTTGCGCGATTTATCTGGCGATATTCAAGTATACTTCCGTAAAGATGTTATGGGAGAAGAGGATTACAAATATGTAAAAATGCTTGATATGGGAGATATTGTAGGTATCGAGGGCCATGTGTTTAAAACACAAAAAGGCGAAATTACAGTGAAAGTCAACAAATTGACTTTATTGTCTAAATCCCTTCGTCCATTACCAGAAAAATGGCATGGGTTGAAAGATACAGAACTTCGCTATCGCCAACGCTATGTGGATTTAATCGTAAATCCAAGCGTTCGTGATACATTTGTAAAACGTACGAAAATCGTAGCGAAAATTAGAGAGTATTTAAACAGCAAGCAATTCATGGAAGTAGAAACTCCTATGATGCATGCTATTCCAGGCGGTGCGGCAGCACGCCCATTCATTACACATCATAATGCCTTAGACATTGATATCTATATGCGTATTTCCCCTGAATTATACTTAAAACGTTTGATTGTTGGCGGTTTAGAGCGCGTATATGAAATTAACCGTTCTTTCCGTAATGAAGGCGTATCTATCCGTCATAATCCGGAATTTACTATGATGGAATCCTACCAAGCCTATGGCAACTTTGAAGATGCTATTGCTTTAACAGAAGGAGTGGTATCCTACTGTGCACAAGAAGTACTAGGTACGACAAAAATTAACTACCAAGGCATGGATATTGATTTGACTCCACCATGGAATCGCATCACTATGCAAGAGGGTATTAAACAATACACTGGGGAAGATTTTGATGCTATTGAAACATTGAGCGAAGCGCGTGCGATTGCAGACCGCTTAAATGTAGAATATGGTGAAGCCGATGGTATTGGTAAAATCATGAATTTATGTTTTGAAGAATATGTAGAAGAAAACTTGATGCAACCAACTGTAGTATATGGACATCCAGTTGAAATTTCTCCACTAGCAAAACAAAATCGTGAGAAACCATTGACTACAGAACGTTTTGAAATCTTCATTTATGGTCGTGAATTAGCCAATGGCTATTCCGAGTTAAATGACCCAATCGATCAAAAACAACGTTTTGAAAATCAATTAAAAGAACGTGAAGCGGGTGATGATGAAGCCCATCGTATGGATGAAGACTTTGTCACAGCTTTGGAATACGGTTTGCCGCCAACTGCAGGTTTGGGTATCGGTATCGACCGTCTAGTCATGTTCTTAACGGACTCTGCATCCATTCGTGATGTGTTGTTATTCCCTCTCATGAAACCAGAAGGGGTGAAAGTAGAAGAGGAAGAAACAGTAGAAGAATAATATATGTATGCGTAGGTCACAAGATATTGTGGGATGCGTAGATGGACAGCGACTAAACAGAAATGAGTTTGGTCGCTGTTTTGTTATCCTATGAGAGATAGGGAGAGGGCAAGAGGAAATTGCCCAAGTAAATGCCTATTAAGGTAGAAAAGTAATAGCAAATGTGCTAATATTAAAGGTAGATTAATTAAGTACTTAAATGAATTCTATGAGGTCATGATTATGTTGGATTTAAAATTTGTCCGTGAGAATATTGAAACGGTACAAGAAAACTTAGATCGTCGTCATACAACAGGCGACCTAGCTAGCTTTGTGAAGTTCTACGATGAAAGACGCGCTATCATCCAAGAAGTAGAACAATTGAAAGCAGTGCGTAATGCAGTAACGGCAGAAATCAGCCAATTAAAACGCAATAAAGAAAATGCAGATGATAAAATTGCAGAAATGCAAAGTGTAGGTGATGAAATCGGTGCATTGGATACTAAATTGCGTGACGTGGAAACAGAATTACAACAAGTGGCTTTGATGTTACCTAATATGTGTGATGCTTCTGTACCAGTAGGGGCTGATGAAAACGAAAATATCGAACAACGCCGTTGGGGTACGCCTCGCTCTTTTGACTTTGACGTAAAAGCGCATTGGGACCTAGGAGAATCCTTAGGAATTTTAGATTTTGAAAGAGCTGCTAAAGAAAGTGGTGCTCGTTTCACTATTTACAAAGGGATTGGTGCACGATTAGAACGTGCATTGATTAACTTTATGTTAGATATGCATGGTAGTGCTGGCTTCACAGAGATGATGACGCCTTACATTGTCACTCGTGAAACTTTGACGAATACAGGTCAGTTGCCAAAATTTGCTGAAGATATGTATAAAGTGGAAGGGGAAAATTACTTCCTCATTCCGACCGCAGAAGTTACATTGACAAACTATCATGCCAATGAAATTTTGTCAGCTGATGAATTGCCTAAATATTATACAGCATTTACAGCTTGTTTCCGTGCCGAAGCAGGGTCTGCTGGCCGTGATACACGTGGCTTAATCCGCCAGCATCAATTTAATAAAGTAGAATTAGTGAAATTTGCAAAACCAGAAGAATCTTTTGCAGAATTAGAAACGTTAACAGCGCAAGCAGAAAGTATTTTGCAAGTGTTAGAATTACCACATCGTGTTATTACATTGTGCACAGGTGATATGGGATTTGGTTCTGCTAAAACGTACGATATCGAAGTTTGGATGCCAAGCCAAGGGGTATATCGTGAAATTTCTTCTTGCTCAAACATGACGGATTTTCAAGCACGTCGTGGTAATATTAAATTCCGTCGTGAACAAAAAGGTAAACCAGAATTTGTACATACATTAAATGGATCTGGTTTAGCTGTAGGTCGTACAGTGGCTGCGATTTTGGAAAATAATCAAGAAGCAGATGGCTCTGTACGCATTCCAACAGCGCTTCAACCATATATGGGTGGTTTAACTCATATTCATCCAGAGGCTTAGAAAGGAGTCCGCTATGAAATTCTTCATTGATACAGCTAATTTTGATGATATTAAAGCAGCCTATGAAATGGGCTTTATTGCAGGGGTAACAACAAACCCGTCTTTAATCGTGAAAGAAAAACGTGACTTACACGAAGTGATTCAACAAATTGCTGATCTTGTAGAGGGACCAGTGAGTGCAGAGGTCATTGCTACAACAGCACCAGAAATGGTGAAAGAAGCCCATGAATTAATTAAGTTGGGTGATAATGTAGTGATTAAAGTGCCAATGACAGCAGAGGGCTTAAAAGCAGTAGCTGTGCTTTCTAAAGAGGGGATTAAAACGAATGTAACTTTAATTTTCTCTGCCAACCAAGCATTATTGGCAGCCCGTGCAGGTGCTACGTATGTAAGTCCTTTCGTTGGTCGAGTAGATGATATTTCTATGGACGGAATCCAATTAATCGAAGACATTGCTGAAATTTTTATGATTCATAATATTTCAACAGAAATCATTGCAGCTAGCGTTCGTACGCCAATGCATATGACACAATGTGCCAAAGCAGGTGCACATATTGCTACAGTGCCGTTTAATGTGTTACAACAATCCTTGAAACATCCATTAACAGATGCAGGATTAGCACGTTTTCTAGCGGATTGGGAAGCAGCCAATAAATAGTAGACATAAGTGGGAGGATCAAAATGGATCGCACATTAGCCTTAGAGTTTGTTCGTGTTACAGAAGCAGCGGCATTAAAAAGTGGTCGTTTATGTGGTCGTGGAGCCAAAGATGCAGCGGATCAATTAGCTGTTGATGGTATGCGCCAAACCTTCGATACAGTACCAATTTCTGGTACTGTTGTGATTGGAGAAGGTGAAATTGATGAAGCGCCAATGTTGTACATTGGTGAACGTGTTGGGGCAGGCGGAGAAGAAGTAGATATCGCCGTAGACCCTATTGAAGGCACGAATCTAATTGCAAAAGGTCAAAATGGTGCCATTGCTGTATTGGCCATTGCACCAAAAGGCGGTTTATTGCATGCTCCAGATATGTATATGGAAAAATTGTGTGTAGGACCACGCGCCAAAGGTGTGATCGACTTGAATGAATCCATGACTGAAAATTTGCGCCGTGTTGCCGCAAAAATGGAACGTGCTATTGATGATTTAACAGTCGTTATGTTGGATCGTGAACGTCATCAAGGTTTGATGGATGAATGTCGTGCTGCAGGGGCTCGGATTCGTTTGATCACGGACGGTGATGTGAACCCAGCTATGGAATGTGGGTTAGAAGGTTCTGGCATTCATATGGTTGTGGGTACTGGTGGAGCTCCAGAAGGGGTATTAGCAGCAGCTGCTTTAAAATGTACAGGTGGGGACATGCAAGCTCGTTTAAAACCAGCTACAGATGAAGAAATTCGTCGTTGTCATGAAATGGGAATCACTGATTTGAACAAAGTATTGACCATTGATGACTTAGTAAGTGGTGATGATGTTATCTTCTCCGCTACAGCCATCACAGAAGGAAATGTATTATCTTCTCTTAAATACTTCCCAGGTGGTGCTCGTACTCACTCCGTAGTGATGCGCTATAAAACAGGAACTGTTCGTTTTGTAGATACTATCCATCGATTGGATAAGAAGCTTTCTATGAAAGTGAAATAAATAGTATACATCTATTCTAGGAAAGGCCGTCATAAGACGGTCTTTTTCTTGCGCATAAAGGAAAGATTTAGTATACTAGAGTATGAATGTTTGTCAGTCAAAACATGTTTGAAAGGTGATGAGGTATCACCATTGAACGATAACAATAGATAAGATTAGGAGGAATTCAGTTGGAAAAGCTTATTATTCAAGGAGGTACGCCTCTACAAGGTCGTATTCGTGTAAGTAGTGCAAAAAATGCGGTACTACCAATTATTGCGGCGACTTTATTAGCGTCTACTCCAAGCACCCTGCTTGAAATTCCAGATTTGGAAGATGTTCATACTATTTGTGATGTGATTGCATCCCTTGGTGTGAAAGTAACAAAAGATGGAGAAAATATTACTTTTGATGCGTCTACTATTTCTGCTACAGAGGCGCCTTATGATTTAGTGCGTCGTATGCGTGCATCCTTTTTGGTGATGGGACCTTTATTGGCGCGCAAAGGGGAAGCTCGTATTGCCTTACCAGGTGGTTGTGCTATTGGCAGTCGTCCTATTGATTTGCATTTAAAAGCCTTTGAAGCACTAGGTGCGACTATCACTATGGGAGAAGGTTTTGTAGAAGCAAAGGCTCCAGAAGGATTAAAAGGTAATTTAATTTATTTAGATTTCCCAAGTGTAGGGGCCACTGAAAATGTAATTATGGCAGCGACTTTTGCAGAAGGGAAAACAATCATTGAAAATGCTGCAGAAGAACCAGAAATTGTTGATTTAGCTACCTTCTTAAATAGTATGGGTGCTAATATTCGCGGTGCTGGTACAGATGTGATTCGTATTGAAGGCGTCAAAGAATTAAAAGGTGCTGTGCATACAGTGATTCCAGACCGCATTGAAGCGGGTACTTATTTAATTGCTGCAGCTATGGCTGGTGGCGATGTATATGTAGAAAATGCCCTTTCGGAGCATTTAAAGCCAGTGGTAGCTAAGTTAAAAGAAGCTGGTGTTACGGTAGAAGAAGATATTGATGGTATTCGTGTTATCAGTAATGGACAGTTGAAAGCAACATCTATTAAAACCTTGCCATACCCTGGATTCCCTACAGATATGCAGGCTCAATTTATGGCTATGACGACGATTGCCAAAGGTACAAGTACTGTGATGGAAACAGTCTTTGAAAATCGTTTTATGCATGTGGATGAGTTGAAAAAAATGGGTGCTTCCATTGAGGTAGATGATCGTAAAGCTATCGTAACCGGTGTTGAACAATTGGTAGGTGCTGAAGTAGAAGCGACTGATTTACGTTGTGGTGCGGCTCTTGTGTGCGCAGGCTTAGCTGCTTCTGGGGTGACCAAAGTGGGGCAATTGACTCATATTGATCGTGGCTATGATAATTTAGTTACAAAATTAAAAGGAATAGGTGCTAACATTGTTCGGGTGGACGAGTAAGCAAAAAGAACCTCAAACAAAAGAGGATAGACGCAAACAACGTCGTGTACGTAGAAAACCAATAGGAACGACTACAAAACAAACATCTTTTAAACGAGAAAGTCGTCCTGTATCATTCCTTGAAAAAATGAGCCTTTTATGGACTACAGATATTGGCATCGATTTGGGAACTACCAATGTAGTCATGTATGTCAAAGGTCGAGGTATTGTCTTAGATGAGCCAGGATTTGTGGCTTGCGATACAAAGACTAGAGAAGTGATTGCCGTAGGTCATGAAGCACGAGCGATTTTAGGTAGAACCCCAGAGGGCATCGAAGTGATTCAGCCTTTGAAAGGTGGTGTCATTGCCGATTATGATACAACGGCTTATATGTTGCGTCATTTTATCCGCCGTGTAGTACCTGTATCGGGAATCATTCGTTCTCGCATCATAGCCTGTGTGCCATCTAGTATTACGCCAGTAGAAAAACGGGCTGTCTTAGAAGTATTATTACAAGCTGGGGCTCGTAAAATAGTTCTCATGGAAGAACCGTTAGCAGCAGCTATTGGGACAGGTTTGGATAAAGCGGAGCAAGTAGGTGCTATGGTGGTTGATATCGGTGGTGGGACTACGGATATTGCTGTGATTTGTGATTCTGGTGTGGTAGTCAGTGAGAGTTTGCGCATCGGTAGTGATACCTTTGATGAAGCATTACTACAATATATGAAGCGGAAGAAAAAATTACTGATAGGGCCACTCACTGCGGAAGATTTAAAAATCGAAGTGGGAACTGTAGATCCTAGGTCGGATGAGGAACGAGCTATCGTGCGAGGTCGACACAGTGTGACAGGCTTGCCACGGGCGGTGGAAATTACTTCAAAAGATATGAAGTTTGCTCTAGAAAGACCAGTGCAACATATCATTGAAGGAATCATTAGCATTTTAGAAAAAACACCTCCAGAATTATTGGCGCAAATTAATCACCATGGTATTATTTTGACTGGTGGAGGCTCTCAGCTTCGTGGTTTAGACCGAATGATTACAGAAAAAACGGGTCGTCCTGCTTATGTAGTGGAACATCCTAGGTATTCTGTTATCTTGGGCACAGGAAAAGCGCTATCAGAGTTGAATCAATTGCGCGATACCTTGGAAGAACTACGATAAGTGGTACTTGACTTCATGATTTTTTCATATACAAAGTTTATGATAAGGGAAGTAAGATAGTGTATGAAAAGATAGACTATTTTACTAGGAATTGATTGTTCTGACTCTTGAAAATATGATATACTGTACATGGAAGAAAATTGTAGGAGGTGTATATATATGAAAAAAGTTTTTCTATATAGTTTGGGGGCATTGTTAGCAGCATTTTTAGTGACATCTACGGCAGAGGCTGCACCAGTAAATCATGAAACTGTGTTATCTGGTGAAGTCGTATCTGTGGTTAGTGTAGGAACTTCTGTCAAAGAAGGGGACCCATTGCTAACAGTACAAACATTAGGGGGACCTATGGTAGCATCCCGTGCCACTGTGAACGGTGTGGTACAAACAGTCTCTGTGGAGCCAGGTGCTACAGTGGAACGAGGTCAAATTATAACAGTGATCAATAACTAATTATTAATAATCAATAAGAAGAGGCGATATAGATGCAATTACATCGTTTTTGGCGTCGGTACACT
Organism: Veillonella sp. 3913; assembly: GCF_003992235.1. Lineage (NCBI taxonomy): Bacteria > Bacillati > Bacillota > Negativicutes > Veillonellales > Veillonellaceae > Veillonella > Veillonella sp. 3913. The sequence goes on along the minus strand of NZ_RQVF01000002.1, from coordinate 17,005 downwards.
AAGGGTGTGCTGGCGCTCTTATTGTGTGGGGCTACTTTTACAAGTGCTCATGCAATAGAATTTATGAAAGTAGAGGATTTACACCGTGGCATGGTAGGTCATGCGGATACAGTAGTACAAGGGGATAAAATTGATTCTTTCAAAGTGGAAGTCCTAGGCGTTATGAAACAACGTGGCCCATCGGGGGATTTGATTTTAGTGAAAGTATCAGGTCCCATCATTGATGCATCGGGGGGGATTGTTCATGGTATGAGTGGTAGCCCCGTATACATTGATGGAAAATTGGTAGGTGCTGTTGCCTATGGCTGGGGATTTACAGACGGTACTTTGGGCATGGTAACACCTATCGATCAAATGGTGAAACTGTGGGATGAGAAATACCAAAAAGATTTACCGAATCCATGGAAAGATACACAATTGATTCCGTTGGGCACACCATTGATGGCAGATGGTTATGATGAAACATCCTTAGCATATTTGGGAACAAAATTTAAGGACTTTGGTTATAAAGGATATGCTACGGCTAGTGACAGCACGGATGATATTGTGAAACCAATGGTGCCTGGTGGCTCTATTGCGGCGTTACTGGTAAAAGGTGATTTGAAGATGGGCGCCGTGGGGACTGTTACCTATGTAGATAAGGATAAAGTAGTTGCCTTTGGACACCCATTTGATAAACGTGGCTCTACAGGTTATTTCATGAATAACTCCAGTATTTTTACAGTAGTAAAAAGTATAGATTCTGGTTTTAAATTGGGGTCCTTAGGGCGAGAAGTAGGTGTTATCACAGAAGATCGCGGGGCAGGTATTGCTGGTACCGTTGGGGTATTTGGAAAAGGTGTTCCTGTGCGTATGCAACTTCGTGATTTAGATCGTGGGGTAGAGCGAAATGCGGCGGTCACGGTTGTGGAATCTTCTAAACTAACGCCGACCTTGGTGGCGACCTCCGTATATAGCCTGCTGAACAAAACGCTAGACCGTGTAGGTGGTGGTACAGCTAAGATCAATATTAAGATTACACCTGTAGATCCTAAATTACCTACCTTAGAACGACGGAATATGGTGTACTCCAGTAGCTCAGTATCTGAAAAATCTATCGATGAATTATTCGATATTGTAGAAAGTTTAATGAATAATGCTTTCAAAGACTATGAAATCCGTGATATTCAAGTAGATGTACAAGTGGAAGAAGCAAAACGTACAGCTACGATCATCGATGCTAGTGCAGACCAAGTCATTGTATCTCCTGGGGACAACATTGTGATTACTGCCAATTTACAAGCCTACCGCGAAGGAAAGATTCAACGAGAAATTATCTTTAAAGTGCCAGAAGATCAAAAGCTAGGAACCTATACACTTGAAGTGCGTGGTGGTGGCGTGATTCCATTGCCATACTTGTTTGAAAAACAAAAATATAATTTGACAGATGAAATTGTAGAGCGATTGAAAGTGCATAAAAACTTTGATGAATATTTCAAAGATCTCAGTGAAGATGATCAGAATAACCAAATTGTAGCAGAGTTTTTAGCCGATGATATCAGTATGGTGGAAGAGTCTGGGGACAAGGCGAAAAAGCAACGCCTAGAAGCAGACGAGGAAGATGTGGACGATGATGAGTTGCCAAATGGAGGCAAACATAAAAAAGGTTTGAAAGCCTCTGATGATGACGAAAAAGAAAACAATGAAGCATCACGAGTGGTAGTAGATTATGTTGTCTTAGGTGATGGACAGTTTACGGTACAAGTGGTAGATAAAAAAGATCGAGACCATTTGCGTAAACAGCGGATCAAAGAAAAACTTTCAAATTTAAAAGAGAAAGTAAAAGCAGAAGAGTCAGACCAAAAGAAAAATAAATAGTCTTATCCGAAGAGAGCAGGAAGTGATATAGCATCATTTCCTGCTTTTATTTTGAAAACTCCGATGGTACTACTGCACATTCAAAGAGTTTTGTGATATACTGAAGATTGATACAAATACTCAGGAGGAACTATGATTTGGTTAACATGGATTGGTAAGCAAATGATCTTTTTCCTATCCCAGATAGGTGAGGCCATGTTGTTACTATGGAGAACCATAGGACAATTACCAAAAATAAATTGGAAACTCACAATCGAACAAATGGCACACTTAGGGGTGTATTCCTTGCCGATTTTATCATTAACTATGTTTTTTGCAGGCGCTGTGATGACATTGCAAATGGCAGATGTATTGATACACTATGGTGCACAGGGAACTGTGGGTGGTATTATGGCCATTGCTATGGGGCGCGAATTAGGCCCAGTTTTAGTTGGCGTTGTATTAGCAGGTCGTGTGGGTGCAGCTATTACGGCAGAGTTAGGAACTATGAAAGTAACAGAGCAAATCGATGCCTTAAAGGTCATGGCGGTTAACCCCATTGGGTATCTTGTAGTACCTCGTGTTGTAGCATGTATGATTATGGTGCCAATCTTGACATTTTATGGTGTTCTTATCGGTACAGGTGGGGGATACTTGGTAGCTACCATAGTGAAAGGACTAGCCGGTTCTACCTATTTAGACTCCATTCAAATTTTTGCGATCCTATCTGATTTGACGTACGGACTCATTAAATCTTGTGTGTTCGGAGCGGTTATTGCCCTAGTTGGATCTTATAAAGGCATGTACACAGATATGGGGGCAACTGCTGTTGGCTATGCTACTACTAGCTCTGTAGTAACCAGTATCATTTTAGTCTTTATATTAAATTACTTTTTATCAGTCTTATTATTCTAGGAGGACCTATGATTGAATTACAAAACGTGGTCCTAGCCTATGAGAATAGAATTATTTTAGACCATGTAGATTTAACTATCCATGATGGAGAAACTCTAGCTATTTTAGGAGGCTCTGGAGCGGGCAAAAGTACTTTGCTTAAATTGATTATCGGTCTTTTACGGCCTACCAGTGGTACTATTTTAGTAGATGATGTAGATATTACGAAAATCGATGAGAATGAATTCGATCGGTTGCGACAAACTATGGGGATGGTCTTTCAATACTCTGCGTTATTTGATTCTATGAGTGTAGGAGAGAATGTAGCCTTTGGACTACGCCAACATACGACGATGAGCGAAGAGGAGATTCAACGTACTGTAGCTAGAAAGCTACGTATGGTAGGATTGCCAAAGACTGAACAGTACATGCCTAGTGAACTATCAGGGGGGATGAAAAAACGGATTAGCTTGGCTCGTGCTATTGCTTTAGATCCTAAAATCATTCTATATGATGAACCGACATCAGGATTGGATCCGATTACATCGGGCACCATTAGTCGTTTAATACGGAGCATGCAATCTCATTTGCAATGTAGTTCTATCGTGGTCACTCACGATATGAACTCAGCCTTTTTTGTGGCAGACCGCATTGCCTTACTAGATAAAGGAAAGTTTATTGAAGTATCACCAACAGAAGAGTTTAGACATTCTAAGAATCCGAAGGTACAACAATTTATAGAGGGTCGTAAATCTGTGAAAACAGAGATACAAGAAGAAGGAGATATACCATGAAGTGGACAACAGAGGCGAAGGTAGGTCTATTTACCGTAGTGGGGGTAGTCCTATTTGCTGTGTGTATTGTATTTTTAGGACGATTTGATATATTTGCAGCTCCTACTATGCATATTGCTGGGAATTTTCAATCTGTAACGGGGTTGAAAGAAGGCAATACTGTGCGCTTTTCAGGGGTGAAAGTAGGGAAAGTCAAATCTATGCAAGTCACTGACAAAGGGATTACGGTGGCTATGGACATCGACAAGGATGTAAAAATTCCGACAGACTCTGCTTTTACCATGGAAAGTGATGGTATTTTAGGGGATAAATTCATCCAAATTACGCCAGGCCGTAGTACTTTGTATTTAGATGATGGTGCTTTCATTACAGGGGATGGAAAAAGTGAAATCGATAAAACCATGGCGCAAGCTACGAAATTGATGGAAGCGGCCACCACTACATTGCAATCCATGAATGGCATCATTGGTGATGAAAAAACACAAAGCGCTTTACGCAATGCCTTACAATCGACAGAGTTAATTGCTCAAAATACAGCAAATTTGACGGCTCAAATGAATGCTATGTTAGCGAATAATAGTGACAATATTTCAGCTTTAACAGCGAATATGGTAGGCATTACACGAAATATGGAATCCTTGACAAATCAAATGGATACGAATATGAAACAATTTAATGCAGATGGTCAAGCAGGAACAGAAATGCGTCAAATTGTGAATAATTTGAAAACTACTACAGATAGTATTTCAAAAATGGCAGGCGCTATGGAAGGCGTTGTAACAGACCCTAAAAGTGCGGCAGATATTAAGGAAACCTTACATAATACGGCACAGTTATCTACGAAGCTAAATCGTCTCACAGGAGGAGATGTGAAAGCAGGTTCGGATGGAAAAAAGTCGGATTTTAAGACGCAAATAGGAGCAGAGGTACTGTATAATCCAGAAGATAAAAAAGTTCGTACTGATGCCGATGTGCGCCTTATGACGAAAGATTCAGTATATACCTTAGGACTATCTAATGTAGGAAATGGATCGAATTTAGATGTGACGTATGGAAAGCAAGTCCTAGATAAAGTACAGTTACGAGGAGGTTTGTTTGATGGAAAATTAGGCGTCGGAGCTGATATTGATTTTGGTACACCCTTTTCTTTATCAGCAGCTTTGTTTGACTTGAGACATAGTTCTTATCGGATTCGTTCCGATATTCAATTATGGAAAGATACCTATGCGGTCGGTCAATGGACTTGGTATGGACATGACCATAACCGTGTGAATTATTTTGGGCTAAGAAAGACATTTTAGGAGGACCCAATGAATACAAAAATAATGACAGTAGCAGCGATGTTAGCAGCCTATGCATGTACAGTAGGAGCAGCGGCACCGCAAACAGATACAGTAAAATTAGTACATTTTCAAGAAAAAGCAACTGCGCAAGCAGCAATGATGACAAAGGCATATAAAAACCAAGCACAGACAAACAGTCAATCTGTGTCTATTACATTGCCACAATCCATTGCATTAGCATTGCAAAATAATAGAACCTTACATCAATCTCAATGGGATTATGAAGCGGCAATAGCACAAGTAGGAGTTGCGACTAGCGGTAGGAATCCAGTAGTGACGTATAATTATAGCGCTAACCATACAGGAAATGAAGTGAACGGTGTTAGTAAAACTGGAAATGCCTTTTCGCATCAATTAGGTGTGGGAGTATCTGTATTTAATCGTGCTTTGGATGCACAAATTGAAGCAGCTAAATATAGTCGTGATGGCAGTGGCGCAGCATTAACGGAAGCCGCACAAACAGCTAAATTAACGGCAGCAACTAATTATTTGTCCCTTATCATGTCTCGTAATAAGGTAAATGTAGCAGAACAAACAGTCCGTGATTACGAAGAACATTTAAAAAATGCTAACTTACAATATCAAGTAGGTATTGTATCTAAATCTGATGTACTGGCTACGAATACACGATTAGCGAATGCAAAAACTGCTTTAGTAGAAGCGAAAAACGCTGCTAATTTAGCAGAGGCAAAGTTCAATAATCATGTAGGATTGCCTGTATCTACACCAATCGTAACAGCAGACAAAGAATTAAGCTATGCACCATATGGTATTTCATTGGAATCTGCAAAATCTTATGGAGTAGCACATCGTGGTGCCATTGTACAAGCGGCAATGGCAGTGAAAGCAGCCGAAGAAAATGTAGGCCTTGCAGATGCTTCTGATATTCCAGTGGTGAAAGCCAATGCTAGCCGACGCATGAATGGTGCACATTGGGCTGGTAACGATAGCAAAGACTGGTCCGTAGGCGCTACCTTATCTTGGAATGTATGGGATGGGGGCCAATCAAAAGCTAATGTAAGTGCTGCTAAAGCAAAGTTAGAAAAAGCGAAAGAAGCCTATGCTCAAACTATTGAAACTGTACAACTGCAAATCCAAGAAGGATACTTAAATTTAAAAGCGGCAGAGCAAAAAATTCAAAGCACTCATGCAGCAGTAGAAGCAGGACAGGAAGATTTCCGTATTAAGACACTACGATATCGTTCTGGAGTGGGTACAAATGTGGATGTATTAGACGCAGAAACTTCCTTAGCAACGGCACGTAATAATTATGTAGATGCACTATATAACTACAATTTAAGTATTGCTACTTTAGAAAAAGCGATGGGTATTCCGGTTGACTCTGCTGTGGGTACTGGGGTAAATATCGTAAATCAGGGATAGTCATCTTACTAATATGAGGTAAATTATGAAGGGGAAACACTGGCTACTAGGTATTGTACTAAGTGGATGTGTAGCAGGCGTTGGATTCGGCTTACAACCATTGAGTGAAACTTATGTAGGACCTTATGTGCAAGAACAATTACATACAGCACTGAATGGAACTGTTTCCTATTCATCATTTCACATTGGTTGGGATGGTTCTGTTCAAATGAAAGATCTCAGTGTAGAAGATGCTAAGGGGCAATCTGTACTTACTGCGGACGCTTTGACCGTGTCTATACAATGGTTAAAGGTATTGCAATATCCTTTTGGACAGATATCACCAGATGCTTTGGTGGGAACGATTACTGTCTCCTCACCTCATGTGAATGTAGTACAAGATGAAACTGGACAATGGAATATACTGCAGTTGGTAAAAGAACGGGACTCAGAAGAACCTAGTCAATTTAGTGGATTGCTACGTGTAGAAAATGGAACGATTTCACTATTTTTGCCACAGGCAACGCCTTTATTGCTATCAGATGTGAATGGTACTGTCTTGGGTGATGGTGGTCATATGCTGGAGGGAGTCGTTGATGCTCATATTGGAAAGGATCAAATTCACTCCAAGATACAATGGGCGCTGGATGGCAGCGGTGATCGATCATTTTATGTGGAAACCCCACATTTAGATATAGCTCCTATAGTAAGTCGCATTTCTCTGCCAAGTGCAGTAAGCTCTATGACGGGTGATCTGACAGATGTTGCGTTGACAGTAACACAACGTGGTGGCTTCTGGTATGGTGAAGGAGGACTTTCCTTCCAAAACGTAGGGACGACCATCCAAGATCATCGATTGACATCTGGGAAAGGAAGCCTTCAAATCCATGGAGATGTTCTATTCTTAGACGGAATAGAAACGAATGTGAATGACGAGTATCTTCGTGTGAATGGCACCATACATCATATTTTTGATGAAGACCCTACCTTGCAATTGTCGGTAGGATTGAAAGAATGGAATCTTGCTTCTCAACTGCCAATGACAGGATATATTACAGCAGATGCACTGGTAACAGGTCCCGTGTCTAATGTAAAAGCCAGTGCAGATGTAGAGGTACGAGATATCACCTATGAAGGGATGACAGTAAACCGTGGGAAAGGACACCTTTCCTATGGTGACCAAGTCATCCATGTGAGGGATGCGGAACTGAATATGCAAGGTGGAACCGTGAAAGGTACTGGCTCGTATCATATAGATACAAAAGATTTCTTGGCACAGCTAAACTTACAAAATGTGTCTTTATATGGGCTACCTCTTGGAGGACAATCCTCTGTGCAGGGATCTGTCAGCGGTGATTTGACTGTGGAAGGACAGGGAGGTGCTATTTCAAATGTAGTGGGCTCTGTAAGGGGACGTCAAATTGGGTATCAATCTATTTTAGTGGATACTTTGGATGCTAGTGTATCTTGGGATGGTACACAACTAGTAGTACCTTATATGAATGGTAACTGGAGTAGGGGGACATTCACCGGTAGTGGTCGCTTAGGAAATGGAACATTTGGACTTAGCCTATACGGTACTCATATCGGACTAGAACAATTTAATGGATGGTCACCTAAACCTTTGGGAGGCACTGTATCCATGGAAGCAAACTTGCAGGGATCCTTAGAGAACCCTACAGGGACTGTTACTATTGCGGGAGATGCACTTTCTTATGGGGTAACACAGTTTGACCGTATGTTTGTGAAAGCAAATATAGAGGATAAAAAACTGCATATCCTTGACGGTGATTTAGAATATAAAAAAAGCATCTATGATGTGCGAGGAACTATCAATTTAGATGGAGACCAAGATGTGGATATCAAAGGCTCTGCGAAGGATGTACGTATTGAAGACATATTGCCAAACTTTACAGATATTCCTATGACGGGATGGATTCACACAGATGTACATATAGAAGGTACCTTACAGCGTCCTAAAGTAAATGGATATGTGAAAGCCTGGGATGGTTCTATATATGGAAAACTGTTTGAATCTATTGAAGGATATTATGCATATAAGGATGGGCACTTACATTTACCAAGGTTGGACATTACTACCTATGGTTCCTCTATTGTGGTAGATGGGGATATACAAAACAAACAGTTAGATATTAATTTTGTAGGTGATGCGGTGCCGATTGAACCCTTTATTCGGGATGCGGGTCTCAACATGGTTGGCTATGTAGGCGCAGAAGGACATCTAGGTGGAACTGTGGATGCACCTATCTTTGAGGGCGTGGTACAGTCAGATGTTATGCAGGTGAAGGATACTACATTGCATGATATATCGGGTGCTGTGTACATTACGCCGAAAGTGGTACATCTACAAGGACTGACTTTCACGGGCAGCGGCACTAGTCAATATGAAGTAAAAGGTGGAGTTCAACTGGATGAATCGAAACGCTTATTTGGTTATGTTCGTGTACGAGATGGAGAATTGCAACAGTTATTAGCATTAAGTAATGCAAATGTACCAGATGTAAATGGCAAGTTGCAGGCGACCATTGATTTAGGTGGTACTAGTGACAGCCCAAGGTTAGATGTAAAAGGATCTCTCGAAAATACAACTATTCGTGATGAAGTAGTGGGAACTGCTACACTGGATGTGGGCTATGGTGGACGTACCATTGATATCCGTACGTTTAATTTACCTATTAAAGAAGGGCTTATTGCTGGTAAAGGTAAAGCTGATTTAGATGGGGTTACAGATATTCAGTTAGTAGCATCAAAAGTGCCTGTGGGAACTATCTTGCCTATAGTAACATCAGATGTCAATGGACAAGGAAACTGGAACTTTATTATTAATGTACAGGGTCCTACGAAATCTCCAAAGGTAGAGTTTTCTAGTGAAATAGAACAAGCCGTCATCAATGGTATAAGCTTGGATCAGTTAAGCATCTTAGGTAATATGGAAGACCAAGTGGTATCGATCCAACAAGGGATGATCAAGAAAGCGGATTCTTCTATTAAAGTGCGTGGTAAATTACCTTTGAGTGCATTGGTAACCAATGAATATGTGTCTGATGATGCGAGTAAGCAATTTGATGTTTATGTGGATATGAATGAAGCGAACTTGTCAGTACTTCCGTTGATGTTTAAAGAGGTACAGTCTGGAGAAGGGGCTATTCGTGGTATTGTTCATGTAACAGGAAACTCTGCGAATGTATTAGCTAATGGTACGATCGAATTAGCGAATGGATCTATGCAGCTTAAATCCTTAAAGAAACCATTGACGCAGTTAAAGGGGCAGCTATTATTCCGTGGTAATCATGTTGATATTACAGGAAGTACTACCATGGGGAAAGGTAATGCTGGCGTATCTGGAAATATAGGATGGACAGGTTCTCGAATTACTTCTTATGATGGTGCATTACAAATGAAAGGTATAGAAATTGGTCATGAATTCTATACCGGCCCATTGGAAGGCGAATTGTATATGATCAATAGAAATGATTTGCCAACCTTAGTAGGCGTCATCAACCTTCATGATGTGGTAGGATCTATACCTTTATCCTTTAGTAGTTCAGAGACATCGATTCCATTGGGGCTAGATGTAACTATCAATGCTAAAAACAATGTGAGATTATATAATCCATTGCTTTATGATATGTACTTACAAGGGCAGGTAAAATTTGAAGGTACCTTAGGAGAACCAAAGGCAAGTGGTAAGCTATCTGTGAATAAAGGGCATGTAAAATATTTGAAAAATCGTTTTAAAATTACTGAAGGGCAAGCCAAGTTTGTCACAGGTAGTGTGATTCCTGAGCTGAATGTACGAAGTATGGCGAATGTAAAGAACTATCGTGTATCCTTGCAAGCAGAAGGCCCTGCTACACAGATGAGATTAAAGCTGACTTCGGAACCTAATTTATCGGAACGTCAAATTATTTCTTTGTTGACTTTTGGACGTAATGTAGGTAATGCCAGCGGTGTTACATCAGATGATGCGAATGCATTGCTTACCTCTAGTTTACAGTCCTTGGCTTTTGGGTATATTGAAGATGTATTGCAAGATACATTGGGCTTAGATTTGGTAAATATTACTACAGGCTCTTTGGATGGAAAAGACTCTCGTGATTTCCAAGAGAAAAATAACTTTAATGTGACCATAGGTAAATATGTAGTGCCAGATTTGATGATTACCTTAACTAGAGGGCTAAAAAACGATCATGTATCATATGGTTTTCAGTATGATATCAATCGTAATGTCAGTGCTACAGGATGGTTTAATAATGAAAATAAACGCTATTTAGGGGCGCAGTGGCGCTATCGATTCTAAAGGAGGTGAAGGTATGCTTAATGATTATATTGCCAGTGTGGATAAAATTGAATTATTGTCATGGGAAGAAGAACAACAGCTTTGGAAATCCTATGAAGAACATGAAGATATGCAGGCTCGCATGACGATCATAGAGCATTACCAACCATTAGTATTGAAAGAAGCCAATGTATATCAATCCTCTAAGATAGATATGATGGATTGTATTCAAGAGGGCACGATTGGCCTAATTGAGGCAGTAGAGCGCTATGACTCCCAAAAAGGAGTAGCTTTTTCCCTCTATGCAGTGCATCGTATTCGTGGACGCATATTAGACTATCTTCGCAAAGAAGGTAAGGAAGGCATTGTGTTACAAACTGAATCAGAAGATGGAGAAACTTGGTGGGAACAACTGCCTGCGGAGGGACCTTCTACAGAAATTGTTTGCGAGGAACGCATGTATGGGGATATGGTAACCTCTGCCATGAAACAGTTGCCTTTAGCGGAGCAACATGTAGTGGAAGAAGTGTATTACAAAGATCACAGTGTAGCATCTATTGCAGACACAATGGAGTGCAGTCATAGTTATATTCATCGATTGCGAAGAAAAGGATTAGCCCGGCTCAAAGGTTTGTTAGAAACGGCTAAAGAGACATGGGATAAAAGTTGATTCTATTGTTCAAGTCTTAAGAGCATATACATAGTACTACTCAATGGCCAGTTCTCGGACAGGGTGCAGAGAGTAGTACTTTTTTATAGGGAATTAATTACATCGAAAAAAATCGCTTGACAGATATATAGTTTGGAGTTACTATATTTGTATTATACATATAGAACAGTGATGCGAAGGACATGACCCTAACCATCTATACTTTCAGAGAAAGATACCTTGGCTGTGAGTATCTAGTGTAGACTTAGACGTTACCACCTTCAAACTGGTTTGGTGAAGGCTTAGCTTGTAATCAAATCCGTGTGGACCCGTTATCGTCCGTAAGAGTGAGTCCTATCAATAGGGACTAACTAGGGTGGAACCGCGAAGATCTTCGTCCCTTGTGTGGGAGAAGGTCTTTTTTTGTTGGTAAAAAAGTATTGCCATCCCCAATGGCATAGTAGTATTAGACCTAGGGAGGTAACCTATGAGTGAAGTAAATATCATTTTACCTGATGGAAGTTCTAAAGCTTTTGCAGCTGGAACTACATTGGGTGAAGCAGTAAAACAACTATCAAACAGCTTAGCAAAAAAAGTATTAGCCGCTGATGTAAATGGAGAATTAACAGACCTTCGTGAAGTATTGGTGGATGGTTCTAAGGTAAGCTTTTTAACATTTGCAGAAGATGGTGGTAAACATGCATTCCGTCATACAGCATCTCATGTGATGGCGCAAGCAGTAAAACGTTTGTGGCCTGATGCGCAATTGGCCATTGGACCAGCTATCGAGAACGGTTTCTACTATGACATCGATATGGAACATAAATTAGTGCCAGAAGATTTACCGAAAATCGAAGCGGAAATGAGCCGTATTGTAAAAGAAAACTTGCCTATCGAAAAAGTATTGATGGAACGTCAAGAAGCACTAGATTTCTTCGCAGCTAAACAGGAAAATTATAAAGTAGAGTTAATCAATGATTTGCCTGCTGATGCAGTGATTTCTGCGTATAAACAAGGTGAGTTTACTGACCTTTGCGCAGGTCCACACTTGGCAAGTACTGGTAAAGTAAAAGCTTTTAAATTACAAAGTATTGCAGGTGCATACTGGCGTGGCGATGAAAAAAATAAAATGTTGCAACGTATCTATGGTACTGCCTTTGAAAAGAAAGAAGAACTAGAAGAATACTTACACTTATTAGAAGAAGCAGCTCGTCGTGATCATCGTAAATTAGGTAAAGAGCTTGGCTTGTTCGTTATCAAAGAAGAAGGACCAGGATTCCCATTCTTCTTGCCAAAAGGTATGGCAGTACGAAATGCCTTAGAAGATTTCTGGCGTGAAGTACATCATGACTATGATTATGAAGAGGTTCGTACTCCAATCATCTTAAGCCAACATTTGTGGGAAACATCTGGTCACTGGTTCCATTACCGTGAAAATATGTACACAACACAAATCGACGGAGCAGAATATGCCATAAAACCAATGAACTGCCCAGGCGGTATCTTGGTGTATGCAAACGATATGCATTCCTATCGTGATTTGCCGATTCGTATGGCAGAACTTGGTTTAGTACATCGCCATGAATTGAGTGGTGCTTTACATGGTTTATTCCGTGTACGTAGCTTTACACAAGATGATGCCCATGTATTCATGACTCCATCTCAAATTAAAGAAGAGTTAATGAGCGTTATCGACTTATTCGGTCGTATCTACTCTCAATTTGGCTTGTCCTATCATGTAGAGTTAAGTACAAAACCAGAAGGCGCTATTGGCGACGATGCAATCTGGGAATTAGCAACAGAAGCATTGCGTGAAGCTATCGAAGCAAAAGGTATTCCATATCGTATCAACGAAGGTGATGGCGCGTTCTATGGTCCTAAACTAGATTTCCATATTCGCGATTCTATCGGCCGTACATGGCAATGTGGTACTATCCAATTGGATATGAACTTGCCAGAACGTTTTAACTTGGAATATATCGCAGAAGATGGTCAAAAACATCGTCCAATCATGATTCACCGTGCATGCTTTGGTTCTATGGAACGTTTCATTGGTATCTTGATTGAACACTTTGCAGGGGCATTCCCAACTTGGATGGCACCAGTACAAGTGAAAATCCTTCCGATCAGTGAAAAACATGTAGAATATGCTGAAAAATTACGTAAAGCATTTAAAGATGCCTATGTGCGTGTGGAACTAGATGATCGTAGTGAAAAAATTGGTTACAAAATCCGTCAAGCACAAATGGAAAAAGTATCCTACATGCTTGTGGTAGGTGACAAAGAAGTGGAAGAAGGAAAAGTAGCTGTTCGTAAACGTGGCGTAGGCGAACAAGGTGCGATTCCTTGGGAAGAATTCTTGGCAAATATCCAACAAGAAATTAAAGATCGTGCATAATCACTAAAATAAATAGGATAGTATGGAGGCACTTTGCGTGAATCTGATACATGGATCCTAGTGGATTTTTGATGATATAAGTATTGTGTATACATATGAAAAGCATCTTCACAAGAAGGTGCTTTTCATCATATAATACAATTAGAAAGAAATTGGTCTTTCCTTTTCTAGTATTCCGAGTAGAGGTGATGGAATCATGATTACATTTGACGATGCAGAAAAGCAAAAATTAAGTCCTGAGGATTTAAAAAAATTAAAGAAGCATAATGATATCAATGAATGGCCGTGTCCATTATCAGATGATATGAAAAAGCAAATGCATGATAGCTTTAAAGTTGTGCCTAAGAAAAAATAAGAAAAAGCCGTAGCGACTGAGGATTGTTTTCGCTACGGCTTTTTTTAGAAAAATGAAGAAACGCCATACACAGGATGACGTTTCTCGTAGGGGTGATATTTATATAGTAAGTAATATGTATAACATGCATCATTAGATGTGTATGTGAATGCATATATTTTGGCAATCAGATAGTTGTATCAAGAGATATAGATTCTATTGCAGATAGAATACTACATTTGCTGTTTTGTTGGCGGACATATCTCCCTTCTCTATAGGTGTAGAGCTAGATAAATCCATAGATTTTACTGCAAGCATAGCATATCTAGGGTTTACCTCCATAGTCTGTGTGCGTGTAGTTCCTAAGCTTGCGGATTTAACAGGACCTAGTTCGCGACCAAGAGATTTTGCAATCACTTCCGCTTGGTGGCGTGCATCACTAATGGCAGATGTAGATAATTGATCTTCTATCTCCTGGGATACATCGGTTTGGAAGGTAAGGGAATTAATATCAGAAGCGCCACTAGCAATAGCTGCGTCGATGGCTTTTCCAATAGATGATGTGTCATACACCCTTACAACAACAGTGTTGTTTACATTATAACCATTTAATTTTGAGTTCCCATCAATGTAATCGTAATTAGGATTGATGGTAATGTTAGAAGTTTGTATGTTATTTTTAGAAACTCCTACATGTTGTAAAGAAGAGATGAGTTTAGACATAACAGCATCATTTTGTGCTTTGGCAGCCTGTACAGAGGTGTTTTTGTTGGATACTCCTAAATTGAGTAATGCATAGGAGGGTGCTACTTGTCGAATAGCTTGGCCTGTGACAGAAATTTCTCCTGGTGCCATATCTGCTGCCATAGCTCCCAAGGTAGCAGATGCCATAAATGCACCGATAGTGAAAGCTTTCAAAAAAAATGAATGTTTCATAAAATCGTCCTTTCTATATGATGTACCTGTTGACAAAGAAAAAATAAGTACCCTACAATGGTATATATACAGTACATCTAGTATTTGTTATTATACTACATAAACTATGTGAAAGTATGATGAAGGTTAGGAGTAAAACTATGAACCCTATTGATATTATGTTAGATCATAAAAGTATTCGACAATATAAACCGATGAGAGTATCTCCGCAACATTTAAGTATTTTGTTAGATGTAGCGAAACGGACAGCCACAAGCATGGGGATGCAAACATTCAGTATCATCCGTATTGTAAAGCCAGAAATTAAAGAAGCCATTGCAGCGGTATGCAAACAAGAGTATGTGAAAGGTATGCCTGAATTGTTTGTATTTGTGGTGGATGCATATCGAAATGCACAAATTATGAAAGAAAAAGGACTGGATCTTGATACAGCAAATGATGCAGATCGATTCTTCCAAGGGTGGACAGATGCCTGTTTAGCGGCACAAAATATGGTGACTGCAGCAGAGCTGGCAGGATATGGTACAGTATATTTGGGAAGTATCTTAAACGATGCAGAAAAAATGATTGAAATTTTGAACCTACCTGAATTAACATTCCCTGTAGTAGGACTTGGACTGGGTATGGCGGACCAAAAACCAGCATTGAAACCACGCATGCCAAGAGAAGCAAATGTATTTGATGATGAATATAGTACGTTTGATAATTATCATGAGCTATTAGAAGATTATGATGAAGAAATGAATCAATACTATGATCTTCGTAGTCCTAATTATCCTTTGCCTAAATTTACAGACCAAGTAGTGGGGCGATTACAAATGAAGGATGAGAAGCGCAGTGCCTTGGTGGAAATTGCAAAAGCTCAAGGGTTTCACTTGTAATGCTATTCTGCCTTATGGCGTTTTTGCGATGTAATGAAAGAAAAGACCGCAATACACCTTCTCAGAAACGGTATTTCATAATGTATCGTCATTTGTAATGCTATGTAGCCTGTGGCTAATTAAACTTAATAAGATAAATTGAAGAGCACGGTATACTCCTCACAAACGGTATTACATAATGTTTGTTCGGAGCACACCGTGCTCTTCTTGTATATGTGTAATTTAGATAGTAAAAACGCCACAAAGCTACTACACATAACTGCGTTCCTCTAGGAAAGGTTTGTGAGTGGTTATTTGGAGGCTTACCGTGCTCTTCTTACATTTGTATGATTAAGTTAATAACACTGCCACAAGGCGTTCTACACATAACTGCATTCTAGGGTGGGAGATGCTGAGATCTTATGATGTTTGGGGAATTTAAGTAGTAAGGAACTCCACAAACTATTCTATGTATAACTACGTTACTCAGAAGAAACATAAGTATTGCTGGCACATGGTGTTATAAATCCGATTATAATTAGAAGCAGGAGGTGTACATTATGCTTTAGCTTAGATATACTTAATTTAGTTGTTTTAAGTAGGGCTAGATTATATAGGGTGAGTTCTATAGAAAACATATATGAAAAATAGTAAAAAGTAGGGTTGCAAATTATTGGTAAATAGCATATAATACTTTTAGTGCTTGAGACACAAGCACTTTTAATTTTCTTACGGCTTAGTAACTAAGAAAATTAAAAAAGATTAAAAATAACTGTTGACACGATATTGTGAATCTGTTATTATAATCTAGTCGCCACAACACAGTGTTGTAAAGGCGAAGTTGATCTTTGAAAACTGAACAATAAAAGGTAATTACTTCGAAAGAAGTAAACATAAGCCAGAGTGCGGGTTTCACATAGTTGAAACCAACCAAAAAAATTCTAGCCAAGTAATTGGCAACAACGAAAATAAATGAGCTATCAAATAGCTTCAAGATATCTTGGAGAGTTTGATCCTGGCTCAGGACGAACGCTGGCGGCGTGCTTAACACATGCAAGTCGAACGGACAGACAGAGAGCTTGCTCTCTTGAAGTTAGTGGCGAACGGGTGAGTAACGCGTAATCAACCTGCCCTTCAGAGGGGGATAACAACGGGAAACCGTTGCTAATACCGCGTACGATTCACAGGCGGCATCGCTTGTGAATGAAAGGTGGCCTCTATGTATAAGCTATCGCTGAAGGAGGGGATTGCGTCTGATTAGCTAGTTGGAGGGGTAACGGCCCACCAAGGCAATGATCA